>NZ_JBXSOU010000014.1:0-161289 GCF_057784395.1 Martinezella sp. CNPSo 3957
GGGTTTTGTAAGTGGCGCTGAAATCCTGGAGATTTTTTCGCGATTAGCGGCGATTTCGGGATTCATTTTACGTCGCCTGCCGGAATCGTCCCGATAAGCGCTCCCAAAGGGCTACTTGCGCCTGTTGCAAGCACCGGATCCGCCTCGCATTGCCAGCCGGACACCCAGGACCTAATAGACATCGAGAGATTGAAGGGAGCGGATATGGTGCCTCTCGATAAAAGGTGGGCGCGAGCCGCGTCGAACCGGCAAACTCCAGCTTTCGCCCATAAACATATGTGGAGCCAGCCGGCGTGACATATAGAGTGCCTTCATTGCCGGAGCTGCCGGTCTCGCATGTGCTTGCCGATATTGGCGCCGCACTCGCTAAAGAGCGGCGTGCCGTGCTTTCCGCGCCGCCCGGCGCCGGCAAGACGACGCTGGTGCCGCTTTATCTCTTAGGGCAGGCCTGGCGCGGCGATGGCAGGATCATTCTTCTGGAACCACGGCGGCTGGCGGCAAGGGCCGCTGCTGCCCGCATGGCCTCGCTACTTGGCGAACAGGTCGGCGATACGGTGGGCTATCGCATGCGGCTCGACAACCGTATCTCTGCCAAGACCCGCATCGAGGTGGTGACGGAGGGTGTCTTCGCGCGGATGATCCTCGACGATCCCGAACTATCAGGCATCTCCACCGTCATCTTCGACGAATTCCACGAGCGCTCGCTGGATGCAGATTTCGGCCTGGCGCTGGCGCTCGACGTGCAATCGGCGCTGCGCGACGATCTGCGCATCCTTGTTATGTCTGCAACGCTCGATGTCGAGCGTGTCGCAGCACTCCTCGACCATCCGCCTGTGATTGAAAGCATGGGCCGCAGCTTTCCGATCGATATCCGCCATCAGGATCGGCCAGCGGGAGAGCGGATCGAGGATGCGGTGACGCGGGCGATACTCAACGCACATGCGAGCGAGCAGGGTTCCATTCTCGCCTTCCTGCCCGGTCAGGCGGAAATCACCCGCACGGTGGAGCGGCTCGAAGGCCGCTTCGGGTCGGAGACGATGATCGCGCCGCTCTACGGCAATCTCAGCCAGAAGGAGCAGGACGCGGCGATCAGGCCCGCAGTCCAGGGCACCCGCAAGATCGTGCTGGCAACTTCGATCGCCGAAACCTCCATCACCATCGATGGCGTGCGCATCGTCATCGACAGCGGATTGCAGCGCCTGCCCGTTTTCGAGGCTTCGACTGGCATCACGCGGCTCGAAACGGTTCGCGTATCGCGTGCCTCGGCCGATCAGCGCGCGGGCCGTGCCGGGCGAACTGAGCCGGGTATCGCCATCCGCTTGTGGCACCCGGGCCAGACGGCGGCGCTTCCGGCCTTTACGCCACCGCAGATTCTTTCCAGCGACCTTTCCGGCCTCGCACTCGACCTCGCTCATTGGGGCGTGCAGGATCCGGCAACGCTTGCCTTCGTCGACCAACCGCCGGCAACGGCGCTTGCCGAGGCGCGGACCCTGCTGCGGCAGCTGGGTGCGCTCGACGCGGACAACGGGCTGACGGCGCGCGGCCGGCTTATGCGCGAGCTCGCCCTACCTCCGCGACTGGCGGCCATGGTTATTTCCGCTGGCGAATTCGGCCAGGCGCGCGAGGCGGCGCTGCTTGCTGTGCTGCTGACGGAACAGGGGCTTGGCGGCCAGAGCATCGATCTGGAAGACCGGCTGCGACGCTTCAAGGCCGAGAAGGGTGAACGGGCCGAGGCTGCGCGTCGTCTTGCCGGGCGTCTCGCTCAAGCGGCCGGTGGCAACGGCAGCACCCCTTCCTCTATTCCTCCGCTCGCCGGCGCACTACTGCTGCATGCCTTTCCCGACCGCATCGCGCTGCAGCGCGGCGGGCGGGGACGTTTCGTCATGGCCAATGGGCGCGGCGCGGAATTGCCGGAGACCGAGCGGCTTGCCGGCTCCCAGATGCTTGTCATTGCCGACCTAACCGGACGTGCGGCGCAGGCGCGCATTCTGGCGGCCGCAGAGATTTCCCGCGCCGATGTCGAAGAGCATTTGCCGGGCGAGATCCGCACCGAAGATCAAAGCTTTTTCGATAAAGCGAGCCGACAGGTGCGAGCGCGGCGGGCGACAAGGCTCGGCGCCATCATCTTCGAGGAAACGCCCCTGCCCCACCCCTCCGGTGAACAGGCGGCGAAAGCGCTGGCCGAAGGTATTCGCGAACTCGGCATTGACGTCCTGCCTTTCTCCAAGGAAGCGATGCAGCTGCGCGACAGGATCGGCTTCTTATACAGGACGATCGGCGAGCCCTGGCCCGACATGAGCGATGAAGCACTGCTTGGCCGACTCGACGAATGGTTCACGCCGTTTCAAAGCGATGCGCGCGGCCTCTCCGATATCTCGGCCGGCGGGCTCTCCAATGGACTGATGTCGCTGGTGCCGCACGAACTGCAGCGCGATCTCGCCCGAATGGCGCCGACGCATTTCGAGGCGCCCACCGGTCAGCGCCATCCTATACAATATGACGGCGAGGAGCCGCTGCTCACCATCCGCGTGCAAGAGCTGTTCGGGCTGAAGCAGCATCCGGCCATCGGCGGCGGCAGATTGCCGCTGGTGCTGGAATTGACATCGCCGGCACATCGCCCGATCCAGACGACGCGCGACCTGCCGGGCTTCTGGGCCGGATCCTGGAAGGATGTCCGCGCCGACATGCGCGGCCGCTATCCCAGGCATCCATGGCCGGAAGATCCGGCCGAGGCCTTGCCGACGACACGCGCCAAGCCAAGGGGGACCTGACGATGGCACGCTTCTTCCGAGGACTGGAAAAACTCTCCGAAGCCGAAATGAAGGCACAGGAGGGCCACCATACCAGCCGGCGGCTAAGGCTACAGACACTGGTGCGCCTGCGCTGGCTGGCAGTCGGCGGCCAGACGGTGACGGTGATGATCGTTGCCTTCTGGCTGAAATTTCCGATGCCGCTCCTGCCGTGCTGCGTGCTGATCGCCTGCCTTGCCTGGATCAACTTCTTCCTGACGCTGCGCTATCCGCCGACGCACCGGCTGGAACCGCCGGCGGCTTTCGCGCTGCTCAGTCTCGATCTTCTGCAGCTCTGCGGGCTGCTGCTGATCACCGGCGGGCTTGCCAACCCTTTCTCAGTGCTGGTCTGCGTGCCCGTCATCATCTCCTTCGCCTCGCAGCCGATCCGCTACAGCATGCCGCTGATCGGACTTGCGATGATCTGCATTAGCGGCCTCGCCTTCTCGCCCTTCCCGCTCCCCTGGTACGAGGGTGTTGCCGTCAACGTGCACAGCGTGATGCAGCTCGGCGTCTGGTGTTCCATCGCCTCCACCATGGCCTTTGCCGCCTTCTATGCCTATCGCGTCTCCATGGAGGCATCGCAGCTCGCGGATGCACTTTCGGCGACGGAGCTGGTGCTGCAGCGGGAAAAGCATCTGTCTCAGCTCGACGGCCTAGCGGCAGCGGCCGCACACGAACTCGGCACGCCGCTTGCGACGATCAGCGTCGTCGCCAAGGAGATGGAACGGGAGCTCAGAGAAGACGACCGGTTCCGCGAGGATGTGGCGTTGCTGCGCAGCCAAAGCGAGCGTTGCCGCGATATCCTGCGGCGGCTGACGACGCTCTCTTCCGAGGATGAGGCGCATATGCGGCGGCTGACGCTATCCTCGATGATGGAAGAGATCATCGCGCCGCATCGCGAATTCGGAATCAACCTGGAACTCATCGAAAAGAGTCCCCGCTCCGGCGAGCCTGTTCTGTCACGCAATGCCGGCATCATGTACGGCCTCGGCAACCTCATCGAAAATGCGGTCGACTACGCCCGCAAGACTGTGACCGTCACGGTGGAATACACCGCCGAAACTCTGACTATTATCATCGAGGACGACGGCGGCGGGTACTCGCCGGAAATACTGGCGCGGATCGGCGAACCCTATGTCACCTCACGCCAGCGCGACGACACGGCAGGCGGGCTCGGGCTCGGGCTCTTCATCGCCAAGACGTTGCTGGAACGCTCTGGCGCTACACTTTCCTTCGGCAATCGCGACGCGGAGACGCCGGGAGCGCGTGTCCGCGTCGAATGGCCGCGCGTGTTAATCGACAGTAATTCGACAAAATGATTTTCGCGGCTTAAAACTGCCATCGTCAAAATCGGTTGAATATGCAGGCGGATGGTCGCCGGGATAGAAGATAAAATGACGGATAAGGAAAGCGTGGCCCCGCAAGCAGGGGCCAAGGATGCCGAGGCCTATATCGGCCCGGATGCTACATTGCTGATCGTCGACGACGATGGCCCCTTTCTGCGCCGGCTGGCGCGGGCAATGGAGACACGCGGCTTTGCAGTCGAGACGGCGGAATCCGTGGCGGAAGGCGTTGCCAAATCCAAGGCGACCCCGCCGAAATATGCCGTGGTCGACCTTCGCCTCGGCGACGGCAACGGGCTCGACGTGATCGAAGCCATCCGCCAGCGGCGTGACGATACACATATTGTGGTGCTGACGGGCTATGGCAACATCGCGACGGCAGTGACCGCGGTCAAGCTCGGCGCGCTCGACTATCTCGCCAAGCCCGCCGATGCAGACGACGTCTATGCCGCGCTGACGCAGCGCCCTGGTGAAAAGGCCGAAGTGCCTGAAAACCCGATGTCGGCGGACCGCGTACGCTGGGAGCATATTCAGCGCGTCTATGAAATGTGTGAGCGCAATGTCTCCGAGACGGCTCGACGGCTCAACATGCATCGCCGCACCTTGCAGCGGATCCTTGCCAAGCGGGCGCCGAAATAGAGCATACTTTGCCTCGGAAGAAGGATGCTGTAGGCGCGAGTTGCAAAAACCACTCGAAGCTAAAGCTCCTCGCTTCCCTCATCGGCGTCCTGCGCTATCGAAGGGCGGGCACCAACCAGGGTCGAGCCACCGGTCTCGACCCGTCCTTCGGACCCCCGAGGGGAGAAGGCAAAATCTTTACCCGTTGCCCACTCGGCCAGCATTAGGCGCTGGGCTGCGGCGCGGGAGAAGTTGAGCGTTACCGACTTGCGCGTCGCCGGCGGCAGGCGATGCTCCGGCGCCTCGCGGATCATATGGGCGCCATAACCATCCGACAGAAACAGCCCGCAATCTTCCGGGAAGATATCCAGGGGCACGTCCTTGTGCGTCGCGAAGAACATCCGGTCGCAATGCTGCCGGTATTCGGGCCATTTGCGGTCGACGCGGAAATCCTCGATCGAGGTCTTGATCTCGATGATCCAGATCTCGCCCTTCTCCGAAAGGCTGATGAGATCGGCGCGGCGCCCGCTGGCAAGGGGCAGCTCGGGTAGCACGGCGTGACGCATGTCATGCAGTAAAAGTTGCACGCCCTTGCGTACAAGCATGGCCCGTTCCGACTGCCGGCCATCTATTAACGGATTGTTATTGTAAACGTTCAAAATCGTCATGAATTGACTCGGGGACAGGCCTGGCGTTGTTGCAAAAAAACCATGTCCTTCTAATTTGCGCGCCGGCACTATTTTTGTAGGGCCAGAGCAGCTTGCAAAGCCAAGTTTAATGGAAAATAAACTTTAGACAAAGATGGTTGATAGCCATCCGTTTCCCGCCACGAAAATTCAAGAGACTTCCATGCGCATCCGTAATGCTATGACCGCACTCGGCCTTGTCGCAATGCTCGCATCGGCTGGCTATGCCACCACCGCCGCAGCAGCGCCGGCCGCTACCGCAAATTCGGCTACCGAGACCATCAAGACGTTCGATGGCGATTATGGTGTGACGACCGACAATGGCTTTCAGCTGCCGGCGATCCCGATCCAGAAGGTGAAGCCGCAGTTCCGCCGTCAGATCGTCGAATACAAGACGGATGAGGCCGAAGGCACGATCATCGTCAACACGCGCGAGCGTCACCTCTACTACATCCTCGGCAATGGCGAAGCGATGCGCTACGGCATCGGCGTCGGCAAGCAGGGCTTCTCCTGGTCCGGCACCGCCTATGTTGCATGGAAGCAGGAATGGCCGAATTGGCACCCGCCGAAGGAAATGGCTGTCCGTCGTCCGGAAATTGCCAAGTATGTCGACGGCGGCATGAACCCGGGCCTTTCCAACCCGCTCGGCGCGCGCGCCATGTATCTCTATAATGAAAAGGGCCAGGACACGCTGTTCCGCCTGCACGGCACGCCGGAATGGGCTTCGATCGGCACCGCCGCCTCCTCCGGCTGCATCCGCCTGATCAATCAGGACGTGATCGATCTCTACAGCCGCGTTCTTCCGGGCCGCAGCACCAAGGTTGTCGTGGTCCAGTAATCACTGGATATTCGGATTGAAAAAGGCCGCCGGATCGATATCCGGCGGCCTTTTTATTTGGGGCGGGTGGCCGTCCCTCCTTCTCCCTTTGGGAAGAAGGTGCCAAGCATTGTTCTTGGCCGCAAAACATCACAAACGAGCTATCAACCCGCCTGCTTTGCCTTCAGTTCGATGCGGCGGCGATGCAGGACCGGTTCGGTATAGCCGTTCGGCTGCTCGCGTCCCTTGAGAACGAGATCGAGGGCGGCCTGGAAGGCGACCGAACTATCGAAATTGCCTGACATGGCGATGTAGTTGGGATCGCCGGCATTCTGCTGATCGACCACCGCCGCCATACGCCTCATCGTTTCGACAATCTGCGCTTCGCTGATGACCTTGTGGTGCAGCCAGTTCGCCATATGCTGCGCCGAGATACGCAGGGTGGCGCGGTCTTCCATCAGGCCGACATTGTTGATGTCAGGCACCTTGGAGCAGCCTACGCCCTGATCCACCCAGCGCACGACATAGCCGAGGATACCCTGGCTGTTATTGTCGATCTCGCGCTGGATTTCCTCCGGCGTCCAGTTCGGCCGCGAGGCGACCGGCACGGAGAGGATGTCTGACAGCTTGGCGCGGGCGCGGCTCTTCAGGTTCTTCTGGACATCGGCGACATTGACGCGGTGGTAGTGGGTGGCGTGCAGCGTCGCTGCCGTCGGGGACGGCACCCAGGCGGTGTTGGCGCCGGCCTTGGGGTGGGCGATCTTCTGCTCGAGCATGGCGGCCATCAGGTCCGGCATGGCCCACATGCCCTTGCCGATCTGGGCATGGCCGGAAAGGCCGCATTCCAGGCCGATATCGACGTTCCAGTTCTCATAGGCGCCGATCCAGGCCGCCTGCTTCATATCGCCCTTTCGGATCATCGGGCCGGCTTCCATCGAACTATGGATCTCGTCGCCGGTGCGATCGAGGAAGCCGGTGTTGATGAAGACGACGCGCTCGCGGGCGGCGCGAATGGCCTCCTTGAGGTTGACCGTCGTGCGGCGCTCCTCGTCCATGATGCCCATCTTCATGGTGTTCCTGGGCATCCCAAGCAGGTCTTCGACGCGCGTAAAGATATCGACAGCGAAGGCGACCTCTTCGGGCCCGTGCATCTTCGGCTTGACGACATACATCGAGCCAGTGCGGGAATTCTTGCGGCGGCCGTTCGGGCCGATGTCGTAGAGCGCGATCAGGCCGGTGATGGCGGCGTCCATGATGCCTTCAGGCACCTCGTTGCCATCGCGGTCGAGAATGGCCGGATTGGTCATCAGGTGGCCGACATTGCGCACCAGCATGAGGGAACGGCAATGCAGATCGAAGGTGCTGCCGTCCGGCGCGGTGTAGGCGACATCGGGGTTCAGCCGGCGCGTGAAGGTCTTGTCACCCTTGACGACTTCCTCTGTCAGATCGCCCTTCATCAGGCCGAGCCAGTTGCGGTAAACTTCGGCCTTGTCCTCGGCATCGACGGCCGCGATCGAATCCTCACAGTCCATGATCGTCGTGATTGCCGATTCCAGGCGGACATCGGAAATGCCGGCCGGATCGAACTTGCCAATGGCCGTGCTCGTGTCGATGACGATTTCGATATGGATGCCGTTCTGCTTCAGCAGGATATGGGTGGGGGCAGCGGCATCGCCGAGATAGCCGGCGAAATGACTGCTATCGGCCAGCTTTATAGCGCCGCCGTTGGTCGTAACCGCCAAAGCGCCATCCTTGACCGCAAGGCCGGTGACGTACTTCCAGCTTGCACCGGTAAGCGGCACGGTGGAATCCAGAAAATCACGAACCCAGGCGATGACCTTCTCGCCGCGCTTGGGGTTATAACCCCTACCCTTTTCGGCGCCATCGGTCTCGGGAATGGCATCGGTGCCGTAGAGGGCGTCGTAAAGCGATCCCCAGCGGGCATTGGCCGCGTTCAGGGCATAGCGGGCATTCATGACGGGAACGACAAGCTGCGGGCCGGCGATCTCTGAGATTTCCGGGTCGACATTGGTGGTCGAGATCGTGAAGGCCGGGCCTTCGGGCACGATATAGCCGATCTCACGCAGGAAGGCTTCGTAGGTGGCGAGATCGACGGGGGCGCCGTTCTTGCGATACCAGTCGTCAAGCGCTGCCTGCATCCGGTCACGCTTGGCAAGGAACTCACGGTTTCTCGGTGCGAGATCGTGGACGATCTTGGAAAAGCCGGCAAAGAAGGCATCTGCATCCACGCCCGAACCCGGTAGCGCCTCCTTGACGAGGAAATCGTAGAGGACCTGTTCGATCTGAAGCCCGTGTTTTTCAATGCGGCTCATGCCATATACTCCTCAAGGCCGTGTTACGGCTCAATTTTTACATGTTGCCACTTTGCTGACGGTTTCACTTCTGTCAATTTGGCAATAGTTCGAAAGATTTATGCCACTCGGGAAATAATCAGTCCGCGGCGATACGGGGACGGCCCGTAGCGGTCGCCACGAACCGGGCCTCGATCAGCTTGCGACTGCCTTCCACCTCGGGCGCATCCACCTGCTCGTCCACCGCAACCACCAGATCCACGGCGCCATTCAGCCTTGCCTGCGCCATCGCCGCCTCGATGGCGCGCGAGCGGGCATCGGCGAAACTGCGATCCTCGTCGGTGAAACGCAGACTTTCGCCGGCGCCGTTCAGCACATAGATGCCATCCTCCGGCATGGTGACGAAAACGGTGACGCTGGTGCGGACCTGACCGACGACGGCACCGACGGCGTTCGCCACATCCGAATCACCAGGAATGGCGTTCTCGGTCGCCAGCATCTCGGCAATGGCGGGATAATAGACCGGAGCGGAAGCACCGAGGCCGACGAGCGGCCGATCGAGCGAAATGGCAAAGCGGGCAATCCCCGGCGCGCGGCGAAGGGCGCGATCGATGGAAATGGATCTCGCGGGATCCAGATCGGCCACGCCATCTTCGGCAAGACAGGCAGCGAGAATGACATCAGCCGACTGGCGGGTGAGGCGATCGACGATCTTCTGCGCCAATTCCTCGACAGATTCGGCGATGAGACGTCCCGAACCATCCTTCAGCCGCATTGCGAGAGCGAGCCCAAGGCGGGCAGCCTCTGCATTCCATTGGTTCTGCCCTCCGAGCACGTGCATGGCATCCGATGGCGTCAGGCCGCTCAGATGCACGAGGCCGCGCGCGACAAGCCGATCCAGCGTCGCCTTCTGCGACGTCATCGTCAGAAGCTTATCGAGCGCAACGGGCACGCTGCCGATGCGATCGAACAACGCCTGCTCCGGGCTGCTGAGGCCGCTTGCCAGATGATCCGGCACGCCGGTGCGGAGCGCAAAGCGGCCGGCATTGCGGGCGAGATGCGTCGCCCGCAGCTGCTGCTCCAGGACATTCAAGACGGCATCGCCATGCGTGTGAGCGGCGAGGCTCAGCGGCAACAAGCGGCGCGGGCCGAGTTCGAAGGCGGCGACGAGGCCGCGGTCGTTGATCTTCACTTCGGAATCGCCGCCAAGGCCATAAGTGCGCATGGCAACGGCCTCGACCATGGTGCGGTAGCCTCCGACCACAGCGCCATCGGCATCGAGACGCGGCCTGCCATCCTCCATGACGGCGACATCGGTGGTGGTGCCGCCGATATCGGAAACGACGGCATTGTCGAGGCCTGTGAGATAGCGCGCGCCGACGAGGCTTGCCGCCGGACCCGAGAGGATCGTCTCAATCGGGCGGAGCTTGGCTTCATCGGCCGAAATCAAGGCGCCATCGCCGCGCACCACCATCATCGGGGCGGAAATGCCGCGTGTCGCTAAAAAACCTTCGCAGGCGCCGACGAGACGATCGATCATCGAGACGAGGCGGGCATTGAGCAGCGTCGTCAGGGCGCGGCGCGGTCCGCCCAATTTGGAAGAGAGTTCATGGCTGCAGGTGACCGGCAGATGCGAGATTTCGCGGATGCAATCGCGCACCCTGATTTCATGAGCCGGATTCCGCACGGCGAAATAGCCGGCGACGGCAAAGGACGACACCGACTTCGCCAATTCGGGTAACGCATCGCGCAGCGCCGTCAGATCGAGCGGGTTTTCGTTGCCGTGAACATTGTGGCCGCCAGGAAGATAGAGCACGGGATCGGATCCCAATGCTTCCGCAAGGCCGTCACGCTTGAGGTCCTCGGGGCCAAAGCCGATCATGACCAGGCCGGCCCGACCGCCCTGCCCTTCCACTAGCGCGTTGGTAGCAAGCGTCGTCGACAGCGATACGAGGCCGATCGCCGAAACCGGAATGTTGGCCTTCGCAATGACCGCATCGACGGCGCCGGCAATGCCGATGGCCAGATCATGCCGCGTCGTCAGCGATTTCGCCTTGGCGACCACGCCATCGGTTTCATGGAAGAGAACGGCATCGGTGTAGGTTCCACCCGTGTCGATGCCGAGCAGGAAATGAGACGTCACGACAATATCCAGCCTTGAATGCACTGTGATGTCGTTATTGCACCCTTCCGGGCCGGGCCGCTAGCTGGCAAACGGCAAAAACAGTCCTACCGCCTCGTAACCCGCATCGGCAGACCGCCACGCGGCTGAGTGGTCAGCTTCTGCACCGGCCAGGGATCGGTCTCATCCGTCAGGTCGAAGCGGAAGCGGCGCATCATGACGGCAAGGGCGATGACCGCTTCCTGAAGCGCGAAAGTGGCGCCGATGCAGACGCGGGGACCGGCGCCGAAAGGCAGATATTGGAAGCGGTTGATCTTGCCGCGGTTCTCCGGAAGGAAGCGCTCGGGCATGAAGGCGCGCGGCTTTTCCCAGTAGAGTTCGTGGCGATGCAGTGTCCAGGGCATGATCAGGACGGTGATGCCCTTCTCCATCGTCACACGCTCGCCCTTGGCGCTCGTCCATTCGTCATCAGCGATGGCGGCACGATTGATCGACGGCGCCGGCGGATAGAGGCGCATCGCCTCCTCAAAGGCGGCGCGGACATGCGGCATCAGGTCGAGCCAGGCGACCGGCTCGGCATCGGTTGCCAGCACGCGGTCGATTTCCTCTTCCATGGCATCGCGAATATGCGGGCTATTGGCGACGCAATAGAGCGCCCAGGCAAGGGCACGGGCTGTTGTCTCGTGGCCTGCGCCGATGAAAGTGAGGATATTGTCCTCGATCTCATCCATGGTCAGTCCATCCGGACCGGCCTTTTCGAGCAGCAGCGTCAGGAAATCATCCGGCGCGCTGGCGCGATCCCGCCGCATCTTGTCCAGCCGCTGATCCATTGTGGTGCGGACGATGCCGCGGAACTTGTCGAGCACGCGCTGGCCGCCAATGCGGGTGATGCGTGGCACCCAGGCAGGAGCGCGCAAAAGATCCATCGGATCGACCCGGCCCATGCGATGCAGGAGCTCATTGACTTCATCTGCGAAATGCTCGCCTTCGGTGACGATCTCGCCGGAAAACAGGGTCTCCGCCAGGATGGCGAAAGTCAATTCGGTCATGTCGGTGGCAATATCGAATACGGCGCCCTCCGCGCCGATGTCCTCGTATTTTTGCACATAGTCCAGGCTTTGGCTCAGCATCTGGCCGGCGAAGCCCTGTGCGTGGCGTGGTGTGAACACCGGTGCCACAGCCTTGCGTGAGCGCTTCCAGACCGGCCCTTCCGCCGTCAGCAGGCCATCGCGCAGAATGGGCCGCAGCACGAGCTGGCGGATATCGGCCATGCGGTAATTGGCGGCATTATCGACCAGAACATGCTTGATCAGGCCGGGGTCGTTGACGATGAGCGTCCGCTCGTTGAAGAACTTGGTCTTGATCCAGGGCAGCGTATAGGAGGGCTCGCCCCAGAGTTCGAGCGGATTGCGCAGGATGGTTTTGATGATGGTCCACCGCGACGGCGGAATGGTACGCGGGATCGGCGCCGGCGGAGAGAAGGCTTCCGGAATCATATCCATGGATCAACTCTCCTCGAAAACCGACCGCTGCTGGATCTATGCCGCTGAAGCGGCGCGCCCATCCGATATGGGGAACGCCGCTTACGAAATCCAGACGATAAAACGTCGCGCTGCGCGCCTATAAAAGCGACTTCAGGTCGCTTAGCTTATCATTGATGAGCCAGCCGTAGTAATTTTCTTCCGGCCAGACCGGCTGCGAAGAGCCGCGGTTCTTGGCCGCGAGGGCGGCGGCGCGCTTGCGGGAGTTGCCGAGATTGTAGAGTGTCGCGGTGATGCCCGGATTGCCAGAGATATCCATGCCGGCGATCGAGCGGTAGTCGTCGATCGACTTCCGGATCGAGGCCGCGACGAAGGCAAGCGACAGGTCCGGGTCCATGATCGCCTTGTAGACGCCGCCCGCATCCTTCTCGCTGAGCTTCGGGATGCCCGAGGTGCGGCTGACGAGATCCGATAGCTCAAGGGCCGTCAGCGGATTGACCTGGCCGAGGCCGAAAGTCTGACCAGCATAGAAGGGCTGGAAGAAGACCGCGCTGAAGCGATTGTCGGGATAGGATGTGCCGCCGACCGTCTTGCCGCGGAAATCATCTTCCCAAACATCCTCTCGGCAGGTCCAGAGGCTGTAGGAATCACCCTTGCCCTTGCAGGCATCGAATTGCGGCCGCGCAACGAAATCGTCGACGTTTTCGCCATTATAGGCGAAGCGGAAGCTCTGGCCGGCATAGGAAGCCGCTTTGACATAGTAGGACTGCAGACCGTCATAGGCATCGACATTATAGGTATGCTCGCCGACGAGCGCGCCGATGATGTGGATCGGATCGATGCCGTAGGCCCGCGCTGTCGACTTGATCTTTGCCATCAGCTTCGTATCGGTCGCCAGCAATTCGCGGACTTTCTGATACTTGCGCTCAAAGCTCGAATTCGTGCCGCGGGTCCGCCGGACCGAAGCGCCGGGAACCGGCGGCTGCTCGGCATTGCGGTTGCCCGAGGGCACCGCGGTCGCCGCATCCGCATAGGCTGGTATCCAGGAAAAGCTGACAACTGCCAGAAGAAGAGTGATCAGTATCCGTCGCAAGATGGCTGTCCTGTCGAAGTTTAAACCGATGTTTCCGTGCGGCTGCCTGACGGATAATCTTGGCCGAATAAAGCCACGCGACACAAAGAAACGGGTCTCTAGCGCGGATGATTTTAGGTCTGTCGACCTAAAATCTGAATCCGCTCTAGCATCAAAAAAGTAGAGCGTGATGTCGTCCGAAAACCACATACACTTTTCGGCATCACGCTCTAACTAAAAAGTTAACGGCCCGCTGTCGAGTGTTTACTGTCTTAAATCGCCTTTGCCGGCCCGCTTACAGAATGAAGCGGGACAGGTCGGTGTTGCTGGCGAGGTCGCCGACATGCTCGCGGACATAGGCGGCATCGATGGTTATCGATACTCCGGCACGATCCGAGGCGTTGTAGGAGATCTCGTCGAGCACCCGCTCCATGACCGTCTGCAGGCGACGTGCGCCGATATTCTCGACGGTGGAGTTCAGATGTACGGCGACATCGGCGAGAGCGTCGATCGCGTCATCCGTGAAGTCGAGCTTCAGGTCTTCCGTTTCCATCAGCGCCTTGTACTGGCGGATGAGGCTTGCCTGCGGCTCCGTCAGGATGCGGCGGAAGTCTTCCTTGGTCAGCGGCCGGAGTTCGACGCGGATCGGCAGGCGACCCTGCAGTTCCGGCAGAAGATCCGAAGGCTTGGACACGTGGAACGCACCGGACGCGATGAAGAGGATGTGGTCTGTCTTGACCGGACCATACTTGGTCGACACCGTCGTGCCTTCGACCAGCGGCAGCAGATCGCGCTGCACGCCTTCGCGGGAGACGCCAGCACCCATGCCGCCGTCGCGGGCGGCGATCTTATCGATCTCGTCGAGGAAGACGATGCCGTCATTTTCGGCCGATTGCACGGCTTCGCGCTGGATCGCCTCGTTGTCGATCAGCTTGTCGGACTCGTCGCGGATCAGCTCCTTGTAGGAATCCTTGACCGTCGTGCGCACCTTCTTCGTGCGGCCGCCCATGGCCTTGCCGAACATTTCGGAGAGATTGAGCACGCCGATATTGGCGCCGGGCATGCCGGGGATTTCGAAGCCGCCAGGCATGCCGGAGCCGGTATCGGCCACTTCGATATCGATTTCCTTGTCGTCAAGCTGGCCGTCCCGCAGCTTCTTGCGGAAGCTGTCGCGCGTTGCCGGCGAGGCGGTGGCACCAACCAGCGCATCGAGCACGCGCTCTTCGGCGCTCATATGCGCCTTGGCCTGCACCTCGGCGCGCTTCTTTTCGCGCACCAGACCGATGCCGACTTCGACGAGATCGCGGACGATCTGCTCGACATCGCGGCCGACGTAGCCGACCTCGGTAAACTTGGTGGCTTCGACCTTGATGAAGGGGGCGCCGGCGAGCTTGGCAAGGCGGCGGGAGATTTCCGTCTTACCGACACCGGTCGGGCCGATCATCAGAATATTCTTGGGCATGACTTCGTCGCGCAGCTCAGGTTCGAGCTGCTGGCGGCGCCAGCGATTGCGCAGTGCAATCGCCACGGCGCGCTTGGCCTCATGCTGGCCGACAATATAGCGATCGAGTTCGGAAACGATCTCGCGGGGGGAAAAAGTGGTCATTTCGTATGTTCCCTGTCAGGGCTGGAAACTATCAAGAGAGGAACTTAGGCTTCGGCATCGAGCGTTTCGACGACCACGTTATGGTTCGTGTAGACGCAGATGTCGGCAGCGATATCGAGGGCGCGGCGGGCGACGTCTTCAGCCGACTTGTCGCTGTCCATCAGCGCACGTGCGGCAGCGAGGGCGAAATTGCCGCCGGAGCCGATTGCCATGGCGCCATGTTCAGGCTCGAGCACATCGCCGTTGCCGGTGATGGCGAGCGTTACTTGTTTGTCGGCAACCAGCATCATGGCTTCGAGGTTGCGCAGATATTTGTCCGTCCGCCAGTCTTTGGCGAGCTCAACGGCGGCGCGCATCAGCTGGCCGGGATATTGTTCGAGTTTCTTTTCGAGGCGCTCGAGAAGAGTGAAGGCATCGGCGGTCGCGCCGGCGAAACCGGCGATGACATCGCCCTTGCCGATGCGGCGAACCTTGCGCGCGTTGCCCTTCATTACGGTCTGGCCAAGGCTCACCTGGCCATCACCAGCCATCACCACCTTGCCGTTCTTGCGAATAGTCACGATTGTCGTCATTTAGCACCTGTTTGCCCCCGTTTCGGCGGGCTTTCTGCCGGGCCGCGTATCGGCCCCGTCAGCACCTATGTAAGAGGGGTTTTGGCGATTGCAAATGGCAACCGCGCCCGAATAACGGCGGCAAGCCGGCTAAACGCGTAGGGCCTTGCGTAACTTCTGGATATTTCCCGATCCGCCTGATATGGAACGGCCGTATTCTGATGGAGCAGCCCATGGCAGAGACCGCAGCGAGCCGCACGGCAAGCGTTTCCCGCAAGACCAACGAGACCTCGGTCTCCGTTTCCGTCAATATCGACGGCAGCGGCAAATCGACGATTTCGACGGGAGTCGGCTTCTTCGACCATATGCTGGAACAGCTGTCGCGACATTCGCTGATCGACATGGAGATCGACACCAAGGGCGATTTGCACGTCGACGATCACCATGCCGTCGAGGATACCGGCATCGCGATCGGCCAGGCCATTGCCAAGGCCCTGGGCGACCGGCGCGGCATCACGCGCTATGCCTCGATCGACCTCGCCATGGACGAGACGATGACGAAGGCGGCCGTCGATCTGTCAGGCCGGCCCTTCCTCGTGTGGAACGTCTCGTTCAGCGCGCCGAAGATCGGCACCTTCGATACCGAGCTGGTGCGCGAATTCTTTCAGGCACTGGCACAGAATGCCGGCATCACCTTGCATATCCTCAACCATTATGGCGCCAACAATCACCATATAGCCGAGACATGCTTCAAGGCCGTTGCGCGCGCATTGCGCACCGCAACCGAGATCGATCCGCGGCAGGCAGGTCGGGTGCCCTCGACGAAAGGCACGCTAGCCTGAGCCCCGAACTGGGGAATTGAGGAAATGGCAAGCTATCTGATTTTGTCTCCCCCCGGAGCACTGAGCCGATCCGAAATATCGGATCGGTATCGCGATGAGTCGCGATTCATCCGTGATGGTTTTTCGTTGACGGCGTTTCTGTTTCCGACGCTCTGGATGCTATTCCATCGGCTTTGGCTGCACGCGGTCGCCGCCTTTCTGCTGCAGGGCATTGCGCTGGAGCTGATGCGGCAGCCCGGCTTTTTCGCCGCCGCAGCCGCGCTTCTGCTCGGCGTGCATGTTCTTGCCGCTCTCGAAGGTCCGCATGCGATCAGCAATCGTCTGCTTGGCCTCGGGTGGAAGGTTGAAAACCTCGTCTCGGCACACGATCTGGCGACTGCGGAGGAAATCCACTTTTTCGAGTTCGAGCAGAAGCCAAACCCGGATATCCACCCTAAAAATTGGGATATCTCGGTCACCAACACGAATACCAGCCGCCCAGGCCCGAGCTTCGGCCTTCCCGGCTATGACGGAGGACGCTGATCATGCGGGTCGCGATTATCGACTATGGTTCCGGCAATCTGCGCTCGGCCACCAAGGCTTTCGAACGGGCCGCCCGCGAAGCAGGCATCGACGCAGAGATCGACCTGACCGATGACGCCGAGCGCGTCGCCACCGCCGACCGCATCGTGCTTCCCGGCGTCGGCGCCTATGCCGATTGCCGCCGCGGCCTCGATGCCGTGCCCGGCATGGCGGAAGCTGTCGTCGACCTCGTGGAACACAAGGCCCGCCCCTTCCTTGGCATCTGCGTCGGCATGCAGCTGATGTCGTCGCGCGGGCTGGAAAAGACGATCACGAAAGGCTTCGGCTGGATCAAGGGTGACGTCAAGGAAATGACGCCGAGCGATCCCAACCTGAAAATCCCGCAGATCGGCTGGAACACGCTGGATATCCGCCACCCGCACGCGCTCTTCGATGGGATCGAGACCGGGCCGGACGGCCTGCACGCCTATTTCGTCCATTCCTACCATCTGGCCGCCGACCACGGGGACGATGTGATCGCGACGACGAATTATGGCGGGCCGATGACCGCTTTCGTCGGCCGGGACAACATCGCCGGCGCACAATTCCATCCGGAAAAGAGCCAGAAACTCGGCCTTGCCCTGATCGCCAATTTCCTGCGCTGGAAGCCGTAAGGCTCGCGCTCCAAGGACAGACATCATGATTCTTTTTCCTGCTATCGACCTAAAAGACGGCCAATGCGTGCGCCTCAAGCTCGGCGACATGGAGCAGGCAACCGTCTACAACCCCGATCCCGGTGCCCAGGCGAAAGCCTTTGAAGATCAGGGCTTCGAATGGCTGCATGTCGTCGATCTCAACGGCGCCTTCGCCGGCGAGACCGTCAACGGCGCCGCTGTCGATGCCATTCTCAAGGCGACGAAGAACCCGGTGCAGCTCGGCGGCGGTATCCGCACGCTCGAGCACATCGAAAACTGGCTGTCGCGGGGGCTTGCCCGCGTTATCCTCGGCACCGTGGCAGTGCGCGATCCGGCGCTTGTCGTCGAAGCCTGCCGGCGTTATCCGGGCCATATTGCTGTCGGCATCGATGCCAAGGGCGGCAAGGTGGCGGTTGAGGGCTGGGCCGAGGCCTCCGAACTCGGCGTCATCGAACTCGCCAAGAAATTCGAAGGTGTCGGCGTTGCAGCGATCATCTATACCGATATCGATCGCGACGGCATTCTCACGGGAATCAACTGGGATTCGACCTTGGAACTGGCCAATGCCGTTTCCATCCCCGTCATCGCCTCCGGCGGCCTTGCCTCGCTTGATGATATCCGCCGCATGATCCAGCCGGATGCCCGTAAACTGGAAGGTGCGATTTCCGGCCGCGCGCTTTATGATGGCCGGATCGATCCGAAAGAGGCACTGGCCCTGATCAAGCAGGCCAAGGAGGCAGCGCAATGACCCTGAAAGCCCGCGTCATCCCCTGCCTCGACGTAAAGGACGGCCGCGTCGTCAAGGGCGTCAACTTCGTCAACCTTATCGATGCCGGCGATCCGGTCGAGGCTGCCAAGGCCTATGACGCGGCCGGTGCCGACGAACTCTGCTTTCTCGACATCACGGCTTCCTCCGACAATCGCGACACCATTTTCGATGTTGTCGCCCGCACCGCCGAACAATGCTTCATGCCTGTCACGGTCGGCGGCGGCGTGCGCACGATCGCCGATATCCGCAAGCTTCTGCTTTGCGGCGCCGACAAGGTTTCGATCAATTCGGCGGCGGTCAACAATCCCGATTTCGTGGCTGAAGCGGCCGATAAGTTCGGCAACCAGTGCATCGTGGTATCCATCGATGCCAAGCGGCGCCGGACCGAGGCGCTCGGTGGCGACAATCTGAGCGCTTGGGAAATCTACACCCACGGCGGCCGCAATGCGACCGGCATCGATGCCGTCGATTTTGCCCGCAAGATGGTCGAACGCGGTGCCGGCGAACTGCTCGTCACCTCCATGGACCGCGACGGCACGAAAGTCGGCTACGATCTGGAGCTGACGCGGGCGATTGCCGATGCGGTGCGCGTGCCCGTCATCGCCTCCGGCGGCGTCGGCGATCTCGACGACCTCGTCGCCGGCGTTAAGGAAGGCCATGCGACGGCGGTGCTTGCCGCTTCGATCTTCCACTTCGGCACCTATTCGGTGGGCGAGGCAAAGCGCTACATGGCCGAGCGCGGCATTCCGATGCGGCTGGATTAGGAGACAGCGGACCAATGAGCGGATTTACCCTTTCCGACCTCGAACGAATCATCGAGGAACGCTCCAAGGCTTCGCCGGACGAATCCTGGACAGCGAAGCTTGTTGCCGCCGGCCAGCCGAAGGCGGCGAAGAAACTCGGCGAGGAGGCGATCGAGGCCGTGATGGCAGCGGTCATCAACGATCGCGACAATCTTACCTATGAGGCGGCCGATCTGCTATATCATCTTCTGGTCGTATTGAAGATTGCCGGCATTCCGTTAGAGAATGTCATGGGTGAGCTCGAAAGGCGCACCGCCCAATCCGGCCTTCAGGAAAAGGCCAGCCGGTAAGAACGCGATGACAATAGCGACCAAGAGCCAGCCAGCGCCCGAAACGCTCGATATTTTCCAGGCGAAAGCCTATTCGCCCTATTATTTCTTCTCCTCGGAAGAATGGGCGAAATTTCGCGCCGACACGCCACTGACGCTGACATCAGACGAAGTGAAGCGGCTGCGATCCATGGGCGATCCGATCGATCTCGACGAAGTCAGGCGCATCTATCTGTCGCTGTCGCGGCTTTTGTCCTCGCATGTGGAATCCTCACAGATCCTCTTCGAGCAGCGCAATCGCTTCCTCAGCCTCTCCGATATCGCCAAGACGCCCTTCGTCATCGGCATCGCCGGTTCGGTCGCGGTCGGCAAGTCCACGACAGCTCGTATCCTGAAGGAATTGCTGGGCCGCTGGCCGTCGAGCCCGAAGGTCGATCTGGTCACCACGGACGGCTTTCTCTATCCGAACGCCGAATTGCAGCGCCGCAACCTGATGCAGCGCAAGGGTTTTCCGGAAAGCTACGATACCGCAGCGCTGCTGCGTTTCCTCTCGGCAATCAAGGCCGGCCAGCCGAATGTGCAGGCGCCATCCTATTCGCACCTCGTCTACGACGTGCTGCCGAATGAATTCAAGACGGTCGACCGCCCGGATATCCTGATCTTCGAGGGCATCAACGTGCTGCAATCACGGCATCTGCCAGCCGATGGCAAGATCGTGCCGATGGTCTCGGATTTCTTCGACTTCTCGATCTATATCGATGCCGACGAGGAGCTCATCCACAACTGGTATGTCGCCCGTTTCATGCGGCTGCGCGAGACCGCCTTCCGCGACCCCAACTCCTTCTTCCATCGCTATGCCTCGATCAGCGAGGAAGAGGCGCTGGCGATCGCCGAGGGGCTCTGGAAGAACATCAACCTCAAGAACCTGCGCCAGAACATTCTGCCGACGCGGCCGCGCGCCGATCTCATCCTGCAGAAGGGCAAGAATCATCTGATCGAGCAAGTGGCGCTCAGAAAGCTCTAAGACTTAGGGCTGAACACGCCTGAGGGTCAGGTTGATCCGTCCGCCGTTCTTCAGCAATGTCGACGTTGCCGGATAGATACGATCGACGCCGTGGAAACAGAGTCTCCCCTCGCCGCCGAGAACGACGATATCGCCGCTCGCAAGCTTGAAAGATTGGGTTCGGTCATTGCGGCTGAGACCGCCAACCCGAAAGAGGCAGGCGTTTCCCAGCGAGACCGACAGGACGGGCGCCTTGAGATCCTGCTCGTCGCGATCCTGATGCAGGCCCATGCGGGCATCGTCGCCATAGAAATTGACAAGGCAGGCTTCGGGCGGCTTTTCATAGCCTGCTATATCGCGCCAGAGATCGAGCAGTTGCGGCGGCATGGCCGGCCATGGGCGACCGGTGACCGGATGGGTCGGCTGATAGCGATAGCCGCGCTGCTTGTCTGTCACCCAACCGAGCGAACCGCAATTGGTCATGCGCACGGACATTTCCTTGCCGGTACCCGGCATGACCGGTGTGTAAAGCGGCGCCTCTGCCACAACGGCGCGGATCGCCTCGACGAGCGCTTCCTGGGCAGGGCGGTCGAGATATCCGGCGAGATGGCGGATTCCGTTGGGGAGCAGCATTTTGGTTTCCTGATGGTATCGCTGGTCAGGTGAATGCGTCATTGCCTCGCCTTCCTGCATGGCCCCTCACCCCAGCCCTCTCCCCGCAAGCGGGGCGAGGGGGTTTATCCTGCCTCAAGCCAGCCGCCGCAACTGAGAGTCTTGCTGTTCGCTGTGTCGTCCCTTCTCCCCGCATGCGAGGGGAAGGCTAGGATGAGGGGCCGGGCAGACAGCGTCCACAAAACTGAACTCGCCCGACAAGTTTCAATTTTACCCAGCCGAGCCAAAACTGCAGCCCGAAAACCAAGCCTAGTCGCCGCCGACCTTGCCGCGCATCTTCTTGACCTCGGAGCGCCCGGATTTCTCCTTCAGCCGGCGCTCGATCGATCCCTTTGTCGGCTTGGTCTTCCGGCGGGGCGGCGGCGGCGGGGCGGCTGCTTCGAGGATCAGTTCCTTCAGCCGCTCGCGGGCGTCCTCGCGATTGCGGTCCTGGCTGCGGAAGCGGCTGGCCTCGATCATCAGAACGCCTTCCTTGGACACACGACGGCCGGCAAGCCTGATCGCATTCGCCTTGACGCGGTCGGTCAGCGAGGGGGAATTCTGGACGTTGAAGAAAAGCTGGACTGCGGTCGCGACCTTGTTGACGTTTTGACCGCCAGGACCGCCCGCCAGAACGAATTGTTCCGTCAGCTCCCAGCCGGCAATCGTGATCCGGTCGTTAATGTAAAGCGCTTCGCTGGCCATGATTTTCTCCGCGCCTGTCTATCCCACATTGATGCGCGGTTGAAAACTACTGCCGGATAAAATGAAACCCGGCGAACTGGCCGCCGGGTTTCACGTGAGTCATTCCCGCTCTGGATGATTATTCCGCAGCCACCGGCATCCCCGGGGCTGCATCACGGACGTTGCCGTCGACATGATCCTCGAACTTGGCGAAGTTGGTGACGAACATCTGTACCAACTTCTCGGCCTGCGCATCATAGGCATTGCCATCGGCCCAGGTGGAGCGCGGGTCGAGGATGGCGCTGTCGACGCCTTCGACGGCAACGGGGACCGCGAAGCCGAAGTTCGGATCGATGCGGAACTCAACATTGTCGAGATCGCCCTTCAGGGCAGCGGCCAGCAGGGCGCGCGTCGCCTTGATCGGCATGCGGCTTCCCTTGCCGTAGGCGCCGCCAGTCCAGCCAGTGTTGACCAGCCAGCAACGGGCGCCGTGGCGGGCGATCAGCTCCTTGAGGAGGTTGCCGTATTCGGCCGGATGGCGCGGCATGAAAGGAGCGCCGAAGCAGGTCGAGAAGGTTGCTTCCGGCTCGACGACGCCCTTTTCCGTGCCGGCGACCTTGGCGGTGTAGCCGGACAGGAAGTGGTACATCGCCTGATCCGGTGTCAGCTTGGCGATCGGCGGCATGACGCCGAAAGCGTCTGCTGTCAGCATGATGATCGTCTCGGGATGACCCGTGATACCGGATTCCGAGGCATTCGGGATGAAATGCAGCGGGTAGGCGCTGCGGGTGTTTTCCGTCAGCGAGCCATCGTCGAGATCCGGGCGGCCATGCTCGTCGAGCACGACGTTTTCGAGCACCGTACCGAAACGGCGCGTCGTGGCATAGATTTCCGGCTCGGCTTCTGCCGAAAGACGGATGGTCTTGGCGTAGCAGCCGCCTTCGAAGTTGAAGATGCCGTTTTCGCCCCAGCCATGCTCGTCGTCACCGATCAGCGTGCGGGTCGGGTCTGCCGAGAGCGTCGTCTTGCCGGTACCCGACAGGCCGAAGAAGATCGCGGCATCGCCTTCCGGGCCGACATTGGCCGAGCAATGCATCGGCATGACGCCGCGCTCGGGCAGCATGTAGTTCAGCGCCGTGAACACCGATTTCTTCATTTCGCCGGCATAGGAGGTGCCGCCGATCAGGACGATCCCGTTGACGAAATCGCAGGCGATGACCGTTTCGGTGCGGCAGCCATGGCGCTCCGGATCGGCGCGGAAGCTTGGCAGGTCGATGATCGTCAGCTGCGGTACGAAGCTTTCGAGCTCAGAGCGATCGGGGCGGATTAGCAGATTGCGGATGAACAACGAATGCCAGGCGAATTCGGTGATGACACGCGTCGGCAAGGCGTATTCGACGTCGGCGCCACCGATCAGATCCTGCACGAATAGGTCCTTGCCGCGGGCATGGGCCAGCATGTCCTCATGCAGGAGCTCGAAATGCTCCGGCGACATCGGCTTGTTGTTGTCCCACCAGATCTGGTCTTCGGTGGTGGCGTTGCGCACCACGAACTTGTCCTTCGGCGAACGGCCGGTGTGCTGGCCGGTCAAGGCCCTGAGCGCGCCATCGGCGGTCAGATCGGCCTCACGACGGCGAATCGCCTCTTCGTAAAGATGGGCTTCCATGAGGTTGTAACGCACACTGGCGGCGGCTCCCAGGCCGATCGATCCCAGTTCAGTCGCGGGATTGCGGACGCCGAATTGCTCCATCACTTTTTCCTCTACAAGGGGCTTGGCCGTTAGAATTATCTAAAGCGTAGAGGGGTCTTTTTAAAAGCACAAGAGCCTGCCGTGAAAAATATTTAATGATATCAGTTATTTAATCGATTTAAATAAATTTCCGTAATTTTAAATCGTTTGAATGACAGGCAGCGGGACGTTACGTCCCACAACCCTTGCGCAAGGGTTTTTCTCCGCAACAATCCTCCCCTTTATCTTTGCCACAATTTGTTCCACCTTTATCCCCATAAGCGCGCCAGGTTACCGCCGACCGAACTGGCAGACCGCCTGGGCTGGATTCCAAATCCGGGAGACGCGCACTGATGACGGAGACGAACACCATGTTGACAATCGCGCTCGTTGACGACGACCGCAATATCCTGACTTCCGTTTCGATTGCCTTGGAAGCAGAGGGATATAAGGTAGAGACCTACACGGACGGAGCCTCGGCGCTGGACGGCCTGCTTGCCCGGCCGCCGCAACTGGCGATCTTCGATATCAAGATGCCCCGCATGGATGGCATGGAGCTTCTGCGCCGCCTGCGTCAGAAATCCGATATACCAGTGATTTTCCTGACCTCAAAGGACGAGGAAATCGACGAACTCTTCGGCCTGAAGATGGGCGCCGACGATTTCATCACCAAGCCGTTCTCGCAGCGCCTGCTGGTCGAACGCGTCAAGGCCGTTCTCCGCCGTGCGTCCGCTCGCGAAGCCGCAAATGCTGCCGGCGGCGCAGCCGTTGCCAAGCCGGGTGCTGCACAGCAGGCCCGCTCGCTGGAACGCGGACAGCTCGTCATGGACCAGGAACGCCATACCTGCACCTGGAAGGGCGAGCCAGTGACGCTCACCGTCACCGAATTCCTCATCCTGCATTCGCTTGCCCAGCGCCCCGGCGTGGTCAAGAGCCGCGATGCGCTGATGGATGCGGCCTATGACGAGCAGGTCTATGTGGACGACCGCACGATCGACAGCCACATCAAGCGGCTGCGCAAGAAATTCAAGATGGTCGACCTCGATTTTGATATGATCGAGACGCTGTATGGCGTCGGCTACCGCTTCCGCGAAGCTGCATAAGAGTCAACTGGACCATACGGCGGACGATGGAATAAGAGCATGCGGACGGGGTCGACGATCCCGTTCTTCGAAAGGGCCGTAGGCTTGGCACAGCTGGTGCAGGACAGGGATATAGACGACTCGGAAAGCCCGAGCGGCGCTCGAATCGCGCGCCGGCGCTGGACTCATCCCTTCGTGCTGATCCGCCGCATCTTCGGCAATGCTGTCTTTTCGAGCCTGACGCGGCGCATCCTGTTTTTCAATCTGGCCGCCCTCGTCGTTCTGGTCGGCGGCATTCTCTATCTCAACCAGTTCCGCGAAGGCCTGATCGATGCCCGCGTCGAGAGCCTCTTGACGCAGGGCGAGATCATCGCCGGTGCCGTCTCGGCCTCGGCATCGGTCGATACCAACTCCATCACCATCGATCCGCAGAAGCTGCTGGAGCTGCAGGCCGGCCAGAGCATCACGCCCGTTCCGAACGATGAGGATCTGGAATTCCCGATCGATCCGGAAAAGGTGGCGCCGGTGCTGACGCGGCTGATCTCGCCGACACGCACCCGCGCCCGCATCTTCGATGCCGACGCGAACCTGCTGCTCGACAGCCGCCATCTTTATTCGCGCGGCCAGGTGTTGCGCTACGACCTGCCCCCCGTCGACGACGAGAAGCAGAGCTGGTCCGACTGGTTCAGCGGGTTGCTCAACAAGATGCTGCAGCCGGGCAACCTGCCTGTCTATAAGGAAGCGCCCGGCGGCGACGGTTCGATCTATCCGGAAGTCATGAATGCGCTAACCGGCGTGCGCGGTGCCGTTGTCCGCACCACGGAGAAGGGCGAGCTGATCGTTTCGGTCGCCGTGCCGATCCAGCGCTTCCGCGCCGTGCTCGGCGTCTTGCTGCTCTCGACCCAGGCCGGCGACATCGACAAGATCGTTCATGCCGAGCGTCTAGCGATCATGCGCGTCTTCGGCGTCGCGACGCTGGTCAACGTCGTGCTGTCGCTGCTTTTATCCTCCACCATCGCCAATCCGCTGCGCCGGCTTTCGGCTGCGGCCATCCGCGTGCGCCGCGGCGGAGCGAAGGAACGCGAGGAAATCCCTGACTTTTCCGCCCGCCAGGACGAGATCGGCAACCTGTCGATCGCATTGCGCGACATGACATCGGCACTCTATGATCGCATCGATGCCATCGAGAGTTTTGCAGCCGACGTCAGCCACGAGCTGAAAAACCCGTTGACGTCGCTGCGCAGCGCTGTCGAGACGCTGCCGCTCGCCAAGAGCGATGATTCGAAGAAGCGGCTGATGGACGTGATCCAGCACGACGTTCGCCGCCTCGACCGCCTGATCAGCGATATCTCCGATGCATCGCGCCTTGACGCCGAACTTGCTCGCCCTGATGCGAAGTCGCTCGATCTGGAAGTACTGCTGCGCGACATGATCGATATTTCCAGACAAGTCGGACACAGCAAGAAGGCCGTCGAAATCGAATATGTCGTCGACCGCAAGCCGGGCAACAAGACGAATTTCTCCGTCGAGGGTCACGACCTGCGCATCGGTCAGATCGTCACCAATCTCATCGAAAACGCACGGTCCTTCGTCCCGGCGGAAACCGGCAAGATCACCGTGCGGCTGACGCGCACACGGACGCGTTGCGTCATCTATATCGAAGATAATGGTCCCGGCATTCAGGCCGAAAATATCGACCGCATCTTCGAACGGTTCTATACTGACCGACCTGAATCCGAAGGTTTCGGGCAGAATTCCGGTCTCGGCCTTTCGATCAGCCGGCAGATCGCCGAAGCGCATGGCGGCTCGCTGCGCGCCGAGAATATCGTCGACAACGATGGCTCGACGTTGCTCGGGGCACGGTTCATCCTGTCGCTGCCCGCCCAGACGCAGGCGTGAGCGCTCGCATGATCGGCGAAGCGACCAATATCCACGCCACAGCGATCGTCATCGGCAGGACCGGGCTCCTGTTTCTCGGCCCTTCGGGCAGCGGCAAATCCGCCCTCGCCTTTTCCTGCCTTGCCGCTGCCAAACCGCTCGGGCTGGCGGCAAGCCTTGTTGCCGACGACCGGGTGCTGATCAGCGAGCAAAGTGGCTCCGTGATTGCGAAATGCCCGCCCTCGATCGAAGGGCTCATGGAAATCCGCTATACCGGCATCGTCCGGATGCCTTACATTTCCGAAGGCGAAATGCACTTCGCGGTCCGCCCCGTCGATCCGGCCACGGCAGAAAGGCTGCCGCCGGAAGACGAGCAGGTCGATATTACCGGCTCCATCCGGTTGCCCTTGATCCGCCTGGCCGCAACCTCCGCGAATCCGCTGGCCATAATAATAGCGAAAATCGGCGCGAGTTTCGGCTAATCGGCCATTTAGGCCCGAACAGGCATGCAAATCCTATATTTTAAGCTTGCACTTCGCCTTTTCATCGCCAAGATGTCCCCCCACCGGTGGACGACATTGCTGCATTGCGATATTGGCCACCTGTTTGCGTATGCCATGGGAGCAGTAATATCATGATTGGACTTGTGCTTGTCACTCATGGCAAGCTGGCTGAAGAGTTTCGGCATGCCGTCGAGCATGTCGTTGGTCCGCAGAAGTTCATAGAGACGGTATGCATCGGTCCCGAAGACGACATGGACAAGCGGCGGCAGGACATTCTGCAGGCCGTTGCCGGCGCCGATGACGGGCACGGCGTCATCATCCTCACCGACATGTTCGGCGGTACTCCTTCCAATCTCGCAATCTCCGTCATGAATAGCGGCCATACCGAGGTCATCGCCGGCGTCAATTTGCCGATGCTGATCAAGCTCGCGGGCGTACGCGGCGACAACAACATGGAAAGAGCTCTGGTGGAGGCCTCAGAGGCCGGGCGCAAATATATCAACGTGGCCAGCCGTGTGCTCAGTGGCAAATAACGAGGCAAACACCGCCCCCATGACCGAGCTTTCCCGTGAACTCCTGATCATCAACAAGCGGGGCCTGCATGCCCGTGCCTCCGCGAAATTCGTCCAGACCGTCGAAGCCTACGACGCCGTGATCACCGTTTCAAAAGACGGCACCACGGTCGGCGGAACTTCGATCATGGGCCTGATGATGCTGGCAGCCAGCCCGGGCTGCAGCGTGCTTGTCGCGGCAAGCGGCAACCAGGCAGCCGAAGCGCTCGAGGCACTCGACCAACTGGTCGCCAACAAGTTCGGCGAGGAAATGTAGGCTTCTCCGCCTGCTATCGCGGATATAAAGACATAAAGACTTCTTTATATCATTATTGATTTCCACCCTGAAGCCTGCTACACGGCATCATCCACACGCTGTCAGCGTGCAATTCTTGTTGCATTCGGCCGAGGCGTCTGCCCGCGGCGCGACTGCATCGTTCAGGCTGGAGACCTTCATGAGCACTGAAAAGGACTACATCGTCGCGGATATCGGCCTTGCCGACTTCGGCCGCAAGGAAATCACGATCGCCGAAACCGAGATGCCGGGCCTGATGGCCTGCCGCGCCGAATTCGGCGAAGCGAAGCCGCTGAAGGGCGCCCGCATCACCGGCTCGCTGCACATGACGATTCAAACAGCCGTTCTCATCGAGACGCTGGTCGCACTCGGCGCTCAGGTGCGCTGGGCATCCTGCAACATCTTCTCGACGCAGGACCATGCCGCCGCCGCAATCGCCGCATCCGGCGTTCCGGTCTTCGCCGTCAAGGGCGAGAGCCTCGAAGATTATTGGATCTACACCGACAAGATCTTCCAGTGGGCCGATGGTGGCCTTTCCAACATGATCCTCGACGATGGCGGCGATGCCACCATGTACATCCTGCTCGGCGCCCGCGCCGAAGCCGGTGAGGATGTGCTCTCCAACCCGCATTCGGAAGAAGAGGAAATCCTCTTCGCGCAGATCAAGAAGCGCCTGCAGGCAACGCCTGGCTGGTTCACCAAGCAGCGCGACGCCATCAAGGGCGTAACGGAAGAAACCACCACGGGCGTCAACCGTCTGTACCAGCTCAGCCAGAAGGGCCTGCTGCCCTTCCCGGCCATCAACGTCAACGACAGCGTCACCAAGTCGAAGTTCGACAACAAGTACGGCTGCAAGGAATCCCTGGTCGACGGTATCCGCCGCGCCACCGACGTCATGATGGCCGGCAAGGTCGCCGTCGTCTGCGGCTATGGCGATGTGGGCAAGGGTTCTGCCGCTTCGCTCTCCGGCGCTGGCGCCCGCGTCAAGGTCACGGAAGTCGACCCGATCTGCGCACTGCAGGCTGCGATGGACGGCTATGAAGTCGTTCAGCTCGAGGACGTCGTTTCCTCGGCCGACATCTTCATCACCACGACCGGCAACAAAGACGTCATCCGCATCGACCACATGCGTGCGATGAAGGACATGGCGATCGTCGGCAACATCGGCCACTTCGACAACGAAATCCAGGTTGCCGCGCTGCGGAACCAGAAGTGGACGAACATCAAGCCGCAGGTCGACATGGTCGAATTCTCCAAGGGCAACCGCATCATCCTGCTCTCGGAAGGCCGTCTCCTGAATCTCGGCAACGCCACCGGCCACCCGTCCTTCGTGATGTCGGCATCCTTCACCAACCAGACGCTGGCGCAGATCGAGCTCTTCACCAAGCCCGGCCAGTACAAGAACGAAGTCTACGTTCTGCCGAAGCACCTCGACGAGAAGGTCGCTCGCCTGCATCTCGCCAAGCTCGGCGTGAAGCTGACGGAGCTTTCCGAAGAGCAGGCATCGTATATCGGCGTGACGCCGAAGGGCCCGTTCAAGTCCGACCACTACAGATACTGATTATTAAAACAGTATCCACAACATCTTGTGGCCCTGGCATTGACAAATGCCGGGGCTTATTTTTTAGCCAGCTCCCTTCCCCCGGATTCTCCTAGGCAGTATTGTTTTTACACTTGATTCGTGACGAACCGGGCGTGCCCGGAGCCATGAAAATGGGATGTCTTGTCAGGATGCGGCACATTAGAAGACGGAGACAGACCTCTTATGTTTGAAGGGGAAGACAAACTGCATCGACCAGCGCTACACGGAGTGGCGGCGCGGTTGCTGCAGGGCGGCGTATATCGGCTTTCGACAGGGGCAAAGCAGGGCAAGGGCCGGCTAGCGCGCCTGAGCCGCCTGTTGAGGCTCAGCGTTTTCGGCGGCCTGTTGACCGGTCTGGCCGGGCCCGTTCTTGCGCAGGGCAATGACGTCACGCAGGCGGGCATGCGCCTCTTCACCTCCTCGGAAATGGCCGTCTTCTCCGTTATCATCGGCGTGATCTCCGCCGCACTCCTGTCGACCATGTGGATGGTTCGGCAGCGCGGGAATATGGAAAGCGAAAGCCGCGAGATCCGCACGGCCCTTTCGGATGCCAATCAGCGTATTTCGCAATATCAGGCGCTGATTGCCGACAAGAACCGCCGGATCGTCATCTGGGATGGCCAGAATGCTCGGCCGGAGCTGCTCGGCCAGCTGCCGGTCGAGACCGGCGCGCCGCAGGACAATGAATTCCTCGCCTTCGGCCGCTGGCTGAAATCATGGTCGGCCGGCGAGCTCGACAAGGCGATCGACAAGCTGCGCGGCAGTGGCCAGAGCTTCGACATGGTTGTCGAAACCAACCGCGACGAGATTCTGGAAGCGCAAGGCCGCATTTCCGGCGGACGCGCCTTTGTCCGCTTCATTGCGCTTAACAATCTGCGCGCCGAACTCGCCGAACTGAAGATCGAGCGCGACCGGCTGATGACCTCGATCTCCGCGTTCCAAAATCTGCTCGATGCCATCGACCTGCCGGTCTGGCAGCGCGATGCGGAAGGTAAGCTCACCTGGGTCAATCAGGCCTATGGCGAGGCCGTGGAAGCGGTTTCGACAGATGAAGCCGTGCGCGAGGGACGGGAATTCCTGACGACCGTGGCTCGCGAACGCATTCGGGCAGCCGCTACGCCGGAGTCGCCCTTCCACGACAAGATTTCGACCGTGGTCCACGGCAACCGCACCTTTTTCGACGTTGTCGATGTCAAGTCGCCGAATGGCTCCGCCGGCATTGCGATCGATATTTCCGAAGCGGAAGCGATTCGCGCCGAGCTTGCCCGTACGCTGAAGAGCCACGCCGAAACCCTCGACCATCTGGCGACACCGGTTGCGATTTTCGATGGCGACAGACGGCTGCAATTCTACAATCAGGCCTTCGTCCAGCTCTGGGAACTCGATATCGCTTTCCTTGAGAAGCGACCCGACAATAGCGAACTCCTGGACCGGCTGCGCGGCGCCAAAAAGCTGCCGGAGCAGCTGAACTGGAAGACCTGGAAGGATGACGTCCTTTCGGTCTATCGCGCGCTCGACACGCAGACCGATCTCTGGCATCTCCCCAACGGTCAGATCCTCAAGGTTTTCGCGACCGCGCATCCGCAGGGCGGCGCAACTTGGGTATTCGAGAACCTGACCGAGCAGGTCGATCTCGAAACGCGCTACAACACGCTGGTCAAGGTTCAGGGCGAAACCATCGACCATCTTTCCGAAGGCGTCGCCGTTTTCGGTCCCGATGGCCGCATCCGCCTGTCGAACCCCGCGTTCCGCATTCTCTGGAACATTACCGAGGCACAGGCAAAGCCCGGCACGCATATCCAGACCCTGGCGGAGGCATGCGCACCTTCCTATGACCGGCCTGATGGCTGGAAGCGGTTTGCCGAGCAGATCACCAGCTTCGACGACGAGCGGCCCTCATCGCAGGGCACACTGGAGCTTTATTCCAATCTGGTGCTCGACTACGCCGTCATTCCGCTGCCGAATGCGCAGACCATGCTGACCTTCGTCAACAAGACCGACAGTGTGCGCGCCGAACGCGCCCTGACCGAGAAAAACGAAGCGCTGCTGAAGGCGGACGAGCTGAAGAACGATTTCGTCCAGCACGTCTCCTACGAGCTGCGTTCGCCGCTCACAAACATCATAGGCTTCACCGACCTCTTGAAGACGCCGGGCATCGGCTCGCTGAACGAGCGGCAGGCCGAATATATCGACCATATATCGACCTCTTCTTCCGTGCTGCTGACGCTGGTCAACGACATCCTTGATCTCGCGACGCTCGACGCCGGCATCATGCGGCTGAACTATTCCGAGATCGTGCTCTCCGATCTGCTCGACGAAGTCTCTATGCAGATCGCCGACCGGCTGCAGGAAAGCGGCGTGATGCTTGAAATCACCGTGCCGGCCCATCTCGGCTCTATCGTCGCCGATCAGCAGCGGCTGAAGCAGATCCTGCTCAAGCTTCTGACAAATGCCGCGAATTTCGCGCCCGAGGGATCGACGATCACCTTGAGATGCGGGCGCGAGAGCACGGATTTCGTCTTCTCGGTTGCCGACAAAGGCCCAGGCATCCCGGAGGATTTGATCAATGCGGTGTTCAACCGCTTCGCCTCCGGCGGCAAGGGTGGCAAGCGCAGCGGTGCCGGCCTCGGCCTTTCCATCGTCGAAAGCTTCGTCAGCCTGCATGAGGGCGAGGTTTCGATCGAAAGCCAGCCGGGCAAGGGAACGACGGTCACCTGCCGGATTCCTTCAGCTGAATTGCCTCATTCCGTCGCAGCAGAATGACAGCCCCAGAGACCAGCATTTCCCTTTTCCTCGCAGATGACGCCGCCACAGCCCAGCTCGGCGAAGATCTGGTACTGGCTCTGAAGGTCGGCGACTGTCTGGCCTTGTCGGGCGATCTCGGCGCGGGAAAATCCTCGCTCGCCCGCGCGCTGCTGCGCGCCATGGCCGACGATGCCGAACTGGACGTGCCGAGCCCGACCTTTACCCTTGTGCAATCCTATGAGCTGCGCATCCCGGTCTCGCATTTCGATCTCTATCGTCTCGGCGACCCAAGCGAGTTGACGGAGCTCGGCTTCGACGAGGCGCTGCAGACCGGCATCTGCCTTGTCGAGTGGCCCGAAATGGCCGAGGGCGAGCTGCCGAAGGAACGCATCGATCTCAAACTGACGCATGAGGGCGAAGGACGGCGCGCCGTCCTCACGGCACCGGCCAAGCAGATAGCACGCATCGAACGCGTATTGGCTATACGCGCCTTTCTCGATTCGCATGGCTATCGCGGTGCCGCGAGACGTTTCCTCACCGGCGATGCCTCGCTGCGGGCTTACGAGTCTCTTTTTCCTGCCGATGGCAGCGGCCGCGTGATCCTGATGGATTGGCCACGGCTGCCGGAAGGGCCCCCGGTGCTTGACGGCAAACCCTATCCCAAGGTCGCCCATCTCGCCTGGGATACCTACCCCTTTGTGGCGATCGCCACTATACTCAGCCAAAACGGCTTTGCCGCCCCCCAAATTTTCGCCGCCGACTACGATCTTGGCATTCTTCTGATCGAGGATCTCGGCACCGACGGCGTGCTCGATGCGGAGGGCAAGCCGATCGCCGAGCGTTATCAGGCGAGCGTCGCCTGCCTTGCGCATCTGCACAGCCTTTCCATTCCACGCGATATCCCCGTCACGCCGGATCACATCCATCACATTCCGGATTTCGACCGGACCGCGATGAAGATGGAAGCGCGGCTGCTGCTCGACTGGCATCTGCCCTGGAAGCGCGGCACGCCGGCAAGCGACGAGGAACGGGCCGACTATCTAGCGATCTGGGACAGGCTGATCGATCAGCTCGACGACGCGGAAAAGAACCTGCTGCTGCGCGACATGCATTCGCCAAACATCATCTGGCGGTCGCATGAACAGGGCATAAAGCGTGTCGGCATGATCGATTTCCAGGATGCAATGATCGGGCCGACCTCTTATGACGTCGCCTCGCTGGTGCAGGATGCGCGCGTGACGATCGAGCGCGATCTGCATGACCAGCTGATGTCAGACTATCTCGCACTTCGTCATGCCCAGGGCGGTTTCGACGAGGCCAAATTCCTGAAGAGCTGGGCGATCATGTCGGCGCAGCGCAATTGCAAGCTTGCCGGCCTCTGGGTGCGGCTCTTGCAGCGTGACGGCAAGCCGGGATATTTGAAGCATATGCCGCGCACGCTCGCCTATCTCGCCATCGCCTTTGAGCATGAAGCGCTCGCACCCTTGCGCGAATGGTGCGAGAAGGCCGGCATTGGCCGGGCATAGCGAACCAGACCCCGCGACGGCTTTCCGGCCCTGTGCTATGGAAATCAGATAGCGAATCGAAAGTTCGAGACGAAATGACCATCAAACAAGCCATGGTATTGGCCGCGGGGCTTGGAACCCGTATGCGGCCGATCACCGATACCATCCCGAAGCCGCTGGTGAAGATCGCTGGCAAGCCGATGATCGACTATACGCTGGATGCGCTGGCGGAAGCTGGCGTCGAGCAGGTCGTTGTTAACGTTCATCATCATGCCGACCAGATGGAAGCGCACCTGCGCGACTACGGCAAACTCGACATCCTGATCTCGGACGAGCGGGACGCGCTAATGAACAATGGCGGTGGGTTGGCAAAAGGATTGAAGCTTCTTGGTCGAGATCCGGTCTTCGTTATGAATTCGGATCTCTTCTGGATTGGCGAAAGAGAAAACCAACCGACGAACCTTGAGCACTTAGCCGGATTCTTCGACGCAGACCGTATGGACTTTGGCATGCTCTGCGTGGCGTTGGAGAAGACGACGGGCCACAACGGCAAGAATGATTTCAGCATGGCTGAGGATGGTCGCCTCTCACGCTATAGCGATGTCACCGGCAACGGCGTAGTGTATGCCGGCACGTTGGTCATCAATCCGTCGTTTCTCGATGACGCGCCAGACGACGCCTTCAACATCAACGCATATTACGATAAGGCCATCGCCAAAGGCCGGCTCTATGGCACGATGCTCGACGGCCACTGGCTGACTGTCGGCACGCCGGAGGCGGTCGGGGAAGCGGAGGAAACGATCCGGAATTTCCGGGCGTTTGCGTGAGCCTATGGCAGGCGGACACCGGCAACGCTTTCTGACGATTCCGGCAGGCCTGCCCTTCCTGAAAACGCTTGCGACAGCGCTCTGCGATGGCCGGCTGACCGAGCATTTCCGTCACGATCCGGCGGACCCGCTGTCGCTTGCCAAGGTCAGCATCTTTCTGCCGACGCGGCGCGCAGCGCGCGTGCTGCGTTCGGAATTCGTCGACCTGCTCGGCGGCCGCGCCGCCATCCTGCCGGTCATTCGCCCACTCGGCGAAACCGACGACGACAGCGGCTATTTCGAAGAAGCCCTGCCGGAAACGGCCGATCTGGCGCAGCCGCTTGCCAATACCGCCCGACTGCTGGAACTGGCCCGGCTGATCCTTGCCTGGCGCAACAAGCTGCCGCAGATCGTGCGCGATATTCACTCCGATTCGCCGCTAGTGGCGCCGGCAAGCCCGGCGGATGCTATTTGGCTTGCGCGCAATCTCGCCGAACTCATTGATTCGCTGGAGACCGAGGACCGTGAATGGAGCGAGCTTGCCAATCTCAGCGCGGAGGATCATGCGCTCTGGTGGCAGCTGACGGCCGAATTCTTGGCGATCGCCAGCGCCTTCTGGCCGGCGCGTCTTGAAGAACTCGGAAAGTCCTCGCCCGCCCGCAACCGCAATGCCATCCTGCGCGCCGAGGCGCAGCGCATCTCCAGGATGCGGCATCTCGGGCCGGTTATCATAGCAGGCTCGACGGGCTCAGTGCCGGCAACCGCTGAGTTGATTTCAGCGGTCGCTGCCTTGCCGCAAGGCGTGATCGTGCTGCCCGGCCTCGATCTTGCGATGCCGGAAGAGGATTGGCAGCTCGTGGCGCCGGAGACATCCATCGGCGAAAGAGCCGATCCGACGACGCGCAGCCATCCGCAATATGGTCTCTCCCTGCTGCTGAAACGGTTGCAGGTCACGCGGCGCGATGTCGAATCCATCGCGGATGCGGCTGAAACCATGCAGATGCGGGCGCAGATCCTGTCGCGTGCGCTGGCGCCGGCCAAGGCGACGAGCGGCTGGGGAAGCTGGCGCAAGACGCTTGCTCCCGATGCGATAGCGGACGCATTCGCCGACGTGGCGCTGATCGAAGCGGCCAACGAGCGTGAGGAGGCGACCGCGATCGCTATCGCCTTACGGCTGGCGCTGGAGAAACCGGGGCGCAGCGGCGGCGAAAGCCAGGCGGCCTTGATCACGCCCGACCGCAATCTCGCGCGGCGTGTGACAGCGGAGCTTGCCCGCTTCGGCATTACCGCCGACGATTCCGCCGGTACGCCGCTGAACGCCACGCCCCAGGGCACACTGCTACAATTGCTGCTGGAGGCGTCGCTCCGACCTGGCGATCCCGTTGCCGTTGTCGCGCTGCTCAAACATCCCCTCGCCTTGTTCGGCCTGCCTGCGGAGACACATCGGCCTGCTGTCGATGCGCTGGAGATCCTGGCGCTCAGGGGCGGCGTCGACAACATCGACATCGGCAGGCTGGAAACCCTGCTGGACGACCGCGTAGCGAAACAGGCCGATGACCGCCATGCGCCGCAATGGCGCAAAGCGTTGCCGCCTGAAGCCATCGAGCATGCGCGGGCGCTTGCCCAGCGAGTGGCAGCGGCATGCGAACCGCTGGTATCGGCGCTTTCCCTACCCGCGTCAGAAGATCTCCTCACACTTTCGAATTGGGCGGAGCGTACCGGCCGCGCCCTGGAAGCTGCGGCCGTCGACGAGCGTGGCAGCCTGGCAGGCCTCTGGTCCGGCGAAGCCGGTGACACGCTTGCCAGCCTTCTTCGGGACGTCATCGAAACCGATGGCCAGCTGGAAGCCGATGGCGTGCAGTGGATCGACATCATGGCAGCACTGTGCGTGGGCCAGGCGGTGAAGCCACGGGCGCTCAGCCATCCCCGCCTCTTCATCTTCGGCACGCTGGAAGCACGCCTGCAGAGCGTCGATACGCTGATCCTCGGCGGGTTGAACGAAGGATCCTGGCCAGGGCAGACGGCAAACAATCCCTTCATTTCGCGCAGTATGAAGACCGAGATCGGTCTGGAACCACCGGAGCGCCGTATCGGCCAGCTTGCGCACGATTTCGAAATGGCGAACGGCACCCGCGATCTGATCTATTCCCGCGCCCTGCGCCAGGGTTCGACGCCGACGGTCGCCTCACGCTGGCTGCAGCGGCTGATCGCACTCGGCGGCGAGGAACTGGAAGAGGCCATGAAGGCGCGCGGCGACCAGTATCGCCACTGGGCTGCAATGATCGACGAGGGTGAAAACCAGGCTCCGGCGCTGCGCCCGGCACCAAAGCCGCCTGCAGAGCTGCAGCCGAAGAGCTATTCCTTCAGCGAGGTGGGGCGGCTGCGGCGCGATCCCTATTCGATCTATGCCCGGCGCGTGCTGCGGCTCGATCCGGTCGATCCGTTCAACCGTGATCCCGGGCCGGCCGAGCGCGGCACGCTCTACCACAAGATCATCGACCGTTTCGTCCGTGAAGGGCATGTGGCCGGCACGCCGGATGCGACGGTCGCGATGGATCGCATCATTGCGGAGCTTTTCGATGCCGAGCGGCTGCCTGTTCACATCGACAGCGTCTGGCGCCCGCGTTTCCGCGAAGTGGCGCGCGCTTTCCTTGCCTGGGAAACGGAACGACGCCCCGAAGTGCGCAAAACGGCAACGGAAGTGCCGGCTGGCGTCGAGATCGAGCCGATCGGCATTCGGCTGACGGGCGTTGCCGACCGCATCGATATCAAGAGCGACAAGGGCGCCGATCTCATCGATTACAAGACCGGCTACAATCCCTCGCCGCCACAGGCGCGCGCGCTACTCGATCCGCAGCTGGCGTTGGAAGCCTATGCGCTGAAGGCCGGCGCCTTCCGCAATATTGGCGCACTGATCCCCGAGAACCTGCTTTATGTCCGGCTGCGGCCCGGTGATCGCTTCAAGGTCGACCAGGTCAACAACGAACATTCCAGCCGCGGTGGTAAGACGGAAACGAAGTCGGCTATGGATCTCGCGCAGGAATCAATGGACCAGCTGGTGAAATTCGTTTCGCTGCTGCAATCGGGCGAGAAGGGTTTTTCCTCGCGGCTGATTCCGGCCCACCAGTTTGAATATGGCGGGGATTACGATCACCTCGCCCGCGTTTCGGAATGGTCGACGGCAGAGAGCGAGCAGGAAGGCGGCGGCGATGAGTGATTTTTCCGCCGACGACATCGCCACCCTACCCGAGAGCGACGATCCCGGCGTCTGGATCAGCTGGACGACCATCCAGCAGTCGATCGCCTCCGACCCCGAACGCTCGGCCTGGGTCTCGGCCAATGCCGGCTCCGGCAAGACGCATGTGCTGACGCAGCGTGTGATCCGCCTGCTTCTAGCAGGTGCGCGGCCCTCGGCGATCCTCTGCCTCACCTATACCAAGGCGGCAGCGTCCGAAATGTCGAACCGTGTCTTCGATCGGCTTGCCGCCTGGGCGACGATGCCAGACGAAGAGCTGAAGAAACGCATCGCCGATATCGAAGGCAAGGAGCCCGATCTCTTCAAGCTCGCCGAGGCACGCCGGCTCTTTGCCAAGGCGCTGGAAACGCCCGGCGGATTGAAGATCCAGACCATCCATGCTTTCTGTGAGGCGTTGCTGCATCAATTTCCGCTTGAAGCAAACGTCGCCGGGCATTTCTCCGTTCTCGACGACCGCGCTGCCGAAGTCCTGCTGGACGATGCACGCCGCGCCTTGCTGACGGCAACGACGCCGCATGGCGATGCCGAACTGGCGCGGGCCTTCGACTATGTGCTCGATCTCGGCGATGAATCCGGCCTTGAGACCCTACTGGGTGATATCGTCGCCAACCGCAATGCGATCCGTCGTTTCACGGAAGCAGCCGAGCGCAAAGGCGGCTTTGAGACCGCACTGCTTGCCCGGCTTGGCCTTACGCCCGGTGAGACGGAAACGAACATTGCCGAGCAATATTGGCCGCTGCCCGGCCTCTCCGGCGCGACGCTGGAGCTTTATCTGACGCTTGCCGACGAGAAGGGCGGCGCCAAGGCTCAGGAAGTTGCTTACGCGCTGCGGCTTGCCAAGCGTGAGGCAGATCCGCTTGCCCGCGCCGAAATCCTCGAAAAGGCTATGCTGACTGCCAAGGGCGAACCGAAGTCGGACAGCCAGTTCTTCGTCAAGGCGATGCTTGCTGATGCGCCGGCACTCGCCGATGCCGTCGCTGAGGCACGCGCCCATGTCGTTGCTTGCCGCGACCGGCTGAAGCTGATGCGGATGTATCGCGCCACCCATGCCGCCCTCATTCTCGCCGATCGTCTGAACCGCGACTACGAGGAGCTGAAGAAGCGCCGCAGCCAGCTCGATTTCGAAGACCTCATCACCCGCACGGCCGATCTCTTGACCAAGAAGGATGTCGGCCCCTGGATTCACTACAAGCTGGATCAGGGCATCGACCATATTCTCGTGGACGAGGCGCAGGATACCAGCCCGATCCAATGGAGCGTCATCCAATCGCTGGCGGAGGATTTCTTCTCCGGCGACAGCGCCCGGCCGACGCTGCGCACGATCTTTGCCGTCGGTGACGAGAAACAATCGATCTATTCGTTTCAGGGCGCCCGTCCCGAACGCTTTTCCGAGGAAAGCGACCGCACGCGGCGCCGCGTGGCAGCGAGCGGCCAGCAATTCTCGTCGATCCGCCTCCCCCTCTCCTTCCGTTCGACGGCGGATGTGCTCGGCGCCGTCGACCATGTCTTCACCAGCCCGGAGAATGCCCGAGGACTCAGCGCCCTTAACGAGCCTGTGGTGCATCGCTCCAGCCGCATCGGCCACCCCGGCGCCGTCGATCTTTGGGAGACGATCGCGCCGGAGCCGGCCGCCAGGGAAGAAGACTGGACGGCACCTTTCGATTCGACGCCGGAGAGCGCGCCCGCCGCCATTCTGGCGCGGCGGATGGCGCACATGATCGGCAATCTGATCGGCCGGGAAACGATCATCGAGAAGGGCAAGGCCCGTTTCATCGAGGCCGGCGACATTCTCGTGCTGGTGCGCAAGCGCGACAGCTTCGTCAATGCGTTGACCCGCGCCCTCAAACGACGGGGCAACATTCCTGTTGCCGGCGCCGATCGTCTGGTGCTGACGAGCCATATCGCCATTCAGGATCTTCTGGCGCTCGGCCGCTTCCTGCTGTTGCCGGAAGACGATCTTTCGCTCTGTGCGCTCATGAAGAGCCCATTGTTCGACCTTAGCGAAGAGGATGTCTTTGCCGTTGCCGCCTATCGCGATGACGAGGAAAGCGTCTGGAGCCACCTGCAGAGATTTGCCGCAGACGGCCATGACCGCTTCAGCCAGGTGGTCGAACGCTTAAGAACCTTCCTTGCTTTGTCGAGGAGCCTTCCTGTCCATGATTTTTATGCACGGGTGCTCGGAAGCTTTGGCGGCCGGCGGAAGTTTCTGGCGCGGCTCGGCACTGAAGTCAGCGATATCCTCGACGAATTCCTGACCTTCACGCTCGATCATGAAACGGGCGGCCTGCCCGGCCTGCAATCCTTCATCTCGACGCTGGAGCTGGAAGCACCGACGGTCAAGCGCGAGCAGGACAAGGGCCGCAACGAGGTGCGGATCATGACGGTGCACGCCTCGAAGGGATTGGAAGCGCCGATCGTTTTCCTCGTCGATAGCGGCGGCAAGGCCTTCACCCATACACATCTGCCGAAGCTGCGGTTGATCGAAACCGGCAAAGACGAGATCCCGCTGCCGGTTTGGGTGCCGGTCTCAGCGCTTGCCAATTCGCTGACGCAGGCCGACACAGTGCGGCTGCAGGCGCTGGCGGAGGAGGAATATCGCCGGCTGCTCTATGTGGGCATGACGCGCGCCGCCGACCGGCTGATCATTTGCGGCTACCGCGGCATCCGCGAAAATGCCGATACCTGGCAGGCGATGATTTCCGCAGCGCTGCGCGGGGATGAGCTGCGCTGCACGCAGAAGACCTTCACCGGCCCGGATGGCGACTGGCAGGGCTTGAGCTGGCGGGTTGCCCAGGTTCAGCTCGAATTCGAGACCGCGAGGGAGCATGAGAAACGCTCCGAACGCGCTGGCCTGCCCGACAGCCTCAACCGCCCGCTGCCGCCGCAAAGAAGCCTGCCGCGGCCGCTGAGCCCCTCCGGCGTAGGCACCGTCATCGATGAGGAAGCCGACGATCTGCTGGTGACTTCGGCGCTTTTCGGCGAGAAAGCCAAATCCGACCGTGCCTTGCAGAAGGGTCGCTTCATCCACCGTATGCTGCAGACTTTGCCTGAAATCGCGCCAGAAGAGCGCGCCGATGCCGCCCGGCGCTACGCCGAGCGGGCCGCGCGCTTCTGGCCACCGGCCGAGCAAGGGGCGCTGGTGAAGTCCGTCATGGCGCTGCTGTCGCATCCGGATCTGCAGGGCACGTTCAGCACCCATGCGCAGGCGGAAGTGTCGATCATGGGCACGCTGAAGCTCGGCAGCCAATCCTATGCCGTTTCCGGCCGCATCGACCGGCTGGCTGACCTAGACGATCGTGTCGTCATTCTCGACTATAAGACCAATCGCGTGCCTCCTGCCGAGGAAAGCAGCATCCCCTTCGCTCACAAAGCTCAGCTGGCCATCTACCGCGAGATCCTTTCGCCGCTTTATCCGGGAAAGCGCGTCGACTGCATGCTGGTCTATACCGAAAATGCCTCGATCTACACGCTGTCCGACAGGGCACTTGCATTGGCGCTTGCGGAGCTCGAGACAAAGTGAAATACCAGATATTGAAATATGGGCACCGCACCATCACATATCTAGCAACCCGCAAATCCTGGTAAGGAGCAGCCTATGGCTACCGTTAAAGTCGATACCTCCAACTTCGCCACCGAAGTGCTGCAGTCTGCAGAGCCTGTTGTCGTTGATTTCTGGGCCGAATGGTGCGGTCCGTGCAAGATGATCGCCCCGGCTCTGGAAGAGCTTGCCGTGCAGTTCGAAGGCAAGGTCAAGGTTGCCAAGCTCAACATCGACGAAAATCCGGAACTGGCTGCCCAGTTCGGCGTTCGCTCGATCCCGACGCTCGCCATGTTCAAGGCCGGCGAAGTCGCTGACATCAAGGTCGGCGCCGCTCCCAAGACGGCCCTGCAGAACTGGATCTCCAGCGCAGCCTGATCGGTATCGACTGTAGGAACAAGAGCCCCGCTTCGGCGGGGTTTTTTGTTGGTGCGGAGAGAGCGGGTCATCCTTGCCCTTCGAAGCTTCGCACCTCAGGGTGAGGATGGAGCAGGCTCCTCTCCATGGCAACGCAGAGGCAACGAAGAAATGAGCCCGTAGCGGCTGGGTGCGAAGGTCAGCCTTCATGCTGAGGAGACCCAGGCCGTCTCGAAGCACGAGGGCGGGTGGTTGACCACCCGGCCAGAATCACCGCGGCGGCGTGCCGTTGTCGGCAAGGACATCGCCGACCAGATAGAGCGAACCGCCGATCAGAATGCGTGGGGGAGGCGAATTTGGCGCGGCCGCACCCTTGATCGCATCCAGCGCCTCAACGACGCTGGACATGGGTTCGGCGACAAGGCCGGCATCATAGGCTGCATTCGCCAGGATGACTGGATCGATCATGGCTTCGCTGCCGCGGATCGGCACGCAATAGACCTTTTCAGCCAGGCCGACAAAGGCTTTGAAATAGCCGATCGGATCCTTGGTATTGATCATGCCGATGATCAGAAACAGAGGCCGCGGCTGGCGCTCCTCGAAATTCGCCATGGCCTCGGCGATGACTTCGCCGGCGCCGGGATTGTGGCCGCCATCCACCCAGATCTCGGCGCGCTCCGGGACATGCGCAACCAGCTCACCTTCCGTCAGTCGCTGCAGGCGGCCCGGCCATTCGACCGAGGTCATCGCCTTTTCCATCATCGCTTCGGTCACGACGAAGCCGGCAGCCTTGACGGCGCGGATGGCGGCAGCGGCATTTCCATATTGGTGGCGGCCCGGCAGGCGCGGCAGCGGCAGGTCGGCAAGGCCGAACTCGTCCTGATAGACCAGCTTGCCGTATTCCTCATGGGCGGAGAAATCCTGGCCAAAGACGGCGGTCGGACAACGGAGCCGCTCGGCCGTCGAGATCAGCACGTCGAGTGCCGCATCATAGTCCTGATGGCCTATGACGACGGGATGGCCCGGCTTCATGATGCCGGCCTTTTCGGCAGCGATCAGTTCGACGCGGTCGCCGAGATAGGGCTGGTGATCGAGCGAAATCGGCATGATGACCGACACGGCGGGATCGGAAATGACATTCGTGGCGTCGAAACGGCCGCCAAGGCCAACCTCGATGACGGCAACATCGCCCGGATGTTCGGCAAAGAGGAGAAAGGTCGCGGCCGTCAGAATTTCGAAGACGGTGATCTTTTGCCCGCCATTGGCCTTGGCGATGCGTCTCAGCGCATCGGCAAACACAGCATCGTCGACGAGCTTGCCGCGGCCGCCCTTGACGCCGATGCGATAGCGCTCGTGCCAATTGACGAGATGCGGCGAGGTGTGGACGTGCACGCTATAGCCGCCGGCTTCGAGCAACGCGCGGCAGAAGGCCGTGACGGAACCCTTGCCGTTGGTGCCGGCGACATGGATCACCGGCGGCAATTTCTGATGAGGATTGCCGAGGGCGTCGAGCAGCCGGGTTATTCTCTCCAGAGAAAGATCGAAGCCCTTGGGGTGCAACCCCATGAGCTTCTCGATCTCGCGTGCTGCCTCGCTCATTGCGGATTGGTCCATAGACGTCATCCCGCACCTCCGCCCGTCGGCAATCGATAATGTCAGGCGCTCGCCGCTATCGCCAGTGCCGCGCCATTCTTATTCTTGACCGATACGTCGTTTGCCGGCGCCTTGGTCAGGATCTTCAGAAGCGTCGCCAGGGTGTCAGGAATGTCGTGACGCTTGACCACCATATCCACCATGCCGTGCTCCAGCAGGTATTCCGAGGTCTGGAAGCCCTCGGGTAGCTTTTCGCGCAGCGTCTGCTCGATCACGCGCTTGCCGGCGAAGCCGATTTCAGCCCCGGGTTCGGCCAAATGAATGTCGCCAAGCATGGCGTAGGAGGCCGTGACGCCGCCGGTCGTCGGATTGGTCAAAACCACGACGTAGGGCTGGCCAGCTTCCTTCAGCATGTCGACGGCAACCGTCGTGCGCGGCAGCTGCATCAGCGATAGAATGCCTTCCTGCATGCGGGCGCCGCCCGAAGCCGGGAACATCACGACAGGGCATTTTTCGGCGATCGCACGCTCGAAAGCCTTCACGATCGCTTCGCCGGCCGCCATGCCGAGCGAACCGCCGATGAAGTTGAACTCATGCACGATGGCAACGAGCTTCAGGCCGCGAACTTTGCCGACGCCGGAGAGAATCGTATCCTCCTGCTCGGTCTTCAAGCGGCTGTCCTTCAGGCGGTCGGTATATTTCTTCGAATCCCGGAACTTCAGCGGATCCTGCGCGACCTTCGGCTGCGGCAGGGCTTCGTATTCGCCGTTGTCGAAGAGATCCGCAAGACGAGCCTTGGCCGGCATCTTCATGTGGAAACCGGAAGCAGGGATGACCCACTTGTTGTCTTCCAGATCCTTGTGGAAGACCATTTCGCCCGTTTCCGGGCACTTGATCCAGAGATTCTCCGGAACCTCGCGACGGCCCAGCATGGAATTGATCCGCGGGCGGACGTAGTTCGTGATCCAGTTCAATTCGAAACTCCTAATCGACCGAATTAATCGATATCCTAGTCGTCACCAAATGCCCATAGGCTTTTCCCCTCAATCCGCAGGGGATTAATGAGAGGCCTATATGGAAAAACTATTCGGCGGCAACAAGGCGGGCGGAACGCGTTCCTGTCGACAGGCCGCGCACCAGGGTGGCGACAGCCTGGATGGTGTCTGCTGTTGCCTTGCCATCCTTGGTGAGGCTGGTGGCAATCTGGTTGACGATCGCTGTGCCGACGACAACGCCATCGGCAGACGCGCCGATCAGCTTGGCATGTTCGGCCGTCTTGACGCCAAAACCAACGCAGACCGGCAGACCGGTATGCTGCTTGATGCGCTCGACGGCACCCGACACCAGCGAGGGATCGGGCAATGCCGAACCGGTGATGCCGTTCATCGAGACGTAATAGACGAAACCGGTCGTGTTCTTCAGAACCGTCGGCAGGCGCTTGTCATCGGTGGTCGGCGTTGCCAGGCGGATGAAGTTGATGCCCTTGCGAATGGCCGGAATGCAAAGCTCGTCATCCATTTCCGGCGGCAGGTCGACGACGATCAGGCCGTCGATGCCGGCGGCGATCGCATCGTCCAGGAACTTTTCGACGCCATAGATGTAGATCGGATTGTAATAGCCCATCATCACGATCGGCGTATCGACATCGACCTTGCGGAAATCGGCGGCGAGCTGCAGCGTCTTCTTCAGCGTCTGGCCGGCCTTCAGGGCGCGCTGGCCGGCAAGCTGGATCGCCGGGCCGTCGGCCATGGGATCGGAAAAGGGCATGCCAAGCTCGATGACGTCGGCGCCGGCTTCCGGCAGCGCCTTCATTATGCCGAGCGAGGTCTCGTAATCCGGATCGCCGCCCATGAAATAGGTGACGAGTGCGGGGCGGCCTTCAGCCTTCAAAGCGGCGAAGCGTTTGTCCATACGTGCGGTCATGGCGTCTAACTCACATTCCCAGAATCTTGCCGACGGTAAAGATATCCTTGTCACCGCGGCCGGAGAGGTTCATCAGGATGATCTCGTCCTTGCCCATCTTCGGGGCACGCTTGATCACTTCGGCGAGCGCATGGCTCGGCTCGAGCGCCGGGATGATGCCTTCGAGGCGCGTCAGCGTCTGGAAGGCTTCGAGCGCCTCATGGTCCATGATCGGCACATATTCAGCGCGGCCGATATCGTTCAGCCAGGAATGTTCCGGGCCGATGCCGGGATAATCGAGACCGGCCGAGATGGAATGGCCTTCCTTGATCTGGCCATCGCCATCCTGCAGCAGGTAGGTGCGGTTGCCGTGCAGCACGCCGGGCGAACCGGCGGTGATCGAGGCACAATGCTCGTCACCCTGTAGACCCTTGCCACCAGCTTCGACGCCGACGATCTTGACGCTCTCGTCATCGAGGAAAGGATGGAAGATGCCGATGGCATTCGAGCCGCCGCCGACGGCCGCAATGACGAGATCCGGCAGGCGGCCTTCGGCCTCCAGAATCTGCGCGCGGGCTTCGGTGCCGATCACGGCCTGGAAATCGCGGACCATTTCCGGATAGGGATGCGGGCCGGCAGCCGTGCCGATCAGGTAATAGGTGTCTTCGACATTGGTGACCCAGTCACGAAGGGCTTCGTTCATGGCGTCCTTGAGCGTGCCGCTGCCGGCTGTCACCGGAATGACCTCGGCGCCCAAGAGCTTCATGCGGAACACGTTCGGCGCCTGGCGTTCGACATCGGTTGCGCCCATGTAGACGACGCAAGGCAGGCCGAAACGGGCGGCGACGGTCGCGGACGCGACGCCATGCTGGCCTGCGCCGGTTTCGGCGATGATGCGGGTCTTGCCCATGCGCTTGGCGAGCAGGATCTGGCCGATGCAGTTGTTGATCTTGTGCGAACCGGTATGGTTCAGCTCTTCGCGCTTGAAATAGATCTTTGCGCCGCCAAGCTCAGCCGTCAGGCGCTCGGCGAAATAAAGCGGGCTTGGGCGGCCAATATAGTGCGTGCCGAGAGACTTCAGCTCGGCCTGGAAGGCCGGATCGTCCTTCGCCTTCGCCCATTCCTCCTGCAGATCCAGGATCAGCGGCATGAGCGTTTCGGCTACGAAACGACCGCCGTAAATACCGAAACGGCCGTCCTCGTCGGGGCCGGAGCGGAAGGAATTGGGTTTAGGCGTCTGGTTCACTTTCTACTCCCTGCTGCCGGTTCCGGCAGGCATGCTTCTGCAAAAGCGTCGAAAAACTGGTCGATCTTGCCGAGATCCTTCACGCCAGGCGCACTTTCCAGCGCGGAGGAAAGATCGATACCGCTGGCCTTGGTGGAAGCCAGTGCCTCGGCGACATTGTCCTTGTTGACGCCGCCGGACAGCATGTAATCCACTCGATCGTCGAGCCAGCTCATCAGGCTCCAATCAAAGGATACGCCGTTTCCGCCCGGCAGCACAGAGCCGACCGGCGGTTTGGCATCGAAGAGGAAGCGGTCGGCAATGCCGATATAGGATTCCACCCGCTTCAGATCGTCGGCATCGCGCACCGACATGGCCTTCATGACCGGTACGTTGTGGACCGCCTTGATGGTCAGCACACGTTCCGGGCTTTCATTGCCATGAAGCTGCAGCATATCGGGCTTCACCAGCGCCATGATCTCGTCGAGATCGTCGTTAGTAGGATCGACCGTGACGGCAACCACCTTGGCCTTGCCGCGGGCACGCTCGGCGAGCGCGCCGGCGAGATCCGGCTCGATATAGCGCGGGCTCTTTTCAAAGAAGATAAAGCCGATATGGGTGGCGCCGCGCTCAAGAGCACGATCCACCGCTTCCGGCGTCTTCAGACCACAAATTTTGATATCGGGGTTCATGGCAGCGGAGTGACACGAAATTTCGCAAGAGTCGAGCCTAAAGGCGACGTTGGCGGGATTTTTGCTACCAATGGGTGGCTTGCATCGGTGAGCGACTTTAGCTTTTACAGCTAACGGTTCGCTTACTCGTCGCGCCATTCCGCGGGATCGGCACTGCACAGAAAAACAATGGGAATGCCCTTCCCTTCGATAACCTCCCGATGCTCGACCCAGTCGGTATCTACAGCGTTGTGTATTCTAGCTCCACTTTTCCTAGCTACAGCAGCAAAAACCCGGTCACCCTGATCGAATGCGCTATCAATGATTTCTTTAGGTAGATCAAAATACTGGCCATCGACATTCTTTTCCACGTCAATGCGCTTAATTTTTCTCGGATCGCTATTGATCACTTCAAGATAAAAACGGTCACCAACCCCCGGCTGACCTCTTGGATTCAAATACCTTCGATACTCGTCTTGAATAGCACCCGCACTGTCCAGAAAGATCACGCCCTTGTTTACTGCCTTTTGAAGCAATTCTACAGCCGCTAAGCGACATCCAATCTTCACACGCTCTGAATCACCATTTGCAACAATGGCTACGTTGGTGTCGATCACATACTTAGTCATTCAACTATAGCCTTCATTCGCTTAAGCCGAGCGATCTCCGCTGAAGCAGCTTCGTTGAAGGCGTCACCCATGAACTTATCGGGCCAATTGTTGATCTTACCAAGAAGGTCAACTTCAAGCTTCGTAATCTTACTTGTTCCGTCCTGCGCATCGCAGAAATAGAGCTCTACTTCCTTCGCCTGTAACGCCTCTTCAGCAATTCGGCGTTGAAGGCGAAGCAAGAGATGCTCGGAATGGCTCTCTAAGATTATTTGCACATTTCTGTGCACCGCTGCCTGAATAATGACATCGGCCAAACCCGCCTGAGCCAAGGGGTGTAGATGAATTTCCGGCTGTTCGAGTATGACAGTCGAGCCCTCCGGAACGTATTGGAGGAGCGTAATCACCGGCAGCACTTGTGATATGCCAAACCCTACGTCGGTCAAAAGAACCCAACTTGAGCCAGGACTGGTTCTCACCCTCGCTTGCCACCTATTGGAATTTGGCGCGATTTCCTGCACGGCAAATTCGTGAATGAGCCCCATCTCACGAAGCCAGTATGCGATCATTTCTTGGAACGTTCTAAGGCGCGCCTTAGGTTTGAGATTCCGCATCTCGCCGGCTTCCGTCGCCGCCAAAATCGCATCGATGACCTTGTCCCCACGCGGACCAACGTCCGATGGCCGTGATCTAGACCACAAGTAATCGCGCTGAGGGTATTCGCGGAGTGGCCCTAAGTAGAAGATTTTATCGAGTTGAGCTTCATACGCTGCTTCCAGATCGGCCAGAAATCCGGCATTTTGGAAATAGGTTCGCGCTTGATCTGGAAACGCATATGACTTTATCGGACCAGGTAACTGCCAAGCACGGCCTTTTGTCCTCACAAAGGAAAAGCTAGGGCTCTTTCCATCGTGTCTCGAGCAAGTGAGATCGAACTGAGAAGTTTGTTCTCTTTTGAGGGCGAGCGTAAATTTGAGCTCCCCCAAACTATAAGAAATGCTAGTCGCAACAGGCGCGTGGTTTTGTACGGCGGTGTTCGCCCTGACCGTTAATTCATATCCGCGCACTATTGTTGCGGACCTTTTCTGGCTTGCGTCTGACAGCGTTAATTCAGATTCGAGATCAATTCCAAGAACCCAACGTACCGACTGGCTCTCATCATGCTTGTAGATAACATCCATGATCGAACCGAGTTTTACGTAGTCTCCATTAAGCTCTAGAGATATCGCCCGGTCAGTGGCGTCTTTGGTCTGTTTCAACATGAGAAGAAATTGAATCAGACTCGTCTTACCGGACGAATTCGTGCCGAAAACGCCTGTGATTCGGGCACAGCGTAGTTTTGCCGCTTGCCACGATTTAAAGTTTTCGAATTCAAATCTGGTAAGCATCACATCTCCCAAGAAGACACACCATGTCCCCCTCTTACCGAATTGGTATTAATCGCAAACTGGCACCTAAACTGCAATTAATCGCTTACCAAATTTTACGGCAATAGGATCTGCAGGAAGTCAGTTCAGTTGCATTCAATCAAAATCGATCGCATGCAGCTGGCTGCCGTGGCGCTTCAGCCAGGCTTTCGCCTCATCCATGTCGGGGCAGAGCTTGCGGCAGAGCGCCCAGAAGCGTGGGCCGTGGTTCATTTCGCGTAAATGCGCGACTTCGTGAGCGGCGAGATAATCGATAACCAAGGGCGGCGCCATGACTATGCGCCAGGAGAAGCTCAGATTTCCCTGCGAGGAACAGGAGCCCCAGCGGCTGCGGGTATCCTTCATGGTGATTGACGTGACGTTGGCGCGGATGGTCTTGGCGTGGACAGCGACAAGCTTTTCCAGATCGGCGCGCGCCTCCTTCTTGAGGAAGGTGGCGATGCGGCGGCCGGCATGTTCCGGCATGCCGCTGACGCGCAGAACAGGCATGCCCTCGATGGTGACGGCTTCGGTGAGGCCGCGCAGAGTGCCGGTATGCTCGATCCGGTGACGCACGCCGCGCAGGAGGATTTCGCTGCCGCTGCGCAGGCTGCTGTCGACGGAGAATTTTGCGAGCTTCGTCAGCAGCCAGCCTTGATGCCGGTCGAGGAAGGCGTTGACCTCGCGTGCCGCCAACCCACGTGGAATGGTCATCTTCAGCGACCGCCCGCCGGGCTCGATCCTGAGCGTGATGCGGGTCGCGCGCTCGTGCTGACGGATCGTCAGCGGCATTAGCCGGCCGGCGACATCAAGGGTGCGCGTTTCCGGCGCGGCCAACTTGGCTTGCGGTTTGCGGGATCTGGAGAGCAACGGAAACATGAGGCAGTTTTATATGATTCGCCAAAGCGCGTCGCAATCTTTGAGATTTGCTCCTTGCGCTTTGGTCCCCGATTTTCGCATGTCGTTATCGCAAAACCGCTGCGCACTTTTGCGCGACTTGCTTTGCGGATTCTGGCAAAGAAAAACCGGCATCGGATGATGCCGGTTTTGACCTCGTGACGGAACTTCCGTCACGGCGTCTGGAATTCAGTCGGCGAGCCGCCATTGTCATTGCGCTTGACGCTGTTGCGCTCGCGCATGAAACGGTCGAACTCATCCTGATCCTTGGCGCGGCGTAGCTCGCGGACATAGGTGTCAAACTCGGCGCGCATCTCGTCCAGCTTACGGCGCTCCTCTTCGAGGCGCTCGAGCTCTGCCCGGCGCCAGTCGTCGAAGGCGACGTTGCCGGTGGAGAAGGAGTGGCGATGACGATTGCGATGACGTCCGCAGCCAGCAAACATGCCGTCGGTCCTTTCGTTTACATCCCGTTTGAATTCCCGCAGACGTTCTCCAAAGAGAATATAGGCGAGCATGGCAAAGCCCAGCGGCCAGAAGACCACGAAGCCAAGCACCATCAGGGCAATAGTAGCCGGAGTCCAATCCGGGCGAAGCAATGCAGATTGATTCATTGTCAGGTATCCTCGCACGGCGCATCGCCCCTCGACCGAGACCGGTCAATGGTCAGGCTTCTGCGCGGTTTTTAAAGCTCTACCTGCATCTCAGCGCGTTCCAAGGACGCGCGGCGCGGTAAACGGCCCGATCACTGCGGTACCGCTGGAATCGAGATGGTAACCTCTTCGTGAGGCTTCAATGGGATCGCCAGGCGGATTCGCACAAGTACTTGAATCCGCCTGGATAATTCAACAAAAGCTAATAGTTTGCACAGCAGGAACTGTTCGGCTCCTCAACAAGCTCCGAACCGCTCTATCCCGTTGATTTTGCTTACGCTCAGGCCGACTTTCCGCCCTTGATGACGCGCTTGACAACCGACCGACCGGTACGGGCATGCTCGCGGGTGAAGGCCAGGATGCGCGGCGCGATCTCGCGGCGGAAGCGCGAGCCGTTGAAGACGCCGTAATGGCCGACATCCGGCTGCAGATAGTGCATGCGCATATGGTCGGGGATATTGGTACAGATGGTTTGCGCCGCATGCGTCTGGCCAACGCCGGAAATATCGTCGTTTTCACCTTCGACGGTCAGAAGCGCGACGTTACGGATGGCGGAGGGATCGACGCGCTCGCCGCGATGCATGAGCTCGCCCTTGGGCAGCGCGTGTTTGATGAAGACCTGATCGACTGTCTGCAGATAGAACTCCGCCGTCAGATCCATGACAGCCAGATATTCGTCGTAGAAATCGCGGTGCTTTTCGGCCGGCTCGCCGTCGTTCTTGACGAGGTGCACGAAGAAGTCCTTGTGGGCGATCATATGGCGGTCGAGGTTCATCGACATGAAGCCGGAAAGCTGCAGGAAGCCGGGATAAACGGGCCGCATGAAACCCGGCTGCGGCCAGGGCACGTTCATGACAACATTGTCGGCAAACCATTCCAGCGGCTTCTCCTTGGCGAGCTGGTTGACGGCAGTCGGATTGATGCGGGTATCGATCGGGCCACCCATCAGTGTCATCGACGACGGCGCCAGGCGATCGCCCGCCGCCTCCATGACGGCCGCCGCTGCGAGAACCGGGACGGATGGCTGGCAGACGGCGACGACATGCGTATCCGACCCGAGGTGGTGCAACATCTCAATGACGTAATCGATATAATCCTCCAGATCGAAGGTGCCTTCCGTCATCGGCACCATACGAGCATCGATCCAGTCGGTAATGTAGACGTCAGCACCCGGCAGCAGGGCTTCCACCGTGCCGCGCAGCAGCGTCGCATAGTGGCCGGACATCGGCGCGACGATCAGAATGCGGGGATCGGCGCCGTGGCCGGCGGGCAAGCTGCGCTCGAAATGGATGAGATTGCAGAAGGGCTTCTTCCAGACGATCTTTTCATGCACGGAGACGCGTTTGCCCTCAATCTCGGTTTCAGGCAGGCCGAATTCCGGCTTGCCATAGCGCCGTGTAGTGCGCTCGAAAACCTCGAGGCTCGCCGTCAAGGTGCGGCCGAATACGGTATGAGAGAGGGGATTAAGGGGATTGGCATAGGCCAGGCGCATCATGTCCGCCGCGGCGCGAAAAGGGGCGAGAGCGGCGTGATTGAGTTCATAAAACTGATAAAACATAGGGGCTTTACCTTTCGTGATGCGGGGCATCCGGCCGCGCAAATCACCTAAATCATTGAAGCGCACGCGTCTTGCGTGTCGCTGCCTTCACTGCGGCGCTCCTCCGGTCGCGCGGTGCAGCAGGAGAATGATGGCTCCTCGGGAGCGATCCTCATCCTTCCTATAATCCAACCTAGCAGTTTTTGCTGCAGAGCAACATAACTTCAATTGGTTCTTATCGATAAAAAACGCCGGAGAATCGCTTCCCCGGCATCAAGAATGATCTCGAAAGGTTAAAGTTCCTGAGCTCAGGCATCGGCGAGGAAGGTCTGGCGTTGGGTGCCAAGACCCTCCATGCCGAGCTCGACGACATCGCCCGGCCTCAGGTACTGCGGCGGCTTCATGCCCATGCCGACGCCGGGAGGCGTGCCGGTGGAGATGACGTCGCCCGGATGCAGCGACATGAACTGGCTGAGATAGGAGACGAGGTAGGCAACGCCATAGACCATCGTCCTGGTCGAGCCATTCTGCATCATCTTGCCGTTGACTTTCAGCCACATGCCGAGATTCTGCGGATCGGCAATCTCGTCCTTGGTGACGAGCCAGGGGCCGATCGGGCCGAAGGTGTCGCAGGACTTGCCCTTGGTCCACTGTCCGGAGCGCTCGGTCTGGAAGGCGCGCTCGGAGACATCGTGGGAAACGCAGTAACCGGCGACATAATCAAGCGCATCGGCTTCGCTAACATATTTCGCCTTCTTGCCGATGACGACACCGAGCTCGACTTCCCAGTCGGTCTTTTCCGAGCCGCGCGGGATCAGCACATTGTCGTTCGGACCGACGATAGCAGAGCTTGCCTTCATGAAGATGATCGGCTCCGGCGGCACGGTAGCGCCGGTTTCGGCAGCATGGTCGGAGAAGTTCAGGCCGATGCAGATGAACTTGCCGGTGCCGGCGACGCAGGCGCCGAGGCGGCCTTCCGGCAACTCGGGCAGGCTCTTCGGATCGAGGGCCGCAATCTTTGCCAGACCTGCCGGCGAAATCGCCTCGCCGCCGATATCGGCGACATGGGCGGAGAGATCGCGGATCTTGCCGTCGCTATCCAGAAGCGCCGGCTTTTCCTTGCCGACTTCGCCAACACGCAACAGTTTCATGGATTTTCCTTCCCTGCATTTTCAAAGACGAGATCGATGGCGTCATATATGAACGAGTTATTCACCAGTGTCATCAATCGATTTCCGAAAGCCTAGCATGGCTCGGCTCTCCGCGCTGGAAAAACAGCTTTTCTAGTTTGGGGATAGTGACCTGGCGATGTCGACGATGACGTCAAAGGCCGTATTGATGTCTTCAGCGGTCGCCTCGAACTGACCGGCCTGGAAGCGGATGACCAGCCGGCCGCCGACGCGGGTCTGCGTCAGGTAAATGCGGCCGTCATTGTTGATGGCATTGAGCAGTCGCTGCGTATGCTGTTCCTGATCGACTCCCGCAGGCGCCTTATGATCGAAGGAGAACAGCGACAGGAACGGCTCGGTAACAATTTCGAAATCCGGCTCTGCAGCTAGGCGCATCGCCAGATTCTGCGACCAGGACACATGGTTGCGGATCATCGTGCGCAATCCTTCCAGGCCGTGATAGCGCAACAAAAACCAGAGCTTCAGCGCACGGAAGCGGCGGCCGAGCGGCACGGACCATTCCGAGTAATTGATGATGCCATCATGGCCGTGCGTGCGCAGATACTCGGGCTGGATCGCCAGCGTGCGGACCAGCGTCTCCGGCTCACGAACGAACTGGACGGAGCAATCGAATTGCGCACCGAGCCATTTATGCGGGTTGAAGACGACGGAATCGGCCTGTTCGACGCCTTGCCACAGAGTGCGAAATTCCGGGCAGATCATCGCCGAGCCCGCCCACGCGGCATCGATATGGACATAGAGCCCATGCGCATGGGCGACCTCCACGAGGGCCGCGATATCGTCGCAGGCACCGACGCTGGTGCCGCCGACGCAGGCGATGACACCGGCGGGCAGCAACCCGGCCGCGCGATCGCGCTCGATCGCATCGGCAAGTGCTTTCGGATCCATGGCCTTGTTGGGACCGCCGGTGGGGATGCGCACCAGATTCTCATGGCCGATGCCAGCAATCCAGATGGCGCGGTCGATTGATGTGTGGACCTGATCCGTGGAATAGATGCGCACTGCCTTGTTGGCCGCAAGCCCGCTTTTGTTGCCCTGCCAGTCCAGCGCTCTTTCGCGCATGACCAGAACAGCGGCAAGGGTCGCGGTCGAGGCGGAATCCTGAATGACGCCCGTGAAGGTTTCAGGCAGGCCGAGGGCCTGGCGCAGCCAGTCAACGACCTTCGTTTCAAGTTCTGTTGCGGAGGGCGATGTCTGCCACAGCATGCATTGCGCGGCGATGGCGCTGACCAGATATTCGGCAACCACCGAGACGGGGGCGGCATTGGCAGGAAAATAGGCGAAAAAGCGCGGATGCTGCCAATGCGTCATGCCGGGCACCAGGATATTCTCAAAATCTTTGAAGATATCCTCCATGGCTTCGCCCGTTTCCGGTGGAGAATCGGCTATATGCGCCGCAATCTCGCCCGGCGCCATCTTCGCCCGGACCGGCCTGTCGCGAAGCGACGCACGATAATCCGCGCCCCAATTGGCCGCCTTCTCCGACCACTGGCGAAACTGCTCCCAATCCATGACGATCCTCCCTGCTCCATCGGACGGGCGGACCTTAGACCGGTTTCGATACTCGGTCGAGTATCAGAAAAGCTCGTCCAGCGCCGGCCCCAGCGGCACGATGCCTGTGGGATTGAGCGTCGAAATCGAGTAGTAGCCGCGCTTGATATGATCGAAGTCAACGGTTTCGGCAACACCTGGCCAATCGAACATCCGGCGGCAGAAAGACTGGAGGTTGGCATAGTCCGACAGCCGGCGCAGATTGCATTTGAACAGGCCGTGATAGGCGACATCGAAACGGACGAGGGTAACGAACAGCCTGATATCGCTCTCCGTCGGATTGGCGGCAAAGAGGAAATCCCTGCCCTCCAGCTCGGTCTCGATCTGATCAAGGCAATCGAAGACCTCGCTGAAGGCTTCTTCATAGGCGATCTGCGTCGTGGCGAAGCCCGTGCGATAGACGCCATTGTTGAGAGCAGGATAGATCCGGGCATTGAAACTGTCGATTTCATCCCGCTTGCCGGCCGGATAAAGATCGATGTCATTGCGGGCAAGATCGCCGAAGCCGTCATTCAGCATGCGCAGGATATCGGAGGATTCGTTGTTGACGATCGTGCCTTTCTGCTTGTCCCATAGGACCGGTACGGTTGCGCGTCCGGTGAAGACAGGATCGGCCTTGGTGTAAATCTCGTGCATGTAGGTAGCGCCGTTTATCGGATCGTTCGTCGCGCCGGGATAGTCGCCAAACTGCCAGCCCTGCTTGGACAATACGGGTTCGACGATGGAAACGGAAATGACCTCTTCCAGACCCTTCAGCTTGCGGCCAATCAGGGTACGTGAAGCCCAGGGGCAGATTAGCGCGACATAAAGATGATAGCGGCCGGCCTCCGCTTTGAAACCGCCGTCACCCGTCGGTCCTGCACGACCATCGGGCGTGACCCAGTTGCGGAAGCTCGAAATCTGGCGAACGAAACCGCCCTTCTCATCCTTGGCCTGAACCGGCTGCCAATCCTCAGTCCATTTTCCATTTACCAGCAAGGCTCTATCTCCGCTCGCACGCGTTCCTGTAGGGGCGAAGCATAGCGGAACAGAATTTCACGGGAATAACGCAAACTTGAAACAGACTGTCTACCTGGCGAATGCAGATGCCTCTATGTATCAAATGACGCGTTTGCGATCAGGTTTATCGGAGAAATCCCATGGCGACATCCGTTTCCAACGTCAGGACCGACCATGCCAGCCGCTATCTCCAGCAGCTCTGCAAGCATTGGAGCCATCGCTTCAGCGTGGAATTCGATGCGGCTGCCGGCAGGGTGCCGTTCAGCGCGGAAAACTTCCTCGATCTGGCGCCGAGCCCGGCAACCTCGTCATGACACTGACGGTCGAGAAGCCCGAAGACCTCGAGCGCATGCAGAACGTCGTTGCCGACCACCTCAAGCGCTTCGCCTTCCGCGAGGAGCTCGACGTGAGCTGGACTGCCCGAGTTTAAGTTTCCATCCTCTATTTATAACCAGCCAACGGCGAGTTTCGATCGCCCGCGGCAGACGCTCACCAAGGAAAGAAGCCCTCATGACATCAAGCAATAGCCGCGAATCCCAATATCCGATCGACAAGCTCTTTCTCGACCGCTGGTCGCCGCGCGCCTTTTCCAACGAGACCCTGCCGGAAGCCGACCTGCTGACCATTCTGGAAGCGGCTCATTGGGCACCCTCCGCCTCGAACCTGCAGCCCTGGCGTTTCCTCTATGCTCTGCGCGGCTCGGAACATTGGGACCGGTTTTTGAGCGTCCTGATCGACTTCAATCAGGGTTGGGTGAAATCCGCTGGTGCGCTGCTTTTCGTCATTTCCCGCACTCACAGCGGCGAGCTTGGCTCCGCCGAGCAGAAGCCCAGCTATAGCCACTCCTTCGATGCTGGCGCGGCCTGGGGCTTCCTAGCCATCCAAGCGCATTTAGCCGGCTATGAAGCTCATGGCATGACGGGCTTCCACGTCGAAAAGGCATATGAGGTTCTCGGCATTCCGGATGGCTTCCGCGTCGAGGCTGCCGTTGCGATCGGCAAGATCGGCGACAAGAATCAACTTCCGGAAAAGCTGCGCGAGCGCGAAGTGCCGAGCCAGCGCAATCCGCTCTCTGGACTAGCCTTCAACGGCACCTTTATCGCCAAGTAATTGATAAAAAAGGAAAGGCCCGCCGAAACTATCCGGCGGGCCTTTTATGTCTTCGTCGAACGATCAGATGTCGAGATTGGCGACGTTCAGCGCGTTGTCCTGAATGAACTCGCGCCGCGGCTCGACCTCATCGCCCATGAGCCGGGCAAAGAGGCCGTCTGCATCGGTCGCATCCGTGACCCTCACCTGCAGCAGCGAGCGGACGTTCGGGTCGAGCGTCGTTTCCCAGAGCTGCTCGGCATTCATCTCACCGAGACCTTTATAACGCTGCAGCGTCAGCCCTTTGCGGCCGCCGGCGAAGATCGTGTCCAGCAGCTGGCGAGGGCCGGAAATCTCCGTCTCTCCATCGCGGCGAACGAGTTTTGGCGGTGTGACATAGACTTCCTTCAACCGCGCGCCGAGCTGATCGATAAGGCGGGCATCCTGCGAACCGATCAGCGCCATGTCGAGGAAGACGACTTCCTTGACGCCGCGTACGGTGCGCTCGAAGCGCAAGCCACCCTCGCCTGTCACGGCACCACTCCAGCCGCGCTCGGTTTCCTCGGCAATGACATCTAGCCGCTTGGCAACGTCATTGGCGAGCGCCTCCGCACGCGTGGGATCGCTAACCATTTCGGCGTTGAGAGCCCCCGCAATAGCGGCCTGTTCGACGACAGAGCGATTATAGCGGGAATGCAGATTGTCGATCAGCGTGCGCAGACGAAGCGCGTCGTAGATCGCCTCGCGCAGATCCTGACCGGTACGGACCTCGCCGTTGCCGAGGCGCAGGCTCGCATCGTCCGTGCCCTGGCCGATCAGATATTCTTCCAGCGCCTTCTCGTCCTTGACATATTGCACCGACTTGCCGCGCGTCACCTTATAAAGCGGCGGCTGGGCGATATAGAGATGGCCGCGCTCGATGAGATCGGGCATCTGCCGGAAGAAGAAGGTCAGCAGTAGTGTACGGATATGCGCGCCGTCGACGTCTGCGTCCGTCATGATGATGATCTTGTGATAGCGCAGCTTTTCGGCGTTGAATTCGTCCTTGCCGATGCCGGTGCCGAGCGCGGTAATGAGCGTACCGATTTCCTGGCTCGACAGCATCTTGTCGAAGCGTGCGCGCTCGACGTTGAGGATCTTGCCGCGCAGCGGCAGGATGGCCTGGTTTTCGCGCGAACGGCCCTGCTTGGCCGAACCACCTGCCGAGTCGCCCTCGACGAGGAAGACCTCGGACTTGGCGGGATCACGCTCCGAGCAGTCGGCAAGCTTGCCGGGGAGCGAGGCGATATCAAGCGCGCCCTTGCGGCGGGTCAATTCGCGGGCCTTGCGGGCAGCTTCGCGGGCAGCTGCGGCTTCTACGACCTTGCCGACCAGAACCTTGGCTTCGGACGGATGCTCTTCGAGCCACGTGCTGAGAGCTTCGTTGACCAGGCTCTCGACGACGGGGCGAACTTCGGAAGAAACCAGCTTGTCCTTGGTCTGCGAGGAGAATTTCGGATCGGGAACCTTGACCGACAGCACGGCGGTCAGACCTTCGCGGCAGTCGTCGCCGGTCAGCGTCACCTTTTCCTTCTTGGTAATGCCCGAGCTGTCCGCATAAGAGGTGATCTGGCGCGTCAGGGCAGCGCGGAAACCGGCCATGTGCGTGCCGCCATCGCGCTGCGGGATGTTGTTGGTGAAGCAGAGTACGTTTTCGTGGTAGCTATCGTTCCACCACATCGCAACTTCGACGGTGATTCCGTCCTTCTCGCTGCGGATCGAAACCGGCTTTTGAACCAGCGGCTTCTTGGCGCGATCGAGATAGGAGACGAAGGCTTCCAGGCCGCCGTCGTAAAGCAACTCTTCCTGCCTGACGTCGGAATGACGCTTGTCGGTCAGAAGGATACGGACGCCGGAATTCAGAAAGGCGAGTTCGCGCAGACGATGTTCGAGCGTGCCGTAGTCGAACTCAATCATGGTGAAGGTTTCGGAGCTCGGCATGAAGCTTACTTCGGTGCCGGTCTCGTCGCCCGCATCACCCGTTTCCTTCAGCGGTGCATCCGCCACGCCATGGGTGAAGCTCATTTCATGGATCTTGCCCTGGCGGCGGATCTTCAGCTTTAGCCAGACAGACAGCGCATTGACGACCGAAACGCCGACGCCATGCAGGCCGCCGGAAACCTTATAGGAATTCTGGTCGAACTTACCGCCGGCATGAAGCTGGGTCATGATAACCTCAGCCGCCGAAACACCTTCGCCGCTGTGAATATCCGTCGGGATGCCGCGGCCGTTATCGGTGACCGTGACCGAGCCGTCGGGATTGAGCGTCACCGTTACGATATCGGCATGGCCGGCCAAGGCCTCGTCAATGGCGTTGTCGACGACTTCGTAGACCATGTGATGCAGGCCCGAACCGTCATCCGTATCACCGATATACATGCCGGGACGCTTACGCACCGCATCGAGGCCTTTCAGGACCTTGATGGAATCTGCGCCATACTCGGCGTTGCCACCATTATCGGTTACGGATATGTCGGTCATATATTGAAGTCTTTCCAGTGTTTAGAGAACGCTGCCGATCCGTAGAGCACGATGCCGAAAAGTGTGAGCGGTTTTCGGACGACATCATGCTCTACTTCTTTGAGTTTAGAGCGGATTCAGATTTTAGGTCGTTTCGACCTGAAATCATCCGACTCTAACGAATCAGCGGTTTTTCCTAGCCTGTATATAGGATGTTTCACCCTGAAGTTCCAAACGGAAGGCCCCGAAATCAGGTATAAAACAGGGGATTAAGGCGGTTTTCAGCCGGTTTTTCCGGCATTTTCCAGAACCTTCGAGAGTTCGCGGATCGTTGCCGCGTCAAGGCTGCGGATCTTGCCCGCCAAGTGATTGACAAAGGCCGTATATTCCGGCGAAAGCCCGGAGGTGTCGACGACAACGCGGGGGTCGGAAAACCGCGCCAGCAGGAACAATTCTTCGGCCTCGTCCCAGATGATGTTGAAATAGCCGGCGATGCGCTGCAGGAGATCGAAGGTCGGCAGGCCACGCTTTCCGTGTTCTAAGGCGGATAAATAAGCCGGAGTCACGTTCAGCGCAGCCGCCATCTGCTTCTGCGAGACGCCCTTGCGCAGCCGCAGCTTGCGTACCGCTTCGCCGAACGGGGTCAAAGCTTCTCCCCCTTGAAGCGCGACAGGCGGATATAAAGCGCACCCTCGCCGCCGTGATGCTGCGCCGCCGTCTCGTAAGAGGAAATCAGAAAGCGGAATTCGGGTTTGGAAAACCAGAGCGGTACGGCACGCTTCAGGGCTCCCTCGCTGCCCATGGAGCTGCCCTTGCCTGTTATGACGAGCACATGGCGAAGGCCGCGGCTATGGGCGCGCAACAGGAAATCCAGAAGCATGCCATGGGCCTCGCTCTGGATGAGGCCGTGAAGATCGATCCTGGCTTCGAGCGCCAGATGACCCCTGGCGATCTTACGCTTGACGGGGCGTTCGAGCGGATGATGACGGCCGGCGGGCTGCTTTACAGGCGCGGAAGCTTCCGGTGTTTCCGCGGATACAGGCGCCGGCTTTGCCTTTGCGGCTCGGGTGCGCTCCTCGCTTTCGGCTTCCGCCTGCAGCGCCGCCTCGAAAGCCTCGATGTCAGCTATCCGGCCCGGCATAGGGCGCGTGCTCTTGGCGACCTTACCCCAGAGGATACGGTCTTCCGTGCTGAGCTTTCGTTCCTTGTTCTGCCGTTCCGGGGCCATCAGCCGAACCTCTGCGCCGCCGCCTTCGGGATGAGTATATAAAAATCGGCGTCATTGCGCACGATACCGGCAAGCTCGCCGGCATCGTAACCGGAGCCGGTAAAGATATCGCCACGCGCCGGCCCGACGATCGCCGAGCCCGTATCGAGCGCCAGCATCAGCCGGGCGAACGGCTTGCCGGCGTCGAGGTGCGTCAGGCTTTCCGAACGGATGAAAAAGGGAAAACCGAAGGTGTGGATGAGCCTGTCGACCGCAAGGGAACGGCCAGGTACCAGCGGCACCTTCGCCGCTGCAATCGGCCCAAGAGCCGGGTCGCTGACATCGGCCTCGCGGAAGAAGATATAGGATCGATTGTGCCAGAGGACTTCATCGACCTGCTTGGGATGTGCGTAAAGCCAGTCGCGGATCGTCTGCATGGAGATCGTCGCGCGATCCAGCAGGCCACGGTCGATGAGCAGACGCCCGACCGCCGAAAAGGGATGACCGGCCTTGGCGGCATAGGTGATGCGGCCGAGGCGCCCGTCCGGATAGCGCAGACGTGCCGCGCCCTGCACATGCACGAAGAAGATATCGACCTTGGATTTCGCCCAGGCGATCTCCAGGCCCTTACCTTCGAGATAGCCGCGATCGATTTCGCCGCGGTCGGGATAGGCGGAAATCGAACCGTTCTCAAGCCTGCCGAACATGTAGGTCGGATCGAGCTGGGCAGGGCGATTGCTGTCATCCAGATCGATGAGATCGTCCGGGCGGCGATAAAAGGGATAGCGGTAGATCTCGTTAGGCTCGGCGGAGACTTCGATTTCCGGCTCGTAGAATGCTGTCACGAAGCCCGCCGCGCCGCTACCACGGCGAATGAAAAAGGGCTGACAGCGTTCCTCGAAGAAAGCCCGGGCTTCGGCCGCATTGCGCGGTTCCTTGCCTTCCGCCGCTTCGAGGAGCGTCAGGAGATCATCGGCCGTCAGTCCCACTGCACCCGTGCGATAGGGCTTCACATCGCGGATATGGGTACGACAGTCCTTCATCGCGCGAAAAAGGCTGGAAGGATCGTCGTCCTCCCAGCCCTTCAGATCGGCGAAGGTTGCCGGCTCCAGCCTGAAATCCTGCGATAGGCTCGTCATTGTTCCGATTCGGTCGCCACAAGTTTCCAGTTCGGATCGCGCGAACGCGTGTCCCGGGCGAAGGTCCAGAGATCGCTGACCTCGGCCACGGCTTCGGCATCGCCATCAATCAAAGTGCCGGCCTTGTCGTAGGTGGCCGAGATCATCTGGCTGACGATGCGCATGGTGATGAGGACATCCGTTCCCTTCACCTCGGCGGTGACGATATCGGCCTTGTCGATACCGACAAAGGTGGACTTCACCTTTTCGCCCCTGGCTTCACGTTCGGCGATGGCGGCATCGAAGCCTTCGTAGACCTCGCGCGACAGCAGGCCTTTCAGCGACTTGCGATCACCCTCGGCAAAGGCCATGACGATCATCTCATAGGCCATGCGGGCACCGTTGACGAATTCCTTGGGATTGAAGGAAGGATCCGCCTTGCTTACGTCGCGCAGCGAATCATTGAGCGGCGTGCCGGCCGGAGTAAAGGCATCGATGGCAGCAAAACGATCTTCCTCTTCGGTCCCGTCACGGCGCGGCAAGGTCACCACCTTGCCGGCATCCGGTGCCGTTGGGCCATTGGCCGGATCTGCGGAACCATAGAGATCGCGCGGCGGCTTCTCATTCCCCGTGCGGCGGCCGAGAACGCTGCGCAGCTGAAAGAAGATCAGCACCGCTGCCACCAGGAAAAAGATCGTCACAAAATCGTTTGCACCCATCTCGTATCGGAACCACCGTTAAAATTAAAAGATCAATCCCCATATAGTCCGCATCGATCTATCATTCAAATAGCGGACCGGTTTCTTTATTATACGCGCGAAACCAACGCTTACGCTAAGAAACCCCGCTCTCAGGACCACCGTAACATGCGCCTATCGCTTCTTCCTATCTTCGTCTTTCTGATGCCTCTGGCTGAAATTGCCGGATTCATCGTGGTTGGAAAGATGATCGGCGTCTGGGCGACACTGGGGCTTGTCATCCTCAGCGTGCTGCTTGGTGCTGCTCTTTTGAGAATCCAGGGCATCGGCATTCTTCAACGCATTTCGGCCGAAAGCCGCAATGGCGGCGATCCCGGCCGCGAGATGGTGCATGGCGCCATGATCGTCGTTGCCGCCTTCTTCCTGATGCTGCCCGGCTTCATCTCTGATATCATCGGCCTGCTGCTTTTCATCCCTGCCGTACGCGATCTCGCCTGGCAGGTTTTGCGCAAGCGCATCGTCGTTGTCGGCAATTCGCGGGCGTTCCGCCGCGGGCAAGGCTCGGGCGCCGGACCGCAGAGCCGGCCGAACAAACCCGGAAACGTCGTCGATCTCGATGAAGGCGATTTCCATCGGGAGCCGAACCGCAACTCGCCCTGGTCGGACCAAAAGCGGCTGGAAGACTAGAGAACGGCCTCCGGAGTGCCGGAGCCATAAGGGTTGTAAGCCCCTTTTCTAAATGCTAGATGGCGACACCCATCGAGACGTGAGAGGACACCCCCATGGCCAACGAGACCAACGGCAACGGTGCTGCCAGCCCGAGCCTCAGCATCCTTGCTCAGTACACCAAGGATCTTTCCTTCGAAAATCCGGGTGCTCCGCGCTCGCTCCAGGCCCGGGAAAACTCTCCCGACATCAATATCAATGTGAATGTCAACGCCAACCCGCTGTCGGATTCCGATTTCGACGTCGTGCTGACGCTGAGCGCCGAAGCCAAGGATGGCGAGCGCGTTCTCTTTCACACCGAGCTGGTTTATGGCGGCGTCTTCCGCGTCACCGGTTTCCCGCAGGAACACATGCTGCCGCTGCTCTTCATCGAGTGCCCGCGCCTGCTGTTCCCCTTCGCACGCCAGATCATCGCCGACGTCACGCGCAATGGCGGCTTCCCGCCGCTGATGATCGACCCGATCGATTTCGCGCAGATGTTCACGCAGCGCATGGCCGAAGAACAGGCCCGCGCCCAGGTTTCGGCCGTTCCGAACTGAGCCTCGATTTTTCCTGCTCTGGAAACGAAAATGCCCGGATCGCACGTCCGGGCATTTTCTTTTGATTCTTGAAAAAATGCCCTATTCGGAAGCAGGGTATTTCGACCAGATTCCCTTCGTGCCGAGCTTGGCGACCAGCGCCGCATGAGCCGCAAGCTCCTCCTCGGTCAGCCGGCTCGGCAGCGGAGCGGGCCGCGCGAAGATATCGACGACGATTTCCTCTGCGACATCGTTCTGGCGCGAGCGCGCCGATGAACCGGTGGCACTGCCAAGCCCAAGGGCCGTCTGCCGGCCACCGATCATCTCGATATAGACTTCAGCCAGCAGTTCGGAGTCGAGCAGCGCGCCGTGTTTCGTGCGGTGCGAGTTGTCGATGCCATAGCGACGGCAAAGAGCATCGAGCGAATTCGGACCCATCGGATGTTTGCGCCGGGCCATGGCCAAAGTATCGATCACCATGTCGGGCAGGATCGGCGGCCGGCCTAGCCTTGCGAATTCGGCGTTGACGAAGCCCATGTCGAAGGTGGCGTTATGCGCGATCCATTTGGCATCGCCGAAGAAGTTAAGGATCTTGTCGGCGACCTCTTCGAAGGGCGGCTTGTCCTTCAGCGATTCATCGGTGATGCCGTGCACCGCGAGCGCATCCGGATGCACCTTGCGATCACCCGGATTGATATAGAGGTGTAGCGTATTTCCTGTCGGGAAATGGTTGATAAGCTCGATACCGCCAATTTCGATGATACGGTCGGCCCTGTTGTCGAGGCCCGTGGTTTCCGTATCGAAAATGATTTCGCGCATATCGAAACTCCGCTTTCCTATGTCTTGCTCTGCTGTTTGCGCCGCAGATCCGCAATGATCTTTCTGACCTGTTCGCCGGCCGCCTCGATACTTCCGCCGGTATCGATGACGTAATCGGCGCGCGCACGCTTTTCCATGTCCGGCGTCTGGCGGGAGAGAATCATGTTGAATTTTTCCTCCGTCATGCCCGGTCGGGCAAGCACCCTCTCCCGCTGAATCTGTGGATCGCAGCTCACGACAACGATCTTATCCACTCGTTTGTCGGCGCCGGTTTCGAAGAGCAGAGGGATATCGAGCACAACCATGCCGGCGCCGGCCTTGCGTTGACGTTCCAGGAACTGACGCTCGCGTTCGCGCACCAGCGGATGAACGATGGCCTCGAGACGCTTGAAACCGGAGGGATCGCTGGCAAGCTTGCGGCTAAGCTCCTGCCGATCGACCTTGCCGTCGCTGGTCGTTCCCGGAAAAGAAGCCTCGACTAGCGGCACGGCTTCGCCACTATAGAGATCATGCACGACCGCATCGGAATCGTTCACCGGTATTCCGGCTTCAGCGAAGAGTTTTGCCGAGGTCGATTTTCCCATGCCGATCGATCCGGTGAGCCCGATCTTGATCATATTAGTGTTTTTCCATGTCGGCGATGATCAATGCCCTCAAGGTTTCATCGACCGCCGGACGTTTTCCGAACCATTTCTCGAAGCCCGGCACGGCCTGATGCAGCAGCATGCCGAGGCCATCGACGATGGCGAAGCCCTGGGCCTGCGCCTGGGCGAGAAGCGGCGTCTTCAGCGGTACATAGACAATGTCGGTGACGACAGCGCCTTCTGCAAGAGTGGAAAAATCGATGCGGGGCGCTGCTTCGCCGTCCATGCCGAGCGATGTCGTATTGATAAAAAGACCGGCACCCTGCATGACCTCGCCGAGTGCGGCCATGGGATGGGCATGGATCCGGTCGCCGAAGCGATCCGCCAATTCCTGCGCCCGCCCGACCGTGCGGTTGACCACATGAATTTCCTTGAAGCCGCGGTCGCGTACCGCCTGGATCACGGCGCGGCTGGCACCCCCTGCCCCGAGGACGACGGCACGATAGCTACGATCCCAGCCAGGGTGACGCTCATCCAGATTTGCCGTGAAGCCGCGGCTATCGGTGTTCGTTGCGTGCAACTCGCCGCCTTCGAGCCACAGGGTGTTGGACGCGCCCAACTCTTCCGAAAGTTCGTCAGGCCGATCGGCGAGTTTGAATGCCGCTTCCTTATGGGGGATGGTGACGTTGCCGCCGACGAAGCCGCTTGTGCCGTCCTTCAAGGATGCAATGAAGGCTTCGAAAGCTTCTGCCGCAACCTCATGGGCGCGATAGCTGCCGGCCAGACCGAGCTGCTTCAGCCAGTATCCGTGGATGAGCGGCGAGCGCGAATGCTTGACCGGATAACCCGTTACAAAAGCGTTTACGCTTTGTGTTTCACGTGAATCATCCATCGACAGTCCCCAACTCTCGCAGTTTTTCCAGAAGCGGCAGCATCGGCAATCCAACGATGGTGAAATAGTCGCCGTCGATTTTGGAGAAGAGCTGGATGCCTTCACCTTCCAGCTGATAGGCACCGACGCTCGACAAAGCCTTATCGCCGACGCGGCCCAGATGGCGGTGAATGAAATCGGCCGACAATTCCCGCATGGTCAGATCGGCGTGAGACACATGCTCCCATATAATGTCGCCGTTGCGCGCGAGCGCGATGGCGCTGTTCAGCCGATGCGTCTTTCCGGACAAGGTCCGCAGATGATTTTCCGCATCAGCTATCGACTTCGGCTTATGGAAGACCTGGGCACCCAACGACATGGTCTGATCGGAACCGATGACGAGCGAGGCGGGAAAGCGATCGCTCACCTCTTTTGCCTTCGCCTTTGCCAGCACGAGCGCGACCGCATCCGGGCTGGCGCCACCCAGTTCCAGCGGTGCTTCGATCGCGCGCTCATCGATATCGGCAGCGATCGCCTGAAAATGCAATCCGGCGTTTTCCATCAGCATCCGCCGAAATGGACTGGAGGATGCAAGGATAAGGGGCGAGGTCATGACGGCTGCCTCCGAGATAGTCATGGGGAGCGCTTAGCGCAGCTTGGGGCGCAGGGCAACAATGGCGGCGGCAGTCTCTTCAATGGAACGGCGTGTGACATCGATGATCGGCCAGTTGTGCCTGGCGCAAAGCGAGCGGGCATATTTCAGCTCTTCGGAGATCGCAGCCCGATCGGTGTAGTCGCCTCGATCGAAGCCGGGCGTCGTGCCGAGGATGCGGTTTTCGCGAACCTGCGAGATACGGTCGGTCGTCGCGACAAGTCCGACGATCAAGGGCTTCGTCGCCCTGGCAAGGCTTTCCGGCAACGGCACGCCATAGACGATCGGAATGTTTGCTGTCTTGATGCCGCGGTTGGCCAGATAAATGCTCGTCGGCGTTTTCGAGGTGCGGCTGATACCGATTATGACGACGTCGGCGTCGTCATAATCATCGGGCATCTGGCCATCATCGTGATCCATGGTGAAGTTCAGCGCTTCGATGCGGGCGAAATAATCCGCATTCATTACATGCTGCGCGCCGACGCGGCGGCGCGAGGCCGTGCCGAGATAGGTCTGGAACACGTTCATCACCGGCTCGAGAACATTGACTGATGGTACGCCCATCTCCCTGCAGCGCTCGGCGATGAAATCGGCAAGTTCTCGATCGACGATCGTATAGAGGACGATACCCGGGCTGTGGTCGATCGCCTCCAAGACAGGCAGAAGCTGCTTGCGGTTTCTGATCAGCGGATAGACGTGCTCGATCGGCTGGCTGGCATGGAATTGCACGGAGGCGGCGCGGCCGGCCGAGATGAGAGTCTCGCCCGTTGAGTCAGAAATCAGGTGCAGATGAAAGAAGCTCGTCCGGTTTTCCACGCTACTTTCCATCACCTGTTGATATCTCGGGAGAAAAGAGAGGTACGAGAAGGGGGCTATCTAGGGCAAGTGGAAAACGGCCGAGTTTTCCACATTTGGAATTTTCGAGAGAAGGCTTTCGCGGCGGCTGTGGGCAATGTGGATAAGAGTGGCAACACCTCCCTCATCCCCGACTTGTCCCCAGATGGGGAAGAGCCAAATTTCTCTTCAACCTGCTCAAAAGATTGGAAAATCGCCTTTCTTTTCCACATATCGGCTTGTGATCTCGAAACCTCTTCCAATTCCATGCTCGAGGCGCGACAAATTGGACAGGCAAGGGATGAACTTTAATCCTTGCTACTCACCGACTCTAAGAAATAGAAACCTTTCAATATATGTTTGGTTTTATATAGGACGACGTCTGTGACCGATGAACGCCGGAAGATCATGCGGGTCTTGAGCGGAGAAACGCTCAGCCCTCCCCCTATCTGGCTCATGAGACAGGCAGGTCGTTATCTACCCGAGTATCGTGAAACGCGTGCGAAGGCCGGAAGCTTTCTCGATCTCTGTTATACGCCTGACCATGCCGTCGAAGTCACGCTGCAGCCGATCCGGCGTTATGGCTTTGATGCTGCCATTCTTTTCTCCGACATTCTCGTCATCCCCGATGCGCTGAAGCGGAATGTTCGCTTCACCGAGGGACATGGGCCGGAAATGGACCCGATCGACGAGGCGGGTATCCTGGCTTTGAAACCAGAGGGCATTCTGGCCTATCTGGAGCCCGTCATGGAGACGGTGCGACGGCTGCGGCGGGACCTGCCCCAGGAAACCACGCTTCTTGGCTTCTCTGGAGCTCCCTGGACCGTTGCGACCTATATGATCGCCGGACACGGCACGCCGGATCAGGCTCCTGCCCGGCTGTTTGCCTATCGCTATCCTAAGGCCTTCGAACATCTGTTGATGCTGCTTGCCGAGATCTCGGCCGATTACCTCGTGGCGCAGATCGATGCCGGTGCGGATGCCGTGCAGATTTTCGATTCCTGGGCGGGCGTGCTTGGTGAGAAGGAATTCGAGGCTTTCGCCATCAAGCCCGTCGCGAAGATGATTGCGTCGATCAAGGCGCGCCGGCCGCGGGCTCGGATAATCGCCTTCGCCAAGGGAGCGGGCTATCTGCTGAAAACCTATCGGCAGAAGACCGGTGCCGATGCGATCGGGCTTGATTGGTCGGTACCGCTCGCCTTCGCGCGGGAGCTTCAGAAGGATGGCCCGGTGCAGGGCAATCTCGATCCGATGCGTGTCGTTGCCGGCGGCAAGGCGTTGGACGACGGGATCGACGATATCCTGCAGCAGCTCGGGAATGGCCCGCTGATCTTCAATCTCGGGCACGGCATCACGCCGCAGGCCGATCCGGCCAATGTGGCGGCGCTGGTCGAACGCGTGCGGGGATGGAGGAGCTGATGACGGTGGAAAAGCAGACGGATTCCGCGGCGGGCCAGAAGGCTGGACGGCGGGCCTATTTCATGATCCTGATCTTTGCGGCGCTGGCGATCGGGCTTTTCGCCTGGCATCCGGCCGATCTTTATCTTTGGATCAAGGCGCTGCACATCATCGCCGTCATCTCGTGGATGGCCGGCATGTTCTATCTGCCGCGGCTTTTCGTCTATCACACCGACGCCGAACCCGGTTCGCAGCAATCTGAGACGTTCAAGGTGATGGAACAGCGGCTGTTGCGCTACATCATCAACCCCGCGATGATTCTGACCTGGATTTTCGGGCTTTATCTTGCCTGGTCGGTGTATGATTTCCAGGGCGGGTGGCTGCATGCCAAGATCGGGCTTGTCTTGGTTCTTTCGGGCGTTCACGGCTATTTCAGCAGTGCGGTGCGCGCCTTTGCCCGCGACGAGAACAAGCATTCGGCGCGTTACTGGCGTGTCATGAACGAGGCGCCGACGCTTTTGATGATCGCAATCGTCATTCTCGTGGTCGTCAAGCCGTTTGCGTGAAGCGGGGCTGTATTAGGGGCGGCGTTAAATTTCTTTCATTTTGCCTGCCCCCCTTGCGGTTCAGAAAGTGAGTCGCTATTTTCCCGCCATCTTCTCTTCGTGGCATGTATCCATTCTGTCGCCCGCGAGCGCCCCTATCGCGGTTCTGAATACGAGCAACATTGCCTTTCCCCTCCTAAAAAAATGAGTAATTCCCTTCATGGCTGAAATGAAGCTTCAGGAACTGAAAAATAAATCCCCGACCGATCTCCTGGCCTTTGCCGAATCGCTCGAGGTCGAAAACGCCAGCACGATGCGCAAACAGGAACTGATGTTTGCAATTCTGAAGGAATTGGCGAGCCAAGACGTAGAAATCATCGGCGAGGGCGTCGTCGAAGTTCTGCAGGACGGCTTCGGTTTCTTGCGTTCCGCGAATGCAAACTATCTTCCCGGTCCGGATGATATCTACATCTCCCCCTCCCAGATCCGCCGCTTCTCCTTGAAGACCGGCGACACGGTCGAGGGACCGATCCGCGGACCGAAGGAAGGCGAACGTTATTTCGCACTCCTGAAAGTCAACACCATCAATTTCGACGATCCGGAAAAGATCCGTCACAAGGTTCACTTCGATAATCTGACGCCGCTCTATCCGAACGAGCGTTTCCGCATGGAACTCGACGTGCCCACGTCGAAGGATCTTTCGCCCCGCGTGATCGATCTCGTCGCGCCGCTCGGCAAGGGCCAGCGCGGTCTGATCGTCGCTCCGCCGCGCACGGGTAAGACCGTCCTGCTGCAGAACATCGCCCATTCGATCACCGCCAATCATCCGGATTGCTACCTGATCGTTCTGCTGATCGACGAGCGTCCGGAAGAAGTGACGGATATGCAGCGCTCCGTCCGCGGCGAAGTCATCTCGTCGACCTTCGACGAGCCGGCCGTCCGCCACGTCCAGGTCGCCGAAATGGTCATCGAAAAGGCCAAGCGCCTCGTCGAGCACGGCCGCGACGTCGTCATCCTGCTCGATTCCATCACCCGCCTCGGCCGCGCCTACAACACCGTCGTCCCCTCCTCCGGCAAGGTCCTGACCGGTGGTGTCGACGCCAACGCCCTGCAGCGCCCGAAGCGCTTCTTCGGTGCGGCGCGTAATATCGAAGAAGGCGGTTCGTTGACGATCATCGCGACCGCCCTCATCGATACCGGCAGCCGCATGGATGAAGTGATCTTCGAAGAGTTCAAGGGTACCGGTAACTCGGAAATCGTTCTTGACCGCAAGGTTGCCGACAAGCGCATCTTCCCTGCCATGGACATCCTCAAGTCCGGTACGCGTAAGGAAGACCTTCTCGTTCCGCGCCAGGATCTGCAAAAGATCTTCGTTCTCCGCCGTATCCTCGCGCCCATGGGCACGACCGATGCGATCGAATTCCTGATCGACAAGCTCAAGCAGACGAAGAACAACCCGGATTTCTTCGATTCGATGAACACCTAACCTGCTACGGGATTGCTCCCGTCAAAGGTTTGTCGGTGATGAATAGTGCTATGATCGGGCTGCGTTATGCGGCCCGATTTTGTTTTTGATGTATCGAATGTCAAAGTCAGAAATTCTTCGGCAATCGATTCGGATGCGGTTCAATCTGATGTTGGCGACAGGTGAGACAATCTATGCACTATCCAGTGGCGGATTACCCGCTGGAGTTGCTCTGGTGCGTATCAGTGGAAATGGAGCTTTTTACGCGGCGGAGTCGCTCGCTGGCGCGTTGCCGACGCCACGACAAGCGGCTCTTAAAACGATTCGGACTCGTAACGGTCTCATTATCGATCGAGCTCTTGTCCTGACTTTTCCCGGTCCGGCCTCCTTCACGGGTGAGGACTGCGTGGAAATTCACGTTCATGGCGGCAAGGCGGTCGTGAACGCGCTCCTCGACGAGCTCTCGAGCTTCGAAAACTTTCGCCTGGCGGAACATGGTGAGTTCTCCCGACGGGCGCTGGAAAATGGAAAGATGGATCTGGTCGAGGTAGAGGGCCTTGCCGATCTTATCAGCGCCGAAACCGAGATGCAGCGGCGGCTCGCGATGGAGCATGCCGCCGGCGGGCTATCCGACCTCTATAACAGCTGGGCGGATCGTTTAACGCGCGCGCGCGCTCTGATCGAAGCGGAGCTGGACTTTGCCGATGAGGATGATGTGCCCGGTTCTGTATCGGATATGGTCTGGGCGGATATGAGGCAATTGCACCGCGAACTGTCTGATCATCTCGCAGGCGCCGATCTCGGCGAGATCATTCGCGACGGGCTGAAGGTGGTGATTGCAGGCCCCCCCAATGCCGGTAAATCCAGCCTGATGAACGCGCTAGCGAAGCGTGAAGTGGCGATCGTCACAGACATTGCCGGAACCACCCGTGACGTGCTGCACGTCGATCTGAATATTGAGGGATATGCTGTCAAGCTCTACGATACCGCTGGTCTGCGGGAGACGGACGAGCTCGTCGAGCGGGAAGGCATTCGCCGTGCGTTACGCACCGTGGCAGACGCGGATCTGGTTTTATCCCTTGCCGAAATCGGCGAGGAACCGCAACGCATCTTTCCGGGGTTTGCCGGCAAGGTGCTGACTGTCGGAACAAAATCTGATATTCACCCCGATGTTCACGACGGTTATGATGTGGTGATATCGGCCGCGACCGACGTCGGGCTGGCTGAGCTGCATGAGCTTCTCCGGAAGGATCTGCAGGCGCGTTCGGGGATGCTATCCTTAGCCCTGCCGAGTCGGCTTCGTCATCGCACATTGCTGACGGATAGTCTTCGTGCAGTGACGGCAGCGCTTGCGTCGGAAGATCGAGGTCTGGATATCAGAGCGGAATATTTGCGGCAGGCAGCCACAAGCTTGGGGCGCATAACCGGGCGCGTCGATGTTGAAGATCTACTAGATGTGATCTTCTCGGAATTCTGCATCGGCAAATGATTCACGTGAAACAGAGAGCGGCACACTCTCGCTGAACGTTTCACGTGAAACCTTCTTGACTCCTGAAATTGGTGTGCCAAACAAACGGCACGACCGAGGACTTGATGATGTTCGATAAAGCGTATGATGTGATTGTTGTGGGCGGTGGCCATGCCGGAAGCGAAGCTGCCGCTGCATCGGCGCGCCTGGGTGCATGCACCGCGCTCGTAACGCATAAGCGCGAGACGATCGGCGTCATGTCCTGCAATCCCGCGATTGGCGGGCTTGGCAAGGGACATTTGGTTCGAGAAATTGATGCCCTTGATGGCCTGATGGGCCGGGTTGCCGATGCCGCCGGCATTCAATTTCGCATGCTCAATCGCAAGAAAGGCCCGGCAGTGCGCGGCCCCCGCACACAGGCGGATCGTAAACTGTATCGCCTGGGCATGCAGGCAGAAATCGCCGCCATCGACAATCTCGATGTTATAGAGGGTGATGCTTTCGATCTTGCCTTTGAGCACGGCCGCGTGTCCGCCGTAATCTTGAAGGACGGACGTCATATTCCCTGTGGCGCGGTCGTCTTGACGACAGGTACTTTTCTTCGCGGCCTTATTCACATCGGCGACAAAAAGATACCGGCGGGCCGCGTCGGAGAAGACCCCTCTATTGGACTCTCGAATACGTTGCTCCGGCACGGACTGGCATTGGGTCGTTTGAAGACTGGGACACCTGCCCGGCTTGATGGTGCAACGATCGATTGGGGCTCGGTCGGGCGCCAGGGTGCGGATGAAGATCCAACGCCCTTCTCCTTCATGACGGATGCCATCGTGAATCCGCAGATCGAATGCGGTGTTACCCGCACGACGCCGGAAACGCATAGAATTATTGTTGAAAACCTGAAGCGGTCAGCGATGTATTCAGGGCAGATTGAAGGTGTCGGGCCACGTTATTGTCCTTCCATAGAGGACAAGATCGTCAAGTTCGGGGAACGTGACGGTCACCAGATCTTTCTCGAGCCAGAAGGTTTGGACGACACTACGGTCTATCCAAACGGCATATCCACGTCCTTGCCCGAAGAGGTTCAGGACGCGTTTATTAGGACCATTCCGGGGCTGGAACGAGTTCGTATTCTTCAACATGCTTACGCGATCGAATACGACCATGTCGATCCGCGCGAATTGAAGCTGTCCCTGGAAGTGGAAAAGATTCACGGTCTTTTTCTGGCAGGCCAGATCAATGGCACAACGGGATATGAAGAAGCTGGCGCTCAGGGGCTCGTTGCCGGACTGAATGCTGCGCGTCTAGCGGCGGGCGGCAAAGCAATCGAGTTCAGTCGAACGGAATCCTATATTGGGGTGATGATTGACGATCTGACCTCGCGTGGCGTCGCGGAACCCTATCGCATGTTTACATCGCGGGCGGAGTATCGCCTATCGCTACGGGCAGACAACGCAGACGTTCGTCTGACGCCGATGGGTATTGCAGTAGGCTGTGTCGCCTCTGATCGGGCCCTGCGCTTTGAGCAATATATAAAGACTCTCGATCAGGCCCGCCATCACTTGAAGAGCTTAACGGTGACGCCAAATGAAGCGGAACGCGTCGGAATGCATCTCAACAAGGATGGCCAACGCCGCTCGGCTTATGAGCTTCTTTCGCATCCCGGCCAGTCTATTGAAAGTCTCTCGCGCATTTGGCCGGAACTGCATTCAATACAGCGAAAGATTGGCGAGGCGATTGAAATCGAGGCGGCCTACGCTGTTTATATGGATCGCCAGACCGCCGATATCGTTCAGGCTCGGAGAGAGGAAGAACGTGCCATACCGGCAGAATTCGACTTCTCCGCTATTTCGGGATTATCCAACGAGCTGAAGCAGAAGCTCACGTCCGCCCGCCCCAAGAATATTGCGCAAGCATCACGCCTTGACGGAATGACGCCGGCTGCAATCTCTTTGCTGTTGGCTTATCTAAGGAAGTTGAGTACAGCCCAAGAGCAGAAACTCGTTTCCTGACAATGCAAGGTTAGAGAGTCCATAGTATGGAATTGAACGGCGTACGTGTTTCACGTGAAACACAGGAGCGGCTGCAACATTTTGCGCAACTCTTTCAAAAATGGGCAAAGACCATCAATCTTGTCGCACCGTCCACGATCGATGATCTCTGGCGTCGCCATATTTCGGATAGTGCGCAGATTTTTCAATTGCATCCCGTAACCGATCATTGGGTTGATTTGGGAAGCGGCGGCGGATTTCCGGGCGTGATAACTGCGATCCTGCTTGCAGAAAAAGGCGCAGGTCATGTCGATTTGGTCGAGAGCAATCAGAAGAAGGCTGCCTTTTTGCGCGTCTGCCTGCGTGAGTGCGATGCCCGCGGCGCGGTTCATGCCATTCGTATCGAAGAAGCGCCCGCGGTCATCCAGAACTGCGATGTGATCTCCGCTCGCGCACTTGCGGAGCTTGAGACGTTGCTGGACTACGCAGAGCCTTGGCTCAGGCGCAATGAAAATCTCCGCCTTCTGCTGCATAAAGGCCGGGATTACGAGCGGGAGCTTCAGAAAGTCCGTGGTCGTTGGCAATTCGATCTGGTAAAACATCAGAGTGTCGTTGAGCGAGATTCGGTTATTTTGGAATTCAGCCACCTTCGACGCCTGATTTAACCATAATTGGATATGCGGCAGATGATCGGCGAGCGAAACCGGATTATTACCATCGCAAATCAAAAGGGCGGCGTCGGCAAGACGACGACGGCAATCAACCTCGCGACGGCCCTTGCCGCTATCGGCGAGCGTGTCCTGATCGTCGATCTCGATCCGCAGGGCAATGCCAGCACGGGTTTGGGTATTGAACGGCGCGATCGCAAATTGTCTTCCTATGATCTGCTGGTCGGTAGCCACGGCATCATGGATACGGTGCAGGAAACGGCCGTGCCGAATCTCTTCATCGTTCCATCGACCATGGATCTGCTCGGGATCGAGATGGAGATTGCGCAGCAATCTGATCGCGTCTTCAAGCTGCGCCGTGCGTTGAATGCGCCGGATGCGCTCTCCTTTTCCTATATTCTCGTTGATTGCCCGCCCTCGTTCAATCTCCTGTCGATGAACGCGATGGCTGCGGCGCATTCCGTTTTGGTGCCGTTACAATGCGAATTTTTCGCCCTGGAAGGCCTCAGTCAATTGCTGGAGACGGTCGATCAGGTTCGGCGCACGGTCAATCCATCTCTGGATATCCAGGGGATCGTCCTGACCATGTTCGATTCCCGCAATAATCTAGCGCAGCAAGTGGTGAGCGACGTACGGACCCATCTTGGCGAAAAAGTCTACCACACGTTGATTCCGCGCAACGTACGCGTGTCCGAGGCGCCTTCCTATGGCAAGCCAGCCATTCTTTACGATCTGAAGTGCGCAGGCAGTCAGGCCTATCTCCAGCTGGCTTCCGAAGTCATTCAAAGAGAGCGGCAGCGGAAAGCTGCTGCCTGATATCTAGTATTTGTTTCAGGGTGAGTATCGGCAATGAATGATGATCTTTCGAAGCGGCGCCTTGGGCGCGGACTGGCGGCTCTCATTGGGGAGATGGATCAGCCGACGCCCGTGGATGCAAGCCGACCGGCGGTCAATCCCGATCGCTTGGTCCCGATCGAATTCATCAGTCGCAACCCGCGCAATCCTCGCCGCTATTTCGACGAGACCGAGCTGCATGATCTTGCCAGCTCCATTCGCCAGCATGGCATCGTACAGCCGGTCGTCGTTCGCACCGTTTCCACCGATCGGTACGAAATTATTGCTGGTGAACGACGCTGGAGGGCGGCGCAGCTTGCCGGGTTGATCGAAATCCCGGTGATCGTTCGGGATGTCGATGATAAGACCGCACTTGAGATCGCGATCGTCGAGAATGTGCAGCGAGCGGATCTCAATCCCCTGGAAGAGGCGCTGGGTTACGAGCAGCTGATCGCCGAACACGGCTATACGCAAAACGATCTCGGCGAAATCATCGGCAAGAGCCGCAGCCATGTCGCCAACTCTCTGCGTTTGTTGAAGCTCCCCGATCCGGTGCGCGATATGCTTGCCGCGGGTTCGCTTTCCGCCGGCCATGCCCGCGCCCTGGTTTCGACCTCCGATCCGACGGGACTTGCGAGAACCGTTGTTTCAAAGGGCATGTCGGTTCGCGATGCCGAGCGTCTCGCGCAGAACGACATTAAGGCTCAGAATGACCCCCGCCCCGCCGGTGCGCGCAGGGATGAAAAGGATTCCGATACGCTGGCGCTCGAGCGCACACTGTCGGACACACTCGGGCTGGATGTCTCGATCAATCATCGCGGCAATGGCGGCCAGGTGAAGATCAGCTATAAGACGCTGGAGCAGCTTGAAGAGATATGCCGGCTGCTGGAGCGCCGGTAACATAGAAAAAATGCAATAAGAACAATATATTAGCGGAGAGCTCTGGCTTTTTCCGAGATTTGCGTGCTCTTGATTCCCGTGAAACGTCAGCCCTTGCGGGCTGATTGGAGAGTGGTCGCAAGCAGCGTTTGCGTTGCGATCGTGTCTTCGAGGCTGGCGCGCTGACGCGTTTGCAGAATGGCCATTTGCAGCCTGTTCATCTCGCGGGCAATGGCGGGAGCGTTCCAGCTTTTCAGCGCCTGCTCGATCACGGGCTTTCGTCTGAAATGGAGATGGCGCCCATGCGTCTGCATGACCTGAGCGGGTGCGAGGCGCTTTTCATCCATCTCGGCCCGCATCGTGTCAAGCATCTGAAACTGCCTCAGACAGCCTTGCAGTACGAGAAACATCGGCGTTTTGGACGAGGCGATTTTCTGCATGGCATGCAGAAAGGCGCCGGAATCCCCTTTTAGAATCGCATCAACGGCATCGTCGGTAGAAATGGCGCTGGCATCGCCAATAATTTCGATCACGTGCTCTTCTTCGATCGTCCCCTGCCCGCGGCAGTAAAGCGCGAGCTTGCGTACTTCGTTGCGCGAGGCGATGCGGTCGCCACCGAGAAGTTCGAGCAGTGCCTGGCGGGCAGCAGATGAGATGCGCAGGCCTTCATTCGCCAATTCGGTGTCGATCAGATTGTTGAGGGCTCTTGCGTCATCGGCATAGCAGGGAATGGTTGCGACAGTTCGAGCCGGCTCTGCCACCTTGCGCAATCCCGATCCCTTCTTGAGATCGCCAGCCTCGACGATGACAAAACTGGCATCGGGCGGATTGTCCGCGATGATCTGCAGCGCATCGACCAGCGCCTTCTCATTGGCGGCGCCGCGAATCCAGACGAGCCTTTCGCCGCCGAACAGGCCCATCGCGTTGACTTCGTCAAGCAGGCGGCCAGCGTCATTCTGCAGGTCGCCGACGTCGAGCTTGATGAGGGAAAATGCGTCACTGAGATCGACGCCCGTCTTGCCGGCAATCTGCGCGGCGCGTTCGGAAACGAGACCGTGATCCGGACCATAGATCACGAAGATCCGGTAATTGCGCGCGGCATTTTGCAGGAATCCGTCAAATTCATGAGACTTGATTTCTGCCATGCCGCGCTCTCTATCAGCGGCTGAGCGCAGCGCCGATGTCGGCCGCGACCATCTCGGCGACTTCGCGGGCGGCACGGTCTTCCGAATCACGGATTGCTCGCTGCTTGGCAAATTCCTGCGTCGGGAAGTCGACCAGCGAAGTTACCGAACGGCTAGCGGACTTAATGACCTTGCCGGTGCCGATCTCCCTCAATGTGAAGGCTGCGGTCACAGTCGTGCGGCCTGCGGCCGACGTACTCGAAGACGGCAGATAAAGCACGCCGCCAGTGCCGGAGCTGACGCTGAGGTCGACACTGTATTTCGGCGTCTTGGTCTCCCCTGCACCACGCCCGGCGATGAAGATCAGCTGGTTGCGCACCTGGAGACCCACGCGCGAGCCGACGTCAGAGAAGGAAACTTCCGACAGCTTCTGCGTCACGCCCGTGCTGACGGCATAGAGCGGCCGAACCTGACATGCAGACAAGAGGCCGACAACGGCCACCAGAGACGCAACGCCGGCCATGCGGGCGAATTTGAAAAGTCTATCAGACGACAATGTTTACGATCCTCTGTGGAACGACGATAATCTTCTTTGGCGCCTGACCATTCAATGTGCTTGTAACGGCGTCCAGGGCGAGCACGGCCTGTTGCACGGCATTCTGATCTGCATCGCGCGCGATTGTCAATTCGGCGCGCTTTTTGCCGTTGATCTGAACGGGATAAACGATCTCGTTCTCGATCACGAGCGCCTCGTTATAAACCGGCCATGGGCTGGTCGCGACCATGTTGACGTTGCCAAGCGCAGCGGAGCATTCCTCGGCCAGATGCGGCGTGATCGGTGCGACCAGCGCAATCAGAATTTCCACGGCTTCGCGAACGGCAGAGCGATAGGCGCTATCCGCCTGGCCGGCCGCGACCTTGCCGAGCGGTGCCGCCAGCGCATTGACGAATTCATAAATGCGCGCCACGGCCTTGTTGAAGGCGAGCTTGTCGTAATCGCCCTGAACCGCCTTCAGCGTGCGGTGGGCGATCTGCGAAATCGCCAGGGCTTCGCCTTCCTTAGCCGGCGCAGGTTTGACCGCCTTCAGGACATCGGCGGCTTCGGAGACCAGGCGCCACATGCGCTGGGTGAAACGATGTGCGCCCTCGACGCCTGCTTCCGACCAGATGACATCGCGATCGGGCGGCGAATCGGAGAGCACGAAGAAGCGTGCCGTATCGGCGCCGTAGGAGGCGATGATATCGTCGGGGTCGACGACGTTCTTCTTCGATTTCGACATCTTCTCGATCGAACCGATGGCGATGTCTTCGCCTGATGACAGCAGTGTGGCGCGGCGCTGGCCCTCGACTTCCTCGATCCTGATATCGGCCGGCGACACCCATTCGCGCGTCAGGCCGCTGCCGCGGCTATAGGTTTCGTGCACGACCATGCCTTGCGTGAACAGGCCCTTGAAGGGCTCCTTCACATCGAGATGGCCGGTTTCGCGCATGGCGCGGGTAAAGAAGCGCGAATAGAGCAGGTGCAGGATCGCGTGCTCAATGCCGCCGATATACTGATCCACAGGCAGCCAGTGATTGGCGGCCTTCGGATCCGTCGGCTGATCTTCCCAGGGAGCGGTGAAGCGGGCGTAATACCAGCTCGAATCGACGAAGGTATCCATCGTATCGGTTTCACGGCGGGCATCCTTGCCGCATTGCGGGCAGGCGACATGCCGCCAACTGGCGTGCCGGTCGAGCGGATTGCCCGGCTGGTCGAAAGTCACGTCGTCGGGCAGCTTAACCGGCAGATCCTTCTTCGGCACCGGCAGCACGCCGCAGTCATCGCAATGGATGACCGGGATCGGGCAGCCCCAGTAACGCTGACGGGAGATGCCCCAGTCGCGCAGGCGGAAATTCACCTTGCGCTCAGCCTGCGGCGTGTTGCCGAGGCTCGTCTCAGAGAGCTTCGTCGCCACCGTCTGGAAGGCTTCCTCGGTGCTCATGCCGTCAAGGAAGCGCGAATTGATCATCACGCCATCGCCGTCATAGGCGACGTCGCCGACGGTAAAGCTCGCAGCATCGCCATCAGCGGGCATGACGACGGGAACGACCGGGAGGCCGTACTTGCGGGCGAAATCCAGGTCGCGCTGGTCGCCGGACGGGCAGCCGAAGATAGCGCCCGTGCCATAATCCATCAGCACGAAATTGGCGATATAGACGGGCAGCTCCCAGGATGGGTCAAAGGGATGGTGGACGCGGATGCCGGTGTCCATGCCCTTCTTCTCGGCGGTTTCGAGTGCTGCCAGTGAGGTGCCGGCGCGGCGGCATTCCTCACAGAAAGCCTCGATGGCCGGATCCCTGGCAGCCGCTTCCTTGGCGAGCGGATGGTCGGCCGAGATCGCCAGGAAGGAGGCGCCGAACAGCGTATCGGGACGGGTCGTGTAAACGGTGATCTCGCGATCGCTGTTGGGAGCGGTTTCGGCCACGATTTCCCAGCGAACCGTCAGGCCCTCGGAGCGGCCGATCCAGTTCTTCTGCATCAACCGCACTTTTTCCGGCCAATGGTCGAGCGTATCCAGAGCATCCAGCAGTTCCTGGCTGAACTCGGTGATCTTGAAGAACCACTGCGTCAGCTCGCGTTGCTCGACCAGCGCACCCGAGCGCCAGCCGCGGCCGTCGATGACCTGCTCATTGGCGAGAACGGTATTGTCGACCGGGTCCCAGTTGACCTTGGACTTCTTGCGATAGACCAGGCCCTTCTCCATCATGTCGATGAAGAGCATCTGCTGGCGGTGATAATAATCGACGTCGCAGGTCGCGAACTCGCGGCTCCAGTCGAGCGACAGCCCCATGGCCTTCAGCTGGGTGCGCATGGAGGCGATATTCTGGTAGGTCCATTCCTTCGGATGCACTTTATTATCGCGTGCGGCGTTTTCCGCCGGCATGCCGAAGGCGTCCCAGCCCATCGGATGCAGCACGTTATAGCCGCGGGCACGCTTGTAGCGGGCAACGACATCGCCCATGGCGTAGTTACGCACATGGCCCATATGGATGCGGCCCGATGGATAGGGAAACATCTCTAGGACGTAATATTTCTCACGCGGATCGGCATTGTCTGTCACGAAGACCTTCTCTTCGTTCCATTTTTCCTGCCAGCGGGGCTCGGCATCGCGCGGATTATAACGTTCGCTAGTCATCTGTTCTTGTATTCCGGAAAATCATGGGGAGTAAGGCGTGACCTTCACCACGAAACCACCCAAGCGTCAAGTTTAGCAGCCGCAGCAAGTGCCTTATCTTGCAATGCAAAGCCGGATTCGGACGCATTCGCCCTTGGCAAAGCCCGCGAGCCTCATTACTGCAAAGTTTGAGAAGCAAGCCAAATATCGAGGCGAGAAGATGGAACTTCAAGAGCGCTTGGACGAAGTCCGTTCCCATATCGCGGCTGCCGAGCGTCAGGCCGGCCGAGCTGTCGGCTCTGTGCAGCTCGTTGCCGTTTCCAAGACCTTCGATGCCGATCAAATCCGCCCGGCGATTTCGGCCGGCCAGCGGGTGTTTGGCGAAAACCGCGTGCAGGAGAGCCAGGGCAAGTGGCCGGAGCTGAAGACCGAAACGCCCGGGATTGAGCTGCATCTAATCGGGCCGCTGCAATCGAATAAGGCCGCAGACGCCGTGGCGCTGTTCGACGTGATCGAAACCATTGACCGGGAAAAGATCGCGCGGGCCATTGCCGATGAAATCAAGCGGCAAGGCAAGAGTTTGCGGCTCTACGTGCAGGTCAATACCGGGTTAGAGCCGCAAAAGGCAGGTATTGCGCCCGACGATACGGCCAGTTTCGTCGATCTCTGCCGTAAGGAGCTCGGGCTTTCCATAGAGGGCCTGATGTGCATTCCGCCTGCCGACGAAAATCCGGGGCCACATTTTGCCCTGCTTGCAAAGCTCGCTAAGCAGGCCGGCGTCGAAAAGCTCTCGATGGGCATGTCGAGCGATTATGAAATTGCAATTGCCTTCGGCGCGACCAGTGTTCGCGTCGGCTCGGCGATTTTCGGCGCGCGATAGGCTAAAAAGCTCTGGCCGCTACTTTTTCCTGCGTTGTGCAGGATGGACGAGGTGGCGTAGCTGCACCATCGCCATCGGTGTCGACAGGCTTGCGGAATCGACAGCCAGTGTCAGCTCGTTGCTGCCGCGCTTGACGGCTCGTGCCAGCACCTCGAAGACACTGGCCGTCGTCAGCTGCAATGCCCGCTCCTCATCCATCCCCGAAAGCAGGCGCGACAGGAAGACGGCAGACAGGAGATCGCCGAGCCCATTCGGTGCGCCTTCGATGCTGCGATGCTCGGCAAGCAGCGCGTTTCGGCCGCTGAGATAGAGGTTCCCGATACCACCGGCCATCATCGGAACGGCGGACGTCACCAGCATGCGCGACGGTCCAAGCGCGAGCGCCGCCTCCATGATGGCGGTGTTATCCTCGAGCGGCGCTCCCGCCAGCCAAGCAAGCTCATAGCGGTTCGGCGTTGCGAGCGACGCCAGCGGGATCAGGTGGTCGCGGATCGCTTCCGCTGTCGCCTGCGGCACATAGAGCCCGCCGGCATCGCCGATGACGGGATCGCAGGCATAGAGAATATCCGGGTTTTTCTCCCGCAGAGCCTTCACCAGCCGGGCGACGGCATGCGCCTGGGCGGCGTTGCCGAAGTAGCCCGATAGCACCGCCTTGACCTCGGAAAGCCAGGGTGCGGCGATAAGATCGTCAATCGCATGGTCGAAATCGGCTTCGTTGAAGGTCAGGCGCGTCGAGCGGCCATGGCCGGGGTGCCATGGCAGAACGATGGTCGGCAGCGCCCAGACCGGATGGCCGAGTGTTTCCAGCGCAAAGACTGCGGCGCGATTGCCGACGGACCCTCGAACGACATGACTGGAAATGACGATAACGGCGCCGGCCGACACTTGCGACATGATTGTGCTTTCAGTTCAGGGCTTCAAACTGCAATGGCGCAAGTTGATGATCCCTTTCGCGGCACTCTGTCAACCGCCCTTCACAGAGTCATGAAAACCTCTGTTGACGAGTCGATTCCGCCAATTTCTCGCCAATTAAGCCTGTTTTTCATCAATATCGCCGCTTTCGGCAAGTTTTTTGAAAAAACCGACCAAAATCAGTCCGAAACGAACCAAATTCGCATTCTTTTTGCCAGTTTTTTCGCTAAACCTTCTGCTACTGTCGTCAGAATTCGAAAATCGGGAGGGATTTCATGGCGCCCAAGACTAATCCGAAACGGGAAAAACAGATCGAGGCGGCACGCAAGATTGCGGCGGCGACAGGCGAGGCACATCTCGATCCCGAAATCCTGTTTGGTCGGGCGAGCAATGACGACATGGAGCTTTACAGCCCGGAGATGCTGGCACTTGCCGCGGCGCATGCGGCCAAGGAGCTCGCAGCCTGGAGCGCCACGTCCCCCCGCGTCAGCATCGAGCAGGTCGGCGGTATCGAACCCGATGGCGTTGCCGTCTCGATCCTTTCGATCACCGACCACAATATGCCCTTCCTTTATGAATCGATCATGGGCGAAGTGACCAGCAGCTATCGCGATCTCTATATGGCGGTGCATCCGATCCTGGTCATCGAGAAGGGCAAGCAGCCGAGCCTTTATTCCGCCGATCGCCCGAGCGATCCGGCCCATCGGGTCAGCCATATCCAGCTTCATCTCTCGCCCCTGACAACAGCGCAGGCAACCGATCTGACCAAGCGGATCCAGACCGTGCTCGATCAGACGCATCTTGCCGTTTCCGACTGGAAGCCGATGCTGTCGCGCCTCGATACCGTGATATCGGAACTATCAGCCTATGAGGCTGCCGGCCGCCGCAAGAATGATCGTGATGAGGCGCTTGCCTTCCTTGCCTGGCTACGCGACGGCAATTTCACCTTCCTCGGCATGCGCGAATATGTCTATTCCGGCAAGGGCGCCAATGCCAAGGTCGAGCGGGATCGCGGCACCGGCCTCGGCATTCTCTCCAATCCGGATGTTCGCGTTCTCCGACAGGGCAAGGACGCCGTCACCACGACGCCGGAAATCCTCGCCTTCCTCGACGGCCCGGATTTCCTGATCGTCACCAAGGCCAACGTCAAGTCGATCGTCCACCGCCGTGCCTATATGGATTATGTCGGCGTCAAGCGTTTCGATGCTGATGGCAACGTGACCGGCGAACTGCGCATCGTCGGCCTCTTCACATCGACGGCCTATACGAGCGCCGCCACCGAAGTGCCGTTGCTGCGTTCGAAGGTGCAGAAGGTCAAGGATCACTTCGGCTTCGATCCGACGAGCCACTCGGGTCGCACGCTCGAAAACACGCTGGAATCCTATCCCCGCGACGACCTCTTCCAGATCGACACCTCGTTGCTGGCAAGCTTCGCCGAGCAGATCAATGACCTGACCGATCGGCCGCGCGTACGCGTATTGCCGCGCATCGACCATTTCGACCGCTTTGTCTCGGTGATCGTCTATGTCCCGCGCGAGGAGTATGATTCCGTCGTTCGTGAAAAGATCGGCAATTATCTGAAGACCGTCTATGACGGCCGCGTCTCCGCCTATTACCCCGCCTTCCCGGAAGGCGGAGTGGCGCGCGTGCATTTCATTATTGGCCGCAGCGCGGGCAAGACGCCGCATGTTCCGCAAGCCAAGCTCGAAGAAGCAATCCGCGCCATAACGGCCCGCTGGGACGAACGCTTTGCCATGCTGGCGGGTCCAAAGGCGCCGAACATCTCCGTCAGCCAGGCCTTCCAGGAAGCCTTCTCGCCGGAAGACGCCTTTGCCGATCTGCCTGATATCATTGCCACGGCCGGCACCGAGCCGATCCGCATCGGCTTCTATATTCGCAAGGATGAAGCGGGTGATATTCTCTCGCTGAAGATATTCCATGGCGACGGCAACCTGGCGCTGTCGCGCCGCGTGCCGCTGCTCGAAAATCTCGGTTTCAACGTTATCAGCGAGCGCACCTTCGATATCTATGTTACGGCCAAAGACGGCTCGACCGGCCATGTCGTCCTCCACGACATGGAGCTCGAAACCCGCAGCGGCCTGACGATCGATCTCGCTCGCCACGGCGCCGCTCTTGAAGAAGCCTTCCTCGCTGCCTTCGGCGGCACGATCGACAATGACGCTTTCAACCGGCTGATCGTCTCCGCCGATCTCTCAGCCCGTGAAACCAATGTGTTGCGCGCCTATTCTCGCTATCTGCGCCAGGCCGGTATTGCCTATTCGCAGGATTATATTGCCTCTACCCTGGATAAATATCCCGGGATCGCCGCCTCGCTCTTCCGCCTGTTTCACGACACGCTCGATCCGAAGCTCAGCGACAAGAGCCGCACGAAGAAGCTCCCGGAACTGCATGCTGCGATCGAAACCAAGCTTGCCGACGTACCGAGTCTCGATGACGACCGCATCCTGCGTCGCTACGTCAACGCCATCGATGCAACGCTGCGCACCAATTACTTCCAGAAAAATGCGGACGGCACGCCGAAGGCCATGCTTGCCTTCAAGCTTGATCCGAAGCTGCTCGATGGCCTGCCCGAACCCCGGCCCTTCCGTGAAATCTTTGTCTATGGCGTCGAGGTGGAAGGTGTGCACCTGCGCTTCGGCAAGGTGGCGCGCGGCGGCCTGCGCTGGTCCGATCGCGCCGAGGACTACCGCACCGAAGTGCTGGGTCTCGTGAAGGCACAGCAGGTCAAGAACGCCGTTATCGTGCCTGTCGGCGCCAAGGGCGGCTTCTATCCGAAGAAGCTTCCAGTCGGCGGCAGCCGCGACGAGATATTCAACGCCGGCCGCGAAGCCTACAAGACCTATATCCGCACGCTGCTGTCGATCACCGACAACATTTCCGGCGCCGATATCATCCCGCCGGCCGATACGGTCCGGCTGGATGGCGACGACCCCTATTTCGTCGTTGCCGCCGACAAGGGCACGGCGACCTTCTCCGACACTGCCAATGCGCTGGCGCAGGAAGCCGGCTTCTGGCTCGACGATGCCTTTGCGTCAGGCGGCTCGGCCGGCTACGACCACAAGAAGATGGGCATCACCGCCCGCGGCGCGTGGGAAACCGTGAAGCGTCACTTCCGCGAGATGGACATCGACATCCAGACCACGCCTTTCAACGTCGTCGGCGTCGGCGACATGTCCGGTGATGTCTTCGGCAACGGCATGCTGCTCTCTCCCAAGATCCGCCTGCTTGCCGCTTTCGACCATCGTGACATCTTCATCGATCCCGATCCGGACATGGCAAAGACGCTCACCGAGCGGCAACGCCTATTTGACCTGCCGCGCTCGAGCTGGCAGGACTTCGACAAGTCCGTTCTGTCGAAGGGCGCGATGATCATTTCCCGTTCGGCAAAGTCGGTCACACTGACACCGGAAGCGGTCGCCGCCATCGGCATCGACAAGTCGGTCGCAACCCCCTTCGAGATCATGACGGCAATTCTCAAGGCTCCCGTCGACCTCCTGTGGTTCGGCGGCATCGGCACCTACGTCAAGGCACCGTCCGAAACCGATTCGGAAGTCGGCGACCGCGCCAACGATCCGATCCGCATCACAGCCGATGAAGTCCGTGCCAAGGTCATTGGCGAAGGCGCCAATCTCGGTGTCACGCAGAAGGGCCGTATCGCCTATGGCCTGAAGGGCGGGCGCTGCAACTCCGACGCTATCGACAACTCCGCCGGCGTCAACACCTCCGACGTCGAGGTCAACATCAAGATCGCGCTCGCCAATGCCATGTTCGACGACCGGCTGACCCGCGCCAAGCGCGATACGCTGCTTGCCTCCATGACCGATGAGGTGGCTTCGCTCGTCCTGCGCAACAACTATCTTCAATCCCTGGCAATCTCGCTGACCGAGCGCAAGGGCACCGGTAACGGCTTGGAACTCAGCCGCTTCATGAGCGTGCTGGAAGCTGCAAAACAACTCAACCGCAAGGTCGAGACCCTGCCCGACGATCAGACCTTCGCGGAGCGCTATGCCAACGGACGTCCGTTGACCCGCGCTGAAATCGGCGTGCTGCTCTCCTACGCCAAGATCGTTCTCTTCGACGCGATTGTCGCCAGCAACCTGCCTGACGACCCTTATTTCGCCGCCACGCTCAGCCGTTATTTCCCAGCCAAGATGCAGCGTTCAAACGCCATCGATATTGAAAGCCATCGCCTGCGCCGCGAAATCATCGGCACGGCACTTGGCAACGAAGCGATCAATCGCGGCGGTCCGGGCTTTGCGGTCAGCATGATGGATGCGACGGCGGCGTCGGCGGCCGAAGTCGTCAAGGCCGCGGTCATCGCCCGTGACGGCTTCGATCTCGACCGGCTCTGGAACGAGACGGATGCGCTTGACGGTAAGGTGGGCGGCCAGATGCAGAACCGCGTCTATGGCGAGATCACTGAGGTCTATACCGTGTTGACGCGGCTCCTGCTGAAGACCGGGGCGGCCAAGGGTGAAATCGAGGAAACCGTTAGCCGGCTTCGCGCAGCTCTGAAGAAACTGCGACCTGTCTTCCTGACGCATATTCCGGCGGATTTCGCGGCCGAGATCGCCGCGCGCGAATCGGAATATCAGGCTGCCGGCCTGCCGGAGAAGCTGGCTTCGGAGATCGCAACGATCTACGCGCTCGTCCTCGTGCCGGAGATCATGCAGATCGCCGAACGCACCGGCGATACGCTGAACCGGGCGGCCGAAAGCTACTTCACCGTCTCTCAAACCTTCCGCGTCGGCCGCCTGCTGCTGGCCGGCAGCCGGATTGTGACAGGCGATCACTATGAGAGCCTCGCCTTGGCACGCAGCCTCGACCAAATCGCCGGCGCCCGCCGCGATATCGTCATCTCCGCCTTGTCCAACCATCCGAAGGACAAGCAGCCGGTCCAAGCATGGCATGCGGAAGACCGTATCCGCATCAATCGCATCGCCGAAGAGCTCGGCGGCCTCAGCGAAAGCGGCGATCCAAACCTCGCCCGCATCACCGTCGCCGCCGGCCTGCTTAGCGATCTTGCGAACGGCCGGGCAAGGTGACACAGTCCGCCCCGACCGCTTGATGTGGTAACGGAATCAGGGGCAGGATCTGGTGGCAACCGAAGTTAGCAATGACGTGCCGGCAAAAGTGCCGGCACGCGGCATCTGGGGCTGGATGTTCTTCGACTGGGCGGCGCAGCCGTTCTTCACCGTTGTCACCACCTTCATCTTCGGCCCCTATTTCGTCGCGCGGCTGACGGCCGATCCCGTCTCAGCGCAGACGACATGGAGCAACATGGCGACGATCTCCTCGGTGATCATCGCCATCCTCTCGCCGGTTCTCGGCTCGATCGCCGATCAATCCGGCGCCCGCAAGCCCTGGATCGCCTTCTTCGCCGTCATCAAGATCGCAAGTCTCTTCTGTCTCTGGGTCGCAGCCCCCGGGTCCCCGGTTATCTATCCGGTGATCTTCATGATCCTCGCTTCGATCTCGGCCGAATTCTCGATCGTCTTCAACGATTCGATGATGCCACGGCTGGTCGGCAAGGACGATGTCGGCAGGCTGTCGAACGCCGCCTGGGGGCTCGGCTATCTCGGCGGCATGATCGTGTTGATCACGGTCGTGACCCTGCTCGCTGGCAATCCGCAGACCGGCAAGACCATACTCGGCCTGACGCCGCTCTTCGGTCTCGATGCCACGCTCGGCGAGGACGCCCGCATCACCGGGCCGATCTCGGCCGTGTGGTATTTCATCTTCATTCTGCCGATGTTCCTCTTCACACCGGATGCCGCACGCGGCCTGCCGCTTGGCGCCGCCGTTCGCTCGGGCCTGCGTGAGCTATCGGCGACCTTGGGCGAGCTGAAGCGCCGGCGCGGCATCAGTCTCTTTCTCATCGCCCGCATGATCTACCAGGATGGCGTCAACGGTCTTCTTATCCTCGGTGGCACCTTTGCGGCCGGCATGTTCGGCTGGGCGACGATCGAGATCGGTATCTACGGCATCATCCTCAATATCATCGCCATATTTGGCTGCTTTGCCGCTGGCTATGTCGATCGCTGGCTGGGCTCGAAGACGACAGTCGTCATTAGTCTGACGCTGCTGCTGGTCGCCACCTTCGGCATCATCTCCACAGGGCCTGGCTTCACGCTCTTCGGCCTTGTGCCGCTCTCGACCGTCAGTTCCGGCGGCCTGTTCGGCACCGCGGCGGAAAAAGCCTATATCGGCTACGGCCTACTGATCGGCATCGCCTTCGGCCCCGTGCAGGCTTCCTCGCGCTCCTATCTCGCCCGCAGTGTCAGCCTCTCGGAGGCCGGCCGCTATTTCGGCATCTACGCGCTGTCAGGCCGAGCCACGAGCTTTATGGCAACATTGTTCTTCTCGCTGGTAACCTACTGGAGCGGCTCAGCTCGCCTGGGCATGGCGACGCTGGTCATCTTCCTTGCCGGAGGCCTTCTTCTTTTGCTGCCGACGCCCTATCCGGCTGACAAGGCGAAGTAGGCAAAAGAAAATCCCGGCGGGTGAACCAGCCGGGATATACGTTTTATAAATCCGGTATATCCGCCGATCAGTGGCGGAAATGGCGAACGCCGGTGAAGACCATAGCGACATTGTGCTCGTTGGCCGCATCGATCACTTCCTGGTCGCGCATCGAGCCGCCGGGCTGGATGACGGCGGTAGCACCCGCCGCGATCGCCGAGAGCAGACCGTCGGCAAAGGGCAGGAAGGCTTCGGAAGCGACGGCGGAGCCGCGTGTCAGCGGCTCGGCAAGCCCCATGGCCTTGGCGGCTTCCTCGGCCTTGATCGCGGCGATACGGGCGGAATCGACCCGGCTCATCTGTCCCGCGCCGATGCCGGCCGTCTGGCCATCCTTGGCATAGACGACGGCATTCGACTTTACGTGCTTGGCGACGCGGAAGGCGAACTTCATATCTTCCAGCTCCTGCGCCGTCGGCGCGCGCTTGGTGACGACCTTGAGCTCCATGTCCTCGACCAGCGCATTGTCGCGGTTCTGCACGAGCAGGCCGCCGGAGACGGTCTTGGCGGTAAGGCCAGCTATGCGGGGATCGGGTAGGGCGCCGACCGAGAGGAGGCGGAGATTCGGCTTGCGGGCGATGATCGCCTTGGCTTCCTCGGTGACGTCAGGCGCAATGATGACCTCGGTGAAGAGTTTGACGATCTCTTCCGCCGTTTCGGCGTCGAGCAGGGTGTTCAGTGCGATGATGCCGCCAAAGGCAGAGGTGGAATCGCAGGCGAGAGCGCGCTTGTAGGCTTCGACAAGGCTCGGGCCGGTGGCAACGCCGCAAGGGTTGGCATGCTTGATGATCGCGCAGGCCGGACCATTTTCCGGCAGGAACTCGGCAACGAGCTCATAGGCGGCGTCGGTATCGTTGATGTTGTTGTAGGACAGCTGCTTGCCCTGGAGGAGCGTCGCCGTGGAAACGCCGGGGCGGTTTTCGCCGGTCAGGTAGAAAGCCGCCTTCTGGTGCGGGTTTTCACCATAGCGCATTTCCTCGCGCAGAACCCCGCCGATGACGCGGTGGCGCGGGGTGGCGATGTCGAGCGCTTCGGCAAACCAGTTGGAGATCATCGCGTCATAGGCAGCCGTGCGGGCAAAGGCCTTGGCGGCCATCCGCTTGCGGAAATCATAGGTCGTCTGGCCGGCGTCGGCGGAAAGCTGGGCTAGCAGCTCGGCATAATCGGCGGGATCGGTCAGCGTCGTCACATAGGCGTGGTTCTTGGCCGAAGCGCGGATCATCGCCGGACCGCCGATGTCGATATTCTCTACCGTCGTCGGATAGTCGCCGCCCGCCTTGCGCACGTCCTCGAAGGGATACAGGTTGATGACGGCAAGATCGATGCCCTCGATGCCATGCTCCTTCATCGCAGCCTGATGCTCGGCATCATCACGGATGGCCAGCAGGCCGCCATGCACCTTCGGATGCAGCGTCTTGACGCGGCCGTCCATGATCTCCGGAAAATTCGTCACTTCCGACACGTCGGTCACAGCAAGGCCAGCCGCGGCAATCGCCTTGTGTGTGCCGCCGGTCGACAGAAGGCGCACGCCCTGTTCGCTGAGCGCTCGTGCCAACTCGACGATGCCGGTCTTGTCGAAAACGGACAGAAGTGCAGTTTTCACCTTCACCTTGTCGGGAGCGGGAATTTTCTTGGAAACGACGGCCATGGGCTTTCTCCGGTCTAGAGCAACTCCAGGAAAAGTGTACGGCGGTTTTCCGTCCGGAGTTGCGATAACAAAAAACAGAGCGGAACGCTCTGGAATGAGGAGATGTGGCGTCCGGCAAAAAGGTGCGGGACGGATAATGCCGCCCCGTTAGCATAGCTCACGCGCTTAGCCTATGGCCGATGCGATAAAAACCAGCGGATTTCCGGCTTTTCCGTGATCCGGAAGACGATCTCGAGCTGATCGGAAGAGCGCATGCCCGAGGGATCGGCAAAGAAGATATCCTCAGCCACAAGCACCTCGTTACCAGGCGAAGAGAAGACCCAGGTCTCTCCGTCCGGCGCGATCAGCAGCGCGGAATCCGTTTCCGTCTGCAAAAGGCTGATGGAAGGATGGATATGGAAGCGGGCCGAAGCAATGCCCTCACCCTTCGGCTTGTTCTTCTTGCCCTCGGGCACGAAGAAGCGATCGCGGCCGGCGACGATCGTGCCGCTGGCATTGAGGCTGATTTCCCGCTCATGGACATAGCCGAAGGTGGAGAGATAGCCGTCATGCGCGGCGCGCACATAGTCGCGCCCGTCCTCGGTCTCGGCTCGCTCGACGATGACCTTCTTGATGCCGCTGACCATGATTGGCCCAAGCGATTTCGATTTGGAGAACTGGCAGGAGGAGGTGTCATTGAGCGTGACGGTGGAATGCGCCGCGGTCGCCCGCGCCGCCTGCATGAAGCGATCGCCGGCGAATTCGGGCGCGCCGGAATTGATGATGAAGCGCGTCTTGCCCGACGACATCTCGAAGGAGAGACAGCCGGCATGCGCAGTGCGGCTGAGATCGGTTGAAGCTGCAGCCCCGGCATCGATGATAACGACGGCCTGGCCGGCCGCCAGCCGGTGATATCTGGTATGCGGCAGCGCCTTGAAGGCCTGGCCGGCCGTCTCGTCATAACGCAGCACTGACATCAGCTCGTTAGCGAGCGTCGATGTCGCGCCGTTAAACAGCGCCAGGTCGCCATCCTGGTGGCGGAAGAAGCGCAGTGCCGGATACATGCGATCGATGCCGGGGATCAGCCGCACCGGCACGTCGTGGCCGAGATTGACGTAGGTCTGGCGCAACGGCAGCAGATCAAGCAGCAGCTCCAGCGATGCGCGAGGATTGCGGGAGATGTGGCCCCCATCCTGCAGAATCTGCCGATCGATCTCCCGGTCGAGCGCCTGCCCCGCCCGCTTCAGCGCGAGGGAGCTGCTCGGCATGGCGACCGAGGCCATGGCAAGCGCAATGCGCACACGGAACCGGGTGATGCCATCCGGTGACGACGCAACGATCCGGCGCAGAAAGCGCACGTGGAAAACCAGCATGCGCATGAAGCGGCGGTAAAAGCCGCTATCCGTGCCCTGCAAAAGCACGGGCGAATGCGACAGAAGCGCGATCAGCCGCTGCGCCGCTATCTCGGGCGACCAGGCAAGGCCATGCAGCCGGCGACCGTGAACGGCAATCCAATCGGTGAGGATCGACCGCGCCGCGGCTGCGGCCTGATCGCTCTTTTCCGCCCGCAAATGCCGCAACCAGCGAAAATTGTGCAGTCGGGCGGCAAAGGCCAGCGATGGCAGTTCGAGCGAGAAGGGCGATGCGCCCTGCGTTTCCAGAACGCGCCCTGCCAGCAGGATGCGGCCGTTCAGAAGTTCTTCGACGAAAAAGGGATCGACGCTGCGCAGATCGGTCGGTGCCACGATCAGGCGTTCCGGCACACGCATCGTGTGGCGGGTGAGACGCAATCGCGTCAACGCCGCGCGGCGCGACATCCGCCGCCATGCTTCCCGCATGTATGAACTCACAAAACCCTGCCGCAGATCTGCATATGTGCTTCTGCTTACTCTCATTAGCCGTGGTTAAAAAGAGGTTACAAATATATCAATTAAGGACACATTTGCCGGTTTTTTTAACCGCCCGGTAAAAACGATTCGAAGTGGAGATTAATAGCTGCGGCGAAGCACGACGGCAAAGAAGCCGTCGAGACCGGAAGCAAAGCCGTCGCAAAGCGGCAGCATGTCCGGCGTGGTGCGGAAGGCTCCAAGCGGGGAAATCGCCGTTTCGAGACCTGGCCAATCACCCGCGGCGATCGGCAGCCGCTCGACATTCTCCGTGTCGGCAAGCAGGCGCGCGACCAGATCTTCTCCCTCTTCAGGATCGAGCGAGCAGTTGGAAAACACGACTACGCCGCCCGGTTTGACCAGCGTCAGGGCATGGCGAAGCAGGCGCTCCTGCAGGGCGGCGAGCTTGGCGATATCCTCCGGCCCCTTGGTCCAGAGCACGTCCGGATGGCGGCGCGTCGTTCCTGTCGAGGAGCAGGGAGCATCGAGCAGAGCGGCGTCGAAAAGCTCTTCGGGCTGGTATTTGCTCATATCGGCAACGACGGTTTCGGCCTCGAAGCCTAGGCGTGCCAGATTGCCGGACAGTCTCTTCAGGCGATTGGCGGATTGATCGAGAGCCGTCACCTTGGCGCCGGCGAGAATGAGCTGCGCCGTCTTGCCGCCGGGCGCGGCACAGAGGTCCACGACCCGCTTGCCGGCCAGCGAACCGAAAAGCTTGGCCGGAATGCTGGCGGCAGCATCCTGAACCCACCACTCGCCGTCATCGAAACCCTCCAGCGAGGGAATGGACCCTTCGAACGCGGCAAGCCTCACACTGCCGGTCGGCAGCACCACGCCATTCAGGCGTTTCGCCCAGCCTTCAGGATCGGATTTTACGGTGAGGTCGATAGCCGCCGGCTCGAGCTGCGTGTCGGAGATCTTGAGCGCCGCAGGGTTACCATAAGCAGCTTTCAGGCGGGATAGGAACCAATCCGGCATGGCCGGCACCTTCGCGATCTGCTCGAGAATCTCCTGCTTCTCGCGGCCGATGCGGCGGAGTATGGCGTTGACCAGCTTGGCGAAACGGCGATTGCGAGGATCGCGGTTGGCCTGTTCAACGGCAAGATCGACGGCGGAATGATCCGGCACGTCGAGATAAAGGATCTGCGTCGCACCGACGACGAGCACATGATGCAGCGCTCGGGCGCCTTCCGGCAGCGGAGAATCCAGCAGCGAGGAGATCGCCGCCTCGATGCGCGGCAGATGCCTAAGCGCGCTGTTCAAGATCGCCCGCACCAGCGCACGGTCGCCATCGCTGAGCGTCGTATAGGCGGCGCTGCCGCCTTCGACATCAAGCATGCCGTCGAGCGAGGTCTTGCGGTCGAGCACGGCTCCCAGGATCTTCGACGCAGCCGCGCGGGCCGTAAGGCCCGGCTTCGGCGGAGACGTATCAGGCTGTCGCGTTGGCTGCGGCCGCTTGCCCGATCGTTTTCCGTCTCTGTTGGAAGCGTTGTTTTTCGTGTCAGAACTCAAGACCAGGGACCCTTCGGCGGTTGCGAACCACCGCGACCCGTATTCGGTACGGAGCGCGATTTGCGCCCCGGATTAGCAGTGAAGGACGGTCCCGTCGAGCCAAAGCCGGAAGATGGGCCAGAAGACGGCGTCATCGGCGAGGCGCCACCGCCGCCGTAACGGACCATTTCATGCAGCGCGGCGATGCGGTTTTCCGTGTTCGGGTGGGTGGAAAACAGGTTGTCCATGCGCTCGCCGGAGAGCGGATTGATGATGAACATATGCGCCGTCGCCGGATGGCTTTCGGCCTCTTCGTTCGGAATATGCGCCGCACCGCGGGCGATCTTGCCGAGTGCGGAGGCAAGCCACAACGGATTGCCGCAAATTTCCGCGCCACGGCGGTCGGCGGAATATTCGCGCGTACGGCTGATCGCCATCTGCACCAGCATGGCAGCCAGAGGGGCCACGATCATGGCCACGAGAACGCCCACCATGCCGAGCGGATTGTTGTTGTCACGGCGGCCGCCGAAGAAGAAAGCGAAATTGCCGAGCATGGAAATGGCACCGGCAAGGGTCGCCGTGATCGTCATCGTTAGTGTGTCGCGGTTCTGCACATGGGCAAGCTCATGCGCCATCACGCCGGCCACTTCCTCCGGCGTCAGCGCGTGTAAGAGGCCGGTGGAGGCGGCAACGGCGGCATTTTCCGGATTGCGGCCAGTCGCAAAAGCATTTGGCTGCGGGCTGTCATAGAGATAGACTTTCGGCATCGGCAGGCCGGCATTGCGGGCGAGATCGCGGACGATGCGGTAGAATTCCGGCGCGCTGCGCTCATCCACCTCCTGCGCACCATAGGTTGACAACACCATCCGGTCGGAATTCCAGTAGGAAAAGAAATTCATGCCGGCAGCGACGACAAATGCGATCAGCATGCCCGATTGACCGCCGATCAGATAGCCGACGCCCATGAAGAGCGCGGTCATGAAGGCAAGCAGCATGGCAGTACGCATGAGATTCATCGAGGGGTCTCCAAACACATCTGTCGTCCAAACCTTTTTCTTTGCGGCCGGACACGCCGGAGGCGGATGATTTCAGGTCTCTTCGACCTGAAATCTGAATCCGCTCCGGAATCAAAAAAAGCAGAGCATGATGTTATCCGAAAACCGTTCACACTTTTCGGCATCATGCTCTATGATTTGGCTATTCCTCCGCTTAATTCAACGGTTCCGGACCGATCAGATCATGCAGACAGCCGATAACGACAATAAACTCGACACCGAGGCCGGCGAAATCACGCGCAAGCCGCTCTCACCTGTGGCCAAGCGCGCGCTCGCCGAAGCCGAGGAGCGCCGTAAGGCGCAGGAAGCTCAAGCACAGGCCGAACTTCCCCCCGAAATCGGCGGGCGCGGCGGCGCCGACCCCGCTCGCTTCGGCGACTGGGAAATCAACGGCCGGGCGATCGATTTTTGAGATCTCGCTTGAGTAATTACCGTGCCTGAAGTGGGCCGGCGATTGCAAGAGCGTGGGTCGTTTCTGGCTGAGATAGTGCTACGAAAGTCGGAGCGTCCCTGCCCACCCCCGCCCTTGCAAAATCTAGCACTTAGCCTCCCGGCTAAATGCTGATTTTGCTATACCGCCCGCTGGGGCGGGATAGAGCGAAGGTTCGACTTACGCCGCATCAGCCTTGTTTTGCCTATTGGCAATCAGATCATCAACGACAGCCGGATCAGCGAGCGTTGAGGTATCGCCAAGCGCGCCGAAATCATCCTCGGCAATCTTGCGCAGGATGCGGCGCATGATCTTGCCGGAGCGGGTTTTCGGGAGGCCGGGCGTGAACTGGATCTTGTCCGGCGAGGCGATCGGGCCGATTTCGGCGCGAACATGCTTCACCAGCTCCTGCCGCAGCGCTTCGGTGCCTTCCATCCCGATCATCAGCGTCACATAGCAATAAATGCCCTGGCCTTTGATGGAATGCGGATAGCCGACAACGGCGGCTTCCGACACGTGTTTGTGCGACACCAGCGCTGATTCCACTTCCGCGGTGCCCAGGCGGTGGCCTGAGACATTGAGCACGTCATCGACGCGGCCGGTGATCCAGTAATAGCCGTCCTCGTCACGGCGGCAGCCGTCGCCGGTGAAATACTTGCCCTTGTAGGTGGAGAAGTAGGTCTGGATGAAGCGCTCATGGTCGCCATAGACGGTGCGCATCTGGCCGGGCCAGCTGTCGGCGATGACGAGATTGCCGTCGGCCGCCCCTTTCAGCACATTGCCCTCATTGTCGACCAGCTCAGGCTGCACGCCGAAGAAGGGCAGCGTTGCCGAACCAGCCTTGAGATCGGTTGCGCCCGGAAGCGGCGTGATCATGTGGCCGCCGGTCTCCGTCTGCCACCAGGTATCGACGATCGGGCAGCGGCTGTCGCCGACCACCTTGTAATACCATTCCCAGGCTTCCGGATTGATGGGTTCGCCGACCGTGCCGAGGATGCGCAGGCTAGAGCGCGAGGCGCGCTTGACGAAATGATCGCCGGCGCCCATCAGCGAACGGATCGCCGTCGGCGCGGTGTAGAAGATATTGACCTTGTGCTTGTCGATGACATCCCAGAAACGGCCCTGATCCGGGTAGTTCGGCACGCCTTCGAACATCAGCGAGGTCGCGGCATTCGCAAGCGGCCCGTAGACGATATAGGAATGGCCGGTCACCCAGCCGACATCGGCCGTGCACCAGTAGATATCGCCGGGGTGATAGTCGAATACATATTCATGCGTCATCGCCGCATAGACGAGATAGCCGGCCGTCGTGTGCAGCACGCCCTTCGGCTTGCCCGTCGAGCCGGAGGTGTAGAGAATAAAGAGCGGATCTTCCGCCTTCATCTTCGCCGGCGGGCAATCTGCCTTCACCTTGGCGATTTCCTCATGATACCAGACATCGCGGCCGGGCTCCCAGCCGACCTTGCCGCCGGTGCGGCGCACGGCGATCACCGTCTTGACCGCAACCTGCTGCTTGGCGGCGATCTGAACGGCCTTGTCGGTGTTTTCCTTTAGCGGGATCGACTTGCCGCCACGCACACCTTCATCGCAGGTGATGACGACGCTCGAGGCGCAGTCGACGATGCGGCCGGCAAGCGCTTCCGGCGAGAAGCCGCCGAAGACGACCGAATGCACCGCGCCGATGCGGGCGCAGGCGAGCATCGCATAGGCTGCTTCCGGGATCATCGGCATGTAGATGGTAACGCGGTCGCCCTTCTTGACGCCGTGCTTCTTCAAGACATTCGCCAGCCGGCAAACCTGGTCGTAGAGCTCGTTATAGGTGATCTTCTTGTCGATATAGGGATTGTCGCCTTCCCAGATGAAGGCGACGCGATCGCCATGCTTCTTCAGATGGCGGTCGATGCAATTATAAGAGACGTTGGTGACGCCATCCTCGAACCATTTGATCGAGACCTTGCCGGTGAACGACGTGTTCTTCACCTTGGTGAAGGGCTTGAACCAGTCGATCCGCTTGCCGTGCTTGCCCCAGAACTTGTCGGGATCCTGAACACTCTGCTCATACCATTTCTGGTACTTCGCCTTATCGATCAAAGCATGCGCCTTGGCCGCCTTCGTCACAGGATGAACCTTCTCCGGCATACTTTCCTCCTCAACTCCCTTGCACTCCGATTTGTCGTTGTGAGTGCTCTTTCCGCGCAATAAATAGCAGGTCAAACTACGACAGCAATTGGACAAAGTGCATTTCATGCGCAAAGAATTGCAATTACGCGACACTATCGCTATATAGGGCCGTATTTCCCGGACAATGTGGTGTTACACCCCGGACCGCGACACCGGCGCGGACTGACAGAAGGACTATATCCATGGCTCAACAATTGCTCATGCCGAAGGCAACTGCCATCTGGCTTGTCGACAATACGGCCTTGTCATTCGACCAGATCGCACAGTTCTGCAGGCTGCATCCGCTCGAAGTGAAGGCCATTGCCGATGGCGAAGCAGCGCAGGGCATCAAGGGCCTCGACCCGATCTCGACCGGCCAGTTGACCCGCGATGAAATCGCCCGCGCCGAAGCCAACCCGAACCACAAGCTGAAGCTTTCCGAGCCGAAGGTCCGCGTGCCGGAATCCAAGCGCCGCGGCCCGCGTTACACGCCAGTCTCCAAGCGTCAGGACCGTCCGAACGCCATCTTGTGGCTGGTGCGCAACCATCCGGAACTGAAGGATGCGCAGATTTCCCGCCTGGTCGGCACGACCAAGTCGACCATCGAGCAGATCCGCGACCGCACGCACTGGAACGCAGCCAATCTGACACCGATGGACCCGGTCACGCTCGGCCTCTGCAGCCAGATCGACCTCGACATGGAAGTCGAAAAGGCCTCCAAGGGCCGTCCGCTGCCGACCGCCGCCGAACTCGGCGCTACCCTGCAGCCGGCTCAGGAAACCGAAAAGCTCGGCTTCAGCTATGAGCGTGAAGAAGAGAAGGAAAAGGAAATCGATGCCGACGCCGTTTTCGCTAAGCTGAAGTCGCTGAAGTCGACCAGCCGCGACGACGAAGACGACGACCAGTTCTGAGATCGGACGATCGGATTTTCGTAAAGCCCCGGTTTTCGACCGGGGCTTTTTGCGGTGAAACGGTTGCCATTGGTAAAAGCGCGCTGTAATCCAATATCATGAACAGCTTTCCCGACACCCTTTTGAACGGTTATCGCAACTTCATGAGCGGGCGTTACGTCGATGAGCGCGAACGCTACCGCACTCTCGCCGAGCTCGGCCAAAACCCATCGACCCTCGTGATTGCCTGTAGTGACTCCCGCTCGGCGCCGGAGATCATCTTCGACGCAGGGCCCGGCGAGCTCTTCGTCATCCGTAACGTCGCCAATATGGTGCCGCCCTACGAGCCGGACAGCAATTTCCATGCGACTTCGGCAGCGCTCGAATTCGCGGTTTTGTCGCTGAAAGTGTCGGATATCGTCGTCATGGGTCACGGCCGCTGCGGGGGCATCCGCGCTGCGCTCGACCCCAATGCCGAACCACTGTCGCCGGGTGATTTTATCGGCCGATGGATGGGATTGCTGAAGCCGGCGGCCGAACAGATCCAGAGCAACGACATCATGACGCAGACCGAGCGTCAGACTGCGCTGGAGCGCATTTCGATCCGCAATTCGCTGGACAATCTCCGCAGTTTTCCGGAAATCAGGGCGCGCGAGGAAGAAGGCAAGCTTAATCTGCACGGTGCCTGGTTTGATATTTCGACCGGCGAACTTTGGGTCATGGACGCGGCGACGCGCGATTTCATCCGCCCAGAGATTTAAGGGGCTTGAGATTTAAGGGGCTGGCCGCCTGGCAAGGCGGCAGGTGAATCAAACGAAAAAGGCGCTGCGGACCATCTGGTCGCAGCGCCTTTTTTGATTCATGAGATCAGACTTACTTGCCGTCGATCTGCTGGCCGATATAGGCGATTGCCTGCTGATAGACCTTTGCGTCGTTCCAGCCGGCGATAGCGGAGAAATTCGGCTCGCCGGGCTGGTAACCGGCACCCGGCTGCCAGCCATGGCCGCGCAGGAAATTAGCGGTCGAGGCGAGTGCGTCTGCTCGCGATCCCACAAGATCGACCCTGCCGTTGCCATCTTCATCGACGCCGTAGAGGACCACGTTCTTCGGCATGAACTGCGTCTGGCCGATTTCGCCATGGGCGGCGCCTCGGGCTGATGGGCTGAGATAGCCTTCGCCGACGAGCTTCAGGGCGGCGTAGAGCTGCTCGGTGAAGAATGCGGAACGACGGCAATCATAAGCAAGGGTTGAGACCGCCGAAAGCGTATGCTGGTCGCCCATATAGCTGCCGAAGCCGGTTTCCATGCCCCAGATCGCGATGATCGGGCCTGGGGGAACGCCGAAACGCTTCTCGATCTTGGCAAACAGTGCAGCATTGGCCTGCTTCATGCTCTTGCCACGATTGATGATCGTCTGCCCGCCGCGCTTCTTCATGAATTCCTCGAAGGAAAGCTTGAAGCTCTTCTGGCCGCGGTCGGCGCGGATGGTGGGCTGGTTGTAATGGACGTCGGCGAAGGCTTTGTCGAGGGTGGATGGGCTGACACCCTGGCCCTGCGCTTCCCGCTTGAATTCCTGAACCCAGTTCTCGAATCCGGCGGAAGTGTTACCGCAAGAGGCGGCATTTGCCGCAAGCGGCATTCCCAGCAGCAACCCGCCCGCCACGAGAGCTGCCATTCCAGATTTTGTGAAGCGCATTCAGTGTCCCCGAATTCTTACCGCGATGCGAACGCGGTAACCGTTTTCAATGGCGCGCAAACCCTTGGAAGCCAAGGGATCACGCGCGTTTAGTCGTCACCGGACCATGCCAGCATCCGGCCATCATGTCATCATATTTTAGCGAGTGATATTTTCGTTGCATGTGAAACATCGCCGCCAAAATCATTCAAAAAAGCCCCGCCGTTTATCGAAATGGCGAGGCTTCCATTCTGTCCTGCTTACCCAATGAGGGTTGATAAACCGTAAATTGGTTTACAGATCCTTATGCAGCCTGCTTGCGAGGCTTGATCAGCCCACGGTTGACGAGCAATTCGGCGATCTGAATGGCGTTCAGCGCCGCACCCTTGCGAAGATTGTCAGAGACAACCCAGATGTTGAGGCCGTTTTCGACGGTCGCGTCTTCACGGATGCGCGAAATATAGGTCGCATCTTCGCCGGCGGATTCGTACGGCGTGATGTATCCGCCATTTTCATGCTTGTCGATGACGAGGCAGCCCGGAGCTTCGCGAAGGATGTCACGGGCCTGATCGGCAGTGATCTCGTTCTCGAACTCGATGTTGACCGATTCCGAATGGCCGATGAAGACGGGCACGCGGACAGCCGTGCAGGTGACCTTGATCTTCGGGTCGAGCATCTTCTTGGTTTCGGCCAGTACCTTCCACTCTTCCTTGGTGTAGCCGTCTTCCATGAACACATCGATGTGCGGGATGACGTTGAAGGCGATGCGCTTGGTGAACTTCTTGTTCTCGATCGGATCGGCGACGAAGACGGCGCGGGTCTGGTTGAAGAGCTCATCCATGCCGTCCTTGCCGGCGCCGGAAACCGACTGGTAGGTCGAAACGACGACGCGCTTGATCTTGGCGAAGTCATGCAGCGGCTTCAGGGCGACGACGAGCTGCGCGGTCGAGCAATTCGGGTTGGCGATGATGTTGCGCTTGGTGAACTGCGTGACGGCATCCGGGTTTACTTCCGGAACGATGAGCGGCACGTCGGCGTCGTAGCGCCAGGCGGAGGAATTGTCGATGACGACGCAGCCCTGGGCGCCGATCTTCGGCGATACCCTCTTGGAAACGTCGCCGCCGGCCGACATCAGGCAGATGTCGGTGTCGGAGAAATCGTAATTCTCCAGGTTGGAAACCTTCAGTGTCCGGTCACCGAAGGAGACTTCGGTTCCCTGCGAGCGGGCCGATGCGAGTGCCACGACCTCATCGGCCGGAAAGCCGCGTTCGGCGAGGATATTGAGCATTTCACGGCCGACATTCCCGGTCGCGCCCGCTATTGCAACTTTGAAACCCATTTCTCAAGCTCTCTTTCTCTTCTCTCCTCTTGGGCGAGGGGGGAACCGCGGCCATGACGACCGGTTCCTGTCCCCAGCCGGGCCGGGGAGAGAGCGGCAGGCCAGAGACGTCAGACGGTTTTCGTCGTCGTTTTGGCCTTGGTTTTGGAAGAAACCGGAAAATAGACATCCCGCCCGGCACATTGCGCCAGGTGACTGAAGCTATCGAGCTGTTCGAAGCGAACCATGGAAGTCTTCCTTTTCCGTCGCCGGTTCTAAGATGTTTTCCACAGGAGTCAAGGATTTCCTCGCTTGCATCGTTGCCGGAGCGAGGAAATCGGAGGCGTCGAAACCGGCCTTCGACCTATCGTGTTCGAAGGCGTGTCGCTTCGATGTCAGCGGTTGGACTGGCGGGTGGTTTCAAACAGGAACCAAGTGCGGCGCTCGGTCTCGTCAATCCAGTTTTCGAGAAGGCTGGCTGTGGCGACATCGCCATATTCGTCGCAAACGTCGTGAACGGCACGCATTTCGGCGGAAAGCTTCAGATTATCGTCCGCCAGCTCGGCGAGCATATCCTGCGGATCTACATATTCGGCATCATTGTCTGGGATGCGCTGCAGCTTGGCGATCTGGCCGATCGATCGCAAGGTGGTTCCGCCGATCTTCCGGGCGCGCTCGGCCATCGGGTCAGTCATTGCAAAAATCTGCTCGCCCTGTTCGTCGAGAAGCAGATGATAGTCGCGGAAATGCGGTCCGCTCATGTGCCAGTGAAAATTCTTGGTCTTCAGATAGAGGGCAAAGACATCCGCCAGCAGGGCGGACAGCGCTGCGGAAATATCGCGTGTCGCGTCTTCGCTGAGATTGGTGCGAGTGCCCAATTTCGACTTGGTATTGGCGCTATTCATAAAGACGTCCTCCGTTTGTTGTTCACGACAGCGATCGCCGGCGGATCTTAGGGGAGTTCGATGACATTAGCTGCTGCGTGGGATCACATTGAAGACAGGATTGCTTTGAAACCTCACGGCCGAGCTGTCGCTTCGTGGCATGGTCAACTGCGATGCTTAGGCGGAAAACCCGAACGGCTTTACTAAATAGGAAAATGAGATGGTTTGGCAATTGCTTGGCTAATGTATCGGCGCGGCGTGCCATCCTGCCGCGCCGCCGATACCGCCTCTTCTCGGAGGCGGCATGGGGATTAGCGGCTACTTCAGGCCGCCGCCGACATAGATGGTTTCGCCTGTCACCCAGCCGGCATCCTGCGAAGCGAGGAAGACGGCAACCGGTGCGATATCCGTCGGCTGGCCGAGACGGCCGAGAGGCGTCTGGGAGACGAGATGCTTCTCAAAATCGCTGCCGATGATGCCTGCTGCAACGACCCCTTCGGTTTCGACGCCGCCCGGTGCCAGATTGTTGACGCGGATATTGCGTGGACCGAGTTCCTTGGCGAGGATCTTTGTAATGGAATCAACAGCGGCCTTGGTCGCCGTATAGACGGAAGCAGTCGCCAGGTTCATGCTGACGGCGTTGGAGCCGATATTGATCACATTGCCGCCCTCGGGGCTAAAGTGCTTCACGGCTTCCTGCGTGGCCAGCAACGTGCCAAGTACGTTGATATTGAACTGGCGATGGAATTCCTGCTCGGTGAATTCCTCGATCGGAGCGAATTGGTAGACGCCGGCATTGTTGACGAGGATATCGACGCGGCCGAAGGCCTGTTTCGTTTCTGCAAAGAGGCGCTTGACGTCTTCTGATTTGGAAACGTCGCCATGGACGGCGAGCGCCTTGCCGCCCTTGGCGGTGATTTCCGCAACCACCCTGTCGGCGCCTTCGCGGCTCGAGGCGTAGTTGACGACAACTGCCGCACCCGCTTCGCCCATTGCCTTGGCGATGCCGGCACCGATGCCCTTGGATGCTCCGGTCACGATCGCGACCTTGCCTGCCAGTTTGCTCATGTTATTTTCCTTCGAAAAACTTAGACAGTTTTACAATCATCGAATCATTTGGCGCATGCGACTCGAAAACCGATCGCACCGTCACTTTGATATTTAGATAATCATCTAATTGATACAAGAGCCGCGGCAAGAAATGCTGATGGCGTGAGGTGGAATCGTCAGATCTTGGAAAGCTCCGCCATATAGGCGTTCAGCATATCGCGGCGCAGCACGAGGTTGGCGAACTTTCCTTCGCGTTGGATCTCGATGAGACCGGCATTCTCGAGTTCCTTGATGTGATGCGACATCGTTGCGGCGCTGACGGCATGGCACTCGTTCAGAACGCTGCAGGGCATGGGCTCGCTCCGTGTGCCGATCTCCTTCAGGATCTGCACGCGTCGCGGCTCGGCAAGTGCCCGGGAGATCAATCCCATCTGCCTTTCGCTTAAATGTATTGGCCCGGCATCCATGGTGTTCATCGCAAACGGAAACAAAATCGGGTTGACCGGCTTCGATCATCCCCATCTTGCCAGATATATGAATGCGCGAGCGGCTTGGCAACCTTGGCGATGCCGCCGCGGCGGGCTCAGGAACCGGTCTGGCGGAGCCTGCTGCTTTTGAAGAACGGCAAGCGCGGCGTCGGCCAACCGGCGGCGTCTATACGGAAGAGCAGCCCGTAGCGTGAATAGACGATGGCTATCATGAAGGAAAACCAGCCGCCAAGCGCCAGGCCGGCCATGACATCGCTTGGATAATGCGCGCCGACCATGACACGGGTAATCGCCAGCCATAGGGCGCAAGCAGCGAAGATATAGCGATAGCGCGGAAACAGGAAGGCAAGCGCCACGAACAGGGCGCCGATGGTGGTCGCATGGCCGGAGGGGAAGCTTTCGAAGCTGGCACGGCCATTAAAAGGCGAGAAGCCAAAAGGCCCCCAATCGGCAAAATGCGTCGGGCGGGCGCGGCCGATGGCGCGCTTCAGCAAATTGGCGAGGATGCCTGAAAGCGCCACGGTCGTCAGGAGATAACCGCCGATCTGACAGATGCGCAGTGCTTGGCAGCGACAGCGCTGCGAATGCAGCAGCTTGCTGCCTGCCCAACCTTCGAAAAACAGGAAGGCGCTGATGAGAAGGATCCATCCGGAATCGCCGAAATCGGTCAGCATTCCACCGACGAAGCGGATGGCGGGCGATAGGCTTTTAAGGGTGGCGCCGACAGGCCCATCGAACAGGAGAGCGGAAAGAAGGACAATATTGGCTGTCACAAAAAGGCAGAGTTTCCAATGGGATGGTGCAAAAGCTGCATCGCTTCGCCGCCAACGCCTGTCGAGAGACGTCAAGATCGCCTGCATAATCAGTGCCTATGTCGATTTCCAATCGGTCCGACAGATAGCAGGGTGTTGTTACAGTTTTTCTAGTGACCGGGCCGGCGCGGCGGTCTCGAGCCGAGACGCGCCCATCCCGTTCACAAGAAAAGCCCCGTTCCTTGCAGAATGGGGCTTCGTGTTTCACGTGAAATATATCAGGCGATGTCTGCCGGAGATTATGCCGACAGAGCCTTGAATTCGGCAAGGATGGCGTCACCCATTTCGGTGGTGCCAACCTGGCGGCTGCCTGGCGACATGATGTCGCCGGTACGAATGCCGCTGTCGAGCACGTTGGCGATCGCCTTTTCCAGCGCATCGGCTTCGGCAACCAGGCCGAAAGAATAGCGCAGGCACATGGCGAAGGAGGCGATCATGGCGATCGGGTTGGCAATGCCCTTGCCGGCGATATCGGGGGCCGAGCCATGTACGGGTTCATAGAGTGCCTTGCGCTTGCCGGTCTTGGCATCGGGCGCGCCGAGCGAAGCCGACGGCAGCATGCCGAGCGAACCGGTCAGCATGGCAGCGACGTCGGACAGCATGTCGCCGAAGAGGTTGTCGGTGACGATGACGTCGAACTGCTTCGGTTGGCGCACGAGCTGCATGCCGCCGGCATCGGCCAGCATATGCTCGAGCTGCACGTCCGAATATTTTTCCTTGTGCGTCGCGGTGACGACCTGGTTCCAGAGCACGCCCGATTTCATGACGTTGCGCTTTTCCATCGAGCAGACGCGGTTGCTACGGGTGCGTGCCAGTTCAAAGGCGACGCCGGCGATGCGCTCGATCTCGTAGGTGTCGTAGACCTGCGTATCGATGCCGCGCTTCTGGCCGTTGCCGAGGTCGATGATTTCCTTCGGCTCGCCGAAATAGACGCCGCCGGTGAGCTCGCGCACGATGAGGATGTCGAGACCTTCGACCAGCTCCGGCTTCAGCGAAGAAGCGGATGCCAGTGCCGGATAGCAGATGGCCGGGCGCAGGTTGGCGAACAGCTGCAGATCCTTGCGCAGGCGCAGCAGGCCGGCTTCCGGACGTACTTCATAGGGAACGCTATCCCACTTCGGGCCGCCGACGGCGCCGAAGAGCACGGCGTCAGCCGCCATTGCCTTTGCCATGTCGGCATCGGAGATCGCCGCGCCATGCGCATCATAGGCGCTGCCGCCGACAAGGCCTTCGTCGGTGACGAAGCCGGCGTTCTTGGCCTCGTTCATGTAAGCGATGATCTTGCGAACTTCGCCCATGGCCTCGGGGCCGATGCCGTCGCCCGGCAGGAGGAAAAGATTGCGCACTGTCATGGGAAAGCCTCCGCGAAAGAAAAAGTTGCGGGGTTTTTAGACCTGCAAATGCGGCTTTTCAAGCGAGGAAGAGGCCGAAACGGTACGGTTTTCGGGCTTTTGAGACCAGACACCCGCCCTTGAAGCACGAGGGCGGGTGGTTTGCGTTGCTTACCCTTACTCAGCCAGCCCGAGCGAAGCGAGATAGGCTGATGATGCCGGGATCTTCGACTTGTCCTTGATCTCGATGATCAGACGCGGATTGCTGTTAAGCTTGGCAAGGGCGGCAAAGACGGCGCGCCAGTGGATGTTGCCTTCGCCGAGGCTCCAGTGGCGGTCGGCATAGCCGTCGGCGTCCTGCAGGTGGACATGCTGCAGGCGGTTGCCGGCGGCATGGACGTAGTAGTCAACAGGAGGAGCGCCCGTATAGCCATGGGCGTAATGGGCGTGACCGGTGTCGATCGAAACGGCGACGGCGGGCGAATTGAAGCTGTCGGCGAGGCCGACGCGGATATGAGGATCCTTGTCCTCGATGTTCTCGATGACCATGGTGAGCCCGATGTCTTCGGCGCGCTTGACCGCTTCTTTCAGCGTCAGATGCGTGTATTCGATGATCTTTTCGCGCTCGCCCTTGTTGTTGTCGAGGTTGTTGTAGGACCACGACGTATAGGGGCTATGGATGACCATCTGCGTGGCGCCGATATTGGCACAGACGTCGAGCGCCTGCAGCAGGCGCTTGGTGACGACGGCGCGGACGTCCGGGTCCTGCGAGGCGATGATGAAGCCCCAAAACGGACCGTGGATGCCGAGACGACCCTGATGGCCGTCGAGCAGCTTGCGGGCGCGCTCGGCCAGCGGAGCCCAGTCGCCGTTCAGGATTTCGGCTTCGACAAAGCTCTGCAGCTCTAGATCGCGCGGCTTTTCGAGCAGCCAGTTGCGATGGATTTCGACGTCGTCAAGCGTCATGGCGGCGCCGACAATAGGAAGGGAAGTCATGAAGGGGCTCCATTGCGTGGAGAAAATTTAAGGGTGGGAGAGACGGCCCGAAGGATCTCGGCGGTCTGTATGGACCCCCTTCTTGTCGATCATATTACAGCGGGTGGGAAAGATGATGCCTGATCAGCTTTCCGGGACTTGCGGTCTCCGCTCTCCTGGGCTGTGATAATTGCGGGATAGTCCCCTCTCCCTGCGCGCGGGGAGAGGGAGTCTCGGCACAAAAAAGCCGGGCGCAAGGCCCGGCTTCGAAACATGCGATAAAGGAAAGACCGATCAGGCGGCCCAGGGACGCGATGCGGCGTTCGTCTTTTCGAAATCGCTGATCGCAGAGGATTTTTCCAGCGTCAGGCCGATATCGTCGAGGCCGTTCAGCAGGCAGTGGCGCTTGAATTCGTCAAGTTCGAATTTCAGCGAGCCGCCGTCCGGGCCAGTGATCTCGAGGTTTTCGAGATCAACCGTCAGAATGGCGTTGGAGCCGCGCGAGGCGTCGTCCATCAGCTTGTCGAGCTCTTCCTGGCTGACCTTGATCGGCAGGATGCCGTTCTTGAAGCAGTTGTTGTAGAAGATGTCAGCGAAGCTGGTCGAAATAACGCAGCGGATGCCGAAATCGAGAAGCGCCCAAGGAGCATGTTCACGCGAGGAGCCGCAGCCGAAATTGTCGCCGGCGACGAGGATCTTGGCGTTCTGATAGGCCGGCTTGTTCAGCACGAAATCCGGGTTCGGAGAACCGTCTTCATTGTAGCGGGCTTCAGCGAAGAGCCCCTTGCCGAGACCCGTGCGCTTGATGGTCTTCAGATAATCCTTCGGGATGATCATGTCGGTATCGACATTGACGACCGGGAGGGGTGCTGCGACACCGGTCAACTTCACGAACTTGTCCATGGGGTCCTGCCTTCATTCTCGTCTAAGCACGAATTATCCTGCCAATAGAGCAAATCCGGCCCGAAATGAAGGAGAATCTTGGAAATGCCCTAAAATGCAGCGCCTTGGTCGCCCTGCCCTTCATGGCGCCACCTCAATCAGACACGCCGGCGGGCGGAAAGACCGCCCTGCTCTGCCCTGCTTTCAATCTCAGAGATCGATGATGGTGCCGCGACCGTCGTTCCAGATGCGCATTTCGCGCTGGCCGTTCGTCTTCGCCTTGGCGTGCACCGGGGCCGGTTTCATGCGCAGCGAAATCGCGCGGGCTGCCATCAGCACGGTGAGGATAGCGCCGACGGCGAGCGTGACCGAAACGGTAAACAACGCCATGGCCGCAAACACGGTGATACCGGCAAGCGCGATGAACAGGGAACGGATATTCTGCATGGTCGAGACCTCTCTACATCAAGCAATGTGGCCCTCATCACTGTCATCTGCAAGAGGAGCATGGCTTTTTGTTGACTTGCCTGCCGATTAAAAGCGCGGCAAAACGGCACAATGAGCCAATCTGCGAGCCAAAACCCCTCGTCCCGTCCCGCCCGTCTGCGCCGCTCGGTCTTGAGCGTTCCCGCGATCAACCGACGCGCGCTGGACAAGCTTTCGAGCCTCGAATGCGACGCGGTCATCTTCGATCTCGAGGATTCGGTTTCGCCGGAAAAGAAGGCCGAGGCGCGGGAGAATCTCCGGGCCTTCTTTTCGGCCTCGCCGCTGCCGGGCAAGGAGCGGATCATCCGCATCAATGCGCTTTCCTCCAATTTCGGCGCCGATGACCTGGCGCTGGTTACGGAGCTGGAGCCGGATGCGGTGTTGCTGCCGAAGGTGGATGAGCCGCAGGACGTGACCGCTGTCAGTGACCGGCTTGCGGAAGCCGATGCACCGGAAGACTTGCGTATCTGGGCGATGATCGAGACGCCGCGCGGCATCCTGAATGCGGCCGCGATCGCCGAGGCCGGGCGCACGGCAGGAAGCCGGCTCGATTGTTTCGTCGTCGGTCTCAACGATCTCAGGAAGGAAACGGGTGTCCCGCCCCAGCCCGGTCGCCCCTATCTCGTGCCCTGGCTGATGCAGGTGATATTGGCCGTCAGTGCTTACGGCCTTGAGGCGATCGACAGCGTCTTCAACGATTTCAGGAATGCCGACGAATTCGAGGCAGAATGCGACCAAGGGGTTGCTATGGGCTTTGCCGGCAAGATGCTGATCCATCCGAGCCAGATCGAGGCAGCCAACCGGCATTTCGGTCCGGCTGAGACCGCCATCGCCGAGGCCGAAGCCATTATCGCTGCCTTTGCCGCACCGGAGGCCGCCACTCTCAATGTCGTGAACCTTGGCGGGCGGATGGTGGAGCGGCTGCACCTTGTCCAGGCGGAGAGACTCGTCCATAAAGCTCGTCTGATCGCGCAGCGTTCTTCGGGCGCCGCTGCAACGCCCCGCACCGATGGCTGATTGCCAAATACAAGAAAGATGCTTTGATGAAACTCTACCGTTTCCTCACCGGCCCCGACGACGCTTCCTTCTGCCACAAGGTGAGCGCGGCGCTGAACAAGGGCTGGGAGCTATACGGTTCGCCGACCTATGGCTTCAATTCTGCAAGCGGGCGGATGGAATGCGGCCAGGCCGTCGTCAAGGACGTGGTCGGCAAGGATTACGATCCGGAGATGAAGCTTTCGGAGCAGTAAGCGCCGGCTGAAATTCTTCATTCCCCCGGCCGTCTTGCGGTCGGGGTTTGTATCAGCGATCCGTCGCTTCTTCGGCGCTCGCCTCGATGCGCTCCATATCCTCGTCGCTCAGGCCGAAATGGTGGCCGATCTCGTGGATCAGGACATGGGTGATGATGTCGCCGAGGGTTTCCTCGTTTTCAGCCCAATAGTCGATGATCGGCCGGCGATAGAGGCGGATCTTGTTGGGCATATCGCCGGTCTGGGCGGTAAAGCGCTCCGAGATGCCGCGACCTTCGAAAAGGCCGAGCAGGTCGAAGGGTGTTTCCAGCGCCATATCCTCGAACACTTCGTCATCCGGGAAATCCTCGATGAGAATGACGAGGTTGCCGGTGAGCGAGCGAAATTCTTCCGGCAGGTGGCTGTAAGCCTCCATTGCCAGGGATTCGAATGTGCTGATGGAGGGAGAATGGCGATCCCGCCAATCTTCGCTCTGGTCAACGCGAGCCATGAATATTCCTTCCTTGGCTGGTCATATAGAGACTTTGCGCTGCTTTTACGAGAGCGGAATAGAGCGTGATACCGAAAAGTGTTTGAGCGGTTTTCGATCGACATCATGCTCTACTTTTTTGATTCTAGAGCGGATTCGGATTTTCGGGCGACAGACCGAAATCATCTGGCTCGGTTCAAAGGAATATTTTCTTATGAAATGGTGTTGACTCTTTCTCCAAGCTCTGGAATCCATAAGAACATAACAGGAACATTATCGATCTGGAGTGAACGTCATGGCCGAGGCTGCCGTGGCGCGGGAAACGCTTTTTGCCCTGCGTGAAACCATTGCCCGACTGGAAGGCAGGCCGATCCCGGCGCTGGCAGCCTCGACGCATGAGGCTTTGGCAGACAAGCCGGTGAGAGAGGTGATGGGTATTGCGAAATCCCTGCCTACTGAGCCTAGGCTTGAGCAGTCGCTCCTTCCGATCGGCATCGATGAGCTCGATGCAGCGCTGCAAGGCGGTCTGCCGCTCGATGCGCTGACGGAAATCCGCTCGCTCGGCCTGCGCAATGCCGGGGCGGCCAGCGGCTTTGCCCTTGCGCTTGCGGCGAGACTGCATGCGCGAGCATCGGATATGGTCGCGGCCAAGTCTCCGGTCCTGTGGATCGGCGATACGGTCGCAACGATGGAGGCAGGCCTGCCCTATGCCATCGGCATCGGCGATTTCGGGCTGGAGCCTCAGGCTCTCCTACAGGCGTCGCCGCGCAAGCTCGACGATGCGCTCTGGGTGGCGGAAGCAGCCCTTGGCAGCGCTGCCTTTGCCGTCGTCATTCTGGAAGTGCGCGGCAATCCCGCCCGTTTCGGTCTGACCGAGAGCCGACGGCTGGCGCTGAGGGCCAAGGCGGCGCGACGGCCCTTGTTTCTGTTGCGACAGGGAGGCGAGGAGGAAGCAAGCAGCGCCCTCTTCCGCTTTTCCGTCGAACCCGCGCCGGCGCAGGCGCGGCCCCTGCCGGACGGATCGGTGCTTGGCGGCAGCATCGGTCACCCGGCTTTTCGTCTGACCTTGGAAAAGAGCCGAAACCCGGCGCCTCTTTCCATAACCCTGGAGTGGAATGCCCATGACCGCCGCTTTGCCCCTATCTCCGATGTTCAGTACCCCGCCTTTCCCGGCGAACACGCAACGCATTCTGGCGCTGACCTTCCCGCATCTGCCGACCGACCGGATCGCGCGCAAGCGCTGGGGTCTGTCCTGGCGTTCGACAGGCAGGCTTGAAGCGCCGCCGCTTGCCTGTGCCGGCAAGCTGAACAATGCCATGCGGCTGACCGCGCTCAATGAACGGGCTGAAATGATCGGCCTGAAGCAGGGTCAGGGCGTGGCTGAGGCAAAGGCGATCTGTCCCGATCTCGATGTCGTCGAGGAGGATCTGGCCGCGGATCGCAAGCTTTTGGAAGCGATCGCGGACTGGTGCGACCGCTATACGCCGCTGGTGGCGATCGACGGCAAGGATGGGTTGTTTCTCGATATTACCGGCTGCGCCCATCTCTTCGGTGGCGAAGAGGCGCTACTTGAGGATATCTTGATCCGGATTTCCCGGCTGGGGCTCGATGTGCGTGGTGCCATTTCCTCCGCGCCCGGCCTATCCTGGGCGGTTGCTCGTTTCGAAGAAAGCCGTGTCGTTCCTTCGGAAGCCATGGAAGAGGCCCTGGCGCCGCTGCCCGTGGCGTCTCTGAGGCTCGGCGAAGAGACCATCGCTGCGTTGCAGAAACTGGGATTGAAGCAGGTCGGCGACCTTCTGGCAGCACCGCGTGCGCCGCTTGCCCGCCGTTTCGGTGCGCAGCTAATGTTGCGGCTCGATCAGGCCGTCGGCCTCGTCGAGGAACCGATTTCGCCGCGTCGCCCGGTCGCGCAATTGTCGGCCGAGCGCCGGCTCGCCGAGCCGGTGCAGGCGGAAGAGGATATTCTTCAGCTTGCCCGCCAGCTTGCCGAAACCCTGAAGCCGGGGCTGGAGGCGCGCGGCGTCGGGGGCCGCTCCTTCGAACTCCTGCTTTTCCGGGTGGATGGGGCGGTTTTCCGCATCGCGGCCGGCGCATCGCAACCGCTGCGGGAGCCGAGCCGGATCGCTAGCCTGTTCACGGAGCGTTTTGGCGCCATTCATGACGATCTCGATGTCGGTTACGGTTTCGAAATCATCCGCCTCAATGTGCTTCAGCATGCGCCCTTCGATGCTATGCAAGGCGATTTTGTCGGAGAAGACCGCCAGGAAGGATCTCTTGCCGCCTTTGTGGATCGTGTGGCCGCCCGGCTGGGGCCGGATTGTCTGCAAGGGTTCGAGTTGCGGCAGAGCCATATCCCTGAGCGGGCCGTGCGACCGCTGCCGGCCATGGCCATCCCCGCCTCGAAGCGGCGCACAGGTGAGGAATATGCCGGTCATGGTTTCTTCCGCGGCGAACGGCCGCTGCGGCTGTTTCGTATGCCGGAGCTGGTCGAAACCATTGCTGCCGAAGTGCCCGACGGCCCTCCCCGGCAGTTCCGCTGGCGGCGGGTCATGCATCGGGTCAGCCGGGCCGAGGGGCCGGAGCGGCTTTCGGCGGAATGGTGGGTCGAGGAAAAGGAAGAGCCTGCCCGCGATTATTTCCAGGTCGAGGATGAGGAGGGGCATCGTTTCTGGCTGTTCCGCAAGGGGCTCTATGGCCGAAGCGGCACGACGCCGGATTGGTACATGCACGGGGTCTTCGCATGAACGCGCGCCCGAGCTTTCACGAACCTGTACCCTTCTTTGAGATCGGGGTGAGAACGAATTTTTCCTTTCTCGAAGGTGCCTCGCATCCGGAGGAAATCGTGACGCAGGCCGCCATCCTGAGACTTTCCGGATTTGGGATCGCCGACCGCAATTCGGTTGCAGGCGTGGTCAAGGCGTATGCGCATACCAAGCTTCTCCGGGAGAAGTACAAGGAGGGCATTGAGAAGAACCTGGAGCTTCAGGCGAAGGGCAAGCCAGAAAAGCCGCTCCTGAAGCCTGTTCCTTTCCAACCCGGCGCGCGCTTGGTCTTTTCGGATGGCACGCCCGATATTCTTGCCTATCCGGAAAACCGAAAGGGCTGGGCGCATCTCTGCCGGCTGCTGAGCGCCGGTAATCTGCGTGGCGAAAAAGGCACCTGCATCCTCAATGAAAGCGACCTCGTGGAATGGGGCGACGAGATGATGCTGGCGCTGGTTCCCGATGCTGAAAGCGTCGAGACGCAGGAGGGGCAGGAAAAGCTGGAGCAATGCCTCAAGCGGTTATGGATGCGCTTCGGCCGGAAGTTCCACATGGTCCTGTCGCCGGCCTATGACGGGCGGGATCGGATGGTCTTCGCCACGCTTTCCATCCTGGCGCAGCGCAATGGCGTGCGGCTGATTGCCAGCAATCAGCCGCTCTATCATACGACCGAGCGCAAGCCGCTTGCCGATATCGTCGTTTCGATCCGCGAGCATGTGCCGATCGCCGAGGCCGGCTTCAAGCTAGCGGCGAATGCCGAACGCTATATGAAAGACGCTGCCGAGATGGCGCGTCTGTTCCGTGATTATCCGAAGGCTATCGCCAATACGCAGAAGTTTTTTAGCCGGTTGTCTTTTTCTCTGGATGAGCTGAAACACAATTATCCCGATGAAAGCAATGATGGTGAGCCCGTTGCGGAGACGCTGAAAAGACTGACCTGGGCGGGGGCTAGATGGCGCTTTCCCGAAGGGATTCCTCCGAAGGTTTCGACGCAGATCGAACATGAACTCAAGCTCATCCGAGAGCGGCAATATGAGCCTTATTTCCTGACGGTGCATCGCATCATGGAGTTTGCCCGTAGTGCGAATATCCTGTGTCAGGGACGCGGATCGGCGGCCAATTCGACGGTCTGCTATTGCCTCCGGATTACCGAGGTCAATCCGGAAATAACAAGCTTGCTTTTTGAGCGGTTCATCTCGACGGAGCGCGAGGAGCCGCCTGATATCGATGTCGATTTCGAGCACGAGAAGCGGGAGGAGGTCATCCAGTTCATCTACAGGCATTACTACAAGGAGCATGCCGGGCTGACGGCGGCGGTCACCAGCTATCGGGCGCGCTCGGCCGGCCGCGAAGTGGCGAAAGCCTTCGGTCTGTCGGAGGACGTGCAGTCCGCTCTTGCAAGCGGCGTCTGGGGTTGGTCGACGGAGGAGCTGTCGGAACGTGAGGCAAAGATTGCCGGCCTCGATCTCAAGGACAAGACGACACGCAACGTCCTTTCCTATGCCTCGACGCTGATGGGGTTTCCGCGGCACCTGACCCAGCATGTCGGCGGCTTCGTCATCACCCGGGATCGGCTGGATGAAGTCGTGCCGATCATGCATACGGCGATGGACGATCGCTACATGATCGAGTGGAACAAGGACGATCTCGACAATCTCAACATATTGAAGATCGACGTGCTTGCGCTCGGCATGTTGACCTGTCTCGCCAAGGCCTTCGATCTGCTGTTGCTGCATTATGATGTGAAGAAGGCGCTCGCCGACCTTGGGAGCAAGGAATATCCGGATGGCAAGCCGGTTTATGACATGATCTGCCGCGCCGATACGATCGGCGTCTTTCAGATCGAAAGCCGGGCGCAGATGAGCATGCTGCCGCGTCTGCGGCCCCGCAGATTCTATGATCTGGTCATCGAGGTGGCGATCGTCCGCCCCGGTCCCATCCAGGGCAATATGGTGCATCCTTACCTCAAGCGGCGGGACGACGTTCTTCACAAGCGGCCGATCGAATATCATCGCCCGGAGTTGAAGGCTGTTCTGGAGCGAACTTTGGGGGTTCCGCTGTTTCAGGAACAGGCGATGCAGATCGCCATCACCGCAGCCGGATTTTCGCCTGCCAAGGCTGATCGGCTGCGCCGATCCATGGCAACGTTCAAGCGAACGGGCAGGGTCGACGAATTCAAAAAGGATCTGGTTTCGGGCATGGTCGCGAATGGCTATCCTCAGGACTTTGCCGAGCGCTGCTTCAGCCAGATCGAAGGCTTCGGCGAATATGGCTTTCCCGAGAGCCATGCGGCGTCCTTCGCTCTACTCGTCTATGCCTCGTCCTGGCTCAAGGCCTATTATCCTGATGTCTTCTGTGCGGCGATTCTCAATGCCCAGCCCATGGGCTTCTATGCGCCGGCGCAGCTGGTGCGCGATGCGCGCGAGCATGGCGTCGAGGTGCGGCCGGTGGATATCAATCGTTCCAGCTGGGATTGCCTGCTGGAGAAGGCACGTTTCGATCCAGGCGCAATCGAGCGGCGCCATGCGTCGATGCGCGACGATATCAAGACGCAATGTGCCGTCCGTCTCGGCTTCCGGCAAGTCAAGGGTCTGTCTGAGGAGGAGATGAACCAGCTCGTCGAGCGCCGGGGCGATGGCTATCGGTCCGTGCGCGATCTCTGGCTGCGCTCCGGGCTTGCCAAGGCGCAGATCGAGCGCCTTGCGGATGCGGATGCGTTCGGCTCCATCGGTTTGAGCCGACGTGAGGCTCTATGGGCCGTGCGGGCGCTCGATGCCGGAAGTGCCGCCGAAACGCTTCCCCTCTTCGATCTCGGCGACCATGCGGAGCTGCAGGTCGAGCCGGCGGTCGCGCTGCCGGAAATGCTGCCTGGCGAGCAGGTCATCGAGGACTATCGCTATCTGTCGCTATCCTTGAAGGCGCATCCTGTTTCCTTCCTGCGTGCCGATTTCGCCCGCCAGGGAATCGTGCAAAGCCGGGATTTGCCTGGTATCGCCAGCGGCCGCATGGTGACGATTGCCGGCCTGGTGCTGGTGCGCCAGCGGCCAGGTTCGGCCAAGGGCGTGATCTTCATGACGCTGGAGGATGAAACCGGTGTCGCCAATGCGATCGTCTGGCCGAAGAAGTTCGATAAGTACCGAGCCATCGTCATGGGGGCGCGGCTGGTCAAGATCCGAGGCCGGCTGCAGAGCGAAAGCGGCGTCATCCATGTGGTGGTCGATCATATCGAGGATATGACGCCGGCACTTGGTATTCTGCAGCGCGAGGCGCGACGGTTTGGTGTCAGCGACCGGGCGGATGAAGCCCTGCGCCCGACCATGGATCACAGGCAGAAGCGGAAGCCCGTCTTTCTGGCGCCTTCTTCCGATGGAGGGGCGGTGACGGAAGGCCGAAGCCATGGTGCCGAAACGGCGAAAGTCATGCCGCAAGGCCGCAATTTCCATTGAGCTTGCGGGCTTCGTATCGGGCAAGAGTTTCGGAACTCGGCCCGCGGACGAGATTCGAATCGTTTCTTTCTTGACAAAGAGCGTCTTCTTTAGCAGATAACAAGACAGCAAATGTCATGTTTGACGGGCTGAGCGAAGAATGCTGGTTTGCAGTTGTAATTACATCACCGACAAAGAAATCCGGGACGTCATCAACGAGTTCCTTGATCAGGACTGTTGGCAGCTCATCGTTCCCGCCAAGGTTTATCACGCGATGGAAAAGCGCGGCCGTTGCTGCGGCTGCTTCCCGAATGTCGTTGATATCATTATACAGACAACCCAGGATTATCATGCCCGCCGCCACTCGACGGAAGCGGAAATATTTGATTTCATGTCCCGCCTGAAAAAATTCCATGAAGACAACAGGAGAGCGGACATTGAAAGGCGACAAAAAGGTCATCGAGCGGCTTAACGAGGCACTCTTCCTCGAGCTTGGCGCAGTCAACCAATATTGGGTTCACTACAGACTCCTCGAAGACTGGGGCTACACCAAGCTTGCCAAGAAAGAGCGCGCAGAATCCATCGAGGAGATGCAGCACGCCGATCGCCTCGTTGCCCGCATCATCTTCCTCGAAGGTCATCCGAACCTGCAGACGCTAGCGCCGCTGCGCATCGGTCAGAACGTCAAGGAAGTGCTGGAAGCCGATCTCGCCGGCGAATACGACGCACGCACGGCCTACAAGAAATCCCGCGACATCTGTCACGATGCCGGCGACTACGTGTCCATGAAGCTGTTCGAAGAGCTTCTGGCCGATGAGGAAGGCCACATCGACTTCCTCGAAACCCAGCTCGAACTGCTCGGCAAGATCGGCGAAGCCAAATACGGCCAGCTTAATGCCGACTCCGCCGATTCCGCGGAATAAGCGACATACTGGAGCGGCTCGGTTTTTAAATCTCTGAACCGCTCCATATCTTTGTTTTCACCCAATTTCAGGAGAAGCGCGCAAGCTTTTCCTGGAATTGCTTTATGAATCGACCGTTTTGCGGCCGGCCTTGATTTTCAGTCTTCGGCTTTCAGATCGGCCAGGTGGCTGAACTCCGAAACCACCTGCTCGTAGACCGAGCGTTTGAAGGGAACGATCAGGTCGGGAAGCACCGCCATGGGCTTCCATTCCCATGCATCGAATTCCGGTTCGTGGCCGCCCGGCGGCGGATTGATGGCAATCTCCCCTTCGTCGCCGTCGAAGCGGAAGGCAAACCAGCGCTGCGTCTGGCCGCGGAATTTCCCCTTGAGGCCGATGCCGATCAGCTGCGGCGGAAGATCGTAATTGATCCAGTCCCTGGCTTCCGCGAGCAAGGTCACGGTTTTCATGCCCGTTTCTTCGTATAATTCGCGATAGGCCGCTTTCAGTGGGTCTTCGCCCTCGTCTATGCCGCCCTGTGGCATCTGCCAGAGCTGCGGCGAGCCGTCATATTCAGAATTGCCGACCGGAATGCGACGACCAGCCCAGACTAGGCCCCCTCGGTTCAGGATCATGATGCCGACACAGGGACGGTAAGGCAGGTCTTCGGCTTTCACGGTCGCATGGGGCGTGCTCATCTTTCTCTCCGGGTCAGGGGTGTTTGGAATCCTCGGCAAGCGCCGAGACCGCGACGATTTCAATACCGCGCATGGCTGCCTCTTCGCTCCATTTGCTGATGGCGTCGACGCTCTCATCGAAGGCGGAAGCGACGCCGATCGCAGAGCCGTTACGGCGGGCGATGCGCTCGAGTTCGTCGAGTTTCCTGAGGATCGCGTCCTGTTGGAGCTCTCCGTCGAGCTGGATATCGGCAAAAGCGTGCGGCACCTCAAGCGTTTTCGAAAGCATTCCGGACTTCGATTGGGCGGATGAGCCGTCGTCGAGGAACAGCAGTCCGCGCTTGCCGATGTCGCGCAGCACGGGTTCCATGGCGCCGGGATTGGCAAGGAAGCGGCCGCCGAGATAGTTCATGACGCCGGTATAATTGGTGATCTTGCCCATCGCTTTATGCAAATTTTCGATGTTCTTGGCTGATGACAGCGAGGTCAGCAGCGTATCCGGTCCGGGATTGTTGCCGGGATAGTCGAAGGGCTCGAACGGCACCTGGATGAGGATCTCGTGGCCGCCGCGCCTTGCCTCCTGCATCCAGCGCTGCAGGCTGTTGCCGCTGGCGGCAAAGGCAAGGGTGATTTCCTCCGGCAGCTTCTCGATGGCGCGCTGCGTGCCGGTCTGGCTCAGCCCAAGGCCGCTGACGACGATAGCGATGCGCGTGCCCCGCGCGCCGGACCAAGGCCGCGCATATTGATCCATCGGCCGAAGGCCGCTTGGCGAGGTGATCGGCAGCTTGCCGAAGGGCGAATCCTCCAGCAGGCTGTCATTCGGCGTCGCCGCCATGCGCGGATCCTGTCCCACCTGATTGGCGTTGATCAAGACCGGGCCGCTGCCGTCGCGATTGCTGGGGCTGAACATGGTGACGACCGAACCGTCGCCGGTCACTACGCGCGTGGTATTGGCGCCGGATTGCGGATCGACTTGGGTCAATCCGGCCTGACCGGTTTGTTCGGTGCTCCCCGGCTTGGTTTCGGCTGCAGGTGCCGGATCTTGCTTCTTTGCCGTTTCGGCCGGCTGAGTCTTTTGCAGGGGATCGCGCATCAGCGCCGAATAGAGCGAAAAGCCGGCGATCGCGATCAGACAGAAGCCGCCGAGAATGCGTCCAAAGGGGATGGAGCGCCGCTGGCGGCCGGGGCCGCGATTCTGTCCCAACGGTGCATGCAAATCCGTTCCCAAGCTTCAATCCACCCCAAGCGGAAAACTCTATTGGCCTCGAGCATATCGCTCACGGCGAAGCGGAAAAATGCCCGCGGCACTCGAAGTGCTAAAACATGAACAAGACTGTTCTGAGCGACGTCGGATTCAGAGGCTGACCGAGAAGAGCGGAACGATACCCCTCGCCCCGCTCCCTCATCATGAAAGCGCCGGGTCTGTTTCCAGCCCGGCGCCAATCCTTACTTGGAGGAAACCGCCTTTTCGGGGTTCGGCGGGAAGGCCGGATCCGTCTTCGCGCCACGCAGCAGGTCGAGCGCGTAGTTGAGCTGGATATCGTCCTTCGGATCCGGCGGCACATAGGCCGAAGAGCCGGAGCCCTTGTCGGTCTCGCTCTGGCCCTTGATGTGGCCCGGCAGGCTGGATTCGCCTTCCGTCGTCAGCTTGCCCTTCAGATCGTCGGGAAGCGGCTGGTCGACCTTGATGTCAGGCGTGATGCCGGTGCCCTGGATCGAGCGACCCGACGGCGTGTAGTAGAGCGCCGTCGTCAGGCGCAGCGCGCCATTGCCGTCGCCGAGCGGGATGATCGTCTGGACGGAGCCCTTGCCGAACGACTGTGTGCCGAGCACGGTGGCGCGACGCAGATCCTGCAAGGCGCCTGCGACGATTTCCGAAGCGGAGGCCGAGCCGCCGTTGGTGAGCACGATGATCGGTTTGCCGTCGGTCAGGTCGCCTGGGGTGGCGTTGAAGCGGCGGGTTTCGTCCGGGTTGCGGCCGCGGGTCGAAACGATCTCGCCGCGCTCGAGCACGTCGTCGGCAACGTTGATTGCCTGATCGAGCAGGCCGCCCGGGTTGAGGCGCAGGTCGAGGACGTAGCCCTTCAGCTTGTCGGCCGGGATATCCTTCTTGATCTTGGCGATCGCGGCTTCGAGGTCCGGGGTGGTCTTTTCGGTGAAGGAGATGATGCGAATATAGCCGACATCGCCGCCTTCCTCGCGCGACTTGACGGCGGCGACGGCAATCACGTCACGGATGACCGTGAGCTCGATCGGCTTGTCGGCGCCCTTACGCAGCAGCGTCAGCTTGATCGGCGTCTTGACCGGGCCGCGCATCTTTTCGACGGCGTCTTCCAGCTTCAGGCCGCGGACGGACTGGCCGTCGATGGCGGTGATATAGTCACCGGCAAGGACGCCGGCCTTGGCGGCAGGCGTATCGTCGATCGGGGTGATGACCTTGACGAGGTCATTGTCCATCGTCACTTCGATGCCGAGACCGCCGAATTCACCCTTGGTCTGGGTGCGCATGTCTTCCGCATCCTTGGCGTTCATGTAGCTCGAATGCGGGTCCAGCGAAGACAGCATGCCGTTGATCGCGGCTTCGACGAGCTTGTCTTCTTGGGGAGGAGTCACATACTGCGCGCGGACGCGCTCAAAGACGTCGCCGAAAATCGACAACTCCTTGTAAGTGGAAGTGCCAGCGGCTTCCGCCGGCGCTACCGCCGAGTAGATAACGCCCATCGCGGTCGCACCCATCAATGCGCCGACGAGAACAAGAGAAGCCCTACGTATCATTGCGTGCCTTTCCAGTGTCTTTGGAGGTCCACCAGGGCCGAGAATCGACTGGTTTTCCATCTTTTCGGAATTCAATGTAAAGCGTTGGCCGATCCGTTTCCAGCGCCAATGCGGTCGCGCTCGCGACTCTTTTTTGGCCCATGGTCGCAAGCGGTTCGCCAGCGAAGACGAATCTGCCCGGGCGCGTCTTGATCGCGTCCATGCCGGACAGCACCATGTGATAGCCGTCGCCCGTATCCAGGATGATCATCTGTCCGTAGCTGCGAAACGCGCCGGCATAGACGACCGTGCCGTCGGCGGGAGCCGTGACGAGTGCTTCCGGGCCGGTCGCAACGGTCAGTCCCATCGCGGTGTGGCCGGTGCCATCGTCGTCGCCGAATTGGCGGAGAATATCGCCCGCCACGGGCAACTCCAACTTTTTCTTCAGGTCTGAGAAGGGATATGCGGGCGTAATGCGGTTTTTATCGGGCACGCCGTTCTCGGCAAGGGCCTTCGCCTGCTCGCGCTGCTGTTCGCTCATCTGCGCCCGGCGCGCCTCTTCCGCGCGGGCAGCAGCGGCAGCGTCGCGTACGGAGCCGATCTGGCTTTCCAGCGAGGCGACGAGCCCTTCCAGGCTGGTTGCCTGGCCCGCCAGCTCTTCCGCGCGCTTGCGCTCCGCATCGAGCTGGGCCGTATTTTCCTTGCTGTGCTTGTCGTTCTCCGCAATCAGCAGATCCATGCGCCGTTCCTCCTCCAGACTATTGGTCACGGTGGCGGTGAAGCTGGCCTTTTCGGCGGCAGTGTCGGCCTGCAACTTGCTGAGATCGGTCAGATCGGCGATGAGCTTGTCCGTCTCCTTGCGCATTCCGGGCACGACGGCGCCCAGAAGAATGGCGCTGCGCACCGAGCCAAGCGCATCGTCCGGCGTCACCAGCAATGCCGGCGGCGGATTGCGACCCATGCGCTCCAGCGCGCCCAGCACTTCGGCCAGCAGCGCGCGACGCTCGTGCAGGGAAGCGCGGATCTTATCCTCCTTGACGGCAAGATTCGTCAGCGTCTTCTCGCTCTGCTGGATCTTGCGGTCCAGCTCTTTGCGGCGGGCGGCGCTGTCGATCAGCGCCTGGCGCAGGCTGGCAGTGCTCTTGTCGAGGGAGGCGATGCTATCTTCCAGTTCCTTCGTCTTGCCGGACGAAAGACCGATCGTCTTAGAAAGCGCATCGAGCTGCGCGCGGGTTTCGTCGCGCTTACGGGCAAGGTCCGCCGCCGGGTCAGGGGCCTCCTGCGCGGACGGCGGTGTAGAAGAGCGATCGTCGGGTGCTTGCGCAGCGACGGCATCGGCTTCCTGGGCGAGGGCGACGTTCTCCTGGGAGAAAGGGCCTGTCATATAGACGCCCATGCCCAGAGTTGCCGCCAAAGCTGGCAGCACGATACGCGAAAGCATGGGCGGGGCTTTTCTCATCCAGTCGGTTCGGCCTGGTCCCTCAGATCACGCGAAAATAAGCTGATTTGCCGCGATCATCCAGGAAGCATCGTCATTTTCAGGGCGGGAATCAAAACACGCCTGTGTGAGCGTTTCGTTAACGCAAAAACGGCGAAAGCCAAACTGTTTTCAAAACGGATGGAGCAATCACACCCGGTGGTAGGGGTGCCCGGAGAGGATTGTCACGGCGCGGTAGAGCTGTTCGGCAATCAGGATGCGCACGAGCTGGTGTGGCCAGGTCAGCTTGCCCAGGCAAATGGTCAGGTCGGCCTTGTCGTAGAGGGCAGGGTCCAGGCCGTCGGCGCCGCCAATGGCGATGGTCAAGTCGCGCTTGCCTTGATCGCGGTATGTCCCGAGCATGGCGGCGAAGGCTTCGCTGTCGAGCGCCTTGCCGCGTTCGTCGAGAAGGATGAGGACGCCGCCTTCGGGATGCGCCTTCTGCAGCAGGCCCGCCTCTTCGCGCTTGCGGGTCTCGCTATTGGAGGCGCGGCTTTCTGCAACCTCGGTCATGCGCGCCATTTCCAGGCCGATGGCCGGCCCGGCCTTGGCGAAACGGTCGAGATAGCGAGCCGCAAGATCCTTTTCCGGGCCGGCTTTCAGCCGTCCCACCGCAAAAAGACCTATTCGCATTCCCGCTCCCACGCACATCCGCCGTCATGGCGGCACAAAACGAAACTCTTGCCGGAGGCTCATCTCCGGCGATGTAAGGCTGAGTACCGGGCCGAGAAAGCGTTCCTGGCGTCGGTTAGTGCAGCGTGCCTTCGTCGAGATCGGGTGCTGCCCACATCTTTTCGATGTTGTAGAACTCGCGGATCTCGGGTCTGAAGACATGAACGATGATGTCGCCGGTGTCGATCAACACCCAGTCGCCGCCATCGAGACCCTCGACGCGGGCATTGCCGAAGCCCTCGTCCTTGAGATCGGTCATGAGATGGTCGGCAATCGCCAGGACATGGCGGCTCGATCGGCCGGAGACAACGACCATGTAGTCTCCAAGCGCAGACTTGCCAGCAATGTCGATGGTGACGATATTTTCGGCCTTGGAGTCCTCGAGGCTTGCGAGGACGGCTTGCAGGGCGCGGGCAGCGGCATCGGCGCCACGTTCCGAGCTCTTCGGGATAACGACAGGCGTTCTCCCCTTGGCGTGTACTGTTGTCAGTGCTCTTCCTTCCTTGAGTAACAGAACATGCACGTGAGTGATCTGAGTCGATCACGTTATAAAGATAGGCATCAAAGCATTAAGGTTTCAAGACGCAGGCCGGCAACTTCGGCCATTCAGGACAAGGATTTGTGTCTGAATAGTGCGCTTTCGCACCAGATATGGGCGAATATTCGTGCCGAAGACGAAAATCAGCCTTCCTGGCGCACTCCATCGACGAGAATAAGGTTGCGGCTGAGGGCCTGATCGCGGACCTCGAGAGCATGCGCATATTCGGGCGAGCGATACCAGGCTCTCGCTCGTTCCACATCCGGAAATTCCACGATCACGATCGCATTTGGCGACCAATCGCCCTCCAGTTGTTCGATCGGGCCGCCACGGACCAGATAGTGGCCGCCATAAAGGCCTATGGAGGCGGCCGCGCGGGTCCTGTAGGTCTGGAAGGCTTCGCTATCCCTGATGGTGACATCGGAAATGATATAGACTGGCATCGGTTTCCTCCTCTCAAACCTCAAGGCTGGTGCGGTCCGTGCTCGCGCGCCAATGCGTTTTCTCTTGAAGATCAGATAGGCCGGTTCAACCGCTTGTCCATTTCCGTCGGCATGTACAGCCGGACGAAGGCCACGTATAGATTATGCAGATATCAATTGCTTACAGACACCATGACAGATGCTCCGCAGCCACCGTTGAAGCCCATTCTCCGCATCAGCTTTTCGGGGCAGGATCGGCTCGGGCGCGGCAAGATGGAGCTTCTCGAGCATATTCAGGAGACCGGCTCGATCTCGGCCGCCGGCCGTGCCATGGATATGTCCTACCGCCGGGCATGGCTGCTCATCAGCGAACTCAATCACATGTTTCGCGAACCGGTCGTGGAATCGCAGCGCGGTGGTCAAAAGGGTGGCGGCGCTGCCCTGACGCCATTCGGCGAGGAGTTGTTGAGGCGCTTTCGCGGTATGGAAACGACGCTGCGAGCAGCAATAGCCGATGACCTGAACTGGCTCGAAGCCAATCGGAGCTCGGCGGACGCTTCTGCGAAGAAATCCTGACTAATGTTCGAGCGCCACGGTCTTGATGACCGCATGGATCGGCAGCCCGATGCGCAGCCCCAGTCTTTCGGCTGAGAATTGCGTGATGCGGGCAGTGACGATGTCGCCGCCGCAATCGACCTTGATCTCAGTCGCCCCGTCAGCCGCCGTGCCGATTCCCAGCACTTTGCCATCGAGAATATTCAAGGCGCTCAGGCCTTCTGGTCGCGTCGTCGCCAGCATGACGTCACGGGCGGGAATGTGGACGCGCACGGTCTTGCCGACAGCCGCCGCCTGGCCCGGCACAAAGAGCTTTGCCGTCTTCAGAGCAACGACTGTCAGATGATGGCGATCGTCGATCGCCTCGACGCGGCCTTCCAGCAGCACACCGGCTTCGCGGCGATCCGCCGCCAGCGGGCCGGACAGCCGGCTGAAGATGTCGACGGCAACGCCGATCGTCTCGACCTTGCCGTCGCGCATGACGACGACGCGGTTGGCAAGCCGCGCCACTTCGGCGATGGAGTGGCTGACGTAGATGATCGGGATCTTCGTCTCGTCGCGCAGCCGTTCGAGATAGGGAAGGATTTCCGCTTTGCGGGCTTCATCGAGCGCCGCAAGCGGCTCGTCCATCAGCAGGAGCCGCGGCGAAGAGAGCAGGGCGCGGCCGATCGCGACGCGCTGTTTCTCGCCGCCGGAAAGTTTGGCCGGCCTGCGGTCGAGCAAAGCGCCGATGCCGAGAAGATCGACGACCCCGTCAAAGCTTTCTCCGCGCTCGCTCTTGGGTGCGAACCAGCGGCCGTAATTGAGGTTCTGCCGCACGGATAGATGCGGGAACAGGCGCGCCTCCTGAAAGACATAGCCGAAGCGGCGGCGATGATGCGGCACGAAGATCTGCCTGTCGCTATCGGCAAGCACGGTATCGTCAAAGCTGACATGGCCGTGATCAGGGCGCGTCAGGCCGGCAATGATGCGAACGATCGACGTCTTGCCCGAGCCGGAGCGGCCGAAAAGAGCTGTCACGCCGCCATCGGAGGTGAATGTAGCCTCCAGCGAAAAGGTGCCGAGGCGGTGGCGGATATCGACCGAGAGCGTCATTCGAAATCCACCCTGCGGCCGGCGAGATAGGCAAGGAATTCCGAGGCAAGCAGCGCCGCCATGGAAATCACAATGGCGACGATGGTGAGGCGCATGGCGCCGGCATCGCCGCCTGGAACCTGCGTGAAGGTGTAGATCGCCGAAGACAGCGTTTGTGTCTCGCCGGGAATATTGGAGACGAAGGTGATGGTGGCGCCAAATTCACCCATGGCCTTGGCGAAGGAGAGGATCATGCCGGCGATGACGCCGGGCAGGATCAGTGGCAGCGTCACGGTCACAAAGGTCCAGATGGGGCTGGCGCCCAATGTGCCGGCGGCTTCCTCCAGTTTGCGGTCGACGGCCTCGACCGACAGGCGGATGCTTCGGACCATCAGTGGAAAGCCCATGACGCTGCAGGCAAGTGCGGCACCCGTCCAGCGAAAGGAGAAGACGAGGCCGAAATATTGCTCGAGCAAAGATCCGATCGGCCCTTTGCGGCCGAAGAGAATGAGAAGGATGAAGCCCGTGACGACGGGCGGCAGGATCAGCGGCAGGTGAATGAGGCCATTGAGGATCGACTTGCCCCAAAAGCGGCCACGGGCAAGCAGAAGTGCTGCGCCGATGCCGAAGGGCAGGCTGACCAGCATGGCGACGATGGAAACGCGCAGGCTCAGCTCTATGGCCGTCCATTCGTCGCTGCTCAAACCCAATGTGTCCAAATCCCGCCCCTTAAACATCTCAGGCCCGCCACGGCCGGCGAGCCTGATGATTGAACCTTCCTTGCCCAATCAGCGGCAATGATGCTCATGGCTTCAGGATGGTGAAGCCCTCATGCTCGAAGAAGGGAACAGCCTTAGCCGATTTCAGAAAATCGAAATAGGCTTGTACATCCGGGTTCTTGCTGCCGCTGGTGATGGCGATCGGGTAGACGATCGGGGGATGGCTGTCGGCGGGGAAGGTGCCGACGACGGCAACGCCTGGATCGGCGGAGACATCGGTCTGATAGACGATGCCATAGGGCGCTTCGCCGCGCGAAACCAAGGCAAGGGCCGCGCGCACGCTTTCGGCGCCAGCGACCTTCTTTTCGATCGACGACCAGACGCCGAGCTTTTCCAGCGCCGTCTTGCCGTATTTGCCCGCCGGAACCGATTCCGGCTGGCCCATCGCCAGACGGCCGTCGCCAAGCAGGCTAGCCAGATCGAAGCCCTGCTTGATCTCGACCGGCTTCGCCTTATCCTTGGCGGCGACGAGAACGAGCTTGTTACCCAGCAGGTTGACGCGGCTGTCGTCTTTGATCAGCTTCTCGCCAGCGACATAATCCATCCAGTTGGTGTCGGCGGAGATGAAAACATCGGCCGGCGCGCTGTTTTCAAGCTGTTTTGCAAGCGGACCGCTCGCAGCATAGGAGACGGTAACCTCTTTGCCGGTTTCCTTGGTGAAGGCGGCATCGGCGTTGTCGAGCGCGTTCTTCATGCTGGCGGCGGCAAAGACGACGATTTTGTCGGCGGCGAACACCGGTGTTGGAATGACCAAAAGGCCGAGCCATGCAACTGATGCTGCGGCGGTTGCAAGCTTGATCCATTGGCGTCGGCTGGTGGTCATTTCAATTCTCCCCGAAGATGTCGACATATTTCGAGAGATATAACGATGGAGGAAGCTTGGCTAGGGATGTGTTCGCAAAAATATATCGCCATAAGGTCGCGTAACCCTACGAATTCTATGGATTTTCCGTGGCGCAGAGCATGTGAACAGCTTTGGGCATTACAAAAATGCATGACTGACTTTGCCCAGTGGATTGGCGAACGCTCACGAAACGAGACATAACGTTACGAACCGTGGGGTCTCGCGTCATTCTTTCGCCGAATTAAGTCCGGAGACGGAACATCAAGCGGCGCTCAATTTGCAAAAGAAGCGTTTTTTGGGCAGATAATTTCCGCAGATATGCGTTTTATGCATTGCTGCATTGCGCAATCGCCCATTTATCAATCGGTAGAATCTGGTAAAACATAATCATCGAGGCGGCGATCTCCTCCTCCCAATGCCGTCCGATATGGATCAGCAACTCTCCTCCTCCCAGTTGCTGATCAGGTTCAAAAGCCCGACGCACCTCCTCCCGCGTCGGGCTTTTTATTTTTCCAGACTTTTTCAAAAGATCGATGAGATTATTGTGCGGCTCGCAACGCTGTCGAGCTGAGCGCTGAGCGTGGTCCGTGGATAAAGGTCCAGGCCGGCGCCCGCTTCTTCCAGAGTACGCGAGCATCATCTTCGTCGACGCGTGCGTAGTGGAAGGTCTTTGCCATCTTGGCCGAGAGGTAGGAGAGCGTCGATCCCGGCCGGTCGATAACGGCGATCGGGAAGGTTTGCGCGATTTCCTGCCACTTCTGCCAGCGATGGAACGTGTTCAGGCTGTCGGCGCCCATGATCCAGATGAAGTGGACATGGCGGTTGCGCGCCTTCACATGCGCCAGCGTATTGGCCGTGTAGCTCATGCCCAGCGTCTGTTCGAAGGCTGTCACCTTGATACGCGGATTGTGGAGAATCTGCTCGCTGAGCGCGATGCGCTCGGCAAGCGGCGCCAGATGATTGCGGCTCTTCAACGGGTTGCCCGGCGTTACCATCCACCAAAGCTGATCAAGGCCCAGCCGGCGGATGGCGATCTCGGCGACGAGCGCATGGCCTTCATGCGGCGGGTTGAATGAGCCGCCGAAAAGACCGACCACCATGCCGCGCTCGGCATGGGGCATGCGCAGATAGTGTTGATCAACCTCTTCTTTCAGCACGTCAGGGCCGTATCTGTCCGGTGCCGCGAACGCGATATTTGAAGGAGGTGAGCTGCTCGACGCCAACAGGACCGCGCGCATGCATCTTGCCGGTGGCGATGCCGATTTCCGCGCCCATGCCGAATTCGCCGCCATCGGCAAATTGCGTCGAGGCATTGTGCAGCAGGATCGCCGAGTCGATCTCCGTGAAGAAGCGCTCGACGATAGCGGGATCCTCGGCAATCACGGCCTCGGTGTGGTTCGACGAATATTTACCGATATGCTCGATCGCGCCGGAAATGCCATCGACCAAGGCCACCGAGATGATCGCGGCCAGATATTCCGTTGTCCAGTCTTCTTCCGTTGCCGCCTTCAGGCCGGGTGCAAGCTGCAGCACATCGGCCGAACCGCGAATTTCGCAGCCTGCCGCGGCAAGTCCGTCGAGCAGTGGCTTCAGATGGGTGGAGGCAACCTTCTTGTCGACCAGCAGCGTTTCGGCAGCGCCGCAGATGCCCGTGCGGCGCATCTTGGCGTTGACGACGATGGATTTCGCCATGTCCAGATCGGCCGAGGCATCGATATAGATGTGGCAAAGGCCTTCAAGATGGGCAAAGACCGGCACACGCGCTTCGGTCTGGACGCGTCCCACAAGGCTCTTGCCGCCGCGCGGCACGATAACGTCGATATTGCCCTCGAGGCCGCGCAGCATGGCGCCGACGGCAGCGCGATCGCTGACAGGCACGAGCTGGATGGCATGTTCCGGCAGGCCTGCCGCCTTCAACCCTTCGACCAGGCATTCATGAATCGCCTGCGAGGAGCGGCGCGAATCACTGCCGCAACGCAGGATCACCGCATTGCCGGCCTTGAGGCACAGCGCGCCGGCGTCGGCTGTCACGTTCGGTCTGCTTTCGAAGATAACGCCGATGACGCCAAGCGGCGTGCGGACGCGCTCGATCTTCAGGCCGTTCGGGCGGTCCCAGGCAGCGATGACTTCGCCGACGGGATCGGCGAGGGCAGCAATGGCGCGAATGCCCTCGGCCATCTCGGCGACGCGCTTGTCGTTCAGCGTCAGGCGATCGACGAAGGAGGCAAGCATATCGGTGCCTTCGACGTCTTTCAGGTCTTTGGCGTTTTCAGCGAGGATATGATCCTTGCGGGCCAAAATGGCATCCGCCATGGCATTCAAAGCCTTGTTCTTGCTCTCAGTCGAAGCAAAGGCCAGAGGTCGCGATGCAGCCCGGGCCTTGCGGCCGATATCGTTCATCAGCGCGTCGATGTCGGGGCTTTGTGCGACTGTATCAAGCATGAGCTTCATCCTTCTTCGATTTCTCGGCCTTCGTCTTGACGGATGACGTCATGACAAGGTCGTCACGATGCACCATGGCGGCGCGGCCGGCATAGCCGAGGATGGCCTCGATCTCAGCCGATTTGCGGCCGGTGATCTGGCGGGCCTCTTCGGCATCGTAGCTGACAAGGCCGCGGGCGATCTCCCGGCCGGAGGGGCCGATGACAGCGACGGTGTCACCGCGGCTGAAATGGCCGACGACGCGGCGCACACCGGCGGGCAGCAGGCTCTTGCCGGCGCCAAGGGCGGTCACGGCGCCATCGTCGACATGCAATTCGCCGGCCGGCTGCAGCTGCCCGGCAATCCAGGTCTTGCGGGCGGCAACGGGCGTACCCGATGGGGCAAACCAGGAGGAGCGGGCGCCGCTTTCGATTGATTTCAGCGGCCGGTCGGTCTTGCCGGATGCAATAATCATGGCGCAGCCGGCGCCGGTTGCGATCTTGCCGGCATCGATCTTGGTGCGCATGCCGCCACGCGACAGCTCGGAAGCGGCACCACCGGCCATGGCTTCGATCTCGGGCGTGATTTCGGCGATCGTATCGAGGAATTTTGCCTGCGGGTCGAGATGCGGTGGCGCTGTATAGAGCCCGTCGATATCCGACAACAGCACCAGCAGATCGGCGCCGGTCATGGTTGCGACGCGGGCCGCGAGGCGGTCATTGTCGCCATAACGGATTTCGCTGGTCGCGACCGTATCGTTCTCGTTGATGATCGGCACGGCGCCGATCTTCAGGAGCTGGTTTATGGTGGCGCGGGCGTTGAGGTAACGGCGGCGCTCTTCGGTGTCGCCGAGCGTCAGCAGGATCTGGCCGGCGACGATATTGTCATGCGACAGGCTTTCCGACCAGGCGCGGGCAAGCGAGATCTGGCCGACAGCCGCCGCCGCCTGGCTTTCTTCCAGCTTCAGCGCACCGAAGGGCAGGTCGAGCACGGAGCGGCCAAGCGCGATTGCGCCCGAGGAGACCACCAGGACATCGATGCCCTTGGCCTTCAGTGCGGCGATATCGGCGCACATGCCGTCGAGCCAGGATTTTTTCAAGCCGGTCTTGCGATCAACCAGGAGAGCGGAGCCGATCTTGATGACGATGCGGCGGTAGCGGTCGAGCGGCTTGCGGGCAGTCATCCCTGATGATCCCCGTCTTCGCTACGCTCATCAGCGCCTTCATCGTCGGCGGCCTGCATGTCGCGGTGCCGCACTTTCAGCGACTTTGCCGGCTTGTCCGCTTCGCCGGCATTGGCTTCGACGATCACGTCGCGCAGCGCGCGCAACACTTCCGTCATGCCGCGACCGGTGACGGCGGAAATCTGGAAGGGTGTTCTGCCACAGGCTCGCGCCAGTTCGCGCGTCTTCTTCTTCAGCGTTTCTTCGTCCACCACGTCGATTTGCGAGAGAGCGACGATTTCAGGCTTGTCGGGGATACTGTTGCCGTAAGCTTCGAGCTCGTGCTTCACAGTCTTGTAGGCCTGGCCGACCTTTTCCTCCTGGGCGGAAACCAGATGCAGCAGCACGCGGGTGCGCTCGACATGGCCGAGGAAGCGGTCTCCGATGCCGACGCCTTCATGGGCGCCCTCGATCAGGCCGGGAATGTCGGCGAGAATGAATTCCTGCCCATCGATGGTGGCGACGCCGAGATTGGGATGAAGCGTCGTGAACGGATAATTGGCGATCTTCGGCCGGGCACGGCTAACAGCGGCGAGAAAAGTCGATTTTCCAGCATTCGGCAGACCGACGAGGCCGGCATCGGCGATTAGCTTCAGCCGCAGCCAGATGGTCTTTTCTTCGCCCGGCAGGCCGGGATTGGCCCAATCGGGCGCCTGATTGACCGAGGATTTGAAATAAGCGTTGCCGAAGCCGCCATTGCCGCCGGCCGCAAGGCGGAAACGCTGGCCTTCCTGCGTGATGTCGCAGATCAGGGTTTCGCCATCTTCTTCGAAAATCTGCGTGCCGACAGGCACCCTCAGCGTCACGTCTTCACCCTTGGCGCCGGCGCGGTTCCTGCCCATGCCGTGCGTGCCAATCGTAGCCTTGAAATGCTGCTGGTAGCGGAAGTCGATCAGCGTATTGAGACCGTTGACGGCTTCGACCCAGACATCACCGCCGCGGCCGCCATCGCCGCCATCCGGGCCGCCGAATTCGATGAATTTCTCGCGCCGGAAGGAGACGCTGCCCGCGCCGCCGTCGCCTGAGCGAATATAGACTTTTGCTTCATCGAGAAATTTCATCTTACGTCCGTCACCCGGTGTCGGCGCATATCCCTTCGGATCGAATGGGATTCACAAAAGCCTATGCGCTCTTTTCAATGTCTGCCGCTCCTTCTGCATCCAAAAGACACATCGGGCGGCGTTTGCCCGTCATGTCGCCTTCGATATAGGCGCTTCGGGCTGAGGTCAAAGAATATCGTGCGGCTCCAGTGCCATAAAGGGGCGGAACCGCATGATTGGTATGACGGCCATCGCCGAACGGGTGGGCGATGGCCAATTTTCAGGGTCTTAAGCCGCCTGCGAGAGCCGCAGCGCACCCGGCCTCAACACGGTTTCGATGTGCGGAACCATGGTGTTGCGGGCAAAGCTGTAGATCTCCGAGCAACCCGTGATCTCGAAGCCGAGCTTCTGCTGCAGCTTCAAGGATGCCGGGTTGTCGGCGAAGGCGCCGGAATAGACGGCGACGTCGGGCATGCGGCGAGCAAAACGTTCGAGCGCAGCCTTGACCGCTTCGGTCATGATGCCTTGCCGCCAGTAGAAGCGGTTCAGCCAATAACCGAGGTGCCAGCGGCCGTGGCGAAGCTCGATGCCGACGCAGCCGATATGGGCATCATCCCGCTCGGTGATAGCGAGCTCCCAATCGACACCGAGGCCGGAGGTGTGCTCGACCAGCCAGTCGAGCGCATCCTGCCGGTCATAGGGCGCGGGAACGCGGGCCAGCATGCGGGTGACGGCGAAATCCGAAAGCGATTCCGCAATCATATCGGCATCGCTGAGCCGGTGCGGGCGCAGCGTCAGTCGGCCGGTCTGGATGACCGGCGCCGGTCCCGGCATCAGGATTCGGGCATCGCGGCGGGCGAGGGCGAGAGCGTTCATCTCATGCCTCCCCAGCTGCGCAACGAGATCCAGGTCTTGCGATCGAGCCTGTACCATTCGACCGGAACGGTGCTGCCGAGTGCCAGAGATGCGGCAAGGCCTGATCCCTGGAACTGGAAGCCGCACTTCTGGACGACGCGCCTTGATGCGACGTTCGTTACCCGGCAGCGGGCATCGATCTGCGCGACGTTCTCACGTGTGCGGAAGACCATGTCGATGAGGGCATGGGCCGCTTCCGTGGTATAGCCCTGGTTCCAGTGGGGCTCGCCCAGCCAATACCCGATCTCGACCGTGTTCGGATCGCCCGTGGGTTCGACCCCGCAGCAACCGAGAAAGGCGCCGTTGTCGGCTTTGGTAATGGCATAGACGCACTTGCCAATCTCGCCAAGCTTCGTGCGTCGCACGAAATCGGCGGCATCGGCGGTCGTATACGGGTGCGGCATACGCGATACCATTGTGGCGACGTTGGCGTTGTTGGCGAGATGGGCAAGGGCGTCGATGTCTTCTTCGTGGGGCGCGCGCAGAACGAGCCTTTCCGACAGTAAGACAGGGCAATCGGTCCTTAACCGCTCCGGCCTCAGCCGCTCTTCGGGAGACCTCGATTGGTCTTCCCTTAACAATTCGCCTTGCATGGTTCAGTCCTCCTTGGTTGAGGGTAAAGAAAAAGGGGAGATGGCGCCCCATCTCCCCTGTTTTCTGGACTGAACCTGATGCGGTCAGCCGGGTCGATGAGACGCCGGCTGTTTTAGAGCGCTACCGGCTTATTCCGCTGCTTCCGCTTTCGGCATTACAGACACGTACACGCGGCCATTGGCCTTCGTACGGTAGTTCACGTTGCCCGCCGTAAGCGCAAAAATCGTGTGATCCTTGCCGAGGCCAACGTTGGAACCCGGGTGCCACTGCGTGCCGCGCTGACGCACGATAATGTTGCCTGCGATGACGGCTTCGCCGCCGAACTTCTTCACGCCAAGGCGCTTGGATTCGGAATCGCGACCGTTGCGCGAGGAACCGCCAGCTTTTTTGTGTGCCATTGGAGTTCTCCTTTAAACCTTGATCCCGTTACTTACTTGGCAGCCACGATGTCCGTGATGCGGACAACCGTGTGATGCTGGCGATGGCCGCGCGAACGCTTCGAGTTCTGACGACGGCGCTTCTTGAAGGCGATGACCTTCTTGCCGCGGTTGTGCTCGACCACTTCGGCCTTGACGGAAGCGCCCTTGACGAAGGGAGCACCAATCGCAGCGTCGGCGCCTTCGCCGATAACGAGGACTTCGGTGAATTCAACGGTGCCGCCGGCGGTGACTTCGAGCTTCTCGATGGTCAGCACGTCGTTAGCTGCCACACGGTACTGCTTACCGCCGGTCTTGATGACTGCGAACATTTTTTATCCTTTCATGTTCGTTCCGGCTCTCTCGCCATAGTGGCGAGCGGCCGTCTTTTTATCAGTCGAAACTTAGCAGGAATTCCAAAGGCCTGAGGCCTTGTAAAAGATCTGCCGGTGAAACCCTGCGCGAAGCAGGGCAGGCAAGGCGCGGACTTATCCACACCTATTGCGTCGCACGGGATATATAAGCGCCCCTGATCTGTCAAGGCAAAAGGATGAAAAGCTTTCACATTCGCCCTTGCCATCCCCCTCGTCTGTCGCTATGAGACAGCCCGCGCCGAATAAGCGCCGACCAGCATAACCGGAGAGGTGGCAGAGTGGTCGAATGCACCGCACTCGAAATGCGGCATGCCTGCAAGGGCATCGTGGGTTCAAATCCCACCCTCTCCGCCATAAACGTGTGTATTATCATACGCTTATGATGCTGTGTCTGCGGCAAGCGTCGCGGGTTTTTACTCTTTGCGATCACAATTGATCACAGGGCCACGTTGAAGGCACTTGCCCGGCACGCCTGCTTCTCGGAATTCAACTCAGATTTTGGATTGCCCCGCACTGACAATCATGGATGCGGATTTAACATGTTCGTCGCAACATGTTAAAGAAATCGAGTTTTTTTAACTTATCGAGTCGCTCATGTTAAATCCGTCCTATCAGCTTCCCGATCTGACATCGCTTCATGGCTCGGAGACCACTCGATTTCCTTTGCAATGAATCCAATCGAACTGTTCTGTTGCGCGTGGCCGCCACAAAGGGCCTCCATATGCCCGACGCATCCCCAGCAATCATCCCCGTGTTCAAGGAAAGTGGGTCTCCTTCGAGATCGAGTTGCCTTTGGCATGTGGCGCAGCGTCCAATCATCGTTTCTCCAGACGTTGCAGGTGCCAGTAGCGATTGAAATACGAATGGCCTGTCGGCTAGGCGGCTTTCGGCCTACCATTCTGACGCGGGCGGTAATGCGCATGCATTAAGAGCGGGTCGCGTTGGCTTGCATGCAACAACATCTTGACGGCATGGCTAACCGGAGCGCCGGCACGATAATTTTTCCAAGTGCGGAGGGTGACTCCAAGGAAGTCCGCTGCCTCGTTATTCGAGAGCCCTATTGCTTCCTGCCATTTCCGCAAACCTCGGCGTTAAAATCGCGTTGGTCTTCGGCGATCTGAAAAAGGTGATAGGCATCGATCGCCAAATCATCGTCGGCCCATTCGACTGTCGCGCCACAGTCGGTGACTTCGGCGGTTTTCCAGACATCGGGAGACTTGAGCGGGGCGAGCAATTCGCCGCCGGTCGCAATCCAGCCGATAAGGTTTGCGGAGGATTCTGCACCACCCTTCCACTTGATTGCCAGCGTCATGTTTGACGTTGGCGTTATGCTTTCAATTCGCGGCATATCCATGTCTGTTTCCTTTCCTCAAGCGAATGGAAAGCGGGGATTGGTCCGATTCCACTCGGCGGCAATAGCTGCCTTGTTCTTTGCTGCCCACTCGAGGGCGGTGTCTTGTGCCTTGCGTGCGAGCTTACCACGCAGGATTTCCGGTGTCGTGATCTCCACCAATGCATCCCCATCGGGGTGAGAATGTGGAAATGCGGTTCGCGGGGATACGCTCGTCGTCGTTCGGCGCGCGACTTTCGGCAAATCAGGTGGACGGCATGGAAGTCATTCTTGCCGCGTAGCGTGCCGCGCCGTCTGATGTGCGCTGGTTGCCTGCGGCGCGTTGCAGCGCATGGATGACTAAGAGTGAGTGAAGCCAGACCCGGATTGCGGGGTTTGCCAATCGGAAACGCACCCGCTGTGTCGCGCCCGATATGACTTAGCAGACCAACGATGTCCTGGGTGAGACTTTCAGCCGCTGGCCGATCTCCGTGAGATGCGTTTCTGGGGGCAGATTGGCGAGCTACGGCAGCAGCCTGTCGGTAGCAACGGGTCCTGAGCGCAATGGCATGGTCAGCGACATCGGGAACGCTGAGCGGCGCTCTTCCCAGCTCGCGTATAGTCAAGCCGCCATTCACCTTCGAAGGTCAGGTGGACGACAGGCAGGCTCTCGGAGAAGATTGTCGTCATCGATCATTCCCGAAGGTTGGTAGGAAGTCGAGGTCATCATCCGATGATGCCGGAACAGATCGGACTGTCTTGAGGTCACCGATCTCGATCCCCACGGTGCGTGCCACGACTAGGGATTTTTCGAGCTGGCAGCTTGGCTTGCCGGCTTCCAGTTCAACGATGAAGCGCTCGCCCGTGCCGGAACGAGCGGCAAGCTCGATCTGGGTCCAGCCCATGGCTTTGCGTTTCTCTCGAACGGCGGCGCCGAACTCCCGTGCAGACCTGTACATCGAACAACTCCTGAATCGTCTTACCGTACAGGAAGCTTCTTCCGAAAATAATGCCCAGTCTTACCGATCGGGAAGTTCGATGACAAGAACGTTAAAATCACCCCGATCGGGAAGTTTTATCTTCTCAGTTGGTCAATCCTGATCTGACATCGCCTATGGCTGAGAACCCATCGAGGTCTTCAAGGCACTCACTCTCGCGCACAGATCGCTCGCTAAGTTGAAGGGGCGAGTGGTCGCAATACCCAATCCAGGAATTCTAATCGACACGCTTGTATTGCAAGAGGCAAAAGCGAGCTCGGAGATCGAAAACATCGTCACCACCACCCAGGATGGGTTGTTTCAGGCGGACTTATTTCAAGAGGGTTGGCGTCTCAAGCAGCAAAGGAAATTGCGTTATATCGTGATGCTCTCAAATTTGGCTTTGACAAGCTTCGGCAGACCGATGGCGTGATTACCAACGCGACTATCCTCTGTATGTTTCAGCTTCTCAAACGGCAGACGGGTGGTTTCGCTAGACGCCAGGCACAGCGCTCAGAAACGATCAGTCGACACGCTAATCCTCCGGAAACCGATAGATCACGTCTGTGAAAGATCCCGTCGGAAACACGTAGAAGAATTTCAGGTTGGCGGACGCTTCGTTGCGGATGCCATGTTCGGCGTTGCCGGGGATGAAGACGGTCGTGCCGGGCTTCACCGTCGTCTCCTGGCCGTCGATCTGGACGATGCCAGTTCCCTCGAAGACGAAGTAAATTTCCGATGGGTCGTGGCGATGCGGCTTGAGTTCGCCGCCCAAGGCGAGGTCCGCGATGCCGGCGCTCATGCTGTCGGTGGGGGTGATGTCGCTGCTAAGCAGCGTGTGCCAGGAGATGGAGCCATGGACAGGATCGTTCCATCCGTCGCGTGGGCGTTGTTCCGCAGTGGTGATAACGGCTTGCGATCGCTTTGTCATTTTGCCTCCGGACGGTGGGTCGGCAACCATGCGGAACGGTGTCACAACCGTGGAGAATGTCAATCGGAGCCGCATTCAATCAGCTGACATCCGCCGCCGTTCGCCGGTCTTCAATGGCATTTCCAAAGCACCATGTGGCGGTAGGTGGACTGTAGTCGAGCTACGTCGTGGTTGACAGAAGCGAGAAGATTTTCTCGCTTCCGCATTTTGCTTCGGATTTGGTCCCGAACCGTGATGCTCAGGTTCGTCGCAGAAAATCCGCGATCAGGCCCGAGATGGTTTCCGGCGCGTCTTCGAAGCAATAATGGCCGACACCCGGAAGCCGCTCAACCGGGGCTGATGGGAACAGGGCGGAAAAGAGCGGCAGGAAATGCTCCGCATGCAGCGTCCTGTCCGCCTCGCCCCAAATGGCGAGCGCCGGCTTGCCACGGATGATGCGCTCGGCGGCCGGATCGGGTACTTCGAATTGGTGAGCGCCGGTCGCGAAGCCTTTTGCCCAGCCCAGTGCGCCGAGACACTCGGCCGCCGTGGCAAAAGGTGCGCCATAAGCATCGAGCCATGCGTCATCGATGATGGCGTTGTTTTCGAAACCGTTGAGCTTGAGCGTGCTGAGAATGTTGTAACCGAGATGGTCGAGCACCGGCTCCAGCGTGCCGTCGGCCTCGGCCTTCATGATCCATTGAAACCACGGGGAGACGGCGGCATTTGCAACACCTCGCTCCATACTGTCGGGCTGACCGAAGGGCGTTGGCCCATTTGCCGAGATGATGCGGCGGATGCGCTCAGGATGACGGGCTGCAAGGCCCATGCCCACGGGGCCGCCGAAATCATGCATCACCAGCGTGATATCCATAAGGTCGAGCGCGAGCACGAAGGCCTCCAGATTGGCGATATGATCCTGCAGCCAATAGCTGCGCCCTTCAGGCGTTTCGCTTTTGCCAAAGCCCATATGGTCGGGAACGACGACACGATGCATTCGGCTCAGCGTCGAGATCAGATGGCGAAACAGATAGCCCCACGTCGGCTCGCCGTGCAGGCAGAGGATGATCTCGCCATCGCGAGGCCCTTCATCGACATAATGCATCCGGAAGCCGGGTGCCTCGGTGAAATGCGGTGCGAAGGGGAATGTGCCGGCGAATGTTTCATTGGCAGGAATCACGGTTGTCTCCGAATGTGGTTTTAATTTGAAACCATGATTGCGTATCTCTTGTGGTTTTAGTTTGCAACCGATATATTCCGAAAGGCGCTGCAGCCGCATCTTGCTGCGACGCGAATGATGACAGGTGAGCAAGCGAGGGCACGGCGGTATGGCCAAGAGAGTAAGCCACAAGGATTCCATGTGCGGAGTGGCGCGGCCGCTGGATGCGATTGGCGATTGGTGGTCGCTGTTGATCGTCCGCGATGCCTTCGACGGGCTGCGCCGGTTCGGTGAGTTTCAGAAGAGCCTGGGGCTTGCCAAGAACATCCTCTCGGCCCGGCTGCGCAATCTCGTTGCCCACGGTATTCTCGACACAGTGCCAGCCGCCGATGGCAGCTCCTACCAGGAATATGTGCTGACGCAGAAGGGCCGCGGCCTGTTTCCGCTGCTGGTCGCCCTTCGCCAATGGGGCGAGGATTTCTTCTTCGAGCCCGATGAGCCGCATGTGACGCTCGTCGACAGAGCGTCGAACCTACCCGTGCGGCGGCTGGAACTGCGAGCACAGGATGGGCGGATGCTTATGGCGGAGGATACCGTGATCGTGGTGCCGGCACCCGCGGACGAGCGCGAATAAATCAGCCGGCGAAAATCTCGCAAGTCCTTCATCGGAAACCACCGGGTGGCGGGCCGCGCTTGTGCATAAGGAAGAGAAGAGGGATCAGCGCCGTTCGAGGGTGGCCAGGTGGATTAGGCCGGCGCGCCGGCTTTCAATCAATAGTTCGGTCACGGCCGAACTATTGCAAGCGTCATCTCGGCTACACTGGAACTCTCAAAGGAGAGTTTGCAATGTTGATGAACACAGCCAAATTCAACGCCGCCGAGACCGATCACGAGCATATCGAAATCAAGCCCAGCGTGCTTTATGTTGGTACTCCCGTCGTGCTGATTACGAGCCTCAATCCTGACGGCACGACGAATATCTCGCCGATGTCCTCGTTTTGGGCCCTATATGACCGGGTCGTTCTGGGTCTGACATCGACCAGCAAGGGCCGGGAAAATCTCCTGCGCGAGCGTCAGCTGGTGCTGAATTTTCCGTCGCCGGAGCTGTGGCCGAAGGTCGAGGCGATCGCGCCGACCACGGGCCGCGATCCTGTTCCCCCGCATAAGGAAAAGATCGGCTATCGTTTCGAGGCCGATAAATTCGATGTGGCCGGCTTCACGCCGCAGACCGCCGATCTCGTGCGGCCTCTGCGCATCGCAGAATGTCCGATCCAGTTCGAGGCGGAGGTGGTGGCGGCGCATCCTCCCGGTGCGGAATGGCCCGCCGAGCGTCCCGAAAGCTTCTCCATCGTCGAAGCGAAGGTCCTCCGCGTCCACGCACACAAGGATATCGTTGTCGCTGGCACCAACCATATCGATACCAGCACGTGGAGCCCGCTGTTTTACGTGTTTCGACATTATTTCGGCACCGGGCCGGATCTCGGCCGCACTTTCAAAGCCGACAGATGATGCATTCAATTTCAGAATGATGCCTATATGAGACATTACAGGCCGCACCTGAAGTTGTCGGCAACCGCGCGGGTCATTCGTGTCGTTCGGTCCGCGCCTCACAGAGCGTACGTGCAATTTTCACGCACGCAATGTCTGAAATTCAGCTAACCTTTGCGAGTCGTGGGCCGCCTTCTGGCCGCCCACCACAACCCCGCAAGCGCAATTTTCCTCAAAGCGCCGAGACGCTGACCGGCGACGGCTTCAAATCTTCAGCCAATGGCGGGATAGTCAATGAAGATCGATGCCTTGCACAGGCAATGAGCGATCCAGCCCCCCCGCTAAAAATGCTTCTTTGACTCTCAGTTGATTGACGAAAGAGCGACTGCCGCGAACGCCGTTAATCCAGCGAAAATCAGCAGCAGTTTCGTCATAATGAGTTGCGCAAGCTTTCGCTTTTCTGTGTCGGTCACGTTCTTCTCGCTTCGAAAAAATAACTGCTCAGAAAGCCCTATTGTGCCGCAATTGGAATAATAGTGTCGCTTAGTGTGCGAAAATAGCACCAAGGATACGCCCTGGCTATAGGTGCGTTGCTAGGGATGGTGTTGGGGAGTGTTTACTTGTCGTGCGCAGGCGCGCACCTCATAAGAAGTCGATACTTTTGCATGCGAAAATCAATATCTGCGTCATCGTTGCGTTTGGCGCGCGGGTCATTGCGTACATGCGCCCTCGCTGGAAATGCTCTTTCGAACCACTCTCAGCTGAGCTCCTTTGGAACAAAGACATTTCCACCAGGAGTGCCCCGGTTCCCTGGCCGGCCGAAGCCGGGGTTCAACCGCCGGCGGCTGGAGCGCAACCAAATTGGCTGCCGATTAGCAGCTGTCGGTTTGACAAACTTTGCCAACATCACGTAACCTGCTGGCACTATGGAGGCTCGAATGGCGACGATGAATGTATCTCTTCCCGACCCCATGAAAGATTGGGTCGAGGCGCAAGCAAAGACTGGGCGATATTCGAATGCTAGTGATTATGTCCGCGACTTGATTCGTAGGGACCAAGCCCGTAGCGATAAGATTGTCGCCATGCAGCGTTTTGTTGATGACGGTCTTAAAAGCGGCGTCGGCAGCCGATCGAAGAATGAACTCTTTGCTGCGGCCGTCGAGCGCGGAGAAACAACGCGCGGCGACAGGTAATGCGTTTCAGCCTTTCAGTTGAAGCGGAAGAGGACATTATTGCGATCGCCGAACAAGGCGTACGCATGTTTGGAACCGCTCAGGCTAGACGTTACCATGATGACTTGTTTGCTGTGCTTGATCTAATCGCTGCCAACCCGCGAATGGCTCGTGAGCGGGAAGAGATTTCGCCGCCGGTCAGAATTTATCCTTTCAAAGCCCATCTTATTGTCTATCGGATTGAGGGGGGCGCGGCAATTTTCGTGATCCGAATACGCCATGGACATGAAGACTGAGTCGGCGATTCAGTTTAGGCTCTCGCTGAGCGGACGAATAAGCATCGTTGTGTCAGAGACATTAAGGCGTGGCCGTGATGTGTATTAGCCTATCTGGCGTTGTCTAAATAGTCGTATCCTGCGGCTTTAATTGGGTGGGGCGGAGTTCTAATCCCGCCGAGTGCGAGACAATTTTATTCAATTGCTGAACGTCGGTGTTGCAGATTTTACACGCATATCTGAAAACGAGCGTGTGAGTCACCCATGTTCTTGCTACTTTTTGCTGTACTTTTTTAGAAATCTGCTATTGAGCTGATCAGGCCCATGATCGGCTACGCCACCCTGTGGTGAATCTTCCTGATTTTTGACCGACATGCCGATTGAGCAAGGTGCGCCTTGCGCAAGCGGATGGCTTTGACTTGGTAGTTCGTATGTCCCCCGCAATTAAGTCTTTCTCCTTTAAGACCTTCACCTCTGTCGCGCTCCTTTCTTCGGCGCTGGTTGCATTTTCCGCGACCGCGCAGGAACAGCCCGCTCCGGCGGCTGCCAATATGTCGTCCGGCGCCGGTTCTGCTCCGAGCGCGGCCCCTCAAACAGAAGAACAAAAGCAAGCACCTCAGGCGCGGGTGCAGAAGTTCGATGACTGGTACTATCGCTGCATCGACGGCAAGGCGGTGGACGGTTCGGCGACGACGAACTGCGAAGTTGCGCAGATCGCAACGGTCAAGCAGGGCGACCAGGATGTGAACATATTGACGCTGGCGGTTGCCAAGGTGGCGGCTCCTGCCGCAACGGACAAGAAGGCGGCAAAGCAGCCTGCCAGTGAACTGGTGTTGACCACGCTCGTACCGCTTAATATGTACATTCCCGCCGGGCTTAGCATCGATGTGGCAGACAAACCTGTCGTCCAGTTGGCCTACCGCAACTGCAACCAGGCCGGCTGCTGGGCGCAGCAGAAGCTGGACGCCAAGATGGTGTCGGCCCTTTCCAAGGCTGCGGATGGCACTGGCCATGTGCAGATGATGAATGGCCAGAAGGTCAACATCAAGTTCTCGCTGAAGGGATTGTCGGCGGCGCTCGATGCGCTGCAGAAGGCTGCTTCGAACTGACCGGGGCGGACCCTATGACGTCAATCTCGCGCTCGACCGCCGCCATAGGTGGGCTTCTGGCAGCGGTTCTCGCGGCTTCGGCTGCGGCCGCGCAGACGCCGAACGACGACTTCGCGCGCCGGCAGGCACAGGAAGCAGAGCAGCAGCGGCTGCAGAGCTTGGGCCAGATGACGCCCAAGCCTTCTCCGGTCGAGGTTCAGCAGCCGGCGACGGGCGGCGGCAAGGCTGGCCCATGCTTTGCCATCACCCATATCGAGGTCGAGGGCGTCAGGCAGTTTTCGGTGCGCGCGATCGACAAGGTCACGGCTCCTTACGCGAACCGCTGTGTGGGCGTCGGCGAGATCAATGCACTGCTGCGCGACCTCACGCATCTCTATCTCGACAAGGGGTTTGTCAGCTCCCGTGTCTATGTGCCGGCGCAGGATATCGCCAAGACCAAGGTGCTGCGCCTCGTTGCCGTCGAAGGCACGCTTGCCGACATCTACATCAACGGCAAGCCAGTTTCGGGTTTCGGTGCGCCGGGCTCCGGCGTGATCGCCACGGCCTTTCCCGGCATGAAGGGCGAGATCACCAATCTGCGCGATATCGAGCAGGGCCTCGACCAGATCAATCGCCTGACCTCCAACAATGCCAAGACGGCGATGCTGCCCGGCAAGACGGATGGCACCTCGATCCTCAATATCGAGAACAAGCCCAACCATCCCTGGCACCTGTCATTCGGCAACAGCAATCTTGGCCAGGAGCAGACCGGTTATTCCAAGAGCTCGGCTTCGATCGGCTATGACGGCCTTTTTGGCATCAACGATCAGTGGAATTTCGGCTACGAGCATACCGGTCCGGATTATCCCTGGCGCGATGACGGCCATGGCAAGAGCAACAGCTATTCCGGCAATGTCAGCGCGCCCTACGGCTATTGGACCTTTTCCGCCAATGGCTCCTGGTACGAGTATGACAGTTCCGTTCCGGGCAATTTCGGCACGCTGCAGACCTCGGGCGACAGCAAGCAGGTCGGCGTCGGCGCCGATCGCGTGATCTTCCGCGACAAGGATTCGATCACCACCTTCAACAGCGGTCTGACCTACAAGGAAACCAACAATTTCCTGCTCGGCAACCGGATCGAGGTCGGCAGCCGTAAATACACGGTCGGCGATCTCGGCCTCTCGCATTCGCGCCGCATGCTGGGCGGCCTCTGGGTTTTCGATCTCTCCTATAGCCAGGGGCTCAACCTCTTTGACGCTGTCGCTCCCGGCGATGCCGGCGCGGGCAACGCAGATCCCCGCTTTTCGAAGTTCACGGGCACGATCACTCTGACGCGGCCCTTCGAAGTGGCTGAGCAGCGCTTCGAGATCAATTCAATCGTCACCGGGCAATATTCCCCCGACAATCTGTTCGGGGCCGAGCAGATCTCGGTCGGCGGATATTCCTCGGTGCGCGGCACGCGCGAGACGATGCTTTACGGCAATAACGGCTTCTTCATCCGCAACGATCTCGTCTGGCGGACGCAGCCATTTGCCGACAATGCCGAGCTGGCGAAGATGCTTGGAGAGTTCAGGCCCTATGTCGGTCTCGACTACGGGCGGATCGCACGCCAGGCCCGCTACCAGATCGCAGGCGGCGACATGCTCGGCTGGACGATCGGCGCCAAGCTCGCCGGCGGCGATGTCAATTTCGATATGGGTTATTCGGATGTCTTTGGTGGCACGGTCGACCGTCGCGACTCCGGGCTCTTGTTTGTCAGTACGTCAGTGAGGTGGTGAAATGGGTGAGAAGATGAAGGAAAGTAGCAAAAAATTGCATCGCGGCGTGACCAGAGCTCTGCTTGCCGCTGCGCTTGTGGGTTCGACTGTCGTGGCCGGATGCACGACACAAGATCCACGCCTCACCGCAGCGCTTAGCACGGCCAGTATAGCTGATGTTCGCATCGAATCGGCGCCTGATCTGAGGATGGGATCACCGCTATTGAATGGTGACACGCGGGAATCTCAGGTAGCACTTGTGTCGCGTGTCCTGCAGCAAAGACTTGCAAAAGATCTGAAGGGCTATCCAGGGGGTAATATTCCCGCACGGTTGATTGTTACCCTTCACGATCTGGATGTCGCGTCGGCTCCTGGCAGAATTATCGCAGGTAACAACAGCTTTATCGATGGAACCGTCCGCCTCGAGGACATGCGCACAGGAAAACTGATCGCGCAGGCTCAGGAGATCCGCGCCAATGACATGACGGTCCGCGGGGACGGGTTAGCGCTTATTCCCGCGATGGTCATCAATGCGGCCGTCACCCCCAATCAGACCGCCGTGGCAACCCAACTGGCCGAGACGTTCATGAAGCAGGTGAAGACGTGGCTAACGCCACGGAAGTAGTCGATCGGAAATTCGAAGCGGGTAGAAAGCGTTAAACGGGGCAGGGCGATGACCAGGACGTCAGCACGTATTTCAAATGGCGAAAATGGCAAGGTAAGGGTCAGGGGCCTGGGCAGCGCCATGCGTCAATTGTCTGCGACTCTTCTGAGCGCCCTGCTTGTTTTCCAGCCGATGCTGGCCAACGCGCAATCCGTTTCCGCTGCTGGATCGGCTCCCGCTGCCAATCAGCCGGGCGTCGGGGCCGCCCCGAACGGCGTACCGCTGATCGATATCGTCACGCCGAACGCCACCGGCCTCTCGCACAACAAGTACGACAACTTCAACGTCGGCACCCAGGGCCTGATCCTCAACAACTTCAAAGGTGAAGTCGGCACGTCGAACTTGGGCGGCGCGACACCCGGCAACCCGAACCTCAACGGCTCCGGCCCCGCTTCCGTCATTATCAACGAAGTTACATCAGGCAATCGCTCGGCCCTGAATGGCCCGACTGAAGTGTTCGGCGGCAGAGCGGACGTGATCATAGCTAATCCGAATGGGATCACGTGCGCCGGCTGCGGCTTCATCAATACGCCGAGAGCGACGCTGACGACCGGTGTGCCCAATATCGGCGCCGACGGCAGCCTGACAGGATTCACCGTCAATGGCGGCGATGTCACCTTCGAAGGGGCAGGCGGCAATTTCGCGGCGGCTCCAGGCGCGGTCGATCTGTTCGACGTCGTCTCCCGCCAGATCCATGTCAACGCGCCGATCTATGGCAAGACCGTGCGCCTGACTGGTGGCGCCAGCCAATACAATTATGCCACTGGAGAGGCGACGGCGCTGACCGCCACCTCGGGCACGCCGGAATATGCGATCGACGGTTCGGCGCTCGGCGCCATGCAGGCCGATCGCATCAAGGTCGTCGTCACGGAAAAGGGTGCCGGCGTCAGGATGAGCGGCGATATGGCCGCCAATGCCGGCGAACTGTCGCTATCGGCCGACGGCAAGATCTCGATCGGCAATGCGTCCGCACGCGATGGCGTGACTATTACCTCGAAACAGAGGGTCACTGCCGCCAAGCTGACCGCGAGGCAGAAGGTCAAGGTTCAAGCCGATCAAGGCATTACCCTGCAATCGGTTGCCACCGACAGCGATATCGTACTTGCAAGCGGAACCGGCCTGCTCAGCGTCTCCGGCGACGTGAACAGCGGCGCGACCACCCAGATGAGTTCAGGCGGCGGCATTGCTGCTGGCAGCGTTACCGCTGGCAATGGTGCAGCGACGCTTGTCGCCAGCTCCGGCGATATCGCGATTGCCGGCGCTGCCAACAGCACCGGCGACCTCACCCTGACTGCCACGGCCGGCTCGATCTCGGCCGCCTCGCTGTTGAGCTACAACAATCTCGCTCTTACCGCTGGTAATAGTCTTGCCGTTTCCGGCAATGTCCTGGCGCAGGGCAATGTCAGCGCCACTGCGCGGTCAATCTCCACCGGCATGGTTGTTTCCGGCATTAACGTTGCTGCCACGAGTGCCGATCCTGGCGGGAATGTCATTCTTGGCTCCGCAGGCAACTTGAGCTTGACGGCGACTGGCGGCACGATAGCTACCGGCAATCTGCAGTCGGGCGGAAGCCTCAACACCAGTGCGACCGGCGATATCGCGGCGGGAAATATTCAATCAGCCGGCAATCTTACCGCGACCGCGACCTCGCTCACGGCCGCTAACGTTACCTCGCATGGCGGGCTCACCGTTAACGCTGCGATGAACGCGAGCGGCCAGATTCTTGGTGCGGGCGACATCCTGATCTCCGGGGCTGGCATTCAGGCGACCGCTATCGCGTCCGGCGTCGACTTTGCCTCAACCAACGCCGCTGGTGGCAATATCGTCCTAGGTTCGGCTGGCGCACTCGATCTAAAAGCTGCCGCCGGAACCATCACGGTTGGCACGTTGCTGTCGGCCGGCAATCTGATCGCACAGGCTTCCTTGCTGCAGTCTAGCAACCTCACCAGTCACGGCAACGTCCGTATCGACGGCGGCATGCGCGTCACCAACCAATTGCTCGGAGCCAGCGATATCACCATCAATGGCAACGCCAATGGTGTTAGCGCTGGTCTGCTTGCGTCTGGGGTCAATTTTGCCGCGACTAAGGCCGCCGCCGGCAATATCGTGCTGGCAGGTAGCGGTGATCTGACGATCAACGACAGCGTTGGCGCCATCCAGGCAGGAACCGTGCTGGCGGCAGGCGCGATCAACGCCACCGGTCAGACCCTCACTGCTGATGCGATCACCGGCAGCAAGAGCATCATACTGACCGGCGCCACCAGTGCGACCGCCGGAAGCGGCAGCGTGAAGATCAGCGGCCAGGTGCTCGGCGGCGGCAATGTCGGCATCGCCGGTTCCAGCATCGCGGCTGATGCCATCGTCTCCGGTGTCGACATCGCCGCCACCAATGCGGCGGGTGGGCGCATCACCCTTGGCCCGACGATCACGGGAACTGGCAATCTGACACTGACGACCGCAGGCGCGATCAGCGCCGGAACGCTATTGTCTGCGGGCGATCTCATCGCGAACGGCTCATCGATATCCGCCGGCAATATCTCCGCGCATCACAACATGACGCTTGGCGGCGTCGTCAGCGTCAGTGGCCAGATTCTCGGCGCCGGCAACGTGCTGATCTCAGGTCAAAGTTTGTCGGCACAGACGCTTGTCGCTGGTATTGACTTTAATGCCACCAATGCCGCCGGTGGCAATATCGTCCTTGGTCAGACCGGCGATTTGGCCGTAAACGTCAATGGCGCCGTTGCGGCATCGACCATACAGGCCGCGGGTGCCATCGGCATCAGCGGTGCATCGGTCTCCGCAGCTTCAATCACCGGCCAAAAGGATATTAGCCTTTCCGGCGGGTCAGCCGGTGGTGTCGCTGTCACCAGCCAGCTGCTCGGAGGTGGTAATGTTGGCATCTCCGGCTCGAGCATTAAGGTTGGTACTGCGGTCTCGGGTATTGATTTCGCGGCAACGGCAGCCGCTAATGGGAACATCGTCCAGACGACAAGCGGCGATCTGACGCTTGTCTCAGCCGGCATCATCGACACTGGCACGCTGCTCTCGGCCGGCAAACTCAATGCTACCGGCTCGACCGTCACGGCCGGGACCGTCACGGCGCATGGCGATATGACGCTTAGGGGTGCCACTAGTGTTGCCGGCCAGATCCTGAGCGCCGGTAACGTGCTGATCACTGGCCAAAGTCTGGCAGCGCAGACCGTCATTGCGGGCATCGATTTCAGTGCAACCAATGCCGCGGGCGGCAACATCGTTGTCGGACAGCTCGGGGAGCTGACGGCTCAGTTGAGTGGTGGATTCTCGGCATCGACGATGCAAGCCGCCGGTGCCATCAACGTCAATGCCGCGACCGTGACGGCCGATACCGTCACTGGTCATCATGACATTACCCTTTCCGGGATAACGACCGTCAATCAGCAGATCTTGGGTGGCGGCAACATCGGCATCTCCGGCTCAAGCATTCAAACTGGGGCTATCGTCTCCGGCGTCGATTTCGCAGCGACGGCTGCCGCCAATGGGAATATCGTCCAGACGACAAGCGGCAACCTGACGCTCGCTTCGACCGGTGCGATCAATACCGGGACATTGCTGTCGGCCGGTAGTTTTTCGGCTGGCGGCGCGACTGTGACTGCGGACGCGGTCACAGCGCATGGTGATATCACGCTTAGTGGCGAGACCAACGTTACCGGCCAGGTTCTCGGCGCCGGCAACATCCTGATCACTGGTCAGAGCCTGTCGGCCCAATCTGTCGTCGCCGGTATCGACTTTGACGCGACCAGCAGGGCAGGAGGCAATATCGTCCTTGGTCGAGCCGGGGATCTTACCGCCCGGCTCAATGGCGGATTGTCTGCATCGACAATGCAGGCCGGCGGTGCCATCAACGTCAATGCCGCTACCGTGACGGCCGATGCCGTCACCGGCCACAAGGATATCGCGCTTGCCGGTACGACGACCGTCAACGGACAAGTCCTTGCCGGTGGAAGCATCAGCCTCTCAGGCTCGAGCATCGCCGCAGGCGCGATCGTCTCCGGTGTCGACTTCACTGGCACTGCGGCCGCCAACGGCAATATCGTCCAGACATCAAGTGGCGATATGTCCCTGACTTCGAGCGGTAATCTCACGATCGGCACGCTGTCGTCGGCAGGCAATTTAACTGCGCAAGCGAGCGATCTGAGCGCGAGTAGCATCACAAGCCATGGCACGGCCGATCTGGTGGCCAGCGGTCGCGTCGACGTCAGTGGCCAGGTACTATCGGCCGGCAATCTCTCGATCGATGGCGCCAGCCTCAACGCCGGACTTCTGGTCTCCGGCGTGGATTTTGCAGCCACCGCCGCCAATGGCGGAAACATCGTGCTCGGAGGGGCAGGTAAGACGGACCTCACCGTTTCCGGCAATACCATGGCCGGCACGATCCTGTCGGCGGACGATATGACGGCAAAGACGGCCAACCTCCAGGCGGGTAGCGTCACAAGCCACGGCAATGTCGGCATCATCGGTAACGTCGATGTCAGCAACCAAATCCTGGCCGCGGGCGACCTCACCATCAATGGTGGCAGCATCAGCGCGCCAACCCTGATCTCGGGCATCGACTTTGCCGCCACCAATGCCGCCGGCGGCAACATCGTACTGGCATCGTCTGGCAGCACCAATCTTACGGCCTCCGGCAATATCTCGGCTGGCACGATCCTTTCGGCAGGTGGCTTCACGGCGAAAGCGGCGGATCTCATCGCCGACAGCATCACAGCTCATGGCAACGCAGACATTATCGGCAGTGTCGATATCAACAACCAGATCATTGCTGCCGGCAATCTCACGGTTAGCGGCGGCCACATCAACGCGCCGACGTTGATCTCCGGCATCGACTTTGCTGCCACCAACGCCCGTGGCGGCGGTATAGTGCTCGGAACTGCCGGCGATATGAATCTGACCGCGTCTGCGGGCATCACCGCCCAGACCATGCTGTCTGCCGGCGCTATCAATGCCAGTGGGTCTGCGATTGTGGCCAATACCATGACCGGGCATGGCGACATTACCCTTGCTGGAAGCAACAGCGTCAATGTCTCGGGCCAGCTCCTCGGCGCCGGCGACGTCTTGCTCTCCGGTTCGACCGTCCAACTCGGCCAGGCGGTCACCGGCGTTGATTTCGCTACAACCGCGCGATCGTCAAACGGCGCCATCGCTCTCGGATCAAGCGGCGATCTCACCATTAACGCTGGAAGTGCATCGGCCGGCACGCTGATCGTCGCAGGCAACCTCAACGTGGCGGCAAGCGCCTTTACGGGCGGCAACATCACGGGCCACGGTGCCGTCGCGATCGGCTCATCCACCAGTCCCGGCGCGGTCAGGATTAACGGCCAGCTCCTGGGCGCCAGCAACGTCTCGGTGACCGGATCCGCCGTCAGCGGCAACGTCATCGCGGCCGGGGTCGATTTTGCGGCGATGGACCAATCGGGCGCCGGTAACGTCATTTTAGGCCAGGGCGGCGACCTGACGCTCGCGAGCACAGCTGGCGACATCTCTTTCAACAGCCTGCTTGCTGCCGGGACGATTACGGCCAACGCTGCGAACAATATCAGCGCCAATGCCGTCGCCCATGGTGATCTGTCGCTCACAGCGCGCAACGCCATCACGCTCACCGGCCAATCGCTTGCAAGCCGCAACGCCAATCTGTCCGCCCGATCGATAACGATCGACACGCTGGTCTCAGGTGTCGATTTCGCCGCCACCAATGCTGCGGCCGGCGGCAGCCTGATGCTGCAGCATACTGGTGCAATGACGCTGTCAGCCTCGAGCGGTAGTATCAGCGCCAATTCGCTACTTTCGGGCGGCAATCTTGCCGCTACGGCGGCGCAGAACATCGGTTACAATAGCCTGCAGAGCTTAGGCGACGCTGCGCTTACAGGCCCTGGCGCCATTGCTTATACCAGCACCACCCGCGTTGGAGGCAACCTAACCCTCAATACCGGAACGCTGGATCTCTCCGGCAGCAGGGGCAGCCGGATTGCCGCCGGTGGCTCGCTAATCGTCAACGCTTCATCCGCCAATCTCTCGGGAAGCAATCTCGTCTTCGGCGGCCTGACCCTCAATCTCTCCGGCGGTGCCGATCTTTCCAATGCGCAAGTCAGCACCGTTACCAATGCTGGCGGTTCTGGCGACATCACCATCTCCGCTGCAGGCCTTGCCACCACCGCGGGCACTTCGCTGCTTGCCGCGCATGACCTGACGCTGAACCTGCCGTCGCTCGGCAACACCGGTCAGCTTGCCGCCGGCAACAATCTGACCTTCAACGTCGCTGGCGACTTCTACAACAGCCCGTCCGGCCTCGTATTTGCGGGCAACAACGCCAACCTCTTCGTCGGCGGCACGCTCACCAACGACCAGGGCGCTATCCTCGCAGATGGCGGGTTGACCATCCGGGGAACGACCGAAGGTCAGCGCAATGCGGCAGTCACCAATGTGTCCGGTCTCATTCAGGCCGGTGGTGATATGTCGATACTCACCAGCAACCTCACAAATAGGCGATCGACGACGCCGACCTGGGTAACGGGTCAGCTGGTCTCCTCTGGTGGCGTTGTCGGTACCTTCGTGCTCAATCCAGCCGTCGCAGGCCAACCCTTCGCCTATCTGGAATCGACCGATCAGAATATGTTTCAGCTTTATGCGGGGGTCGATCCGGGCCAGTTTTCCGACTACCAGCCGCTGTTATATTCGGTCGCAACCCTTGCCGACGGCACCTCCTATCATGCCTGGACCTGGGTCAGCGGCAGTGGTCCGACGGAAGTTCGACCGATCTTCGACTGGATCAAGGCTCGCGTTCCCAAGGATGCCAACGGCAATCCGATCCTCGATCCCAACAATCCGTCGCGTTATTTCATTGTCGATGAGGTTGTTCGTAATGGCTCGGATACGAGCACGACCTACACGTGGGATCCAACGTCCAACATATCGCAGTCGGTTTATGAAGACCGCTTCACCAGTGCGCTCAGCCCCGAGGCCGTGATCCGCGCCGGCGGCAATCTCACCGTCGATGCCACCAACCTCACCAATTCCTACAGCCGGATTGAGGCCGGCGGTAACGCGTCGCTCACGGGATCGACGCTCACCAACGAAGGCGTCGTTCTCAATCGCACCACGACGTTGACCTGCAGTGCCCAAAGCGCATGCACAGCTTACAACAGCGACGGTTCTGCCGATCCTTCCCGCAATATCGCCAACGGCACGTCGATCGTCTCGGGATCGCAGGTTATCGGCGGCGCGGCCGGCACGCTCAAGGCGGCCAGGGCCTTGAGCCTTAATTTCGGTACGGTCAACAATACGTCGCTCGGTTCGACGGGCGGCGGCGCGGCCGTCAGTGCGCCTTCGACATCGAATGATCCCCTGTCGGCCCTGAATGGCATGACGGCCGGCGGCGCCTTGTTCAATGTCAATGCCGCGCTAGGCAGTTTCACCTCGAATGGTGGCGCCAATGTCGGTAGTGGTCCATCACTGACGGGTACCGGTACAACGATCACCGGCGGGCCGACCGTCAATGGCGGCAACCTGACGGCAGCCGTCGGTGCGTCGGTGGGCAGCAACGGCGTGACGCTCGTGAGCGGCCCATCGATCAGCTCGGGCACCCTGACAGCTGGTGGTGCTGCGATCAACCCCAACAGCCTGATGGGCAAGCTCACCGCTGCTCTCGGCAACAGCGGCAACCTCGCTCAGGTGCTGCAGGTCAACGGCGCGCAACTCGCCTCCCTTGCGAAGCCGCAGTCGGGCGGGGTTGGCGGCACGGTGCCGGGCCAGGTCTTCCTGTTCGAAACGCGGGCCGCCTTCCTTGACGTGTCGAAGTTTTACGGGTCGAGCTATTTCATCGACAGAGTTGGCTATACGCCGGAGACCAAGGTTCCCTTCCTCGGCGACGCCTATTTCGACAATCAGCTCGTAGACGAACAGATGCGGCAGCTGGTGGGCGATGGCCTTGGCGCGGGGTCGTTCATCCCCGGCAATAATGCCACCGACCAGATGAAGACGCTGCTCGACAATGGCGTCGCTTATGCGGAGGCGAACGGGCTAGCTCTCGGGCAAGCACTGACGCCGGAGCAGGCCGCATCGCTCACTCAGTCGATGGTGATCTACCAGACGCAGATCGTCGACGGCGCGCAGGTGCTGGTGCCGGTCGTCTATCTCTCTGCCGCTGATAAGGCAAAGGTCAACGCAGGCGGCGCCGTCATCGCCGGCAACAGCGTCAGCATCGACGCTGGCTCCGTCAACAATTCCGGTGCGATTGCCGCAGCGGATGGCATGACCATCAATGCGACCGAGATCAAGGCCAATGGCGGCACCTTCCTGGCCGGTGGCAACATGAACCTCAACGCCACAAATGGCATTAGGCTTGCCGCACAGACGATGACCATCGGTGGTCAGAATGTCGTCAACACCAATGCCGGTGTGTCGGCTGGCGGCAACCTGCAGATCGCCGCGGGCGGTACGCTGAGCTTAGAGGGCACCAAGATTGCCGCAGGGGGCAATGCCCAGCTTTCCGGCACCAATGTCAATCTTACCACTGTCAAGGTCGACAACGGCGGTCAGCAGAATGCGACAGGGGCACGCGTCAACGCCGGCGGCAATCTCACCATCGCTGGCGCCAACGACGTCAACATCATTGGTTCCTCCGCCAAGGCCGGTGGCGATCTCAAGGTCAAGGCCACGGATGGCGCGGTCAACATCGTCTCGACCGACGTCGCCCGAAAGACGGACGATGGCTACAGCAAGACGACGGGTACCGATCAGCAGGCCTCGCAGCTCTCCGCGGGCGGCAACCTTCAGGTCAATGCCAACACCGGTGTCCTGATCTCTGGTTCCGACCTGACGGCCAAGGGCGATGTCGGTCTGACCTCGAACGGCGACATCAACGTTACCACCTCGCAGAACCAGTCGAACTCTACCTTCGGCAAAAACTCCTCGTCCGAGCTCACGCATAATGGCTCGACCATTACGGCCGGTGGCGATCTGGTCGCGAAGTCTAACAGCGACATCAACGTTATCGGCTCAACGATGGATGCCGACGGAAAGCTTGGCTTGCAGGCCGGTCAGAACGTCACGATCGCTGAAGCGACCGATAGCGCCACCCTCGACGTCAAGAGCTCCAGCAAGAAGAGTGGGTTCTTCGGTTCGACGAAGGAGAATGCTTCCGGACATCTGGAGACGACAACCGCGGCTGGCTCGTCACTGTCCGGCAAGGACGGTGTGACGATTATTTCCGGTGGCGACACCACGGTCTCCGCCTCCAAGGTGACGGCAGGTGATGACACTCATACCGCCGATCTCAAAGTCCAGACTGATGGCAATCTGATCGTCACGGCCGGCAAGGACACCGAGACGGAGCATGACAGCGCCAAACGCAAGGGCTTCCTGCGCAGCGGCAGCTCGAGCTATGACGGCTACAACGAGACGACGGTCGCGTCGCAGCTTTCGGCTTCTGGTGATGTTAATCTCGATGCTGGCAAGGCGGCCGCCATTGTCGGCTCAAAGGTCAATGCCGATGGCTCGCTGAATATCTCCGGCGAGAGCGTCAGCATCATTGGGGCACAGGAAAACCACGAGTCCGATAGCAAGCGCAAGGATTCTGGCCTCTTCGTCGGCTCCGGTGGCGGCTTCATCTCGCTCTACGGCAAGAACGAAAAGCAGGGCCAGCAATCTTCCACGGATAACGTCGGCTCAGAGCTTACGGCCGGGAAGGATGTCAATTTGACGGCGAGGGCCACCGATCTCAACATCATGGGATCGTCGGTCAATGCCGATCGCGACATCAATCTGTCGGCTGCACGTGACGTCAATGTCACGCCCGGCGCCGAAAGTTCCTCGCAATCCGAACAGCAGAAGAAATCCGGCTTCGGCCTGGCCCTTTCCGCCGGCAATGGCGGTTTCTCGATCGGTATCGGCGCGCAGTCGACGAAGGACAGCAAAGCGCAGCAGTCCGATACCAATGCAGTATCGACATTGGCGGCGGGTCGTGATCTCAACATCTCGGCAGGCAACAATGTCAACCTGCAGGCAACCAGCGCTTCCGCCGAGCGCGACGTCACTCTTTTCGCTGGCAACAACGTCAATCTGCTCTCGGCCAACGACGTCACCAATTACGAGGAGGTGCATGAGAAGACCTTTGCCGGTGTGACCATCTCGGTGACGAGCCAAGTCGGCAAGGCGGCTGAGAGTATCATGAACTCGGCCGAGCGTCTTTCCGACAGTGGCGGCGTCAATGCGGTGACCAACGCGGCCATTGCCGGCCTCGGCTTCTATCAGGCCTATGAGGACCTTAAGGCCGCTTCGGAAAATTTTGATGCAGGTAAGGGTCTTTCTTTCAGTATTGGCATCAATGCTGGCGTCAATCATCAGGAAAGCAGCTGGTCGTCGTCGTCCTCGACCCCGGTGGTCACGGATATCCGTGCCGGGCGCTCGATCTCCATGGAGGCCGAGAGCGGCTCCATCACCAGCGATGGCGCGCAGATCCTGGCCGGCTATGACAAGTACGGCATCCCGACGATATCGGGCGATCCACTGACCGGAGACATCTTCCTGTCGGCAGCGAACGGCGACATCAACCTCAATGCTGCCACGGGCACCTCGGATTCGACCAGCTCGAACAACTCCTGGAGCGCCGGCGTCGGCGTCAACTTCGGCTGCAGTACCAAGGGTGGTTGCCAGGAGACCGGGGTCGGGGTCAACGCATCCTATGGCAAGGGCGGTTCGGAAACTTCCGGCACCAACCACACGAACACACATGTGAACGGTACCGGCGATGTCACCATCGTCACCAACGATCTCGGGCTGAAGGGGGCGACGGTCGCCGGCAATTCGGTTGCGATCGACGTCAAGAACCTGACGATCGAAAGCCAGCTGGATACGCAAAAGGCCAAGGCCGATCAATTCAATGTCTCCGGTCAGATCGGCTTTGGAAACACCGGCGTCTCCGGCACCGGGCAGAAAGCCAAGGGCGATGCGGTTCTCGTCTCCGAACAGTCGGGCATTCATGCAGGCACCGACGGCCTCAACATTGATGTCAGCGGCCAGACGTCGCTTGTCGGCGGGCTGATTACCAGCCAGGCGACGGCGGACAAGAATTCCTTCTCCACCGGTACGCTGACGGTTGCGGATATCGATACACACTCGACCTGGAAGGCCGAAACCTATGGCGGCGGGATCGGGACTGGCGGATTGACCATCGCTCCACCCGTCAAGGCCGGCGAAAACGAGACCGGCAAGGCCTATTCTGCCATCGGCGGCAATATCGGTATCACGATTACCGATCCCGAGCACCAGGTGCAGGACATCGGGACGATCCGCCGGGATACCGAGAACACCAACACCTCGCTGCCCGGCCTGCCGGACCTGCAGAATATCTTGCGCCAGCAGTACAAGACCCAGGCTGATCTGCAGGCGGCGCAAAGGACAATGGCAACGCTCGTAGGTGAGATCGCCAGCGAACTGCGAGACCATGCTAGCACACCGGAAGAATATACCTTGTGGGATGAGGGGGGCGCAGGCCGCGCGCTCCTACACGCTATCGGCGGTGGTTTGCTCGGTGGTGTTAACGGCTGGGAGGGAGCGCTGAAAGGCGCGCTCGGCGGTGCGGCAACCACGTTGCTGGCACCAGCGATTGAGCGGCTGATCAACGGTATGGTGAAAGACAGCAACCTGTCAGCCGCCGATCGTGAGCAGCTTGCTGCTCTGCTTGGTGAGAGCCTAAGCGCCGTTGTTGGCGGAGCTGTCGGCGGCGGAGAAGGTGCGGCCTATGGTGCCGCCAACTATCAATACAACTATCTAAACGACAAACAACGGAAGAACGGCATTGCCGCCTATCGCGCTGCAAAAGAGTGTAAAGCCACCGATAATTGCACGGTCGAGAACGCCCGCCTGGCGTTCTATCTGGCGATGTCGCAGGCGAACACAGCGACCCTGATCAGTGTCTGCACCAGCGATCCATCTTCGTCGGCCTGCAGATCAATGATCAGCGATCTGCAATCGTTCGTGAACGCGTATAACAACTTGAACATTCCCACGGCAGTCGACATCGTCAACGGCACCGATGATGATTCAACGGCAGCAACGCAGGCGCTCGCCGGCATGGATGGGTTTATCCCGTATGATGTCATCTTGGCGCAGCATTTGGCCGAGGTGGCCAATGGCAAATCCGCTGATGTGGCCATCCAAGCGGCTTTGCTCGACATCAGCCAGCGCAATGGTGGCATCAAAACTTTCCTCGATGCGATGGGTGTTGCCTATGGGATCGGCTCTTGCGCGGGATCGTTTGGCATTACCTGCGCGATAGGCGCGCTCAATGCGGCGGTTTCAGCCAATCATCTCGTCTCGGCCGTGCCGCAGGCACTGACAGGCAGGAAAGCTCAAACAGCCGCTGTGCTAGCTTTGACAGGCATGGGGGTCGACAAGCAAGAGGCCGAGAAATGGCAGAATTACGTTGAAACTGGCGTTCTGGTCGTCAGCGTCGCCTATGTGGGCGGCGAGATGATCTATCAGCTGCGCGTAAACAAGGCTGCACTTGCAGCCGGCGATGAAGACTTGGCCGCCCTCAACAACAAAAGCTTCAACCCAAAAACGAATGAGACCGTCGATAATGTCTTTGGGGCGGCTTGTTCGTTTGACGGTGCGACGCTGGTCAAGACCATCGACGGCTTTACGGCGATCAGCCAGATTCGCCCTGGCAAGACATTAGTGTGGTCGCGTGATGAGAAAGGGCGCGAAGGCTACAAGCTTGCACTTGCTAAGATTCAGGAGGAGCACGCGAGAACTCTTTATTTGACCGTCAAATCCGATACGAACGGTCGCCAGCAGACTATCACAACGACGATGAACCATCCCTTCTTCGCGGTTCTCTCGAAAAAAAGAACAATCCCGACTGCGCTGCCCGAGGGGTATCGTTATAAGGGGCCGATCAAAAATGGCGCCTGGATTGCTGCAGGCGACCTTCTGTCGGGCGAAAAATTGCTCGATGCCGATGGAAGCTGGAACTCGGTCGTCAATGTCCGCATCGAAGACAAGTCGTTTGACGCCTACAATTTGACGATTGCGGACTTCCATACCTATTTTGTCAAGCAAGCCACCAATGAGGACGTCCAGGCCGTTTGGGTACACAATAATTGCTTTGATGACCTGGCGAATTTGTACAATAAAAATCATCCCCTGAAATCACTCGACATCGAAGGAGTGCAGGTTAACGTTGGCTCTGGCGGAAATACCAGCGGAACAACCATAGTTCTTGACAGTCAAACTTTGACTGATGCTCAGATATTAACTTATGCTGAAAAACTTGCCGGTGGGGCGTTAACTCCTCACCCAAGCGTTTCCGGAATTTTCACGGCTACCTCATCAGATGGAACTCGGATTACATTGCGATCAATCTCGAGCTCGGCGGGTAGTACAGGCGCTCGCTGGACCATCGATATCGCTGGGAGCGATAAAATTCAGGGGGTAAATCCTAAACTTCCCCGTGTTGAACTCAAATTCCGCTGAGAGAGGCTATCGAACGATGAAGAAACAATGGGAAGAAATTGTCGAACTATCAGAATTCTGGGCTTTCAACGGACTATGGATGTTTATTCGCGATGAGTACAAAAACTTCTCTGAGGCTCGTAAGGTTTTTTTGGGTATAGTTGAAGATCTTCTTTGTGGCGGTCGGATAAAGCTTGCGAAGAGCGGAGTATTACTGGAAAATTCGGTAAATGAGCAGATTTCCCTTTTGAGGAATGCTTTACCCGTTGATCGCCGCGAAATGATATTCGGACCTGCGGCTAGCTCATCTCTGCCGATGCGGATCGAAGATTTCGATCAAATGGCAGAAGAGGAAAAAATTGCTGAAGAAAGTTTATGGTTCTTTCGCGAAGAGTGCCCCGCTGGAGTCGTGTGGATAAGAGATGATGGTTCTGAGGAGTGGACCTGACTTTGGTCACATTAATGAATATTGATTACCCACAGAAGAGACAGAAGTTTTCAGGAGGGGCTCCGAAATGGTTATGAGATTGAACCAGCTCTCGATGAAAATATCTATACTTGGGTGTAAGACATGAAACCTATTGACTATATGTCAATGATGCTCATCCGAAGAATGTCGCGCAGTTCAATCCATGTAATATCCTGCGTCTATGAAGTAATTCCTACATTCCGTAGGAGCGAGGCGGAGTATCAAAGCGCCGACTTCTCTGAATAACAGGCTCTCCGATATGGAGACGCCATTGGAACGCACTGTGTGGTTTCATCTCCGTTGATTTCAATACCCAAGGCCAAGCACCGACATGCGCTCATAATTCCTGCGGTATGGTATTGGATACATTGGGGCGGCCTTTCGATGTGGAAGCGATGATCGCTAAAATTCCGCCTACGGACGAGGGGATTTTTTCTTAGGGCGTTGCTAAACTCTTAAAAGATCAGGGAGTTAATGCTTCGCCTTATAACGTGAGCATACGGTGAAGGCCGCTGGTCACGCCGCTTGAGCGTCGATGGTCGGCGGTGTCCAGTTCCATGGAAGCAATTGCTCCAACCTGATGATCGGAGTGTCGGCTATGCGGGCGAGGATGTCGGCAAGCCAGGCCTGCGGATCGATGTCGTTGAGCTTTGCCGTCATGATCAGCGTAGCCATGAAGGCGGCACGGTCAGCGCCACGATCCGATCCGGCGAATAGCCATGATTTCCTGCCCAGTGCGAAGCCTCGCAGCGCTCGCTCGGCGGCATTGTTGGTCAGGCAAATCCTGCCGTCGTCCAGGAATGACGTGAAGCCATCCCAACGCTTGAGCATGTAGTCGATCGCCTCTGCGACCGGAGAACTGCGCGACAGTTTTGCACGCTCGGTTTGAAGCCAAGCCTGCAGATCGTCGACGAGCGGCAGGCTGTCTCTACGGCGTCGCTCCAGGCGTTGACCGGCGGCAAGCCCGTTTATATCCCGCTCGATATCGAACAGGGCGTCGATCCGTTTGACGGCTTCCAGCGCCATGGGCGAGATCGGCGCAGCGTTCTTTCCACGCTTGGCATTCGCCGCGATGTCGGCGAGCACGAAGAACTTACGTCTCGAATGTGACCAGCAAAACGCCTGCCTTAGCGGATTTGGATCGCGATCAACCTTGAACAGCGGATTATAGCCGCCATAGGCATCCGCCTGCAGAATGCCGGTGAAGGTCTTCAGATGGCGTTCCGGATGCTCCTGTCGCCGGTCCCGCGATGCGTAATACAGCGCGGCCGGCGGTGAGAGCCCGCCGAATGGTCGGTCATCCCGGACATAGGTCCATATGCGACCGGTATCGGTCTTTCCCCTCGCCAGGATCGGCACTGTCGTGTCGTCGCCATGAAGTCGCTCGGCGGCCAGAACGTGCGCTTCGATCAGTGAATGGATAGGCTTCAACGCCGCGGCGCATGCTCCGACCTGGTCGGCCAATGTCGATAAGCTGAGGTCGACGCCCTCGCGGGCATAGCGTTCGCTTTGGCGATTGAGCGGCTGGTGCTGGGCGAACTTCTCAAACAGGATCATCGCCAGCAGGTTCGGCCCTACAAAACCGCGGGGCGTCACATGGAAGGGTGCAGGTGGCTGCGTAATCTTCTCACACTCGCGGCAGGTGAACTTCTCCCGCACCGTCTGGATGACTTTCCACTGACGCGGGACGACCTCCAGGGTCTCGGTGATGTCCTCACCAAGCTTCGACAGTTTGGTCGATCCGCAGCAGGCGCAATTGGCGGGAGCGGCGATAACGACGCGCTCGCGTGGCAGGTGTTCAGGAAACGGTTTGCGTGATGGGCGCTTGCGCTCGAAAGCTTCGACGGTTGAGGCTTTGGCTGCGATCTCCGCGACCAATTCATCTTCACCGGCGTCTGCCTCGAGTTCCTCGAGCTGCAGTTCCATCTGCTCCAGGAGCCGCGCCTTGCGCTCGGACCGGCTGCCGTAGAGTTCACGGCGAACCTTGTCGATCTCCAGCTTCAGCCGTGCGATCAGCGCCTCGGAATGTGATACGAGTGCCTTTGCGCTGGCGGCTTCTGCCTTCGCAGTCGCCGCTTCTGCTTCGGCTGCGACACGTCGAGCGCGTTCCTGGGCCAGCAGTGCAAGCGCACTGGCAAGGTCGTCCGGAAGCTCTTCGGTCGCGTTGCTCATGACAGGATGGAATCATATTCGCTCCCATCATGCCAGCATTTTTGCCTATCCGGCAGATGTTGGCCGCCAGGTCCTTTGCGGCATCCGCCAGTCGATACCCTCCAGCAGGTAACCGAGCTGCGCAGGCGTGATCACCACCGTGCCATCGGCTGCTGATGGCCAGATGAAGCGTCCG
>NZ_JBXSOU010000015.1:0-146206 GCF_057784395.1 Martinezella sp. CNPSo 3957
CGCGGCGAACGCCTTCTGGCCCTCCTCTCCGAGCGCTTCCTTCGCAAGTTCGGTCGCCGTCGCCCCGGGCGACAGCACGTTGACCCGGATGCCGGTGCGCGTGATCACGGCGGTCTTTCCATTCGATCTAGTCATGTCATGCATTCCTTGTGTCGCGTCTCGGGTCATCGCTTTGCGGAGACATCCTCCGACATCCTCGATATGGGTCCGCCGGCGATAAGCGGTGAGTGCGCAATCGCGCGCATCCGTGGTGCGAAAACGATCCACTTACGTGACCGAGCGCAGCGACGATCATGTGAAATCCGGCCAAGTAGGGTAGAATGGTCCTCAGAAGCCGCCTCATGCGGCGCGGGAATGGACCATGATCGACTGGGATGACGTTCGATATTTTCTTGCCGCTGCACGTGGCGGCTCAGTGCGGGCTGCCGCCAAGAGCCTCGGAGTCAACCACGCGACGGTGCTTCGACGTATTGCTCAACTCGAGGAGCGCCTCGGCGCGCAGATGTTCGAAAAGCTGCCTTCGGGCTACCGCCTAACGGCTGCGGGCGAGGAGGTTCTCGAGTTCGCGAACCAGATGGAAGCCTCGTCGCACCAACTGGAGACGCGCGTCTTCGGGCGCGATCAGAGCGTACGCGGGCTTCTGCGGGTGACGTTGCCCCCGTTCCTTGCGACACACCTGCTCATGCCGGATATCGCAGATTTTGCGCGTCTGCATCCGGACATCGAGATGGAGGTCGTATCGACCGGCGAGGTCGTGAATCTGACCAACCGGGAGGCGGATGTGGCGATCCGGATGGTCTCCGATCGCAAAACCCTGCCGCTCAATCTTTATGGCCTAAAAGGTCCGGATCTGCTCGCGGGCGTTTATATGTCCCGCGATAGACTGGCAGCGTGGCGTGCGGGTGCGCCACATCCAATCCGGCCCATCGTCGTCGGCGGTCAGGCTCTTCCGGACTGGGTCGACGAAGGGGAGTTTCGCGCCACAGGGGTTCCATTCAGGACGCCGGACGCCGACGCGCAGATCGCTGCGGTAAGGCAGGGGATCGGCATCACCAGACTGCCCTGTTTCGTCGGAGATGCCGATCACCTGCTGGCGAGAGTTCCGGGCATCGATCTGAAATCACGTGCGACGGTCTGGCTTCTTACGCAGGGGGAGACACGCAAGACGAAGCGCGTCCGGATTTTCACAGAGTTCATATCCCACCGACTCGCCGGATACACTCCGCTCCTTGCCGGGCGGTCCATATAACGCGGCTGACGTCCCGTGCCCAACGCCACAGATGGGTTAGTGAAATTGCTGCCAGAGATTGGCACTCCCAAGGCTGACAGGCGCCGAGTGACTGCTCTCCGTGAAATCGAAATGCATAGTGGACGGTCCTCTCCCGGCCCCAAATCGCTCATTCCAGACCGACAAAGCAGATGACCGCTACCGAGGAATTTCAGACGGATAGGTTGGAATCCTACTTTGCTTGCAGTTTAGGGAACGAATGTCGATCTTCAGCATCGCTTTCCCGCCTAAACGTACGATTTCGCAGTAATCTTGTCCCGACCCCAATCTCCTGCGATCCTGACCGAGATCGTAGGAGACTTTTGTGCCCTTGGCGGGGAGCTGTCGCTTCCGGGGCGCGAAGACGTGAACGAAGATTATCCTTGCCTGCATCGTTCGGTGCGATGAGGCCGAATCCCTTTCCATTATTGAAGAAATTGATGGTCCCAATAGAGATGACCGTTCCCGTTCTTCCCCGTCTGAAGACAACGATCATGATTTGCAGGAGTGCCGGGAAGCTTATTGATCTCCGTCAACCTATAATCTTAGAATTACTAGTAATATTTCCCGATGGGACAGGCGTCGGACGATTTTATTCTTGAACAGATCCTGATCTGCAAGGCTCTTCTTGCAGATATCGAGAGACGCCGACCAGAATTGTCGCGACTAGACTATACACCCATTGCTGCAGACGCCATCGCTATTCAGCAGCTCCAAAGTCTCCGCCATACATTGAAAAACCTCCTTTATATCGCGGGTCAACAACATGTTTCCGTTGACCACTCCCTTGGTGGCGGCAACTGAGAGGTACTTAGGAGCGGAAACAGGCCACCTTCGCACCCAGGTTGGCGGGCCATCTCGTTTATCGGCACCTTGCGCTCGACCAGGTGATGGAGACGTCGTCGATCGGCGAGGGTCAGTTGCGTATAGCATCGAGGCATGCCAAGATGTCCAAAGTGAAGCCATTGAAATTATTTGAATATCTCACTGAAGAATAGGTCGGAGATATTTAGCCGGCTAAAAATCAGATAAGCGGCTCCAACCGCCGGCAATTGCAACAATTATCTCGAATGCGTTGTCGAAACTGCAATAATTGGTGGCTGCCAAAGAAGCGCGCCGCCCTTCAAAGATTGGCCCGTGGATGGGATGGCTTAAGATTGCGTGTTTCCAGATGCATCCATCATGCCGAGCAGGCATGGTTTTAAAGCCTGAAAAGATATTGACGGGCAAAGGACCTGGGGTGCCGCAGACTGCGAATTGGACGGATCTCAGGAGATGGTGGATTTGAGATACGGGTGCATGGGAGGGGGCATTCGATACTTTTGTGAAGCCGCTTTAGAAGCATAACTATCTGATCTATCGAGCTTCTTGTATAGGAGCTGCGCGTTCATATCCCATCAAGAGCAGCCCATAGCTCATCGAGGGATCATGCCCCATTGCGTGGAAACACAGCACACTCAACTGATGGCAGCGGACCACCAACATTCATCAGCTTAGCGACAGCCTAATCACTGCAAACTAAAAACGTAATTTTCCCCGGCAAGGCTGTGAACTACACCGGACGTCACAATCCGCATACAGCCCTTAAGGGAAAAGGACGCAAGCAATGGCAGTTGAAACCGTGGACACTCTCGTTGTTGGTGCTGGGCAAGCCGGCATTGCAATGAGTGAACACCTGGGCAAGGCCGGTGTGTCCCACCTAGTCCTCGAGCGTAGCCGTATAGCCGAGCGCTGGCGCTCGGAGCGTTGGGACTCGCTAGTTGCCAACGGCCCCGCCTGGCATGATCGCTTCCCCGGAATGGAATTTCCCGATCTCGATCCGGATGGCTTCCCGGCAAAGGATGCCGTTGCCGACTATTTCGAGGCCTATGCCAGGCAGATCGATGCTCCTATCCGCTGCGGCGTAGAAGTCAGGAGCGTCGAAAGGCATGTCGGACGCCCCGGCTTCCGGGTCGAAACCTCGCAAGGCGTGATCGATGCACAGAACATTGTTGCGGCAACCGGTGCTTTCCAAGTGCCTGTCGTTCCCGACCTGATCGCGAATGCACCCGGTATTGCGCAGATGCATTCGACCAAGTACCGCAATCCAGGCCAGCTCGCCGAAGGAGCTGTTCTCGTCATCGGCGCCGGTTCTTCCGGAACCCAGATTGCCGAGGAGCTTATGCTTTCCGGCCGCAAAGTCTATCTTTCCGTCGGCCCGCATGATCGCCCGCCGCGCGCCTATCGTGGCCGCGATTTCTGTTGGTGGCTGGGCGTTCTGGGGAAGTGGGATATGGAAACACCCGGTCCGGGCACCGAACATGTGACGATCGCCGTCAGCGGTGCGCGGGGCGGTTACACGATCGATTTCCGCCGTCTCGCCGGAAAGGGCATGATCCTGCTCGGCCGCACAATCGGCTTTGACGGAACAAACCTTAGCTTTTCCGACGATCTTGCCACCAACCTGGATCGCGGCGATGCCAACTACATGGCGCTGCTGGACGAGGCGGATGCCTATGCTGCGAAGAACGGCATCGACCTGCCGGAAGATCCCGAAGCGCGCCGTTTCGAACCGCAGCCGGATTGCGTCTCTTACCCTATCCTCAATCTCGATCTGGCGCAGGCCGGGATTACCACGATCATCTGGGCGACCGGCTTCTCTTCAGACTACAGCTGGCTAAAACTGGATGTCTTCGACGAGCGCGGCCGTCCGAAACACCAGCGCGGTGTTTCGGCTGAGCGCGGTATATACTTCCTCGGCCTTCCGTGGCAGTCACGCCGCGGATCGAGCTTCATCTGGGGCGTGTGGCATGACGCGAAGCATATCGCCGACCGTATCTCGACACAGCGCAAGTACAACGAATACCGGCCTTCGAACCAGAAAGCTGATTAAGGCACCCCCCAGGATCCAGCGATAAAGTTCTCCCGATTCAAGGAATTCAACATGACCCATACACGCATCCGCAAGTTCAATACCAAGGATACCTATCCGGAGCAGAAGCTGGACAACGACCTTTGCCAGACGGTTGTCGCTAAGGGCACGATGGTGTTCGTGCGCGGCCAGATCGGCCAGGACCTCGACACCTCAGGCAGCGTTGCGATCGGCGACGTCACCGGCCAGACCGAACAGGCCATGGCCAACATCAAGATGCTTCTTCAGGAAGCCGGCTCGTCGCTCGATCACGTCTGCAAGATTACCATCTACATCGTCGATCCGCGTTATCGCGAGGCCGTCTATCGCGTCGTCGGCAAGTGGCTGAAGGGCGTCTTCCCCGTCTCGACGGGAATTGTCGTCTCCGCGCTTGCCCGTCCCGAATGGCTTGTCGAAGTCGACGCCATTGCCGTCATTCCTGAATAAGGTTTTGTGAGCCCATGACCTTTTCCATCGCCGCCCGCTGCGCCAAGACCGGCATGTTCGGTATCGCCATCTCCTCCTCCTCTCCGGCAGTCGCCGCGCGCTGCTCGCATGCCCGAGCTGGCGCCGGGGTGGTGGCCAGTCAGAACATCACCGATCCCAGCCTCGGCATATCCGGCCTGGAGATGCTGGGAATGGGGGCGACGGCGGAAGAAGCGCTTGGCCGGCTGCTGGCATCGAACCCCTTTGCCGACTATCGGCAGTTGGCAATCGTCGATGCACGTGGACACGTCGCCGGTCACTCCGGCGAGCGTACGCTCGGCGTCCATGCGATGGCAAAGGGCGAGGGCTGCATCGCCGCCGGCAATCTTCTGGCGAATACCGATGTCGCGCAGCGCATGGTCGCCGCATTCGAGATATCCCCTGGCGATCTTCCTTCCAGGCTGCTGAAGGCACTTGCCGCTGGGCTTGAAGCAGGCGGCGAGGCGGGCCCCGTACGCTCGGCGGGACTGAAGGTTGTCCGCAACGTTGCCTGGCCAATCGTCGATCTCCGCGTAGACTGGCATGATCAGCCGATCGAGGCCCTCCAGGATCTTTGGGCGATTTATGAGCCGCAAATGGAAGACTACGTTAAGCGGGCGCTTGACCCCAACGCCGCCCCATCCTTTGGGGTGCCGGGCGATGAATAATGCGATCGCCCGCTGCTTGTTCTTCCAGCTAGCAGAGATATGATGAGGCTATGAGATACACGCTCCGCCAGATCGAATATTTCATTGCGACTGCGGAGACAGGAAGTATTACCCTCGCATCCGAGCGACTGAATATTTCCCAACCATCGATTTCCACTGCCATCACCCATTTGGAAACGGAACTGCAGACGCAGCTCTTCGTGCGCCACCATGCGAAAGGCCTTTCGCTGACGCCGGCTGGCCGCCTTATGCTGGCGGAAGCCAAGCAACTCGTCGAGCAGGCCGAGAATATCTACACGGTCGCCTCCGAAGTTAATGAAAAGGTCCGCGGCCAGCTTTCCCTCGGATGTATGGTGACGCTTGCCTCGATGATCATGCCGGAGCTTTCGCACTCCTTCACCTCAGCTTTCCCGGAAACGCGAATTATTCAGACGGTCAGCGATCACGAAGAGCTGCTGGGAAAGCTCCAGCGTGCGGAAATCGATGTTGCGATCAGCTATGACCTGCTCATCACGGATGATTTCGAGTTCACGCCGCTTGCAACGCTGCCTCCACATATTCTCGTTGGAGAATCGCATCCGTTCGCGCGCTACCCATCTGTCAGCTTGGACGAATTGGCCGATTACCCGCTCATTTTGTTGGATCTGCCCATCAGCCGCGAATATTTCCTAGGGCTCTTCGCAAAATCGGGCGTCGAACCGTTCATTGCCATGCGCTCTGCTTACCAGGACGTCATTCGCACAATGGTGGCGAATGGTTATGGTTATACGATCGCAAATGTTCGGCCTCGGTCGCAATTGGCAATGGACGGCCGGACGGTCGTGCGTGTGCCGATCTCCGGCAACCAAAAACCGATGGTCATCGGAGTCCTTACCCTAAAGCAAAATCGCAAGCCTCGATTGATCGAGATGTTCGAGCAGCATTGCAAGTCGTGTGTGTCCGACTCCTACATACCTGGGATGGTCGCCCCGGTCATGGAACGCCGCAAGGTGTCAACGTGATAGGGCTGCCAAGCTTTTGATGAAGCGTCGCCTCGGAAATGCATTATTTCTCTGAGGCCAGGCGAGTGCCATGATCGCTTAGCGCAACGATTTCTGCACAGCACCTACGATCGCGCGCTAACCGGGCGCGTCCTTCGTAGAGTGCCAGCACATAGTCACTTTGGAGACATGACGTGAATTCAGACAAGCTTATGAACGGCGACTTCGCGGCACTGATCGCCGAAATGACCAACGAGGAGAAAGTCGCCCTTCTGGCCGGGCATAGGATGTGGAAGACGAAGGCAATCGAACGCCTCGGCATCCCAAACATCGTCATGACCGATGGCACTTATGGTGTCCGCTACTCCATCCACCAAATCGACAATGAAGAAGCCGGTGGCGTCGATTTCTCGGCCTTCCTGAATGTCGTCGGCCAGCGAGCCAGCCATGTCGAAGTGGCATGGGGCGCCATGAAGCAAGCCACCTGCTTCCCGAACGGATCCAGCCTCGGCTGCTCTTGGGACGTCGATCTTGCCCATGAGCTTGGCACTGCGCTCGCCATGGAATGCCAGGAGTTTGGCGTGCATCTATTGCTCGGCCCCGGCATCAACATCCGCCGCACACCGCTCGGCGGCCGTTCTTACGAATATTACGGTGAGGATCCGGTCATCAGCGGTGATTTCGCAGCCGGCGTCATCAACGGCTTACAGGAAAACGGTGTCGGTGCATCGCTGAAGCACTTTGCTTGCAACAATTCCGAAGTCGAGCGTACCTCGATGGATTCTGTCGTCGATGAGCGCGCCTTGCGGGAAATCTATCTCAAAGGCTTCCAGCGCGCGATCGAGAAGAGTAATCCGTGGACGGTCATGAGCTCTTACAATCGCCTGAACGGTGTTCAGGCGGCTGAGGATCACTGGCTTCTGACAAAGGTACTGCGCGAGGAGTGGGGCTATGAAGGTCTCGTCGTCTCCGACTGGCACGGCATCAAGGATCGTCCGGCTTCCCTGGCGGCGGGCAACGATCTCGACATGCCGGAAAGCGAAACCCGCAAGAGCGACCTTCTTGAGGCCATCGGGGCTGGAAAGGTCGACATGGCCGTGGTGGACGAAGCCTGCGCCCGCGTTCTGGCGCTAGTGCGCGCCAGCAAGCTCGGCGAGCGGCGCAACACGGTGTTCGACCGCGATGCCCACCACAAGCTCGCCCGTCGCATGGCAGGCGAATCCATGGTTCTCCTGAAGAATGACGATCAGCTGCTGCCGATCACGCCCGCCAAGGTCAAGCGGATGGTCGTCATCGGCGAAGGTGCCGGCGTTCCGGTCATTCAGGGCTCGGGCTGCGCGACCACCACGCCGACACTTGTCGATGTGCCGATCGACGAGATCGTCAAGTTGGCCGGCGATGCCATCAAGGTCGAGCAGTATCGCGGCACGAGCGAAGTCGAGAGTGAGCGCGCGGCACTCATTGCGGAGGCTGTCGAGGGCGCACGCGGCGCCGACGTGGTTGTCATCTTTGTTTGTACGGAGAATGGGTACGACGGCGAGGGCTCTGACCGCACGACGCTCGACCTCGCGCCGGGTCACGATGCGCTCGTCAGCGCCGTTACTGTCGTCAACCCGAATGTCGTCGTTGCCATCGCCAGCCCTGACGCAGTCGTCATGCCGTGGGTTCCGGCAGTGAAGGCGATCGTCGAAATGTTCTTTTCCGGTCAGGCGACCGGCGGCGGTATCGCCGACATTCTCTTTGGGGTCGTAAATCCCTCGGGCAAGCTGACAACAACCTTCCCGAAGCGCATGCAGGACATGCCTTCCTATCTCAGCTACCCCGGCGAGAACGGTCGCCACTACTACAGCGAAGGCATCCATGTCGGATATCGCTGGTATGATGCGCGCGAGATCGAACCGCAATACCCCTTCGGCTTCGGCCTAAGCTATACGACCTTCGCTTATTCCGATCTAAAATTGGATCGGTCGGCGCTGAATGTCGGCGAAGAGGTGGTCGCGAGCTTCACTGTGACCAACACCGGCGCCGTCGCCGGCAAGGAAGCGGCCCAGCTCTATGTGAGCTACGGCAAGCCGCGGCTACAGCGTCCGAAGCGCGAACTGAAGTCCTTTGCCAAGGTGCATCTGGCGCCGGGCGAATCGAAGCGGGTGTCGCTCACGATCCCTGCTGCGGATTTCGCGCTCTATGATTCCGGCAAGGGGCGCTGGATCCTCGATGACGATGCCGTGCAGATCGAAATCGGTTCGTCCTCGCGCGACATTCATCTGGCAGCGCCACTGCAAATCCGTTCGCGCGCCTCGCGCCATCGTGAAGTGAAGTGGGATACGCAGCCCGTCTTTATCCTCGCCAATCCGATCGCACGGGCCAAGTTCAATCAGTTCCTCCAGAAGCACCTGTCGATCGACGAAGGTGAGGCGGACCGGATGCTCGAACATTGCGCCAACTCGTTCTTCGGCATGTTTACGACTTTCGACCGGCGCTTCCGCCAGGCCTTCCCGAAGGGTGATATCGCGGCACTGCTCGCCGATATCAACCAGACAATGGCTGATGAAGAGACGATGGCCCGCTGAGGGCCGTCAAAGACAGAGAATAATGGAGGCTCGCTGCGATGCGGGCCTTCGTCCGTTTTGGGAGTGTCATTTCTTGAATACGCTTGACCTGCTTGATCGTCTTGTCGCCTTCCCCACCGTTAGCGCTAATAGCAACCTGCCGCTGATCGATTTTGTCCAAACCTATCTCCACGACCGCGGTTTCGAGTGCCGATTTGTTGCTGACCAGATTGGCAAAAAGGCGAACCTGTTTGCCAGCATCGGTCCCCGCCAGGATGACGGCATTGTTCTTTCCGGCCACACCGATGTGGTGCCGGTCGCAACGCAAGCATGGACCTCCGACCCTTTCCGGCTGACGCGCCGCGGCTCTCGGCTCCATGGCCGTGGCTCGACGGACATGAAGGGGTTTCTTGCAAGCGCGCTATCCGCTGCCGACCGCATCGATGGCAAACTATTGAAGCGGCCATTGCATCTCGCCTTCTCGCACGATGAGGAGATCGGCTGCGTCGGCGTGCGCTCCCTGCTCGATGTCCTGGCGAAGGAACAGTTCAGGGCTTCGCTTTGCATCGTCGGAGAGCCGACATCGATGGCGATCGCGCTTGGTCACAAAGGGAAGGTGGCCGCGCAGGCTCGTTTCAGAGGCGAGGCAGGCCATTCCTCGCTGGCACCGCGTTTCATCAACGCCATTCATCTGGCTTGCGATTTCGTCGGCAATCTACGCGGCGTGCAGCAGGAAATCGCGGAAAGCGGATGCCGCGATGCGGACTACGACATCGCCTACACCACTGTTCATGTTGGCAAGATCGCCGGCGGCGAGGTCCTGAATATCGTGGCCGAACGTGCGGCCGTCGACTTCGAGATACGTCATCTCGCTGAGGATAATGTCGAGGAGATCCTGACCCGCATCCGCGCCTTAGCGGACCCTGCAGCGGAAATCGAAGTCCGCAATGCCTATCCAGGGCTGTCCACCGCGGCAGAAAGCAATGCCGCTAGCTTTGCAGCGCATCTTCTCGGCCAGGCGCCTACGACGAAAGTATCCTTCGGCACCGAGGCTGGACTATTCGCAACGAGACTGGGACTTGAAACGGTCGTTATCGGCCCCGGCAACATGGATCAGGGTCATCAACCCGACGAATATATCGAGGAAGCCGAGCTGCACCTCTGCGACGCCATGATGGATCGTCTGATCGGCGAACTCTGCTAGATGTCGAGGGGCAGTCGCCGCATCCGGCGGCTGCGACTGCGCCCTACAGGCGCTGCTCGCTTTCCTTCGAGAAGATGGAGGCGATGGAGGGATTGAAGGCCAAGCGGACTTCTCCTGACAGGCCGCGGGCCTTGGCCGCAGGAAGTCGGACCGACAACTTCTGTTCTCCCAGTGCGAACCAGACGAGCGTATCGGCGCCCATGGGCTCGATAAAGGTAATCGGCGCGAAGAGCGTTGGCAGCGTCGTGCGATCGTCGGCAAGCTGGATGTCTTCCGGCCGAAAGCCGATGACTATCCCCTGGCCGCTGACGGCAGGTTGACGGAACGGATAGGCATCAATCGGCAGCTGATAGTCGCCGAAGACTGCCATTGGCTCGCCATCTTCGATCCTGATGCGGGCCGAGAGAAGGTTCATGCTCGGCGAGCCCACGAAGCCGGCGACAAACAGCGTTTCCGGCTTCTCGTAGAGTTCATCCGGTGTGGCATATTGCTCGATCTTGCCAGCCTTCATGACTGCGACGCGCGTTGCCAGCGTCATGGCTTCGATCTGATCGTGTGTGACATAGACGATCGTGCTGCGCAATTCCTGGTGCAGCCTCTTGATTTCCAGGCGCATCTCCGTGCGCAGCTTTGCATCGAGGTTCGAGAGAGGCTCGTCGAACAGGCAGATAGGGCTTCGGCGTACAAGCGCCCGCCCGATCGCCACGCGCTGACGCTGCCCGCCTGAGAGCTGCGAGGGGCGGCGGTCGAGAAGAGGCGTCAATTGCAGGAGGTTCGCGGCCCATTCGACGCGCTTGGCGATCTCGGCCTTGGCGACTTTGTTGACCCGCAGGCCGAAGCCAAGGTTCTTGCGCACCGTCATCGTGGGATAGAGCGCGTAGGACTGGAAGACCATCGACATGTTGCGACGACTTGAATCAACGTTGGTGACATCCTGGTCGCCGGCGACAATCCTGCCGGTATCGAGGTCCTCAAGGCCGGCAATGACATTGAGCAAGGTGGATTTGCCGCATCCGGAGGAGCCCAAGAGCACAATGAACTCGCCGCTGGCGACCTGGAGGTTGATATCGCGCAGGATATGCTGTGGTCCGAAGGACTTGTTGGCGTTAATAACGGAGATCTGTGTCATTGCATTAGCCCTTTACTGCGCCGGCGGCGAGACCGCGCGCAAAATAGCGTCCGGAAAGAATGTAAATGAGAAGTGGCGGCAGCGCGGTCAGGAAGGTCGCGGCCATGTTAACATTGTATTCTTTGACGCCGGTCGTTGTATTGACGATGTTGTTCAGCTGCACCGTGATCGGCAGGTGGTCTCGCCCGGCAAAGATCAGGCCCAACAGGAAGTCGTTCCAGATACCGGTCGCCTGCATGATGAGGGCGACGACAAGCACGTTGACCGACATCGGCAGCATGATCTCGAAGAAGATCGTGAAGAAGCCGGCTCCATCCATCTTGGCTGCCTTCGAAAGCTCCGGCGGAACGCCCTGGTAGAAGTTGAAGAACAGCAGCGCCATGTAGGGCAGGCCGAATATGATGTGGATCAGGATGATCCCCGGCAGTGTTCCGTAGAGGCCGATGCTGCTAAAGATGCGCACCATCGGATAAAGTATGACCTGATAGGGTATGAAGGCGCCGAGCATCAGCGACAGCAGGATGACGCGGCTGACCTTCGATTGCCACTGCGAAAGGGCAAAGCCGGTCAGAGCGCCGAACAGGATCGAGAAGATCACGCCCGGAACGACGATCTCGACGGAATTCCAGAAATTTCCGTGGATGCCGTTGCACTCGATACCGGTGCAGGCCGTCATCCATGCCTTCGACCAGGCATCGAAATTGAGGCTCTGGGGCAGGGTGAAGATGTTGCCCGTGCGCAGTTCGTCGGTGGTCTTCAGCGACGTCGAGATCACCAGCAGCAGCGGGATCGCGTAGTAGACCAGCGCCACGGACAAGATGACGTAAAGTAGGGCGCGGCCAGGTTTCGCGCTTTTCGCGCGGGGAACGCTATAGATCACCGGTGCGCCGGACTGGGCGAGAGGGGTCGCAGTCATCGCTTCTGCCTCTTGAGCTCGATATAAACATAGGGGGAAAGCGCGCAGATGACTGTTACCAGCATCAGGATGGCGGCGGCAGCCGCGGTGCTGATATTGGCGCGCTGGAAAAGGAGGTCCACGACAAACTTTCCGGGGACATCCGTGCTGATACCCGGGCCACCGCCCGTCATCGCGACGACGAGATCATAGCTTTTGACCACAGCCGTTGCCAGAAGGATGACGCAGGTCAGAATTAGAGGCCGCAGCATGGGAAGCACGATGCTGATATAGGAGCGCCAGACGGGGATGCCGTCGATCTTCGCTGCTTTCCAGATATCGCCGTCGATGCCACGCAGGCCGGCCAACATGATGGCCATGACAAGACCTGAGGATTGCCAGATGGCAGCGATGGAGACGGCGTAGATTGCCTTTTCCGGGCTCGCAAGCCAGTTAAAGCTGAAATCCTGCCAGCCAAAGCTGCGTACCAGCGCCTCGACGCCGGTCGTCGGGTTGAGCAACCATTGCCATGCAAGGCCGGTAACGACAAAGGACATGGAAAGCGGATAGAGAAAGAAGACGCGGAAGAGACCCTCAGCCTTGACGTTCCGGTCGAGCAATGCAGCGAGCGTCGTGCCGATGACGAGTGAACCGGCTATGAAAAGGCTGCCAAAGATCAGCATGTTGGCAAAAGCGGTATGCCAGCGCGGCATGGACAGCAGGGTGGCATACTGGCTGAAGCCGTATAACTTGTAGTTCGGCAACATCGTCGAATGCGTCAGCGATATATAAAGTGTCCAGAGAATTGTGCCGTAGAAACAGACGGCGATGACCACGGCACTCGGCACAAGCGTAAGCTTGGCCGCCAGGTTCTTCTTAAACATTGCTTGCCCCCGTTGGTCGACGTCGCAACTCATTTACGAGACTGCCCCGGCAATGATGCCGGGGCAGCAGAGACTAACGAAAGGTCTTAGTTCCGCGCAACAATATCAGCATACTGCTTTGCCGCCTCAGCAGGCGTCATGGACGGATTGCTCCAGAACTGGGTTACCAGATCCTTGATGGCCCCAACAGTTTCGCTGCTAAAGGAAAGCTCAGCGTTCGGGGCAAGCGCGTTCGGGTCCTTGAGCAGACCGACTGCCTTCTGGGTGCAGATGTCCGCATCCTTGAGGTTTACGTCCAGGCGCGGGGGCAGGGCGCCCTTGATGGAGTTGAAGGCCACCTGGGTTTCCGGATCGATCATCACGTCGACCAGCAGCTTGCGGGCCGCGACCTGTTCCGGCTTGTCGCCGACCGGGAAGACAAAGGTGTCGGAAACGATGTTCAGAACGCCATTGGTGCCGGGCGCCAGTTCGCAGCCATATTCCTTGCCGGGCGTCATCTTGGCGGCCTGGAACTCGCCTTTTGCCCAGTCGCCCATGATCTGCATCGCGGCTTTACCGGTGATGACCATGTTGGTGGCGTCGTTCCAGTTGCGGTTCGTGTTGCCGTCATCGACATAGCCGCGCAACTTGGCGAAAGTCTCGAAGGATTTTACCATCAGCGAGCCGCCGGCGGCATCGACGTCATGCTTCGTGTAGACGTCCGTGTAGAACTTGTTGCCGCCGGTCGCGATCATGATGGACCGGAAGACGAGGGCTTCCTGCCATGCCTGACCCCCAAAGGCGAGCGGGATATACCCCTTGGCCTTGATCTTGTCCGCCGCGGCGAAGAACTCATCCCAGGTTGCCGGCGGCTTAACGCCGACGTCGTCAAATACCTTCGTTGAGTACCACATCCAGTTTGCGGTACCGATATCGATCGGAACGGCGTAGAGGTGGCCGTCAACGCTCGCCTTATCGACGACCAGCCTCGGAAGGAATGTCTGCCAGCCCTTGGTGGAGGCTATATTGTCGATCGGAGCGAGGACGCCTTGTTCGACCAGCGGCTTGATTTCGCCGAGATCGACGACCATCGAAGTCGGTGCGTCACCACCAGCGAGACGGCTGAGAACAGCGGCCCGGGCGGCTTCATAGCCGGTAACCGGGCTGTCCTTCCAGGTGCCGCCCTTCTTGGCGACATCATCGGCGATGACTTTGATGGCTGCGGCTTCGCTTCCGCTTGTCCAATAGTGCATGACTTCAGCAGTCTGCGCGAAGGCCTGGTTCGAAAGCAGGAGCGCAATTGCTGTGCTTGCGCCGGCCAGTGACAGTTTCATTCCCATTTTGATCCCCTTATTGGCTTGATTTCCGGGGTCGAGTTAATTTCGCCACCAGTCGAATAGCAATTTCGATTTTATGTGCCATTGCGTCGCTAAAACCGATCTTCTTGAGGCAGCGGGCGTTCACAAAGTTCAGCAAAGACAAATCGAGTCACGCCGATACGCGCTCGTGACGGCTAATATCTTGAAGAAATTGCCTATTGGAGCCAACTCCATAGCAGGGGAGTTACGCCGCAGCCGGTCCTTCACATAGGAAGTCCTCAGGCTATCAATCTCTTAGAGCAACTAAGGCATGGATTTACGGTTCGATTCCACTCAAGGCGAGGTGGCTGAACGGGCACGGTATCGTCCTCATTATTTTGAAACTCTTGAAAGTTCGCATCATTCTGTATATTTTGATAGCAAAGCCATCATTTCTATTGAGGTGATATCAATGCCGGCGGTCACCATTCGAAATCTTTCTGACGAAACACATCGTGCTCTGCGCCTGCGAGCGGCTCATCATGGCCGAAGCACCGAGGCCGAGATCCGCGACATTATTGAGGCCGCTGTTCGTCCCCCTGAACGTGTTAAGCTCGGCTCTTTACTAGCGGCTATCGGTCGCGACGCTGAGCTTTCCGACAGCGACGTTGAAGCCCTGCAGAAAAGTCGCGATAAGACGCCTGCTGAACCGATGACCTTCGAATGATCTTGCTGGACACCAACGTTATATCCGAGCCGTGGAAACCGGTTCCCGATGAGGCAGTGGTCACTTGGTTGGACGCCCAAGCAATCGAAACGCTGTTCATTTCCGCAATAACGATTGCCGAGCTTCGCTTCGGGATCGCAGCTGTGCCCTCGGGGAAACGGCAAACTATCCTCCGCGACCGCCTTGAGGGCGAAGTACTGCCTCACTTTTCCGAGCGCATCCTGCCCTTCAATCTTGCGACTTCGCAGTTTTACTCGGAACTGATGGCACGCGCTCGAGTATCTGGAAAAGCGATCGGCACGACTGATGGCTATATTGCCGCCACAGCAGCAGCAAATCGTCTGGCAATCGCAACCCGCGACACAAGCCCGTTCGAGGCGGCTGGGTTGCAAGTGATTAATCCCTGGTCCCGATAATGGCGGTGTAGATCTAGGTGTCCTAGGTTCGATACCCTTCAAGAGCATTACCATTGGCGGCCTTAAACCGAGTACCGTTGCATTGCACCCTGACGTCGCCCAATGGCGGCCGGAACTCTGCCATTGGCTTCTTCGTTTCGTTCGAGCGCCGAAAAGCTCGGAGGAAGTCGATTGCCGATCATTGCCACTGCGGCCTGGTCCATTCCAAAAAAGGTGGCCGGCCGGTTTGCACAGGAGGGAAGTGGGTTGAGTCGATACGCTTCGGTTTTCGATGGCGTCGAGATCAATTCCACCTTTTACCGTCATCATAAAACATCAACTTTCGCGCGCTGGGCCGAAACCGTTCCCGAGAACTTCCAGTTTGCGGTAAAGATCCCCAAAGAGATTACCCACACTCGAGCGATGAAAGGCATCGCCCAGCCGTTCCAAACATTTATCGAGGAAATCGCGCCCCTTGGGAAAAAGCGCGGTCCGCTGCTCTGCCAGCTACCACCGTCGCTCGCGTTCGATGCCGATGTGTTCAAGACGACGTTTAAGGCGATACGGAACGCCGATGAGGGACCGATTGTCCTTGAGGTAAGGCATAAGAGCTGGGTATCGGCCGAGGCATTGGATCTGATCCAAAGTTTTGCGATAGACCGGGTGCTCGCCGATCCTGCGCCGGTGTGGCCGGCGGAGAATTTCGACACGGCGCCGCGATACGTTCGTCTGCACGGCAAACCAAAAATCTACTACTCGAGCTACACAGATGAGGAGATCGGATCGTCCTCGAAACTTTTGGCGCCGGACGGCTGGTGCGTGTTCGACAATACCGCTTCCGGAGCCGCAATCGAAAACGCGCTGGCGATGCAAGTTTTGCAATCTGCGCTGCCGCCGCAGAATATTCAGATGCTATGACCTGCGGTCGAAGCTAAAGTGTTCAAACCTTTGCGCATCACAATTGCAAATTGGGCGGCCGGATCGACGGTTCCTATCCGTTCAAGAGCTTGTAATTCACAACGTCAGCTCTCGTCTCAAGGCGTTCCGGGGATCGGCATCTTCTTGACCCTGAGCTTCTGACCTTGAGCCTGAAGCCAGGCAAGCGCGACCTTGTGTCGCCGAAACGCCACGCGCCTTCGCGATATCGTCGCTCTTGACACTTGCCGCAATCCCGCCGAAACGAGGGACGGGGGTTTCGATCACGACCTAGTTCCCGCCCCTCTCTTGTTTGGCAAAGACGCCGATCGCCGCTGCAATCACCCCCGATGCCGCCGCGATTGCCATCGCCCAGCGCGGGCTTTCGTGGTCGGCCACCCAGCCAACGATGGGTGCTCCGATCGGCGTGCCACCGAGCGCGATGCCGACGCGCAGCGCCATTACCCGCCCGCGCATCGTAGCCTCGGTCGAAAGCTGCATCAGGCTGTTGGTGGCGTTGGTGAAGGAGAGTGCCGCAACGCCGATGACGACAAGCGCTGCCGCGAACAACCAGTAGCCGGGCGCGAGCGCCGCCAGCGCGCAGCCGAGGCCGAACACCGTGGCGCTGACGATCAGATTGCGGAATTCGATGCGCTCGCGGCCGGCATTCAGGAATGCGCCCGTGATCGTCCCGACCGCCATGATAGACGACAGCAGCCCGTAGCCGGCAGCATCGGCATGGAAGATGCGCACGCCCATCGTCGAGACGAAGATCGGAAAGTTCAGGCCGAAAGTGCCGATGAAGAACAGCATGAACAGGATGGCGACGAGATCGGGGCGCCCGCGGACATAGCGCAAGCCCTCTATAAAGCGACCCTTGCCGCGCGGCGCCCGGCTGTTCGGCCGCAACTCTGACTGCCGCAACAGTGTCAGAGAAATCAGGACGGCCAGGAAGGATGCGCCATTGGCGAGAAAGCCCCATCCGGTTCCGACAGTGGCGATCGCGACGCCCGACACGGCCGGGCCGATCATCCGCGCGAGATTGAACGACATGGAGTTCAGCGCAACCGCATTCGGCAGATCGTCGTCGCCGACCAGCTCCGCAACGAAGGTCTGGCGGACCGGTGCGTCGAGCGCCGCGGCGCTGCCAAACACGAAGGCGAAGACATAGACGTGCCAGAGCTGCACGAGGCCCGTGACGGTGAGAATGCCGAGCGCAAGCGCAAGCGCGCCCATCGTCGCCTGCGTCGCCATCAGGAGCTTGCGCTGGTTCAGACTGTCGGCGGCGAGACCGGACCAGGGAAGCAGCAGGAACTGCGGCGCAAACTGCAGAGCCATGACGATGCCGACAGCCGAGCCGTTATGTCGCGTCAATTCAGCAAAAACGAGCCAGTCCTGTGCGGTTCGCTGGACCCAGGTGCCGATATTCGACACGAGCGCCCCCGCCGCCCAGAGCCGGTAATTGTAGTGGCGGAGCGATCGGAAGATCCGCAGCGCCTGTCGCGTCATTGCCGTTCCGGCGCGTTGCCGCTATGGAACCGACCGAAGTGACGCGCGCAAAACAGGGCCATGGCGAAAGCCCCGAGGCCTGCGGATACGACATCCGTGGCACCATGCCAATTCACGCTGCCGAAGCGAATGAGAAGCAGATAGGTGAGCACGAGATTGGCGAAACCCCAGAGCACATTGACGGTCGATGATGACAAGCCTTCGCCGGGCGGCTTGGCGAAGGGCGATTGGAAGGGTTGGCCGAGAACGCCGCTGACGAGATGCGGAATTGCATTCATCAGAAAGGCACCGCCGGCAAGCAGCGAGAGAGTATGGAGGAGGTTCATCCTAGGCGTTCCGCTTTGCGAGTTCGCTTATGATCTCTTCCGCGGTGGCGGTTTCGCCGAGCCGGGGAAAGACGTTCTTGATGCTGTAGGCATGGGCCTCGGGCCGTGTGTCGGTCATCGCGTCGATCGCGAGTGCGACATTGTACCCGGCCTCAAAGGCTTGCCGCGCGGTTGCCTCGACCCCGGTTCCGGTCGCGACACCGACGACCACCACCTGCGTGACGCCGAGGGACTTGAGACGGACCTCGAGGTCGGTCGTCGCAAAGGCACCCCAGCTGTATTTCGTCACGACGATATCGCCCGGCTGCTGGTCGAGTTCGGGGATGAAATCCGTAAAGCCGTCCGGCAGCGGTCCGCTGTGGCGCCTGGGCTGCTCCGTGCGCCCCGGCGCGGTGCCCGCGGCATTGACGAGGATGACGGGCAGATCGTGCTGCCGAAAAGCGCGGATAAGCGCTGCGGCACGGTCGATGACGGGGGCGATCGGCTCTATCAGGGCTGCACTCATGACCCCTTTCTGGAGGTCGACGACGATCAGCGCGGTTTGTGGATCCAGTGCGGTTAGGGCCATGGGGCATCCTGGGGTGCGGGGAGGGAAAGCCGGTCTAATCCTGCTCGACCAGCCGCTGCAGCAGGCCAATGGCGGCCAGCACCTGGCCTTGCTCTTCAGGCGAAAGCCTGGCTTCGATGGTGCGGCTGAGCCAGTCCTGGCGGGCGGCGCGGCCTTCCTGGATCAGGCGGCGGCATCGGTCCGTCAGCGAGAGGATGGTTTGCCGGCCATCCGAGGGATCGGGCATTCCCGAGACGAGCCCCATCGCATCCAGCGCCGAGAGCAGCGTGCCCATCGATTGTGGCCGCATGCCCTCGGCGCGCGCCAGCGCCGAGGTGGTCATCGGGCCTTCCTTCTCAAGCCGGACGAGCGCCGACGCCTGGCTTTGCGTCAGGTCTTCGGCGTGACCCTGCTCGCGCAGCTTGCGCTTCAGCTTGCTTGCGAAGCCTCTGAGCTCTTCGGCGACGGTGGAGGCGAGGGGTGATTTGGTGGCGTTTTCGATCATGCAGTATCGCTACCATAAACGAAGTTAAACTGTAAAGATTAGCTTCAGATATTGTGATCGGCGGCTTGCAGCCGCCCGCCCGATAAAGCTGGCACCGTCCTGAATCTCGGGGTCGTGATATCGCCGCACCTTGCTTAAGGACACGACGTTCTGAATTACACAGAGCAACCAAAGTACGTGTCGCCGGTTTCGATTTCGGTCAAGAGCTTTAGGCCGCCACCAGACGCTCGGCAAAGCTTGGGTTAAGCAAGAGCATTGCCGTTGCTTTGTGCCCACTACGAGGTGCGATGCTTCCCGGGCCAAGCCATAAGCGCAAGGTCTATCAGCCGTTTCAAGAGGGCGTTGCAGGCGCCGTCGCAAGCTTGTGCGGACATACCCTGGATGATCGCACCATAGAAGCGCGCGAGCGTATCGGTATCCGTTCCCGTCGGCAGTTCGCCTTCCTCGACGGCTCGATTGAAACGGGCCTTGAGGGTCTGCATCGACGCCTCACGCAACGCTGCCGTCATCCGGGCGACGGACGCATTTTCTTCGGCATGCTGCAGAACGGCCGTCGAAACGATGCAGCCTGGCGGTTTGTCGGGCTGGGTGTCGCCGTCGGCGATATCGTAGAGGTAGAGGCGGAGTGCTTCGAAGATCGGAAGATCGGATTGAAGCATGTCTGATCGACGGCTGTTTTCGCGGGCAATGCTGAAGTCGAGCGCCTGACGGTACAATTCTTCCTTTGAGCCGAACATCGAATAGAGCGTCGGCGGATTGATCCCCATCGCCTTCGTGAGATCGGCGGTCGATGTTCCCTCGTAGCCACGTTCCCAGAACAGCCGTGCCGCGATGTCGAGCCCGAAGTCGCGATCGAGCACGCGGGGTCTGCCTCGTTTGCCGACTGGTTTCTCCATTAAAATAGCGATTCCTATTAAATTCTTGACAGATGCATTTCGTCTCTTATTGTAGGGATCACTATTTATTTTGGCAACGGAGTGATCAATGTCCAAACGTCTCACTGACAAAATAGCTCTCATCACCGGAAGCTCGCGCGGTATCGGCCGGGCGGCTGCCCTTGCTTTTGCGAGGGAGGGTGCCGCGCTGATTGGCGTGCACTACACCGCCAATGCGGATGCGGCCAATGCCACGGTGCGCGACATTGAAGCGCTCGGCGTCAGGGCCGTCGGCGTGAAGGCCGATCTCAGACAGGGCAAGGACGCGGCCGACAGCCTGTGGGCGCAGTTCAGCGACGCTGCACGTGCTGAGACGGGGTCGTCCGCTCTCGACATTCTGGTGAACAATGCCGGTATCGCGCCCGCACTGCCGTTGAAGCAGACGAGCGAGGCCGCTTTCGACGAGGTGATGACGATTAACTACAAGGCGCCGTTCTTCCTGATCCAGGCCGTGGCCGACCACATTCGCGAGAACGGCCGGATCATCAATATTTCGACCGGGTTTACACGGATCGCGGCACCGACGCATCCGGCCTACGCAGCCTCCAAGGGCGCGCTGGAGACATTGACACTTGCGCTGGCGCCTGAATTTGCGGCTCGCGGGATTACAGTCAATGCCGTGCTGCCGGGTGTGACGGAGACGGATATGAATGCTGAGTGGCTGTCGTCGCCGGATGCGCGCGCCGGCGCCGAAGCCCTCTCAGTCTTCTCACGTGTCGGCCGGGCCGATGACGTCGCCGACGTCATCGCCTTCCTCGCATCGAACGATGCGCGTTGGACGACGGGGCAGATGATCGATGCGACGGGTGGTGCCCGGATCTGATCGAGCCAGAGGCTCCGCTATGTTCGCAGCCGTCTAATCTCGAAGCACAGGGCATATCTCCTGGGCAGGTGCCGGTCGAAGTTGCATTTCGGGCAGCAGATGGGACCGCGCTCATTGAGCGCGGTCCCGGTTTCATCCACCAGTAGCCTATGCGCCAAGTGGCTTGATTATTCCGTTGTTTTCCACATCAGCTAACGATGAGCGAGATCAGCTCGTATTTTACTGAGATTCTCTGGAGATCTCGGCGATATCAGAATGCGACAATTAGCGGATCGCTTGCAGGAGGCGAAATTGGATCTTTTCACGTCGATGCGCTATTTCGTTCGCGTCTACGACACGCGCTCGTTCAGCGCTGCGGCAAAAACATTCGGGATTGGCCAATCGACAGTATCCAAGGCGATCGCCCATCTCGAGAAGGACCTTGGCGTATCACTGTTCCTCCGTTCGACCAGGCAACTCACGCCGACGGAGCCAGGCCGGATTTTCTACGAGCATGCCGTCAAAGTCGTTGAGGATGCCGACGCGGCGGTATCATCCGTCGGAACCAAATCGCAAAATTTCTCAGGTCCAATCCGCATCAGCGGCACACACACCTTCATGTGTCAATATATCATCCCGAAGCTGCCGCTGTTTCTCGACGCGCACCCGGGTGTCGAGATTTCGCTTCATCTTGATGATCGAAATATCGGCCTGATCCAACAGGGCATTGATGTTGCACTTCGGATGGGGCACCTCGACGACTCTGGTCTCGTCGCCAAACGGATCGGTCGCTGCAGGCGCATCGTAGTCGGTAGTGCGTCCTATCTTGCCGATCATCCGGAACCGAAAACGCCTGAAGACCTAGTAGATCACTCGACCATCGTCTTCGCGCAGGGCGAAGGAGGCGACCGCTTTACATTCAAGGGACCACACGGGAGCAAAACGGTAACCGTGAGGCCCAGGTTGCGCGTTAATGCCACGGAAGGGGTTCGGTCTGCCGTTCTGGCGGGTATAGGGCTTTCCGTAGCCACCGAGTGGATGTTCGAATTGGAGTTGGCAAGCGGCGCCGTGGAGGAGGTCCTCAACAAGTGGACCCTGCCGGATCTTGATTTATGGGCGGTCATTCCTGCCGGACGACGCTCAAGCGCGAAGGTCCGAGCGCTGGTTGAGTTCATTGAAACGCAGATCAATGCGACACAATTCGGCATCGCCCGAATTCCATAGTGGAATAATTTCTATTCGCCTTGTCCGCCTAATAGTCGGATCGGGAATAGCATACCTCATACGTACGCCGTGATTGAAACGGCTAACGTATAGGGAGTAAAACCATTGGCAGTCAAAATCTATGGTGACCTGGGTTCCGGCAGCCTGCGCCGTGTCCTCGCTGCAGCAAAGATCATGGGCGTCGATATCGATCGCGTTAATGTCGACCTCTTCAAGGGTGAAAGCCATACGCCCGAATTCCTGAAGCTCAACCCACACGGGCTAACGCCGGTTCTGCAGGAAGGCGAGACCATCATCTGGGAAGCGTCAGCGATCAACATCTACCTGGCCGACAAGGCCAGTTCTCCACTTCTGGGAAAGACGTCGGCGGAGCGCTATCAAGTCCTGCAATGGATGTTCTGGTCGGGCGAGCAGTGGCGCATTTTTTCGACGCTGCTGTTCGATCAGCGTGTAGCCGGCCGCGCGATGGGAAAACCCGAGGACGTATCGATCGTCAATCTGACACTCAAGAACATCCGCGCTGCGGCGCAGGTTCTCGACGCTCACCTCGCAGGCCGGCAGTTTATCGTCGGCGACGGACTCACACTGGCTGATATCGATATTGCTGCGCCATTCTCGCAGGTACACCGGACCAAGGCCCCCTTTGCTGAGTTCCCGAACCTCCGGGCTTGGCAACAGCGCCTTCTGGATACAGTTCCCGCATGGGCGGAAACCAAGCGCAATCTCGATGACCGCATGGATGAGTTTCTGACCAGCATTGGCATCAAGTTCTGAATCAGAAGTGGGGGCGCGGCGCTTAATGTGTCGCTTGATAGTTAATCGGGGTCTTCCTCACTTTGTGTGGTCAACAAATCGTTGGCGATGACGTTAGTATGAGCTTGCATGCAAACGAAATCGAAATGGTCGACCGGCCCCCGGGCATTAAAGTGCAGAGCGTCGTATCCAGCGACAAAGGCGATTGGGTTGTATCTGCGTGCGTACTATTATCAGGCATATATCCGGATTGCCGACATCAGAGCAGAAGTCAGCCCGGCTGGTCGTAGCGAAGTCTTCAGGACTTGCCGATCCAAGGCAATGAGGTAACGGCAAGGCTTCAATTGGGGCGCCGGCGTTGCACATATTGGCAATGCCGGCGTCAAACCTTCACGGACCGGGTCCCGGCGATTGCAACCCCTTACGCCCGCAGGACAACGAGGGTCGCCGAGATTGTCGGCCTGCTTGGCAATAGTACTGGCGGGTGGCCCGGAGAGCGGTTGATGGAGCGGCTGGGGATGTCATCTTGGCCGATTTTGCCCTTGTACTTCGCTGTGATATCGACGCCGTCTGTAACGCAAGCGACCTGTCCTAGAGCAACGGTCAGGCAGAAGGCCAGATCAACCGTTTGAAGACGATAAAGCGCGCATTGTAGGGCAGAGCAGGCCCGGAGCTTCTCAGAGCGCGGATGTTGCCCATGAAATTGGCTGAGCTCCCCTATCCTCGGACAGCCCGCATTTTCCATGATGCTACTCGCTAGGTTTTGAGGCTCTTGGAGCGGGAGTAAGGCGCCTGGCCGAATATAACATAAACTGCTAATGCGACCCCAAGCATCAAAGCTGTAAAGGCGAATATCAACCGGTAGATACTCTCCGGCGGCAGCCCGGCATTCGCAATGGCCCCGAAGACAGAGGAGGACGCTGACACTCCGAGAAAGACGAGAGTGTTGAGTGCGCCCAGACCGACGCCGCGCAAACCTAAAGGCAAAAATGCCTGAGCCTCTGTCATCACGATCGGATGAATGTTTCCGATGGCGTAGAGGACCGCCAATCCCGCGCAGGCGGTTGCGAGCCCGTAGCCTGGAGAGGCGCTCAGAACGAGCCCGCATGTAACTCCGGCAATTAGAGCTGCCATCACGACCGTACGGCCGGTAAATCTCGTAAGGATAGCGGGCAGTACGAAAGACGTCGTTATCCCGAACACGCTGATTGCGGTGAGCGCCGCCCCTACGTTTGTGCCAGTTCCGAATAGTTCGGTGAGATAGGGGCTGGCCCAAGCGTTGCGAAATGTACCGCCCAGCGAAAGGGAAAAACAAATCGGCAGAAGGTAGAGCAGAGACGCCAGCTTCCATCGCCTACCGTCTTTTTCGTTTGCCAGTTCAGCCCGTGCCTTGGCACGCAGAACGAAACCGATCGCCAGCGCGCTAACGAACATCAATAGAGCCGCCGACCAGCATGCCGACCTCCATCCGAACCGTTCAGTGAACCACGACAAAGGCGACGCTGAGAGAAGCGCTCCTACCGACCCTATGGAACTCACGATCGTGGCAAGGCGCCCAGCGCGTTCCGAAGGCTCCGACACGCCGAGGAAATAGAGCACACCCATAAAGATCGGCGCGCACCCGACACCGATCAGAACCTGACCGAGTACCGACCACCAGAAGGTCATTGAACTTGCAACCATCGCTGAGCCGGCCGCTCCCGCGGTCATCATCAAGCACATTGGCCAGCGAACACCCCAACGGTCGAATGTCAGCCCGACGGGGATCTGCAGGAGAGAGAAGGACGCAAAAAAGGCCGAGGCGAGGTAGCCGAACTCTGCCGGATCAAGCTTGAGCTCTTGAGAAAGCTGGGGGCCGACGATTCCGAAATAACTGCGAAAATACATGCTTGCCATGAAAGCGGCGCACAGGCTCGGAAGGGTTGCTCGCATCTCCTATTCTCCCACGTGAAAGCGGATATCACGCCTGGCCTCGAACCCTTTCGGATGTAAATGCACAACTGCTGCCAGATGGCGCTTCGACAGGGGATTGGGCACATGAGCGCCGCCGCCTCGGACGCTCACGCCTTGATATGTCTTTCATGCGTGAAAGGGCTCTGGTGGATGAAAAGCGAGCTCCTCGTCTCGACAGTCGCCGGACGCATCGATCATCGATGCGTCCGAGTTGCTCCAACCACAAAGTCTTCCTCGTCATCCCGCTGACGACCACCGAGGGCTGCGGCTGCGGAAGCGATAAATGCGCCGACCAGCAGCGACAGCGAGCCTATAAGAGCGGTTGTTGCCGCAGTCTTTCTGGCTTTGTCGGCCGCCTCTTTCGCTGCTGTCTTTGCATCGTCGATCTGCTTAAGAACCAAATCGACGCGGTTGCGGGCATCCGGTTCGGAAAGACCGGTACGCGTGGAAACGACGGTCGCAACATACGACTTGTCTGCGTCCGAAATCTGTCCCGTAGCCGCGCCTTGCAGAAGAATGGCGGTGATCTCCCTTGCCGCCGCCGCTCGATCGTCAGATTGCACGCGGTCCGCCGTCCTTGCGGGCCTGAGCAGCGCATCGGTGAAATAGGCCATGGAGTCCTGATTGCCTGCCGAGCCTGCAGAGGCGGCGGTACTCGTAGCTGCCTGCGCCACCTGCGCTGTAGCATTGATCGTTGTCCCCGTCAGAGCGGTCAAGGAAGAGGCGAGAAATCCCGCCACGAATACGGTCGCCAGCGCCCAACTCAGAAAGCCATGCGTCGTGTCGCGAAAAAAGACCTCGTCGGAGTGGACTTCAACCCATTTGGTGCGCAGCCGGCCGGTCAGATAGCCGCCGATGGCTGACGACAGCCATTGAACGACGACCAGCCAGATAGCGGCAGTGACGCCAATGGTGGCCGCCGAGCTGCTTTGGCCGGACCAGGGCGATACCATCGTCAGGCCGACACCGGACCCGAGCAGCAGAAGAATAAGGGCGGTGCCGGTCGCCGCAAGGGCGCCGCCTATGATTGGCCCCCAGACGATCGCGGGTTTAGAGGATTCGATAGGAGCGGCTCCAGCGGGAGCGTCTTCGATAGAGGACATGGAACCCTCCTACCGCGTGAAGAGAACGAGAAGAATTACGATCGGCAGCGGAATGCCGAGAAGCCAGAGCAGAATACCTCGACCCATTTTGAAATCCTCCAAGGATGAACTTACAGGATTGCAACCGCGCTTAAGAGATTTTGTTCCAGGATTGGTCGATGGGCCAGGCATTTGTCGCTGACTTCACGGGACATCAAGACCATGGCCAATACAGCAGATCGTAGATCACGAAAAAGCCTTAGATGGCATCGTCATCGCCGTCAGCGATATGTTAAGGCAAATTGCCGGCAATGCTCGAGATAAGCGCGTTCGTGGATAGACAGGAGATCGATCACACTCGACCAAAGCCATGATGGCGCGTCTGCGTGTTTTTTCCGCGCCTGGGTCAGCTCGGTCGCCCACGACCGCCAGATCTGCCTATCCATCTGTCGACCATGCGCGTGTCCCACGACGCCCCCAAGATAATGCGCTAACGCCTGGATCTCATCTCCGGCAAGACGGTTGACCTCGATTTTCATATCCTGTGGGGTAATTTCGCGAACGAACACGGTCGTTTCCATTACCTTGGACGCTAGCATCCGGTCCCCAAGATTAGGCGACAGTGCTTTGGCTCCTGTCAGGACTCGCTCGGCATGGTCCCGCGGCATTCTTGCGTCGGCAACCGACGGAGCGGCAGCGGCCACCGCCTCCTTGATGTCCAGCAACAAAACCGGTCCATGCTTCTCGTCTCGAACCAAAACCGCGCATCGCAGGTGGCCAAGGGAGCTGCAGCCTTTGATCCAGTAGGCAGCGTCGAGAACCTTTCGATCGCGAGTCGCCGACCGCTGAGATGAAGCTACCACCCTCTCTAATTCCTCGTCCTTGCAAAGTGCGATAACCGCGCTCCGCTCATCCCTGTGCAACGGCCAGAGCCGCTTGTTGCGAGGAAGGAGAGGACGTTTCGTTTGAAAGTTCTCCCTTGCGAGGTTTTTCCAGCGCCGTTGAAGGGAGCGCTTCACGAGTTTTTTAATGTCCTTGGGCGGCCGGAGGCGCGGAGTGCTTGCGGTATCTTCCACACCCGCGGTTTCATATCCGGCAACGAGAGCGTCCAGCATTCTCGCCGTTGTGACGCCGGGCAGGTCTGAACCTCGCGCGGCCGAGGCAAGCGAAAGGCCCAAGCGAATAAGATCATGCGCAGGATTGCCGATGACTGTCTGGTCAAAATCGCGGATCTGAACAGCAACTTCACCATCCCCGTCTGCCAAGGCACCGAGGTTGCCCAGATGGCAATCGCCGCAAATCCATATGGGCGGTCCGTTTGGGATAGATTCTGCACATCGGCCTAGCCACTCGTAAAATAGCTTGGTCGTGCCACGAATATAGGCTTCGGGCGAGTGCGCCATCTTGAGGTTTCGCCGGGCGCTTAGAAAAGAATCGCGATCCTTGCCATTCATCGGCTCATATCCCTGTTGCACAGCCCCAAAACAACGAAATCTATCAGAAACCTTCATATCAGATAGATCACTGGCGCCATTCGCCCCCCGATGTGAGTGCTGCCTCGCTCGATTCAAAGGCAAGGTTCGGCGCTCACGTCACGTCCTCACGCATCGCCGTTATCGCGAACGGCTCGTTGGCAACGAGAATGCCGGCTGACGTTCAGTCGAGAAATTCAACGACTACGCCTGGCTTAACCATCCCTGCGAGCTCTTCTACATCCCAATTTGTCAGGCGGACGCATCCATGAGAGCCGACCTTGCCGATGAGTTCTGGATCCGGCGTTCCGTGGATTCCGTAAGTCGGTTCTGTCAAATCAATCCAGACTGTACCGACGGGATTGTTCGGCCCGCTCGGCAGCTTTAATATCCTCTCGTTGTGACCCTGCTGAAAGTTGATCTTCGGATTATAGATGTATGTCGGCAAACGCGCGACACCTTTGACCTTGTGCGTTCCGGATGGAGAAGGTGATTCCTCGCTGCCGATCGTGGCCGGGTAGACTGCCAGCAAAGATCCGTCTTTTGCAAATGCGGATACCTGGCCCAACTTTCTATGCACTTCGATCCGTTTCACCGTGCCGCTCTTTGCGGCGCCAGGGATTGCAACCGAGATTGTTTCCCCGGGATTAAAGGAAGCGGTCGGATTGAGTGTCTTGAGCAGGGTGATGCTCATATGGAAACGTTCGGCTAATTTCTCGGCAATGCTGGTATAACCGAGATGCTGCATCTTTGCCTGTAAGGCATAGTCCTTGGGGATATTCGGAACGAGGCCCTTCCCGTCGTCTGCTGTTATTGAATAACTCTGAACAACTGGAATTTGGTCATCGAGCCGCCCAATCACGGCGGCATCGGGTTTTTCATCAGCAGGAAATCCTTGGAGAGCTTCAAACCCCGAAATCGCCTTATTGAGGTTCTCGCCGGGAAACCCGTCGATCGCACCCGGTGAAGCGCCGGCTCGATCAAGCAGAATCTGGAGCTTTACGAGCGCTGCGTCAGGATTCTTCGGCCTGACGCTCGGCGCTTCGATCTGTATGGGCGAAATGGAAGCGGTATTCACATCTTGTGCTGTTATCGCTGAGGCGACAGCCGGGTGCCATGATGTCAAAATGATCGAGATCGCAAGGTAACGGTAGTGCGCATTGGCCATAAACCGGGAAATAGCCATCCGTGCAAATTGTTCCATATGACCGGACGATTAAACGAATACATTCCTCTTCACCGCTCATAGGAGCGCAAAGAAATCATCTGAGGCTTCTTTCAACTAGATATTGAAGCGCTTCAACTGAGGGGCCAGATGAAATTCCCGCTCCCGGTGTATTCGTGGTACAAATCGGCTAGCGCTCTTGTCAGCTCGTATCCCATCGAATTAACTCATTTGCTCGCGGACCGTAATGACAGTGTCAGCGAAAGTGCGGGGCAGTTCTTGCGGAACGTTGTGACCGGCGTTGACAGCGCGATGTTCGTGAAAGCCGGCAAACATCTTTGAATGGTCCGAGGTCCCTCCGGGCCCGTTTCCGCTGATGATCTTCGGAGATTTTTCGGCGGAATCATCGGCCATGAGCGAGTCCTGCACATGCAGGCGGGAGCCCTCAGCCGCCAGCGCCTGCGGATTCATCTGCTGGCGATGAGAAAAAGATTGCGCCTTGGCATCATATGTCCATCCTTGTGCCATCGCTAGGCGCGAGGAATTGCTTGAAGCCGTTAAGCACGGAGCTTTTCCATGATTGGCAACAGCCAAAGCCCAGCGGTGCGACTGTCGTTTAGTGAAAACGCGCTAGCAAGGCGAGTGCTACTGCCTAATGCTGTCTGGTCGCGCCAAGACAAACTAGCGCATATCCGGCGCCGCCAATCTCAATCAGCAGGTCTGCTCTCATTTCCCCATCGGTGACGACCTTGATTTTGGTCCATTTGTCTATCTGGGTATCGAGCGGGAGAGGCAATCCTTCTCGCAGCAGGAGTGTAAGCTCAGGTTCTCTTTCCGACTTATAAATACAAATCCTCATCGCACGGAATCCCAGCTGCCCGACTTCCACTTCACTCGCAACTACCAGCCGTCCATGGAAGCATGCGAAGCCGGACCCCCGTCATCCTCGTGCGTCAGCGGACCCGTTACGATCTGGTCGGCAGACATGATCCCCGCAAGGCCATCTTGGACAGCTATGGATCGTCCGCCGGAGAGGGAAACCTCTTCTGACGAGAGCGTGGGTCTCTGATCCAGTCGACGATCTACGATATCACACTTCGTTAGAAAATGCCGAGCTGGGCATGAGAGTGGTTCAGTTCGAAGCGAAAAATCAATATCGGGATTTAGATGCACCCGCTGGTAGTGCTCGACAGTGAAAATACATGGAATGTAATATATTCCCGTGAATACATATATTATCCAGCTCTATTAATTACGGTGTTGCTTTGACATTTATTTTATAAATATTGAATATTAAAGATCGAAAACCAAAACAAAAAAGTTCTTTAACCATATTCATATACGAATCTCACTCTCGCCGAGTATCTTTTGAGAGGGGACGATGAATAGGGCCACACTTGCTGCAGTAATCATGTCGATAGCAGCCTCGACTGCAAACGCCCAGACGATTGGCGTCTCCATGTCCGATCTCGATAAATTCCGAACCGCGCTGCTCGACGGTATTGTCTTCCATGGAAAGACGATTTCCGGATTGAAGCTGGTCACCCAAACCGCCAAGGGCGACAATGAGCTGCAAAAGAAGCAAATTCAGCAGTTCATCGCCGACAAGGTCGACGCGATTATCGTTGCCGTTTCGGACGGCGACCTCGGTCCGCAAATGACAAAACTTGCCGACGACGCCCACATTCCCCTCGTCTATATCAACAATGTGCCTTCCAATCTGTCGGACCTGCCTGAAACCCAGACCGTTGTCGCGTCCGACGAAAAGGAATCTGGAACGCTACAGACGAAAGAAGTCTGCTCTCTCCTGAAGGGAAAGGGGCGCCTGGTGGTTCTGATGGGTGAATCCTTCCATGCGGCGGCGCGTGCCCGCACACAGGATATTGATAACGTCCTCGCTACATCCGCCTGTAAGGATCTGCAGATCGTCGAACGGCAGGCGGCCTATTGGTCACGTGACTATGCCGATCAGCAAATGCAGGAATGGCTGACAGCGGGTGTGAAGTTTGATGCCGTGATCGCCAACAACGACGAAATGGCGCTTGGCGCAATCCGTGCGATGAAGCGCAATGGCATGTCGATGAAAAATGTCGTTGTTGCCGGCATCGACGCAACCGACGATGCTTTGGCGGCAATGCAGGCCGGCGATCTGGCAGTCACTGTTCTTCAAAGTGCCTCGGGACAGGGAGCCGCGGCGGTCGATGCTGCCATCAAACTTGCCAGCGGACAGAAGGTGCCACGGGAGAACAACGTGCCTTTCGAACTGGTGACACCACGAAATATCGCCAACTATCTGCCGAAGACCCAGTGATCGAGGGAAATACGATGTTACGTTTTTGGAATAGACTTGGCATCCGAGGCCAGATTACCGCGGGGTTCCTGCCGCTAATCTTGCTTATGAGCTTTCTTTCGATCAACGCCCTTTCCGGTATGGATGGACTTTCCTCGATCTTCACGTCCTATCGCGGGACTGCGGGACAAAGCCTTGCCATTTCCCGCTACAGCGATGAACTTAGTGACATTCAAAAGGCAGTGGAGGCCTTTCGCTCGAGCCCGACGCAGGACGTGATCGATCGCTTTCATGCGGGCGTTAAGTCGTTTGCAGAGGACGATCCGCGCTTTGCCGGCAATGCCACGCTTCAGGCGGGAATGACCGCAATTCGTCAGGATGTCGGCGCCTACAGCGGAGCTTTTGAGCGGATCGTGACGCTGCAGACGAAGCGAGATTCCCTGATTTCCAAGGTCACGGAGTTTGGACCTTGGACGAGCATCGCGCTCAATGACGTGATGCGCAGCGCCTGGCGTCAGAACGACGTGGCATTGCTGCATGCGACGGCTGCAACGCTCGAAGCCTTAAACCGCAGCCTCTATTTCTCTGAGCGATTCATCCACTCGGGCGACCTTGCCGCCTACGATACGGCGCAGTCGGCCTTGAATGAAGCGATGGCGTTAAACGACGTGGCCGCGAAGGCGGCAAAGAATGAACTGCAGCACAAGCGTGTCATGGGCGCGGGACAGCTCATGCAGAACTATACAAGCCGCCTTGGCGATGTTCGGGATGTCCTGTTGGCGACCAACAAGATCCGCGACAACGAACTCAATGTTCTCGCGCCGAAGATCGCCAAGGGCTTCGAGGATTTGCAAGCGTCCGTCATGGACACGCAAAAGACGCTCGATGGATCGGTCGATGCGACCGTCGCTGCCGCGAGTCGCTCTACGCTTGCGATTAGCGGAGTTCTGATCGTCATCGGTCTAGTTCTTGCCTATTTTATCGGGCAGCTGATTTCTTCCAACGTGCGCAGCATGGCACGCCTGATGGAACGCTTAGCTCGCGGCGATGACACGATGACCATAAGCGGTACCGAACAACGTCACGAGCTCGGGGCGATGGCACGCTCGCTAAAAGTCTTCCAAGAGACTGGGCGAGCCAAGCTCATTGCCGAAGCCACGGCCGAACGGGCGCGCATCGCAGCCGAAGAAGAGCGGCTTCGCCAAGAGGCCGAGCGGCTTGCCGATGCACAGGTGATGGAGCACGCGTTCCAGCAGATTTCGCTCGGCCTGGATGCTCTGTCGAAGGGTGACCTGACCGCCAGGGTTGGCGAGGTTGATGTGCACTATGTCCGCATCCGGGATCACTTCAACAACTCAGTGTCCAGTTTGGAGGAAGCCGTCGATTCCGTTATCGGCGCTGTTGCCACCATCAAGTCCGGCCTGGCCGAGATATCGACGGCCTCCCATGATCTTGCACGTCGCACGGAACAACAAGCCGCCTCTCTCGAAGAGACTGTTGCAGCCTTGGGTGATGTAACGCGCGGTGTCAACGGAACTGCGGAGGGAGCAGGTCATGCTCAAAACGCAATGGTCACGGCGCGTGCCAACGCAGAAAGCGGGGGTGCGATTGTCGCCCGCGCGATCGCCGCAATGACGGAAATCCAAAGCTCGTCATCCAAGATCGGCAATATTATCGGCGTAATCGACGAGATCGCATTTCAGACCAACCTGCTGGCTCTGAATGCCGGCGTGGAGGCAGCTCGTGCCGGGGACGCAGGCAAAGGCTTTGCCGTCGTTGCTCAGGAAGTGCGCGAATTGGCTCAAAGATCAGCAAGTGCGGCTAGGGAGATCAAGTCCCTGATCTCGATGTCCACGGATCAGGTCAAGACAGGGGTGCAGCTCGTCGGTGAATCCGGTACGTCGCTTTCCCAGATTGTCGAGCAGGTCGGCGCCATGAGCTCGACGATTGCAGAGATCGCCGTCGCAGCACGTGAACAGGCAGCAAGCCTGAGAGAAGTTTCCGCTGCGGGTGACCAGATGGATAAGGTCACTCAACAGAACGCAGCCATGGTGGAGCAGACGACGGCAGCTGCGCAAAGCTTGACGCGGGAAACCGAAAATCTCGCGGACTTGGTGCATAGGTTCAAGACGCGTAACACTAAGGTTCCAGAGAACCGCCTTTACGCCATGGCATCGTGAGCGAGCAGAGGTGGAGTTCGTGACGATAGGCTGGGCCTTCGCCAGGAGGCCCAGCTCTTAAAATCGATGAATAAACCTCCACCTACGGTGGAGGACTGGGTGAGTTCTACACGGTAGTTGAGAGACCTCCTGCTTGAACCGCTGGCGTGGCCCAGACTTCGAACAAGGAGGTTTTATGGAAGCGCAAACGCTCTTGCATGCGACGTCGGACTGCAAGTATCACATTGTTTTTGGCAGTAGATACCGCACGAAAAGACTTTGCGGGGATCCGCAAGCATCCCTGGTCGGCCTTATGAGCATTGCGAACGTCTTTGCGGGCATTTTCGAGTGCCTCGACAGCCGGCTTGATCTGTGCGGCGAACACCGCCCCATCGGTCGTCAGCAATACCTGACGAGTGGTGCTACAAAAAGCTGCACACCAAGATCGTCTTCAAGCGCTGCGATTGCTCTTGTGACAGCCGCCGGGGTCAGGTCAAGCTCGCGGGCAACCTGCGCAAAATTGCGCTTTTCCGCAGCCAGCAGAAACGTTTTCAGGACCTTATAGTCATTCATCTCATTATTTCACGAATTGCAATTCATCATCATCGAGTATTGCTAACGAGATTTGTAATCAACGGCGCTCGGGAATGTGTCGATCCGCGGAACGGCTTAAACCGGCCTGGCAAGAACTGCCATGCCGGTTGTTGCCGATGGTTGGCGGTGAGGTAACGTACTTGCCAAGTGCCGTTGACCTTCTAGATGCTGCCTATGCGACCGACACAGATGATCCCAAGAGGGGCCATTGCGAGCATGGAAACCACTTGCAATCAAGACCGATTGGTCTCTTGTGTGCCGTTCAAGTGGGTTCGGGCGATTGATTATTGCGACGCGAGCGGTGCATGGACTTCGGCAATATATCCGCCGGGAAACCGGAGGATCGCAGCCTGCCGCTTGTCCGATAGGTAAGGCTGAACCAGCACGGTCGCGCCAGAGGCGGTTGCCTTCGCGATGGTCGCGCTCAGATCCTTCACCTCGTAGCCGGTTGTCTCATAGCCATAGGGGTAGGGAAGATGCCCATCGGTCACAAGGACCGTCATGTTGCCGAAGTCCGATACGACGCGGACGCGGCGGTAGGTATCATTCGGGCGGCCGATCTCTATGCCAGGCGCTTGGCTGATGTCCGAAACAACCTCTCCATGGGAAAAGGCGAGGAAGTCATGAACGAAGGCGTCGACGGAGTCCTTCGATATATAGACCCTGTTTTCCGGAACCGTGTCGAGGCTCGCATAGTGCGGGGCCTCGGTGTGCCAATAAAGCTGCATGTTGATGCCGCCCGGCCATTGGATGATGGCATCGCGGCCGATCGGATCGGGGAAGGTGTCAACAATGACCGAGGCCCCAGCATTCCTTGCTTGGCGGATCGCTTCGTCCATATCCGTCACGAGATAGCCGGTGCGCTCAAGTCCGAAGGGGTAGGGGATCGGTGTCTTGAACCCAAAAAGTGACACCGCTCCAACGGGAGTTCGGACAAGCTGCGAGGTTGTGCTGCTCGGGGTTGGAGTGACCGTGGTGACGACCTGTTTGGTCGAGGCGCCGCCGAAGGTGGCGACGAAACTACTTGCAAAGGCATCCACATCAACCACTGGGACATAGACGTGGGTGGTGTCGTACTGGGCTCCAACCGCTACGCTACGGTCGGTCGCATGGACTTGTGCAATAGAGGCAGCCAGCAGCGTTGCAGTGGCGGCAGTGAAAAAGAATTTCGATCCAATTGATGGGAAGGTCATTGATATATCCTGACGATTTATAAGGGCAGTTTGATAGGGCTCGTTCCAGATAGCGTTTGTGAAGCGATAATGATGCCGGGCTCCAACCGCCGGCAATTGCAACAATTATCTCGAATGCCTTGTCGAAACTGCAATAATTGGTGGCTGCCAAAGAAGCGCGCCGCCCTTCCACGATTGGCCCGCGGATGGCTTAACTTGAGATTGTGCTTTTCAGATAAATTCACCGTGCCGAGCGGTCATAGTTTTAAAGCCTGAAAAGATAGTGACGGGCAAAAGGGCCTGCGCTGCCGCAGACTGCGAATTGGACAGATCTCAGGCGATGGTGGATTTGAGATACGGGTGCATGGGAGAGAGGTATTCGATACTTTTGTGAAGCCGCTTTAGAAGCATAACTATCTGATCTATCGAGCTTCTTGTATAGGAACTGCGCGTTCATATCTCTATCAAAAGCAGTAAAGTTTCGCAAAACCTAGGCCTTCTAAATTTAAAGATCTAGCCTCTAGTGAGGCTCATCGGCCGGAATATGTAGTGACACGCCCGCTTTTTCGGCTGCTGCTCGCAGTCGCTTGTCTCTGGTCCACAAGGTTGCTTTCTCCAGGAGAACGGATGCCAGCAGATGGGCATCCGTGTAGCCAATACCCATGCTGAAAATGCCGTATCGATCGATCATCGTCATGACTTCGTCCTGCGTGGCGACAACAGCTCCGCGCTGAGCTGCCAAAAAAGCAATGACACTGCCGCGATCTCGAAGGCTGCCAAGGGCCAACTCGCCAATCACGCTCGGATGGCAAAGTAGTCGATCGTCCTCGACTATCCTTCGTAGCTCGCCATCGCCATATCGGAAATGATCAATCCAGATCGAGGTGTCTACCAATATCACTTAACTGCCGTGCTCCGACGACGCGGGGCTGCCTCGGCCTCCGGCATGGTTCCCCCTAGAGCGATGAGGCGTTTTCCTGACTCCACTCGAACCAGCGTCTCCAACGCCTGGCGGACGAGTGCAGCGGTTTCCTTGGTGCCGGTCAATGATCTCGCCCTGTCCATGAGGGCGTCGTCGAGATTGATGGTTGAGCGCATCAGCTGGCCTCCGTGTTAATGACGTCAGAAATAGCACCATTTGGTGATAAAATCTATGCCTGCTTTCGCTTTCATGCACGGAGCGTGGTCTGTGAATGCAAGGTAACGCGATGCTCATCTCCTCGGCGACGATGCGCAGCAGTGCCCCAAAATCCTTATGGTTATGCAGGAAATCAGCTGGCATGCGCGTCCGCTACGAGGCCGTTGAAAAATTTGCGAGTGCGCACCATGCCGTATTCCCTGGCGGCACGGGTGAGGGCACGGCGATCGCCTTGTAGGGCACGTTCTTTCACGCGGGCCAGTACCTGTTCACGATCTTCGGCCAGATGATCGAGATTGTTGACCAGGTCGACCAGCAGGAACTCTTTGGTCAGAGTTTTGGGGAAGGCCGGTTTCTTACGAAACTCGAATTCCCGACCGCCCAGCGTGAAGTTGCCATGGCGCTTATGGTTGTAGACGACGGTCTTGTTATAAAGTTGTGTCGCTCCGACACCCAGGCTGTTATAGGCGTTAGGCGAGGTGACGAGATAACGGTCATCCTTCAGAAAGGCTTCGACGAGAGCAGCATCTTCCGCCGGCGCCTTGCCGAACGCGGTCTGCTTCGGCCGATGATAGACGCCGGTCGATAGTTTGGTCAGGTACCCCTCCGCCAGCAGCTGCTGCAGGTGCCGATCGACAGACGACGACCATTGGGCGAGGTCCTCCCGACGGTAGACCTTGCCGGACCGCAGATGCTTTTTCAGTTCCTGTAACTTCGTCATGGGATAGCTCCTGCACCCAACGTAGCAAAATATGGAGGTGAATGCAATTTTTTCCAAATTTCATGCAAAATTATGCGTGTCCAAGAGACCCAAAGAGCTGATATAATGAAGCTATATAGCAGATTCTTTCTGAAGATCTCCCTGTTGGAACGATGTAAATTCGGAGACAGCCTCACCTTCTGCAAGGTCATGGACGACGCCGACTCCATGCCGTGCCGTGTCAAGCTCTATGTATTGGCTCGCATGGAGTAAAAGAAACTCGAAGGCAAACTCTGATTTGCCAGTTTTCCTGGGGTGGTTTTGGTTCGTATCCCTTCACATCAAGCACTTTTGGCTGAGCCCACAGCTTAACGAAAAGACTTCAGCCCGCCGGCCTCGAGGATTAACAGTGCACGCTTCACTGCGGCTCCCGCTTTCCCAATGCCGCCGCCCATGTTGTGACGTGATCGGCGACGGTGGTAACATGTTCGGCGGCCGTGAGACCGGAGACGGCTTTTCTCGGCCGGAAGCCATGATCCCCATCTTCAAGCCATAGAATTTCGATCATTTTGGAAAGCGTGTAGACCGAAACCTCCTCTTGCGATCCGAATAGATCACGTGTGCCCTGGCAGATGAGGGCCGGGGTTTTCATTTCCGTGAGATGGTCTGTCCGCAAGCTGTCAGGTTTTCCGATGGGATGGAACGGGTAACCCAGGCAGAGCAGTCCGGAGATCTTTCCAGTATCGTAGAGGTCATCCGCGATCATGCTGGCCACGCGACCGCCCATGGATTTCCCCGCGATGACGAGGGTCCCTCGCGCACCGAGTTCATCGATCACAGTTTCATATTCCTGCTTCAGAAGTTCGGCGCGTGGGGGCGGCGACCGTTTTCCGGTGGAACGTCGTCCTGCCATGTAGTCGAACTCGAACCGGACGATCCGCAGGCCCTTATCGACAAATGCGGACGACATGCTTTCCATCCATGTCGTATCCATTGCACCGCCGGCTCCGTGGGCAAGAACGATCGTGATCTTGGCGTCTCCAGGGCCGGTAACGAGAAAGTCATGGGGCATTCAGATTTTCTCTTCGTTCGTGACACTACTGTCATACCGATGCGGGAGCCGCTGTAAAAGACCCGGTCGCAATCCACACAACAATAGCAGGTACCGTCTTGTGCCCCGCGCCTGATGTAACAGCCATCTCCAGTATCCGTCGCACCTTCCCTCGAACGGTCCTGCACATTTTAGGTGGTGGCTGGTCTACCTATGAGGCCTTACTTGCGGAATCCATCGAGGCCTTTGCCATTTCCAGGGCATCCCGAGAGAGCCACTGGTGGGCAGAAATTGCAGCCTGAAGCTCCGGAAGCGTGCGGTTGCCTTCCCTGAACAAGGTGACAACAGTGGCGGCCGCGATTTCGTACTCCGGGGCAGCACGGTCGATACCAGTTGAAGTTCGCCACTCTTCGAGTGCCTGGCTGATGATGTCGAGTTCAACGGACCCGAACGTCGCATTCACAAAGTCTCTCATTGTCTCTCCCAAAAACAAGCGGCAGAGAAATGGGAGCCGTCGTGGTCAATGTCAAAGGGATAACAACGGTCAAATGGCTGTAATCAAATATTTACCATGACTTGCGAGTTTTACGACGCCACGCAGTTGGATACTCGGCAATTGGGCAGGTGTTGGTTTTGCGTCACCTGCCCAGCGGGCCTGAACGTTCTCAAAGCCCGGACGCCCGCCGCTAGCGGCGCCGCGTCTCTACTAGCTTTGACAGGTGCAATCAGTGGTTACCTATGGCGCGCGACAATCCCGATCACTACCTCATCAAGATGACCAAGAGCCTTCGGGGTGGCCGGATCTTCCTCGATTATCTCCGCAACGATCGCATGGCGATCGCCGTCGCACCGCTTTCACCGAGGGCTCGTCCTGGCGCCACCGTCTCGATGCCTATCACCTGGACGCAGGTAAAGGCCGATCTCGACCCGAAGCGGTTTACGATCCGGACGGTGCCGGCACTGCTTGCCAAGAGCTCGTCCTGGCAGGATTATTGTGACGGCGAGCGGCCGCTTGAGCAGGCGATTTAGCGCCTCAGGAAATTAAAGCGTGCGGCGTGACCTCGCAAAGCCATCTTCAGGCGATGTCATATGGACGAAGCAACAAAAGACAGGGCCGAACCACGCCCGCGCGAAGGGTCAACCACCGACTTGCCGCATGATCGGATAACGGTGGAACGCTTTCGCCAGGCGTTCCCGCGCGCGGTGGAGCGACAGGCTCAATGCCTGGTTCGTGCCCGGCCGCACCGCCCAAAAGCGTATCGGCCGCTGGTTCGCAGAGATCGAGGCCGAGGCAGACAGGTTCGCCGACGAGAAGGGCAGGGATGCTTATACCTTTGAGCCAATTGAAAGCCCGTATCTGGAGGCGGCGTCCGCGGCTTTCCAGATTACGACACCTTACTCACGGGCCGTTATTGACGAAATCCGCGAGATTCCGCATGCCCGCTGGGATGCCGACCGCCGCCTCTGGACGGTGCCATACCGCTCGTTTGCAGACCTGCGACAGCGTTGGCCGGTCATAGAGGCAGCCGCCCAGCGCAGCGAGCCGGCCGCACGGCGCGCAAGGCGTGAGGCGATCAAAGGGACGGAGGAAGAAGAGGCGTCCAAAGGCAGGATGCGGGAGCGCCGGCGCACGCGATATCCGGTTCCCGCCGACGATCCGCCGCCCTTCGATCGCGCGATCAGCACGCATATCGGGGTCGTTTTCTTTATCAGGACAGAGGGTGAACTCGCGGATCCCGCGGCAGTCACCGCCTTCTACTTTGCTGCGGCGGATGGCGAGGATTATGTCTGGGCATCGTGGTGGCGCGGCACGCTGGAAAAACTAGTGACGACGTGGCCGGCGCGTGCGCCTCCGGAGCAAAGCGAGCGCGATCGCGGCTGGTGGATACCGACGCTGGAAGAGCTGCGCATCGCCCGGCGCGAGGCGAGATCCAGGCGGCGGGCCAAAGAGCGCAAGGAACAGGACAAGCCTTCCAGTGAAAGACCAGCGGACAGCGTTTGAGGAATTCCGCCACTTGCCGCCGATCGCGCCCCGCGAACTCCTCGGCTTGTGGGAAGGGCGCGGCATACCGGCGAACCATCCATTCGACGGCGTGCTCGAAAATCTCGACTGGTACGGCAAGCGCTTCAGAGCCGATATGCGCGCTGATGCCCTGCTGTTTCGCTGCGACGAACACCGGCTCATGGCCATTGACCCGAAATATATACCGCTTCACTGGGCGCTGCGTTTCCATCAATTCGGCCGGACTCGTATGGCGGCAAACCTGTTTTCTTATCTTCTGCGCCGGCTTCGCGCGAACGGGCCGGTCGCAACCCTGAAAACCCTGGCGTTTGACGGTGTCGAAAGCGCCGCTATGGTCTATGACCGTCAACCGATCGTCGATTATTTTCGCCGGCTCGATGAGCTGAGGCTCGTGGGCGCGATGACGATCAGGGGCGACCAGCGGATCTATTTCTTCGAGCTTCAGCGCGTTGACGAGCCTTGAAAACCGCATCACCTGTCGTCCACCACTCGTCTTGATGATCCCCTTCGCGCGCAGCCTGCTTGCCGCGCGCGGTCGTCTCAGTGGAACAAGGCGCTCCACACATGGTTGAGCGCCCTGTCAATCTAGTCGGTTGGTCTGTAACTCATGTCGAACACTGCGGCATTGTCCTGCACCTCCGGTAACGAAGGGAGCCGCTGCGCACGAAAGCTCCCCCTGTAGTGTTTAATCGCGATGCTCGGGCATTGCCTTCAGCTGGTCCTTTGTCCACCAAGTCACACCATGGATCTCGCCGCTTTCGTCGCGCATGAAATCGAGATCGGTCACTCGAACGGATACCGGCTTTGCACCGATACCAAGGAATCCGCCAACATCGATCACGACGCTGCCGCCGGTGCTGGCTCCATGCACGTGATCAACCGTGCCAACCTTGGAGTCATCGGCATCATAGATCGACGCGCCTTCCAGATTGGCTTGAGTGAGTTCTTCTTCGGTCAGTCGTATATGGTTGCTGTGATCCATGAGTTATTCCTCCTTTAGTTTCGGATGTAATGTCGATTAGCGAAGTAGTCGGCCTTGCGTTCCTGTGTCCCGTGTATCTGGATTGATCACGTGGCTTGATCTTTCTTTTCCGTTCATCAAAAGAACGAACGGCGATGCGAATGCTTTGTTCCGGGGTCACAACTTTAGAGATCGATCCTTATGGCCGGGCGTCTTCCAGCGTGTCGGCCGGAATGAAACAGCAAGAGAAATTGGCGGATCATGAAGCCGACGCCGCCGTCATTGAGCCAGTGACCCCGAGCCAGCTCGTTCGTACACGTCAAAATCAGGTCGAAGCTTTGCCCGCCTGGCTTGACGAGTTGCAACAGGCGGGCGCGATCCACAGCTCGGATATCGCGCTGCCCGGTTGGTATTTATCCCTCACCGATCGTTTACCGGGAAGGGCTCGCGCCACGCTTCAAGCTCGTTCAATCGATCGTGCCACTGTATGATGTGGCCAAATTCATCGAGCGGTAGTTGCGACGAAGCAGCATAGGGCAGCGCCGCCGCCAGTGCGAAATCGGCAACGCTCACCTTCTCTGCGACGACATAGCGGCGGTCGGCCAGATGTTCATTCAGCACACGAGCATAAAGCCTAAGATTGTTTTCGGCATCTTCCACGGCTTTCCGATCGGGCACCTGCCCGAAGAGCGGCTTGATCTCCTTTTCGAACCAGAGTGCTGCGCCGTACCGCGTGAAATGATTGGCGTCCCAGCTCAACCAGCGCATCACATCGATCTGGCGGTCGTCATGAGGCCAGAAGTCCGACCCGACGATGTCGGAAAGGCGACACATGATCGCGTTTGCTTCCCAAAGGATTTTCTCTCCGTCCTGCAAAACCGGAACCTTGCCATTCGGGTTGAGGGCCAGAAATTCCGCTGTCTTCTGTTCTCCCCGCCCAAGATCGACCCGGACGAACTCGACGTCTGCATTCAGAAACCGGGCGGCCGCACAGGCCTTTCTCGGATTGAGTGTTTCGCAGTAAAAGAGTTTCGTCAGCGCCGTCATGGTTTGCTCGCTCCATTGAAATCGGTGTCCAGGAACTGTGCCAACCGCTCAAAGCTCTCGGTCCAACCACCTTCGTGACCGTCTCGAGAGGCGACGCTCTCGAAGAATGCCTGGTGGAATCTCATCTGAGTAGCACCGTCGGCTCCTGGCACGATGCCTTGAAATTGCCGTCACCCCGAGATCGAAGTCGAGCCGCCGTCATTGCCATCAGCCGCCGAGGCACACATATTTTTGTGTATCCAGATCGATTGTTAAAACGCCATAGGAGTAAACATGGGCCGCCTTTCAAACATGGTCGCCGTCGTAACTGGCGGCGGCAGAGGAATAGGTCGAGAGATCGCTCTACAGCAGGCTAGGGAAGGGGCGAAGGTCGCCGTGCTGGCGCGAACGGCCACCGAGATTGAGGAAACAGTCTCTCTCATTGACGAAGCGGGCGGTGAAGCGATCGCTGTCTCGACGGACTTGATTGACCTTGCCGCCGTTGAAAGTGCCTTTGCTCGCGTTGCGAGCGAGTTTGGCCCGATCGACATTCTCATCAACAACCACGGCTCATTTCAGGGCTTTGGTCCTATTTGGGACTGTGATCCCCTTGTTTGGTGGCGGGATGTCGAGATCAATCTTCGTGGCACATTCAACACTTGCCGCACGGCCGCCCCTATGATGTTGGCGCAGGGCAGCGGCCGGATCGTAAACCTCGTTGGTGGCGGAACGGGCAACAGCTTTCCTCACGGCTCTGGCTACGCGTCCAGCAAGGCCGCCATCATGCGTTTCACCGAGTGTCTGAACGACACAACCATTGGCAACGACGTGCGCGCCTTCGCCGTCGATCCCGGTCTTGTTCGCACTGCGATGACCGAGTTGCAGCTATCGTCGGAGGCCGGGAAAACCTACTTGCCCGGGATCCAGAAGCTTTTTGAGGATGGTGTCAACATCGAACCGTCACGGGCTGCACTCTTGATTGCCGACATCGCTGCCGGACGTTTCGATACTCTAGCTGGCCGTCTCTTGCGCGGTGTCGATGATCGCGATGCGCTAGCAGAGGAGATGGATGCGATAGTCGCGGCAGACGGCAGAGCATTGCGTTTTAGCTCCGTCGAACAAGCTAAGCTCTGAAGATATTCTTGGAGGCTGGAGAGCCCCGTTTGTAGAGTGCCTGAATGAACAGGCGCCGCCGATGGAACCGCTACACTATCCGTCCGTAAATTCATGTCCGCGGGTTCGCACCGCCGTGCTCTCGCATATGAGCCTCGCGATCGCCTCCGACTGGATGTTTGCGCCGGAACTGGCTGATGGCGCGGTGCAGCGCGTCCTAGAAGACTGGAACTTCCGACGATTGATCTTTGGGCGGTGTTCGCCACCGGCAGGCTGGCAAGTGCAAAGGCACGCGCGTTCGCCGATTTCGCGGGATCGATCGTTGCTGCGCAAAGCATATAGTCCTGGTGGTTGACTTGGTCACCGCGGTCGGCCGGAACTTCTTGAATCGGCGTTCGTTTTCCGGTGACCGAATTACTAGAAGGACTCCAAATGGCAACCACATCCCGAGGCAGAGCGCAGGATCGCGCCAAAGTCGCGGCCGGACAGGATCATGAAGTTCGCTACGAGGCGACGAAGGAAGGTGTTTCGAAGGACACGGTGAAGAAGGCCGTGAAGAGCGCCGGTAATTCTCGCAAGAAGGTTGAAGCGGAATCGCCCGAAACTAGATCGTGAAGCTCGCCACCTATAACGTCAACGGTGTCAACGGCCGGTTGGAAGTCCTCCTCAGATGGTTGGATGAGGCCGTGCCGGACGTCGTCTGCCTGCAGGAGCTGAAAGCGCCGCAGGAAAAGTTTCCAATCAAGGCGATCGAAGCAGCCGGTTATGGTGCCGTCTGGCAGGGTCAGAAGTCCTGGAACGGCGTCGCGATCCTTGTCAGAGGTCAGGAGCCTCACCTCACGAGAAAAGCTCTGCCCGGCGAACCGGAAGACGAACACAGCCGCTACATCGAGGCGATCGTCGACGGGATCGTCATCGGCGGGCTCTATCTCCCCAACGGCAATCCATATCCCGGCCCGAAATTCGATTACAAACTCCGCTGGTTCAAGAGGCTGCATGACTATGCGGCGGAGCTGCTCGAGCTTGAAGTCCCGGTTATACTCGCGGGCGACTACAATGTCATGCCGACCGAACTCGACGTCTACAAGCCGGAACGCTGGATGAACGACGCACTGTTCCGCGTAGAAGTCCGGGAGGCCTTTAGGAAACTCGTCGATCAGGGCTGGACGGATGCTCTGCGCCACCTGCATCCGGACGAACAAATCTACACGTTCTGGGACTATTTTCGCAATGCCTACGCGCGCGACGCCGGGTTGCGGATCGACCATTTCTTGCTGAGTTCCGAAGCCGCGGTAAGGCTGTCGAAGGCGGAGGTCGACAAGCACGTGCGCGGGTGGGAGCACACGAGCGACCATGCCCCGGTCTGGATAGAGCTGCAGCAAGAGCCGCTGAAGAAACGGAAGACGAAGTGATAGGTGCCCGGTTGAAGGACCAACGGGATACAGCAGACTGCCTTTCCACCGGTTCGCCAGACTTCGATACGATCGATGATCCATAGGGTTCACGCGCCAGAATGATCAATGCATCGCCCGGCAGTGGTCGAGCAAGATGCCTTGCCTCTTCCCATGGCGCCCGCATCCAGATTTCAGTTTCTTCCTTTGTCTGCAGCAGGACCGGCTTGGCCTTCTCATGGACCGGCTTGACGAGATCGTTCGGGTCGATGGTGTCGTTTTGTATCTAATTGTAAGAATGCTGCCGCTGAATCACATTACTGCACGGCAAGCATCGGGTAGTTCGAGTCCCCTTCCGCCTTGGTTGATAAAACGTCGGGTAATTGGGACCGTCTCGTATCAAAAGCCTTGATTAATTAGCCACGGTCATAAGCCCATGCGAATTGCCGCGCCTAATCGAACGATGGTAATCGCGCTATATTCAACGGGGCTCGTGACTGCGAAAGTGGAACGCCGAGATCATTGCAGTTTGAGGCTCCGACGAAAACAAGTCCGCCTCGGCCGTCTGCAGGAGTATCGGCGACTTCCATAGGCTTCCGTCCAGCGAATACGGTTGTTGACTGGCGAATAATTAATGAGGAATGGCCATGAACTGGTCACAGGATGAGCTTGCGAAAATCGACCAGGCGGACGATCTGAAGATCGCACCATTTCGCGAGGATGGCGCCACCTACGGCACTCCGACATGGATCTGGGAGGTCGTGGTTGATGGCAGTCTCTATGTGCGTGGCTACCATGGCCAGAAGTCGCGCTGGTACCAGGCCGCGCTTCATCAGAAAGCCGGCCGGATTATTGCCGCCGGCATGACGCGGGAAGTCGCCTTCGAGCCGGTCGACGGGCCGATCAACGACGGCATCGACGATGCCTATCGCGCAAAATACGGCAACAGCCCGTATCTGGCGCCCATGACTAGCGCCCGGGCACGCGCGGCGACCATGAGGATCGACCCCCAGGAGAAACGCTGAGGGCGAGGTCGGGTTGATGATGTCGGCCGTCCAACACCACTCCATAGAGGGAGACACAACATGATTAAGCGCAAACTGGGGCAAGGTCTCGAGGTTTCCGCTCTGTCGCTGGGCGCCATGGGTTACGGCAAAGCGCGCGAGCTGCCCGATCGAGCGGAAATAATCGCGCTTATCCGAACCGCGGTCGAACGCGGTATGGATTTTTTCGACACCGCCGAGGTCTACGGCCCTTGGACCAATGAGGAGATGGTAGGCGAGGCGCTTGCCCCCGTCCGCGACAAGGTCAAGATCGCAACGAAATTCGGCTGGGATATCGACCAGGAAACCGGCCGGCATCGCGGTGGAGTCAACAGCAGGCCGGCGCAGATACGCAGCTCCGTCGAAGGAAGCCTGAAACGGCTACGCACCGACCATATCGATCTTTATTACCAGCATCGGGTCGACCCGGACGTGCCGATGGAAGATGTCGCCGGTACGGTGAAGGACCTGATCGCCGAGGGCAAGGTGCTGTGGTTTGGCCTGTCGGAAGCCGGCGCACAGTCCATTCGCCGGGCACATGCAGTGCAGCCGGTTGCCGCACTGCAGAGCGAATATTCGCTCTGGACCCGCGAACCGGAAGAGGAAATCATTCCGACGATCGAGGAACTCGGTATCGGGCTCGTTCCGTTCAGCCCGCTGGGCAAGGGATTTCTAACCGGAAAAATCGACGTCAGCACCACATTCGATAGCTCCGATATCCGCGGCGACATACCGCGCTTCTCCGAGGAGGCGCGCATTGCCAACCAGAAGCTGATCGACCTGATCCGCAAGATCGGCGAGAAGCATGCTGCGACACCGGCGCAGGTTGCGCTTGCCTGGCTTTTGGCGCGGAAACCCTGGATTGTTCCTCTGTTCGGGACGCGTAAGCTGGAGCGGTTTGAGGAGAACATCGGCGCGTTGAACATCGCTCTGGATAAGTCCGATCTCGACGAGATCGAAAAGGCCAATATCGTGATCCAGGGCGCCCGCTATCCCGAAGCCATGCTGCGCCGTTCGGGGCTCTAGGCATCCTTGGTCTGAATGTCGAGCCGCCTCAGTCAAACATATGGCGTTCACTACGAGTATCGCAACGCGCCGCCAAAGCCGTGTTCACGCGGATGGAGGCGCGTCCGATGCGAGGCTCGACAACAATCGAATTGAAAGGAATATCCATGAAACGGATCTTGGCGGTCACGGCGATCTCGCTCACCATGGGTGAGCCCGTCTTCGCTCAGGAAGGTGCGGGAGGTGGAGGTATGCCGGAAAGGGCTTCGTCGCTGTCGGTCAGCGACATCCGCTCCGTATCGCCGGTTCTTGCCCGCTATGCGGAAGAAGACGTGATCGGACACTTATGGCGGCGGCCACAGCTCTCGCGGCGCGACCGCAGCATCGTCACGCTCTCCGTGCTGATCGCGCGAAACCAGACCATCGACCTCAAGCACTATGCAAATGTCGCTCTCGATAACGGCGTCACCCCAGGTGAAGTCTCTGAGATCATAACTCATCTTGCCTTCTACTCAGGTTGGTCGAACGCCATGTCGGCGATCGCCGTGACGAAGGAGGTGTTTGCCACACGAAACATCGCGGCCGATCAACTCCCTGCCGCCTCGCCACACTTGCTGCCTTTGAATAAAGAGATGGAGCAGCGGCGCGCCGAGGCGGTCGAGAAAAATGTTGGACAGATCTCGCCAGGACTGGTGCTCTTTACCGCCGACCCGCTGTTTCGTGATCTTTGGCAGCGGCCGGGTCTTGCACCACGAGACCGGAGCCTTGTGACTGTGAGTTCGCTGATCGCCTCTGGGCAGAGTGCCCAAATTATCTACCACCTCAACCGCGCTATGGATAACGGCCTCACTGCCGAAGAAGCCGGAGAAATCGTGGCTCAAACGGCCTTCTATGCCGGATGGCCGAACGCATTTTCCGCTTCGACCGTTGTCGGCGAGGTCCTGCGCAACCGGATGAAATAAATTCCGAAGTGGTGGCCGCCGGCAAGCACGGCGAAGGTGATCGGCGGCGTCGCGGTTCCAATCGGGGCTGCTACTATTTTATGGCCATGTGTTTTATAAATGAGCATGCGGTCATGACAAGGAATCATGAGTGGAACGTCAGAACATCAATGACCTGATGGTGTTCCTGCTGGTTGCAAGAGAACGCAGTTTCACGAAAGCGGCCGCTAAACTCGGCGTTTCGCAGTCGGCGCTTAGCCACACGATCCGCCAGCTTGAGGAGCGACTCGGCGTGCGGCTGCTGACGAGGACAACGCGCAGTGTCTCGCCGACCGAGGCCGGCGAGCGGATGCTGATCAGCATCGGTCCGCTTTTTGACGAAATCGGAATGGCGATCGATGGGCTCAACGCGTTGCGTGAAAGGCCTGCCGGAACCATCCGGCTGACAGCCGGCGACTATCAGATCCAGCATTACATCTGGCCAAAGCTTCGCGGCTTTCTCCATGAATATCCGGACATCAGGCTAGAGCTCGATGTGAATTACGGTCTGCAGGACATTGTCAGCGATCGATACGACGCCGGCGTGCGGTTTGGCGAACAGATCGCCAAGGATATGATATCCGTCCGGATCGGCCCGGATGTGCGCTTTGCGGTCGTCGCCGCAGAATCCTATTTTGCGTCTCGGGATATTCCGGCTCACCCCAAGGAGCTTACTCTACACCGCTGCATCAATCTTCGACTTCCAACTTATGGGGGCCTTTACGCCTGGGAGTTTGAGGAGAATGGACGCGAGATCAAGGTTAGGGTAGACGGGCAACTCGTCTTCAACACGATCTATAATGTTCTCGAGGCGGCGCTTGATGGTTTCGGTTTTGCCTATGTTCCGGAGGATATCGCCAAGCCGTATCTCGAGACCGGGCGCCTGCATCGGTTTCTCGAAGACTATTCGCCCTATTGGGAGGGGTTTCACGTCTACTATCCCAGCCGCCGTCAGTCCTCGCCGGCCTTCTCCCTTCTCGTGAACGCGTTACGCCATTCTGGCTGATGCGGCTGGAGGAACTAAACGGCCTCCTGACCGAACCGCTTCGGCAATTCGCTCGCAAGAGCGTCGATCGCCAGCCTGGACCGTAAAGGCAGATGCTGTGCAGCCGGCCAGACGGCATAGGCTTCGATCGTCGCACTTGGCCTGTCCGCCCAAAGCTCAACCAGTCTGCCAGCACGTATGTGATCGCTGATGAGCCAATGGGGCTGCCAGGCAAGCCCCATGCCTTCAACCGCGGCATCCGTAATGGCTTCAAGGTCATCGAAACGGAGCCTGGAACTGACGGGCACATCGACGAGATCCCCCGATGCGTCCGGAAGCCGCCAGGGTAACGCGTAATCGTTGCGCCAAATAGACGAGCGTGTCGTGATCCCGCAAATCGACGAGGGAATGCGGTTGTCCGCGTTCCGCAAGATATGCCGGAGACGCACATAGCGCCTTGCGTTGGCCGACCAGCCGCCGACCGTCAAAAATCTTCTTGCCAATCCGGGAGGCATTGGCTTGCCAGTAGAGAGCGTGGATTTGCATGTCGCCGCACATTGTGCCTTCGAGAATGCTATGAGATGGTCCATGGCTGGGGATGGCTCGCAAAAGATAGGCAGCAAAGCATGCGCGACTATGTGAAAAGTCGAGACTTTCATCGGTATATGCATTCGCTGCTGGCTTCGAGATTTCAGGAGCTGGGCTGGAAATCGCAAGGTACCGGCAAATCAAGCTTTACCCGCGGCAGAAGGGTCTTTTGGCTGCAGGTATCCCAATATTCCAACGGCGTCACGGGCGGCAAATTTACGCTCAACATGACAGAAGGCTCTGACCGTGCCGGCGACACGAGAATACTTCGTCGCCTGAACGAGGCGGATCGAATGGTTGGCAAGGCTTTGGAAGAACGCATCATCGCGCGTCTTCCCAGGCCCGATCCCGATCCGGAGATTGAAGTTGTCGGAGAGAACAATGCAACCGTTTTGGTAAAGCTGGGCGATCTGGTTCGGGCAAATGCGACGCAATGGGATGCTCCCGCCGACGTCTGGCTGCCATATTTCGGCACGAGCGATCTTGACGACTGGGCTGCGTTTCTCTTGCCGCGCCTTGACCGCCTGGTCGCGCCTTCCTCGTCCGAAATGGCCGATCCCTTATTGTGGGCGCAGCGATTTCACCATTTGACGAGTTTGTTTCGTTCAAAGTGACGAACATCCGACAGGCTTTCGGAGGCGCAGCTCCAAATCCGCCAAACCCATTCCGACGAGCCGTCCTCGTCGCCGTTCGGGCGGTATCTCACTCGCGCGAATAAGCGCTTCCGTCGATGAGTATCTTCCGCGCACCATCCCACGGCGCGGAGAGGAGGGTTTCGACATGGCCGTCATCGAAGCTGAGGGTGATCGTGTAGCCTTCAAGCGTAAAGGTGCCTCGATTGGCTTTGCCGTCATCGCTGGCCGATCGGCTGCCGGCGAATATACCGCCATTGCCTCCGCCGGCCGAGCCGCGGCTACCTTTTCCATCTGAATACTGCGTGGCACTGCCGCCAAAGCCGCCGGTTGCCGCCATGGATCCCGATCCGCCGCGTGCGAAGTCAACGATCTCGAACCGGCCATCGGGGGTGAATCGATACGACGTCTCGCGATATACGCCGCCCAGGGCTATGCTGCCGTTGAAGCTCTTGTTGGTGAATGTTCCCGCAAGCGATGATCCTTGCTTCCAATTAGGCAGGAGGGCGCCGGATTGGTCGGTCCAGGCCTTTGGGCGGCCCTCATCATCGCTGGGCTGGATCTGAAAGCCGGTCCCCTGCATGCGCCATTTGCCCCAGAGCTGGGGCTGCAAGCGGCGCGATTTGGCAAGATCGAGCCGGGACGACGCCACACGGCCACGGTAATAGCTGCCGTCCGTCAGGAGCAGCAGCACATCCTCCACATATTGACCGCCGCCTTCGCGATAGTCGTTGTATAGGATGCCATGAATCTGCGCCGAAGCTATGCCGCTGCCGGCGGTAGTCATGACCTGATCGGCACGCACATTGAGCCGTACGCGGCCCCCGTCGACGGGGAGATCGGACGGAACCAAACCTGCCGGATCAAGAGCTTCCACCCCGTAGAGAAACACCAATGCGCCCGGCAATTCGTTCAGATGGCCCCGCACGGTGATGATCTTGCCCTCATAAGGTGCCAGCACGCTATCGGCAAGGCTGAGGCTCACCCGCTGCTTCGAGCGGAATATCCCGTCATTGTCCTCGAGGAAGAAAGCATCGCCATAGCGGACAAGCTTGCCCTGAATGATGAGCGGCATGGCCGCTGCCATGCTACGCCGGGCGCGATCGAAGTCCCTGGACGGTCCCCACCAGCTTTCGAACAGTGCCTGCAATTGGGTGGGCGTATAGAAGGTCGCGCCGGGAACCCGGACATTGCCACGAACCATGGCTGCATCGGCAGTACCAGCCGCGGTGCTCGGGCTTGAGGGCGATGCTGCGGAAGCGGGCGCAAAGGCGAATTGTCCACCTTCCCTCAGCCGGGCATGATAGGCGGGAAAGGCTTTCTGCGTATCGAACGGCCCTTGGTTCAGCCAGCTCGAAAGGTCGGGGCAGTGTTCGGCGGCGGCGCCGCGCTGCTTGATCTCTTCGACGAGGCGCGTGGCAGTCGGGCGCGTCATGTCTCGGATCCGCGTCACCTGCGCGTCGCCGATCGCCGCCATCGCTTTTGCGACCTCGGCACGTTCTCGCCAGCGCCGCCAGTCCGCCTTCAGCCGAGGTGCGATGGCGGGCGCGGCGGTCTCGCAGTAGCTGATCATCGCCTCCCCAGCCTGATCAAGATCCAGCACCTTGAGAAGGCCTTTGACGGCCTCGTCCGCTTCCTGTGCCGATAGGGATGCGGGCGCAAAAAGAGCTGCACAGAGCAGGATCAGACGGAAAGGATTCTGGTCAATCAAGCTGCGCTTCGAACGTTTTTGCAAGCGTTTCGTAGAGCTGTGCCGATGCATCCTTGTTCTCCGCCTTATATTTGGAACTCACAAGTCGTGCGGCTTCGATAGCGGCGCGGAAAGCATCGATCCGAATCTGAGGTTCCAGTTCAGCCTGGCCGCCGATGTCGTTGCGATCAAAGGTCCCGACCCGGTATCCCTCATCGAGGTCGACGACGCCTATCTGCGGAATTCCGTCCTTCATTTGTCCAAAGAAGGCAGTGCCGGCGCGGTTGCCGTCGCGGCGTCGCAGCATACCATTGCCGGAGGCTTTGCCATCCGTGCAGGCGCCTGTCCAAAACGTGGGTCCGGCCGTCAGCGAAGCAGGCGCGACGAATTTGCAGTGGCTGACGGGGTCCTCCTGCCATGTTTGCTCCGATCCGGCGTAAGAAAATCTACTCGCTGCGAGAATTCCCAATGCGGCGAAGAATAGCGCCCTGGGCAACGGCAAACGCTTGATCATGCTAGCGACTTTCTCCAGGCCATCTGACGCAGATACGGAACGAGATCGCTCGTCTTGGGATCGCTTGACGGTCCCGCCTCACCACCGATCGGCATCCACTTTGCAATGCCGCACAATATTTTTCCGGCCCTGAATTGCAAGCGCTCAAAGAGCAAAAAGATATTTGTTTCCCGCAGAACGTGCCGTCCTTTCGAAAGCAAATATCAGAAATGTCATTCTTCTGGATTATCGGGAGGCGGTCATTTCCTGCAATGCCGAAGACCGCCTGCGCAACCGATCGCGGCGTTCACTGAACCCGGTCCGCATCCGCAAGAGCAAATATCTCAACAACCGGATCGAGCAGGACCATCGGCGTATCAAGCGCCGCATCCCGTCCGTGCTCGGCTTCAAATTGACGGCAAGCGCTGAAGTCATTCTCTCCGGTATCGAGATGGTCCACATGATGCGCAAACGGCGGCTAAGGTTCGCCGACAATCCACGCCCGTCAATCGCAGAGCAATTCGAACTTATTGCCGCCTGAGCCCCAGTGCATGGCTCAACATCCGTGACCTCGATACCGTGTTGCGACAGAACCACGCCTCCTACAGAGGCTTGCGCGAGATCCAGGACAATGCCGCTGTCTATGAACTCGACTGAGGAGGGGTTTCAGTCCGTCGGCGCTGCGTAAAATTTTTCCGGTCGGGGCTCTTGAATCCGAAATTCTCGAAAACCAAATCGATTGCCGCCAGCGGCTGAAGACAGAGCTGGCCTTGCTGGGAGCGCCGCCTTTCGGCGCTTCCGTACCCATGTTGCTTCAAGGAGGATATGGCTATGGCAACATCTTACGACTACGCACCCTTGTTCCGCTCGACCGTCGGGTTCGACCGGGTCTTCAATCTTCTCGAAAGCGCCCAGCGTGCCCGTTCGATCAGCGACTGGCCGCCTTATGACATCGTCAAGACCGGCGATGACAGCTATCGGATCTCGATTGCGGTGGCCGGCTTTGCCCAGGACGATCTCGACATCACCTTCCAGTCCAACCTTCTAACCGTCACCGGCAAGAAGCAGGAGAGCGCCAATGACAGCTACCTGCATCGTGGCATTGCTGGTCGGCCGTTCGAGCACCGCTTCGAGCTTGCCGATCATGTCCGGGTGAACGGCGCCGATCTGCAAAACGGTCTCCTGTCGATCGATCTCGTGCGTGAGATCCCGGAGGCGTTGAAACCGCGCAAGATCTCCATCCAGAGCGCCGCCGCAATGGCCTCCGCCGCTCCCGCGCAAATTGAAGCGCAGAAGGCAGCGTAACCCGCATTGTCCGCAGAACAGGGGCGCCGCCCCTGGCGCCCTCATTCCGGGTTGGGAAGGAGAGAGCGATGAAACCCGATTTGTTCAGACAACCTGTTACCATCCTCGTCGGCCTTGGCTTTCCGGCTGAGGTCAACAGCGTCATGGACGCCTACCGGCATCTGGCGGAATGGCCGGCCTCATTGAGAGACGCTGCACATTCGGTGGCGCTCAGGGCATGCGGTGCCGCGCTGCGCGGTGATATCGAGGCCGAGACCGCGCGCGGTCTCTTCGCTGCCTTTGCTGAGAAACACGATCTGCTGGCGCCGGAAACCAACGTGATCGCCGCCTCCCGTCGGCGGCACGACAAAGATCCGCACGTTTGCTAAGGAGGCCGACATGCACGAGATTTTGCAGCAGGCCGCAAGCAGTGCCGCTGCGAGGGGTCCGACGATCCTGCTTCACGGCATGCGGATTGAGCGGCCGCTCGACGTGGTGAAAGCGACCGCACTCTCCGCAGATGACAAACGGACCATCCTGGCCTCATGGGCTTCGGATTTTTACGCGATCGACTCAAAGCCGGCGTTCCGTCATATGACTGGAACACCGGCGCCGGTTTCCATCGATGAGGTTCAGGCTGCTCTTAAAGAACTTGAGCGGCGCTACGGATATTGATTGAGCGTACCGGCCGAACGGGCTGGTTCATTCACGTGGCGGCCGTTTGAGATCGAGATCGGAATGGTAGAGACCGAAGTGTTTCAGAGCGAGGTCGAGGTTACGGCGGGGATTTGAAGTAGACGTCGAACAGGTCTCCGACGGAGTGCGGGCTTGGATCGAGGTCGAAGACAAGACGACCTGGCACTTTCGGTTGGCCCGTTTCGAAGTTCCAGGGATGCAACTCGACGCCGCCGATCTGGGCAATAACGGCCAATGCATTGCCTCCATACCTGGTGCTAAACATGAATAGTATCACGCGCTCCAAGAGGCAGCAGATTTCCCTTTTTGGCGTGGTCCTGGCGTTCTCGCAAATCCCTGGAGGATGGATGACGTAATTTGCCGTCCGTTGTCTAGACCCAAAACTCGATCTCTGCGATCGGGTCGGCTCAACCCAGACAGTATCATCCGTTCCGGAATAGGGTATAGGCGGCTGCTTTCGCTTCCACTGAAGCCTTATCATCTCGGCCTCTTTGAAGCCTGTACAGACATCTCACTTGGCGAGCCGAACAAAAGTCGGCTCGCCGGCAAGGGTGTCAATCCCGATCAACCATCAGTTTGTCCAATGTGATGGGCAGGTCGCGAACACGAACGCCTGTGGCGTTATAGACCGCGTTGGCCACTGCGGCAGCAACGCCGGTAATACCGATTTCTCCGATGCCGCGCGCGCCCATCGGAGCTTGGGGATCGGGCTTGTTCGTATAGAGGATTTCGATTGGCGGGACGTCCATTTGCACCGGCACGTGGTAGTCTGCAAGTGATGCGTTGACGATACGCCCGGTGCGTTCGTCGAAGCTGGTCTCTTCCGTGAGAGCGAGACCCAGGCCCATGATGATCCCGCCCTTGAACTGGCTGGTTGCCATCTTGCTGTTCAAAATCTGCCCCGCATCGAAAGAGCCGAGGAAGCGTGAGACGCGGGTTTCACCGGTCAGTGCGCTGACGCGCACTTCGCAGAACTGAGCGCCATAGGAATGCATGGAGAAGGCTTCCATTTCGGCCGGTGGGGGCGCTTCCGCCTCGCAGACCAAGTCCTCGCGGCCGGCCCGGCGAAGGATGGACTGGTAGCTTTCGAAACGGTTGGTGTCGCTGACATGCGAAAGGCGGCCATCGCGCAGCTCGATTTCGGAGGGAGACAGGCCAGCCAAAGGAGAGTCATTGCCAGCGAGCTTGATCAACTCCTCCACGAACACCTCAGTTGCGGCGATGATCGCGCCGCCAATGGTGGCGGTTTGGGTCGAGCCTCCGGCGATCACACCTCGTGGAAGCTTGCTGTCGCCATATTCGAACGTCACATGATCGAGAGGCAAGCCCAACCGGGCAGCGAGATGCTGCACCTGAGCCGTGGCGGTTCCCATGCCCATGTCATGAACGGCAGTTGAGACTGTCACATGGCCGTCTGCCGTCAATTTGATCCTTGCCGCGGCTCCAGGAAACCGGTGGTAGGGATAAGTCGCGGTGGCGCATCCCATGCCGATGAGCCATTCGCCTTCTCGTCTTTGGCGTGGTGTCTGGCTCCGTTTGCTCCAACCGAACTGCTCTGCGCCCTTGTCATAGGCCTCGATCAGATATCGCGATGAGAACGGCTTTCCGGTTGTGGGATCCTTTTTCGGTTCGATCCGCCGGCGCAGCTCAATGGGATCCAATCCCAATTTTTCGGCCAGTTCATCCAAGGCGCATTCAAGTGCGAAGGTGCCGACTGATTCGCCCGGAGCGCGCATGAATGTATTTGCCAGCATATCCATATCGGCAACATCCTGACCGATGCGGAATGTTCTGGCGGCATAGAGATGGCGAGCGGGAAACGTGAACTGTTCTGGGCAGGCATTATGCACTGTCATCGCCGCCGTTCCCGTGTGGATCAGTGCATCGAGTGTACCATCGGCTTTGGCTCCAAGCGCGACACGCTGCTCCGTTACCGTGCGGCCACCGACAATTCTGAATACACCTTCGCGAGACAGCATGATCCGAACAGGGCGGCTCGCCAGTTTGGCGGCCGCGCAGGCCAGGATCTGATGGTCCCAGAGACATTTTCCGCCGAAGCCACCGCCGACATAGGGCGAGGTCACATGGACCTTGCTGATATCGAGATCGAATATATCGGCAAGCTGACCCGTGGTGAGGTCGAGCAACTGGCTGGCATCATGGACTCGCAATTCATCGCCATTCCACGCAACGGTTGCCGCATGAAGCTCAATTGCATTGTGGCTGTGGCGCGGGGTCCGGTAGATAACATCTACCTTAACCTCCGCACTGGCGAGCGCGGTCTCGGCAGCTCCGATCTCGATGAAGGGTGGCTGGCCCAGCAGATTGTCAAGCTGACGGCGCGATTTCTTCGCTTCATCGAAAGATGTGACGGCCGGTAACAGTTCATACTTCGCCGTTACCAGCGATGCTGCGTAATCCGCCTGTTCCTGCGTCTCTGCCAGCACCAGGGCGATAGGCTGACCATTCCAATGGATTTCGTCGTTCTGCATGACCGGAAGATTGCTGGCCCCGGCTGCTGTCGGGGAGGACATCATCAGTGACGGCGCCTTCATCCGCGGCGCGTTCTTATAGGTCATGACGAGGATGACGCCGGGCGCGGCCTCCGCAGCGCTCACATCCAATTCGATGATGCGCCCGCGCGCGATGGTGCTGAAAGAAAGCGCCGTATAGCTGATATCATCATAAGGAAACTCCGCCGCAAAACGGACCTTGCCCTGAACCTTCATCGGCCCTTCGATGCGAGAGATCGACTGTCCGAGCGCGCCATGCTTGCGTAGCAATGGATCGGACGTAACGGCAGGTTGCCAGCGACCTTGTTTGCCTACCTCGGGCAGTGTCTGGGTATCGGCGCTCATGCATTTTCTCCCTTTAATTCCTCAAGAACCGCGACAATGGTTCGTTTCGCCAGCTCGATCTTGAAAGTGTTGTCTTGCAAGCCGACAGCGTCTGCGAGCTCTGCCTCGGCGGCGGCCCGGAAACTCTCCGCATTGGCCTTTTGGCCTCTAAGACATGATTCGACCTTCAGCGCTCGCCAAGGCTTGTGTGCAACGCCACCAAGCGCCAGCCTCACATCTTTCACGTTGCCAGCGTCATCGACATCAAGCGCAGCAGCAACGGAAACGAGAGCGAAAGCATAACTCGCGCGATCCCTGATTTTTCGATACGTGGACCGATGTGCAAAAGGTAGAGACGGAACTTCAATGCTCGTGATGAGCTCGTCCGGATGGAGTTCGGTTTCTATTTCGGGCGTGTCGCCCGGCAGACGATGAAGATCGCGCAGCGGCAGGCTGCGAGTGCCCGCAGGTCCTTGGAGGTGTACCACCGCATCCAGTGCGACAAGTGCAACGCACATGTCGGAAGGATGTGTCGCAACGCAGCTTTCAGATGCCCCGAGGATAGCGTGATGGCGGTTGAAACCTTCCAAAGCATCGCAGCCGGACCTGGGCCGACGCTTGTTGCAGCGAGCGGCATTATCATAGAAGTACCGGCACCGGGTGCGCTGCAGGATATTGCCACCGACTGTCGCAACATTTCGAATTTGCGCGCTTGCTCCCGCCAGAATGGCGCGGGACAGAAGCGGAAATTGAGACCGCACCGCCCCATGCCCCGCAAGCGCGGTGTTCTTCACAGCTGCACCGATCAGCAGACTGCCGTCTGCGCGTTGTTCAATGGTGCTCGATAGATGTGTGACATCGACCAATGTTTCCGGCCGCTCGACGGTCTCGCGCATGAGATCGACGAGATTGGTACCGCCAGCCAGATATTTTGCGGTAGGCCCTGCCTGTTTGAGCGCGAGGGCGGAGGCAGCATCCGAGGCCCGATGATAGGAAAAAATATTCATGCTCGTGCCCTCTCTTCGGTTGGCGCCCCCGTCTGGACCAATGTTTCGGAAATGGCCTCAACGATGCCGTTATAGGCCCCGCAGCGACAGAGATTGCCGCTCATCCGCTCGCGAATTTCGATATCATCGACCGTGACGCTATCCCTCGAAAGGTCGGCGGTGACGACGCTTGGAATGTTGCGTTCGATTTCGCCTGCCATACCAATGGCGGAACAGAGTTGCCCGGGTGTGCAATAGCCGCATTGAAAACCGTCATGCTCGATAAAGGCTTTTTGCAGAGGATGAAGGTTACCGTTTGCTGCAAGGCCTTCGACAGTCGTAATGCTGCGGCCCTGATATTGAACGGCAAGCGCAAGACAGGAATTGATACGCTCGCCATCCACCAACACGGTACACGCGCCACATGCCCCTTGATCACACCCCTTCTTCGTGCCGATAAATCCCAGATAGTTGCGCATAAGATCGAGCAGCGAGGCGCGGATATCCGCCTCGACCTCCACCGCTGCTCCGTTGATGGTAAATTGCATTGGACATCTCCCTTATCTGGAAGTGCGCGTTGGAAGCTTCCCTGCGGCACCCGTTAAAATTCTGGTGATGCTTTGCATGCGCTTGTCCGTCGAACAAATGAATGCGACGGCCAGAGCCATTCCGGGGTTAACAAACAGCCTTCCAAGTGGAGGCGTCGTCGGGCCATCCATGCAGCAGGAGAACTGGATGGCCGCCGCGTGCTCCGGATTCGTCGAACGCAATCTGCAGGTCGCGAATGTCGAGGTGCGGCATGACGATACTCTGGGTTCGACAAGGCAACACGCAGACCGGCACTTGGTTCCGGTGAATGGAACATTACAGCGCCGCCTTGGTTGGTGCCCTGGGCGGTGACGCCCCGCACGTCGAAGGCCGCAGCCATGAATTTCCAACACCGATTTCCGATCAGGCCGATTTCGATGATCTCGTCCTTTCTTGCGTCGAGACCGGTCGTCTCCGTATCGAGGATGACGCCTCGAAGGGGATAACCAAGTCTTGAAATGGCGGCGACCGGGCGAGCTTCGAGTTTTCTCAGGATCTGGTAGCGCCCGGAACGCTCGTCTGTTGATTGTCGGGCGAGATTGACCCCGGTTCGATTCAGAAAACCGGTTTATATGCAGCTTATTTCGTTGGTTTAGGAGGATCTGCGCAAAGTATGGTTGAAATCTTGACGCAAATGAACACCAAGGAGCCGTCGATCCCGGTTCCGAACAAAATCCTTACCATAGGCGTTCTGTTCCCAGCGAAGAGGAGATAACCATGCCAGCCCTGGATGAAACGTTCGACGAGTTCATGAAGCGCCGTGAAAGCGTTTCCCTTGATTATATCAACGGCAATTCCGCCACCCTGATCAACATCTCGACGGACCACGACCCCGCGACCTTCTTTCCTCCGTCCTGGGATCGGATCGAAGGCCCGGCAGCTGTCAACGCTTCGAACGAGAAGGGGGCCGCCTCATTCAAGGAGGGAGGTACCGGCAGTTTCGAAGTTCTTCAGTCTTCGTGGGATGGAAACCTTGGCTTCTGGACGGGACTCCAGCACGCTAAAGTCAGGACGGTTGGCAAAGACGGAGAGGTTCCGATGTCGTTGCGCGTGACAGAGGTCTTCCGGCGCGAGGAGGGGGAGTGGAAGCTCGTCCATCGACACGCGGATATGCTGAAGAGCTCTTCATAGCCAAGGACTGCTGGAAGCGTAGCGTCAGTATTTTAGCTTCGGATACCAATCTGCGCCGCGCCCGGCCGGTGTCATATCGAGAATATTCCACAACGGTGCAATATCGACAGCGCCTCTCGGATCTTGTCCCGGATCGGCCGCTTCGCGCGGCATTTCGGCATTGTAAAAGACACGAACTTCAGATCCGTCCTTTTGGTAAACTGTAAAGCCCGGATATTCGTAACCATCGTCATCGAGCAGGCCTAAATCTTGGGCATAGTCGTCACCGACCGTCTGAATAAAATCCAAGTTACGCCACCCTCGTTCCATGGCAAATGCCCGTTGCCGCTCTATGGGGCTTCGCCCAATGATCTTGAACGCAACCCGTTGTTTGATGTCGGCTCCGTTGCCGTTCGCGCCGCCAAGGAAGTTGGTGCACATCGGGCAAGGCCGCTCGCGCTGCGGCCCGAACATCCAGAAATACGTCACAAGCGTGTCGTGATCTCCGAAGAGCTCTGCAAGCCCGATCTCGTTGCCATTCTCATCCTTGAAACGGTAGTGTTTTTCGACGACCGGGCCAGGTGGCAAATCTCGGCGATGCTCCGCAAGCCGGGTGAGATGGCGTCGGACTTCGATTTCTTCTGCGAGCAGGGCCGTTCTGGCCTTGGAATACTGCGGGCTTTCATTCTTGAACCGAGACACTCGTTTGGCGGCCAGCTCCACAGCGGATTTTAACTCACTAATGTTCATGTGTTCGCTCCCTTGAATAATCGCTGTCATCCCGCAGAAACGCACAACGGCGTTGATGGATCCGAGAGCCTCCCTCCCGGGCAAGATGTGTTCCACCGATAAACGTGTTCTTTAGCGATGAGGTCGGCACGACGATCGGCATAACGGCTTTTCTCTCGAGCTCCTCATCGCACCAGACTGGAGGGCGTTCCTCCCAAGCGAACAAAGTGGTAAGAGGTCCATGAAGGTGATGCCGGGTGCAACGGCCGACCCGCTCTGGCCAACTTTTTACCGTCCGGATCCTGTCGAGAGCCGAGCGCGAGATAAGCAGCGCATAGCGACGGACTATCGCGATGCCCGACTAACGCAATTCCGGGCGATCGACCAATTCGCCGTCCTTTATCACCTAGTTGACCCATAGGGCTCACGTGACATGACGATTAGCACGTCATCTCGGAGCGTCGCGCGAGATGCTTTGCCTTCCCCGCGGCGTTCTCATCCCGACGTCGAGATGCTGCAGATCACACCTCGCGTTCTGATGGAAGCCATGCGGGCCGCGGCGGGGAGGCGAAGTCCATATTTGGCGCGATGATGATCAAGAGGCAGATTGATGTTGCCGCAATCGAAGCCGCCCGGCGCGGCTGAGGGACGACTGCTATCAAGAGCAGGTAATGGGTGCTAGGCTGTGTGGGGCTTCAGCTATTTGGCCGAAGTCTTTGCATTCACGAGTCGTGAGATGTGGCTCTGCAGGGTTGTGGTTCCACGCATTGGGTCATCGGGCCTGTCAAAGCCAGCTCGCGACACTTCCGTCATCCGCGCATAGGCTCGGGCCGCACGTTCTGAAAAACCTGCCTGCATGAAGCTTGCTTCCCATTCGCTCCGCTCCATTGTTCGGACGGCGACCGCGTGACCGAGCGTTTTGGCGAAAGCAGCCGCGACGTCGTCAAACGAATATGCTTCCGGACCTTCAATATACCTGACGCCGATGTCATCGAGCGAACCGGTGAGCCGGCTGGCGGCGGCAAGGCCCAAGTCGGCCGGAGCCACCATCGGTATCTTCATATGCACGGGGAACATCGTCGCGATCGAGCCCTGCCGAGCCTGGCCGACAAGCATGTCGAGGTTGGTAAAGTAATATGCGCCGCGGTTGATTGCCATCGGAACCGCGGCGGAGCCGACGCCTCGTTCGAAATTCCACAGGACCGAGAGATCGCCGATCGCGTCGCCTGCCTGCGCACCATAGGTGGACTCCACCACGACCTTTTCGAGGCCGGCGCCGCCGACGGCCTCGGTAATGCTCGTGGCTGTCCGATTTTCCTCGGCGTCCGTGTCGCTGGTGACAGGAGCCGGAGGATTAAGCAAGAACGCCCGTCGACCGCGACGCAGCGTCGCGCGCAGAGCTTGCGGGTCGCCGACGTCGACGACAGCGATCTGCGCTCCTTTGGACTTGAGGTCGCCGGCCTTGGCTTCGTCATGCACGACCGCAATGACCTGATGACCATCTAGAAGAAGCGTTCGAGCAACGACCGATCCGATATGACCAGTCGCGCCGAGGACAACGAAAGCACCCAGGTTTGTCATTTGACCTGCTCCCGTGGCCAGACTTCGACGAGACCGTGTGTCACCACGTGTAACGTCTTTGAAACCATCTCAATCACTCCTTTTAAGCTTTCCGCTTCGATAAGGGCGTAACCCGCGAGCGGCGACGTGGCCGTCAGGAACCGTTGGAAGTCTCCCGCTTGGAGTTGTTGCGGTTTCGGACTTGGACAGGCGAACCGGGGGATGTCGATGATCGAACCACCAGCCCATGCACAACTCCCGCACTGCTGATTCCTTGAGCGTAACGCCCGACGACCGTCAAAGTTCGGAAACTTCTTCCGAACGTCGAAACACGAAGAGCAAGGCGTAATCAACAGCCGCGTCGAAGGAACTTATCCCGCTGGCATGCATTCGAGTTAACACCAGCCGCAAGGAGTAGCCATGCGTGTTCGAGTCGTCACGCTCAATGTCTGGAATACCGAAGGCGAAAGCCGCAGACACAAGATAATCAATCAGGAGCTTCGTCGCCTGAAACCGGATTTTTTGGCTCTGCAGGAGGTCATTCAGACACCGCAGGCAAACACCCTCGACGCGATCATGGAAGACCTCGGTCTGCACGTCACTCATCAGCAAGATATTCAATTCGTCGCGCCGCCTTATGCAGACCGATACGGCGGAGCGGCCGTTGCTACCCGCTGGCCGATAAGGTGGTGGAAGTGCTTGATCCTAGAATGCCGCAGGCGCCGGATGTTCCGTGGGCCACGCTGGCGGTAATCGTGGATCTCGGAGATGTGGGCAGCGTTCTTTTCCTCGGTACTACCGCTGCCTGGCGCCCGGCCGCCGAGGCAGCGCGCGAGCGCCATGCCGTTGCCATCAGTGATCTCGATAGCAGGCACAGGCAAGACTTGCCGACGATCATCGCGGGTGACCTCAATGCCGGCCCGGATGCGGCTTCCATCCGCTATCTCACCGGCCGACAATCGCTCAATGGCAGAAGCATATGCTATTACGATGCTTGGGAAATTGCTGGAAATGGAAAAGGCGACACCTGGACGACAACCAATCCAAATGCGAAGGCCGGCGCGGAACACATCATCGGCCAATCGAGATATCACCGGCGGTTCGACTATGTGCTGGTCGGATCATGGGAAGCGCATCCGAAAGGGCGTGCGGAAGTTCTCTCGGCAGAATGCGTCTTCAATCGTCCGGTGGACGGATTATGGCCGAGCGATCACTACGGTGTCATGGTCGATATCGAATTCCAAAGAATATAGCGGACTGCAAGAACTTGCCCGCAAGCGTCGTCAACCAGACGCCACGTTTGATATTCAAAGCGCCACTGCGTCGATGACGTGTCACCATCCCCCAATCACAGGATAAGGAGGAAAGAATGTCTGCGAATCCTGAGACTTTGGAGCAGACCGTTCAGGGCCTTGAAGCAAGACTTCAACTGCAGGAATATGTTTCTGGGCAGCTCCTTCTGAGACTTGCTCTCATGCATGAGCCTCATGCAATGGAATTTGCTCTTAACGTATTCGAAAATGTAGAACTCGGCCTGTCACGGGCATTGTTCCAAGCTGAGGACGACCAGCAAAGACTGCGCCATGAAAAAACCCTCGAGTACCTTGAAAAGTTGAAGGAAAGCATAGTGCCGGTGCTTGACACGCTTCCAACGACGAACGCGAATTGATACCGCTTGGAACACGTATCGACCATTTGTTCCGGTTCTGCGAACCGGTCCAGTGATCGCGCCGCAAGGGGGCTGGCATGAAGGAGCAGAAGCATCAAGAGACAAAAGATCTCCCTTTTGGGCGGCCGGGGAAATATGAGGAAACGGGGCACCCGGTGCCACGGAAGGGCTGCCTATTCCGCCTATCATGACAAAGGGGGAAGGTCGTCTCCGAGAAAACCAAAAGTAAGCAGGATACCAGCGGCGAGGGAACTGAACCTCGGACTTTCGCATGGGCTGGCGAAAATCCCAACGCCGCGATCCAGACGGGGCAATCAAATCATTGAAGCAGTCCCTCAACTTGACGGGAGAGTACTTTGCCAAAGACTGCAAGAATTCTTGACGTTGCGCCACATGACGATCACGTCGTGACGGCAAAAGAAGCGCTGGAGGTTTCCTTTCTTAAGCTCGAGCAGGAGGTGGAGGTTCGCCTTGTCGCCGCAGCGCTGCGTGCGGGGTGGCCAGCGGACGAGGTGCTAAATGCCATCGATCAGCTCCGGGCTGAGGCCGGTGAACAGAGGACGAATTGAGGCCCGCGCCTGCGGGGCTCCTTTCCAGCGGTTATCAAGATCCTCAGGCACTGTGTCCAACCCGATGCCTTCTAAGATTTTTTCAATCACTATTTCAAAGCGCGGAGTTGGTGAATTGGAGGTGGCCTGATTGGCTCCGCCGCCAACTTCCAATCCGTCCATGCTCGACAATTCGGTGACTGGCTGGTTTACAGCGAGATTTCGCCTACGATGCCGCGAGCATATATCCCTCCTGCAGATCATCGATTGCGGTCCCATTGATCGCGACCGAATATCCGCTTGTCGCGTCAACTCTCGAAACCGAAATCTCGTATCTGCCGCTGGGCAGCTCCAGCGCAACCGAGTAGCCGTCCCATCCGGCAGGCAATACAGGCTTGACGTACAACCGCCCGCTTTCGGTGCAAATACCGAGAATGCCTTCGATTGCAACACGATAGAACCACCCGGCCGAACCGGTATACCAGCTCCAGCCACCGCGGCCCCTGAGGTCGCCTTCTCCATAAACGTCGCCGGCGATCACATAGGGTTCGACGCGATAGGTATCCGCAGACGATTTGTCGAGTGCGTGGTTGATCGGATTCAGCATCTCGACAGCGCGCCAGGCGTCTTCGCCGCGGCCCATCCGGGCAAGGGCAAGAGCCGTCCACGTGGCGGCATGTGTGTATTGGCCGCCATTTTCACGGACGCCCGGGGGGTAGGCCTTGATCACGCCCGGATCATTGACCGGCTTGACGAAAGGCGGCGTCAGCAGGCGGATAAGCCTACCTTCGTTATCAACCAGTTTATCGAGGACTGCATTCATGGCCATGTTGCTGCGATCGGCATCTCCCTCGCCCGAGAGCACGCTCCAGGATTGGGCAATCGAGTCGATCTTGTCCTCCGCCGATTGGCTGGAGCCGAGAGGCGCGCCGTTGTCGTAGTAGCCTCGGCGATAATATTCGCCATCCCAGCCGGCCGTTTCGATCGCGGCTTTGAGCTTTTCAAGATGATCCGACCAACGGCTGATGCGTTGCGTGTCACCGCGCGTTTCGGCATAAGCGATGAAGCGGCGCAAGGCTCCTGCAAGGAACCAGCCCAACCAAACGCTCTCGCCGCGGCCGGCGATGCCGACACGATCCATCTTGTCGCACCAGTCACCACTCATCATCAACGGCAGGCCGTTGACGCCCGTGCGTTTGATCGCGAGATCGAGGCCGAGAGCAGCATGTTCGTAGAGCGAAGCGGTCTCGTCGGAAACACGCGGCTGCAGGAAGGCGTCGTACTGGCCGGGGCTGAGCTGTGCACCTTCGACGAAGGGCAGCATCTCGTCCATGATCGAACTATCGCCGGTCACCGTGCAATACTGGTCGACGGCATAGGCGAGCCAGACCGGATCGTCGGAGATGTTCGTACGAACGCCCGCGCCGCTGTCTGCCAACCACCAGTGCTGGAAGTCGCCTTCCGGGAACTGACGGCGGCCGGTATTGAGGATCTGATTGCGTGCGATTTCAGGCGAATGCAGCAGAAAGGCCAGCGAATCCTGCAGCTGGTCGCGCAGGTTCCACGCGCCGCTCGACTGGTAGAAGGCGGTGCGAGCCATGATGCGGCAGCTATAGGTCTGATAAGGCAGCCAATTGTTGACCATGAAGTCAAGCCGCTGGTCCGGCGTCGAGACACGTGTCTTACCGGTGAAGGTCTTCCAGAACCCACGCGTCTTCTCAAGAACGTCGCCAAAGCCGACGGAGCGTATCTCGGCGATGAGAGTGGCGGCTTCTTCCTGCGAGGCGGCGTCACCCATATAGAAGCAGATGTTGCGCACTTCGCCGGGCTCGATCGTCAGATCGAATGCCATGGCAGCCGCCGGATCTCCATCGAGGTCGACGGCATTGGAGAGCCGCGAGCCGGCCGAAACCGTGCGCGGCTGCTGGATCGTTCCGTGCCGGCCGATGAATTCGCGGCGGCTGGTGGAGACGCTCGACGGTGTTTCACTTGCCGCAAAAGCTGCGACACGCGTGCCGAAGTTTACGCTGAACGGATTTTTCGCAAAGACCGCTCCGCTCACGCTGTCGAAGCTCGATATGACGAAGGGCTTGCTCTTGGTCGGGTTGTTGCCGAGAATCCATTCAGCGTAGCCGTAAAGACGCAGCTTGCGTGCTTCACCCGCATCATTGCGGATGCGCAGCTGTGTCAGCTTGACGGGCTTTTCCATGTCGAGGGTCTGGGTGACCTCCAGAGAAATCTCGTCCTGAACCGTCGAAAAGATCGAATAGCCAAGCCCATGACGGGCTTCGAAACGCGTGTCTGCGCGCTGGGCCAGCGAGGCGTACGGCACGATGACGGAGCCACGATCAAGATCCTTCAGGTAGAAGGCCTCGCCCGGGCGGTTTGTGACCATGTCGTTGGTCCAAGGCGTCAGCTGATGGTCGCGGGAGTTCTGGCTCCAGGTGAAAGCAGCGCCTTCAGCCGAGACATGGAAGCCGAAATTCTCATTGGCGATTACGTTGACCCACGGATGCGGCGTCTGTTCGCCGCCGGATAGGCGCACGACATATTCGCTGCCGTCGGCCGCAAATCCGCCATAGCCGTTCCAGAAGGCAAGATCGCTGCCATCGACCGGCGGTATTCCGCCAGTGTCACGAACCATACGCGGCACCAGGGTGGAATCGCCCCACTGACCAAGCAGCGCAGGCGAACCGGAAACGGAACGAGCCTTCTGCACCTGATCGATGAGGCTGCCGTCGCGACCGCGCAGCACGACGCGCGAGGCGGCGATGATGGCGTCATAGGCCTCCGGAGCCGTCAGATCCTTGCGCAGGACGTAGATATTGCGCTGGATGCCGGCAACCTCGCTGGCGTGCCGCGCCGCGTCACAGAGCTGGTCGATGGTGCGCTGCATTTCGGCAGCCGTCTCACCGGTGCGCTCGTTGAAGATGACGAGATCGACCTCGACTCCGCGCGACTGCAAGAGGCCCTGCGCACGCAGCAATTCCTTGACAAGATCCGTGCCGAGCTCGTCGGTAATGCGCAAGGTCATCAATGGCGCATCGCCGGACAATGTCGCGCCCCAGAGAACAGACTGCGAATTCAGCCCCTTGCGGATGGCCTCGTTGTCTGCACGTAGCGCCATGTCCGGATAGATGATGTAGCGGGCAAAGCGCTGGTAGGCGGCCGCCTCCTTCGAATTGACGCCGATCTGGCGCAGCTGGCTCTGCGTTCTCGTCCAGGCCTGAACGAGACCCTGGGCAAAGCTTTCCGGCTGGCGATAGTGCTCGACCGCCGCCTCGAGTTCGGCGCGTTCGGCCGAGGCAATCGTCCAGAAGGTAACACTGACCTTCTCACCGGCCGGTACGCGAAGCGTCCGGCGCAGCGACAGGCAGGTATCCATCGTGAAGCCACTGGAATTGGAAAGTTCCGCACCGGCGTCGAAGGCCGCAGCCTCCGTCAGCGTGCGCCCTCGCCCAAGGAAGCGCATGCGATCCGTCTCATACTGTGTCTGCAGGCTCTCGCCCGACGTATCGACGATGAGATGGGCGATGGCGACTTCGGGATCCGTCACGCCGCGTTTCTGGCGCTCGACGAAGATCGCATCACCTTTGGTGGCAACCTCGGTTTTCAGGAACATGCGGGCAAAGACGGGGTGACCCGTATCGACGCCGTCGAGCGTGGCAACGGGCTCCATGTACGAGGTCACTTCGATGACCCGATCTTCCGTGCCGGTGTTGCTGATCGTCAGGCGGCGGCCTTCCGCATCGTAATTGCTTGCGACGAAAACTTCCATTTCGCTTGTCAGCTCACCGACGGTCTTGATGAACTCCGCCTTGTCGTCGCTGAAGCTGACCCGAACATGCTCGTTGGCAATCGAACGGGGCTCCGCGGTTGCAGACCACCATTCGTTTGATGCGGTGTCACGCATGAAGATGAACGAGCCCCAGCGATCCTCGGTCGGATCGGCACGCCAACGATTGACGGAGAGATTTTTCCAGCGACTGTAGCCGGAGCCGGTCGCCGTCAGCATCGTAGAGTAACGGCCGTTCGACAACAGCAGCAACTCGCGCTCGCGTGAGGCTGGATCTTCCAGGCGTCGCACTTCCGGACGCATCAGGTCGCCCTGGATGGTCGCGGGCGCATCGGTTTCGTGCTTCGAGGCCATGACGGGGATGTCACGGGGAGCCTTTTCCTGCAGCAACAGCTCGGCTGCCTCGATTACTGGATCCGCATGGAACAGCTCGCGCAACAGACCATCGAAAGCCACATTGGCAACCGCGGCAATCGACATGCCGTGGTGGTGCGCATAGTAGTTGTAAACCACCGCGCATTGCTTGCCCTCGGGCACGCGGCTTGCCGTGAAATCGACGGCATCATGGAAACCATACATGCCGAGCGCGCCAACGGCCCGCAACCGCTCGAGGTTTTCGAGGGCTGCGACCGGATTGTACTGGCTGGCGAGCAACGAGGCATAGGGCGCGATGACGGCGTTCTGTCCGAGACCGCGTTTCAGACCGAGCGTCGGCACCCCGAAGTTGCTGTACTGATAGTTCATCTGATGATCGCGGGCGTTGAAGGCCGCTTCCGAGATGCCCCACGGCGTGCCAAGCTTGCGCGCATAGTTCATTTGCTCGAGAACGATCAGATTGTTGGTCTGGTTGAGAATCCCGCCGCTACGCTCCTGCATGACGAGAGGTGGCATCAGATATTCGAACATCGAGCCGGACCACGAGACCAGCGCACCGCGCGTGCCGACGGGCACGACGTGGCGGCCGAGCTTGTACCAATGCTCCGTCGGCAAATCACCTTTTGCTACGGAGAAGAGGCTTGTCAGACGAGCTTCCGAAGCAAGCAGATCGTAGCAGGCGGCATCCACTTCTTCTGTCTCGACGCGGAAGCCGATCGACAGCAGCCGGCGCTCCGGGCGATAGAGGAAGCTGAAATCCATATCGAAGGCGATTTCACGAGCGCGATTTCCGATTCGGACCAGCCTTTCGCTGATATCAGGCACCTGGGCGGGATCGAAAGCCTTGTCGACCTGATGGAGTTCGCAGGTTTCTACCAGCTTCTCCGCCCAATGAACGACCTCCTCGCTCCGCGTGGTCTTGACTTCTCTGTCAAGGCTTCCGGCAAGTTCGCGGATTTCCCGAGCCTGTCCGGCAAATCGTTCGATGAGACCCGAGGAGAATTCCTTCTCGCGTTTACCGGTCGCGACCGCCGCTTCAAGCTCTGCGATACGGCCCTCGAGCCGGTCATGGAGGGATCGGTTCGACTGCGTATCGTCATCGAGATCGGAAAGCACCTCGCGCAGAATTGCCGCGACATCGCCGATGCCATCAAGATCGGTGTGGATATGGGCAAGAGGAGACTGAGCCCAGATACGGCATGCGGATGAAACGGCAATCAGATGGCCGGCAAAATTTCCGCTATCGACCGAGGATACATATTTGCGGCCCAGCGGCTTCAACGTGTCGGTATGATACCAGTTGAAAAGATGACCTCGATACTTTTCCAGCTTTTCGACCGTCTCGATCGTCTGTTCGATGCGCTTGACCGCGTCCTCAAACGAAATCCAGCCGAAACGACGCGCCGAAATGACCGACAGCAGATAGACGCCGATATTGGTCGGGGAGGTACGCATGGCAACCACGGCATGCGGCGTTTGCTGAACGTTGTCCGGCGGCAGGAAATGCTGATCGGGAACGACGAAGTGGTCGAAATAGCGCCAGGTACGTCTCGCGATCTTGCGCAATTCGTTGCGGACGTGGTCTGGCACGACGAGCCGATCTTCGGTTTCCGCCGTCTGGCTGACCAGCCAGGCGATGGCTGGCGACAGCACCCAGAGAAACACGAAAGGAAGTCCGACCAGCCAAGCGATGTCGCCGGAAGAGACGGCGAAGACCAGCGCCAGAATGGCGAGCAGCGGGGCGCGCCACATGACCTTGTAATGGCCGAGGATCGTCGTCTGGGCCATAGCCTGCGCACTTGCGGCGGTGCGCCACTGCAACATCAGTTTGCGGCTGACGAACATGCGGTAGAGCGAGCGCACAATCGCATCAGCCATGACGCAGGCGATGTCGGCGATGAAGATGATACGCAGCGCCACCTGGGCATTGGCATTCTCAATATCTTTCCAGACAGTATGGAGATGCGCCGGGAGGATAATGTCGCTGGTTCGCGGGATGATGCCATTGATCAGCGACAATGTCGGGGCAACGAACAGGCTGAAGATCAGCAGGATCTGCCAGATGAGCGCGCCGAAAGGATCCATCCAGTACCAACCGAGCACTGAAGCGAAAAACCAGGCGATCGGCGTCAGCGAGCGGCGCAAATTGTCGAGCATCTTCCAGCCGCCGAGTGCAGTAATGCCACGACGCTCGTCGAAAATGTAGGGAATAAGCTGCCAGTCGCCGCGTGCCCAGCGATGCTGACGCGAGACCTCCACTTCGTAGCGGATGGGGAAATCCTCCACCAGTTCGCAGTCCGTCACAAGCGCGCATCGTGCCATCGAGCCTTCGAGCAGATCGTGGCTCAATATCGAGTTCTCGCTAATCCGGCCCTTCAGCGAGGCCTCGAAGGCGTCGACATGATAAAGGCCCTTGCCGGTGAAGGTACCCTCGCCGGTGATGTCCTGATAAACGTCGGAAACCGCAAAGACGTAAGGGTCGAGACCACGATTGACCGAGAAGACGCGCTGGAAGGTCGATGCGTCCTTGCCCGTCGTCAGCGACGGCGTCACGCGCGGCTGCAGCACGCCATAGCCATCAACGACGCGCTGCTTCTTGTCGTCGAAAACCGGTCGATTGATCGGATGGTGCATCTTGCCGACGAGCTTCGTGACAGTATCGCGAACAACGCGCGTATCGCTGTCAAGCGTCATAACATATTTGACGTCTGCCGGCACAACATCGACGCCTGCGATAAAGCTCGTGTCCGAGCTGCCGCGCAGCAGCATATTGAGCTCGTGCAACTTGCCGCGCTTGCGCTCCCAGCCCATCCAGACGCCTTCGGCCGAGTTATATTGCCGGCGGCGATGCAGAAGATAGAAGCGCTGCTTGCCTTCTTCCGAATAACGTGATTCCAATTCGGCGATCTTGCTGCGCGCATAATCGAGAACGTCGAGATCGCGGGCGCTCTGTTCTTCCTCGGCATCCGGCCAGTCGGTCAGGAGTGCGTAGTAGATCTCGCCGCGGGCATTAGCAAGGTAATGCACCTCAAGATTGCGGACGAGTTCATCGACGTGCTCACGCCTGCCGATCAGGGAAGGAATAGTGACAAGCGTGCGGGCGTCCGCAGGCAAGCCCTTCTTGAATTCATAGCCGACGAGACGATCCGGTGTGATGAAGAAGGTGGCAAAGAAATTGAAGAGGCCGGTCGCACCCTCGGATGCCGGAAGCGCGAACATCAGCAGCAGAACGATCGTCGCAAACAGCGGCATTCCCGCATCGACGAATGCCCATTCGACCAGGACGAGCGCCAGCAATGTCAGGAGAAGCACGGGAACGGCGATCGAGAGCCAGTTCAGCTTGCGGACCACCCGCATGAATCGAAGGCCAAGCGTCGGCCGGAAGCCGATCTCCGCCTCCAGCGCCGGACGCCCGTTGCCCACGAAATAGTAGCCAACGTTGCTTGCAGATCCGTCCCCGCTCTCATTCTTTGCACGGTTGGTCAGCCGGACCGCAGCTTCGGCAATATCCATTTCCGTCTTGTCGGAGCGCTTTGCGAGCTTTTCGATCTGGCGGCGGTAGCTGTTGCGGGAGCCGGCATCGAGCTCGGCATAGTCCGTCTGCTGCCAGAGCAGCTTGTCGATGGTACTGACCTCTTCGACCCACTCTGACCAGTCGGTGTCGTTGATCTCTCGCAGGCTCTTGATGATGCTGCCCATCAGCGCATTGGCCGCGCCGAGGCGGGTCTGCTCGGCCGACATGACGGCTTCTGCATCCGTGCCCTTGGCGGAAAGCTTGGCCTCCAGCCAGTTCAACGCAGCTTCGGTTGGTTCCAGCGCATTGCGAAGCCGATAATGCAGCTGCGTGACGAAGGTCGTGTCGTCGAGATTGGCTGCCAGCGTCTCCAGATATTGTGCTGCGCCGGCGTCACCGAGCGAAACTACCTCGGTGGCCGCTGCATTGGCCGCCGCGCGCATTTCGCGGCTCTTATCGATCTGCGATGCCACCCGGCGAAGATTGTCGATCAACACATAGCGCACCAGCGAAGGTAACGCCCAGAGTTCGCCGATCCGCAAGGTTTCGCGGTCCTGGAACCCTTCGGTGACCGCGGTCATGCCGGCATTGCTGATATTGCTGTGCGCATGCGCCATGTAGAGCCAGGCAAGCGCGAGGGTGCGCGGCACCTCAGTGCCGTCGAGATTGATCTTGCGCAGTTCGCGATAGAATTTCTTCGGAAAGTCGCGGCGAACTTCCTGGATTGCCTCTTCGACGATGTAGTGGTTGTCGAGCAGCCATTCGGCAGCCGGCGTGATGCTTTCGCCAGCATCGACATCGGCAGCTGCGGCGCGATAGACCCGCAGAATCTCGTTTTCGTTCTCCTTATGCCGGAGATAGAAATCGAAACTATTGAATTTAAGGAGATCAAGCCTGCGAGTTTCTGCAAACTTTGCTGCCGTCGCTCTCAGTTGATGGTTGGACAAAAGAGCGGCGCGAATTCCGAATTCGCGATCCGAATGAGCCATCTGAGGAGTTGGAGCAGAATCGTTGACAGTATCTTTAGACGACATGTGTCTTTCGCTTTTCTCGTCGTTTCTCGAATGCAAAGTTCCAGAAACGAGAACCCGGAGCCCGAGATCTTCGTTGCAACACCCCAGCTAACCGCAACTGGGGCAATGATTGCCGCCTAACTAGCCGCACCACCCTGAACGCAGGATTAATTGTCTTGGCCGGCGGGCGACCTTGGCGGCCGTCGGAATTGCCGTCTTGAAGCAATCGGCCATTCTCGCTGAGCTTTCCTGCAAAGCTCCTTGAGGCAAAACAAAATCATCTTATTCCTGAATTATTGACACACGATCTGACGGCGTATTTGATCCAATAAATTCACAAGGGAATGAATTACTAGAAGGGGGAGCTTAAATGTCCGTGATCGCACCGACACTTTCTCATGTGCTTCAAAATATCGAGCGATTCAAGGCGGAGCTAGACAGCAGCGCTGACCTTCGGCGTCGCCTGGCATATGCTCGCGCTTGGTATGCACTTCAAACCGAAGATGGCAAGTGGCTCTTCGCGCCGATGAAGTTTTGTGCCTATAAGGATATGACGGCGAAGAAGTACGATGACAGACGGGATGGGCGTCGAGCGGAGAAGCAGCTACAATCCTGGTTCACCTCTGTGCCCCAAGCCGATCATCTCAATCAAGAGTTGACGGAAGCGCTCACGACATTTCTTGCCGGCTACGGCAAATCGCCGAGCACAGCCTGTCGGATCAGCGTAACCAGCGATTTCTATCAAAGCCAAAACAATCGATCGGCAGATGATCATGTTTTGACCAATCTCTTGATTGCTGTAGCAAGTCGCCTATCACCTGAGGAGCGCGTCAGACTGAGAGCCGCGCTCTAGGCCAGGATCCTAGCGTACTTTGCAGTTTTCAGCCGAACTTCGTGCCACTGCGTAAGCTTACCACGCAGAGGCGGCGAGACACACGCGCTTTCTATCAGGCCGTCGCCTTCCTGTTTTCTCCCTCGGATCCCATGATACTGATGGACGGACTGCGTGACCTCAGTAATGCGCTGAACCCTTAGGCGGAGCTCATCAATTATTTTGGCTGAATGCAGCCCATCTCGCATCTCAATCGCTAAGTTTTTGGCAGAGGGTCTCTCGGCCTCAAACGAGGCCGCGAGTTCCAATCCCTCTTGGGAGCAAAGAGATGGACGGCAGTGTATTACACATTCACAACAGTTTCCGTAAAAGAGATGGGGTTCCGATTCAAATCCTACCAACTGCAAACAGCGATCGGGCCAACAACATCCCTTGGTAGCAGGCACTCCAAGACTGTAACGCGAGGAATACGGAAACGATCAGCACTTCAAATGTTACCAATGCGGGTAAAAGGATATTCGGCCAATTGAAAAATCCAACCGGTTGAGTGGTTTGAGCTGTCGTATCCTCAATCGACGCTCTCGCGATTTTTGAAATTCGATTCGCTGTGGCGCTCTCATTTTAGGCGCTCGGGCGCCGAATTTGGCCGCCCCGAGCGCGGTTAGAGAGATGTTGAGCCGCCCTTCGGTTGCCATTTGGACACAATAGTAAACAACCGAACTGTCATAATTCATTATTTGTTAGGTCCGGATATTGCCTCCCGCCTTCTGGTTGATATTTCTGCCTTGCTTCTAACATCCGAAGGAGATTCCGGAATGCGGAAATGGGCGGCGATTTTACCCTTGGTTGTCCTCAGCGCCTGTGCAGGGCCGTCTGATGGGCCAAGCGCCCTCAACATTCGCAATGCGAGGATGCCCGGCACGCAGCGGCAGATTCCGGTCGTGCCGCTCTCCGAAGCTCCGATGGGTGCACAGGTTGTTGTGCCGTCCTATTCGTCCACCGATCAGGGGCTTACGAGCTTGCGCTCTGGCGGCTTTTCGGATGCCCGTCTGCGTCCGGGCGACGTATTCGACGTAACGGTGCTGGATACCGGCGAGGATGGATTGTTGTCTGCCACGCAGAGCAAATCGCTCAATCTCGGTCGCTTCACCGTCGATTCCCGCGGTTTCGTTACCATGCCCTATGTCGGCAAACAGCGCGTCATCGATTCGACCCCGGAAGGGCTGCAGTCCAAGATCGTCACCGCCCTCAAAGGTTCCTCGGTCAACCCTCAGGCCGTCGTCACGGTCGTCGACAAGCCCTCCAGCGCCGTTACGGTCGATGGCAAGGTTCGCTCTGCCGGCCGTTTCCCGTTGACGGCCCGCGGAGAACGCGTGCTTGACGTTCTTGCGCTCGCCGGCGGTGCATCGTCTGCGCCGGCCAACACGACCGTGACGCTGACGCGCGGTTCGCAAAGGGCGAGCGCGCCGCTGGATCGCATCCTTCAGGATAGCAAGCAGAACGTGCGCCTCTTGCCTGGCGATCAGCTGTTCGTCAGTGGCTCTTTGCAGACCTTTACTGCGCTCGGCGCCTTCAAGAGCGTCGGCGAGTTCCCGCTTGAGCCCGGCCAAACTACCTTGGCGCAGGCGCTTGCCCGCGCCGGCGGCCTGCTCGATGACCGCGCTGACTCCCGCAACTTCTATCTTTTCCGGAACCAGAAGATCTATTCGCAGGTTGCTTCGAGCCTCGCCAAGAGCGCCAGCGCTCCGACCATCGTTTCGGTCAAGCCGGTCATCTACAGCGTCAATCTTAAGCAGGTCTCGAACTTCGTGCTGATGCAGCAGTTCAAGATGCAGGATGGCGACACAATTTTTGCCAGCAATGCAGACACGGTCGATTTTGCCAAGCTGTTGACCGTCTATCAAAAGAGCGCGCCGACGGCCGCGGCCCCGCTTCCTGGCAGCTCCGCCTCGAACTGACAGGGTTGGAACTAGACCGCCTCGATCAAGGCAAGGGCCGCCATCACATTCGGCGGCCTTTTGGAAGGCGCCGGGTCCGCTAGATGTCGGGCAGTAGCCCTGATCTGAACGATCGATTCCTGGGTCTCGTCGCAATGGTCCAGAAGCAGGTTGATGACGCGTCCGGCCGAAAAGAGGTCGGCGCTGATCTGCATGGCGGTGTCGCCTGAAACCTCTGGCGCGGTGAAGCCGGGCGTCGCCGCCCTGGCAATATCGAGATGGCGGTATCGGGTTCCGCACTCTACCGCGGTACCGAAATCGGCAATCTTCAAGCGATCGAAATTTCCTTCGCCCAGCAAAAGGTTAGCTGGTGAAATATCGCCATGAATGTAACCGGCGCGATGGATTGCGCTCAGCCCGGCAAGAAGGCATTTTGCGGCCGCCTTGACATCGGTCGCTGAGATAGGACCTTGCGCCAGCCGTTGCGACAAGGATGGTCCGATCCATTCCATAATGAGCGCCGGCCGGCCATCGGTTAGTCTTATTGCGCATTGAGCGGAGGCAAGGTCCCTACTGCGAAACGTCATGCCGATGCTTGCTTCACGTAGCAGTAAGGCTTTGGCGGTTGCTTCATTTGCCCGATCCGGTGGGATGGTTTTCATGGCATGAAAGGTGCCAAGATCGCGATGGCGCAACCGACTGATTTCCGTGCGCTCGTTGCGGTGTACAATCGCTTCGACAAGAAAGGTATTTCCGATGAAAGCCGGTTCACCCTCGGGAAGGTAAGGCAGGCGTCGGTCCAATGCATCGCGCAATTGATCGATCAGAAGATCGCTCACCTCTTTTGGTCGTTCGGCTTCGCCGTCATAGGTGAGCAGCTGCAGCAGCTCCGCAAAGCTTGCCGCGATTCGTCTGATATCCGCGTCGCTCGTATCTCCACTCATGTTACGCCAACGACGATGGCGCTGACATTCTCGCGGCAGTTCGCGATAAGCGCTTCCTGGATCAGTGCTTCCGCCGCTCGTTCCAGCGGTGTTTCGAGTAGGATCTCGGCAATGACGCGATCGGTAAGGGTCCGGGAGAGCGGGCCGCTTGCAAGCAGAAGCCGGTCGCCGCGCTGAAGCCGGTCACCAGTGGTTTCCGAGATAAATTGATCCTTCAGCCCTAGGGCACGGCCGAGTGTACGCCTGAGGCCGATCTCGATGTGGTCGCGGGTCAACAACCGCATCATTCCATCGCGCATCAAATAGCACCGCGCATCTCCTGCCCATATGGCGACAAATTCGCCATTGAGCAATGTGGCGCTGACGACACTGGCGATGGGAGGCTCACGCTCCGCGGTTGCGCCCTTGGCGCGCAGGATCGCGTGGGCGTGGCCGAGCTTGCTCTTGATATCCTGTAGCAAGAGGTGCAGCTCATCGCGCTGCGGGATACCGGCGAGGATTCCCGTTGTTATCCTCGCCGCTTCGATGGCCCCGAATCCATCGCCGACACCATCTGCAATCGCGAAGATATGCGGCACGGCACTTAGAAGAAGTGCATCGGCATTCAACGAAAGACGTGTTCCGGCGTGACTGGCATGGCTGTATGCTATCGCAAAATCTGCTGATCCTACCTTCGCCGTTTGCGGCACTTCGATCGCGGCGGTAGCAACGGAAGATATCTCGGGTTCGGCGGCGACTGGAACTTTCGGGGCATCCGCCGTGACGAGCTTGACGAAATCCTGGGCTGCGGGAGCGGCTGCGGTTCGGAACCCCTTGCCTTGCCGCGTGCCGGGATTGATACGCCACCAGAGCGAGGCCGGTGCCGGAGAATTGCTGATTGCGGCAGACTGCATTCCGGTCGATTGCTTGTCGATGAACGGTGGACGAAGCCGCGTGATGCCTTCGAGGAAACGCTTCATCTCGAAATCGGCCTTGTCGGAGGTCTCCGCCAAGGCTTCGGCGGCGGTGAACCAGCTGTCGTCTTCGCAGAGATCGCGGAGCTGGCCCGAAAAGTGCGGTAGCTGAGCGGCGATAATCAATGGGAAGCTGCGGCCTACGCGATCGCGGCTGGGCAGGAGGACACCCGCTATGGCAGCCGGCGCCCAGACGCCTTTGTTCACGACGAAGCGCCAAGGGGACATCGCGTGAAACGGCCGGCGCCAATCCGGCCCCAATGCGGCTTCCAGGGCAATCAGGCCGCGTCGAATCCATTGATCGAGTTCGCCTTGCAGCCGGGAGCCAAGTGCGGCGGAGACGAAATCGCCGTGGGTCGGCAACTTTCCGAAAAAGCCGACCGCATCGGCTTGCATCGGCGATTGGGTGCGGGCGAGCGGTTCGTTCATCGGCCGACCGTCAGAACTGCGCCGGGCAGCTGAAATCGGACAATGCCTGCAGCCGGAAGGGATTGAGCACCGAACCGAATTGCACGTCGAATTCCGCCGTCTGGCCCTTGTCTTCAAATCGAGCTCGGAAGAGATCGGGGGCCTGGACCGTCACTTTGGCGGCATCGAACAGTCGGAAGGGCGACCAGTCGCCGGACTGTGTCATAGCTTCCTGCCAGCCTCCCGGCAAAAATGCGATCTGAGACTGGTTCGCTGCACCGGCCGCCGGCCAAGCAATGGATTTAGGCACGACACGTCCGTGGTTGTAGACGACGCGCTCGCCCGCGATATCCATGATTACGGCATTGGCCGAATCCGATAGCGACACGGGCTTGATGTTGATCGAGATAGCCGGTTTCTCGCTACCGGCAGGGAAGAAAGCATGCTCGATCTTGCTGGCATTTTCGAACTGGGCGATAGCCTGACTTGGGATGCTGTCGCCGCCGAACGTGCCACGCCAGCCCCAGGGCTGCGCGCTCGTGTCGACGAAGGCTTCTAACCGGCTCTTAAAGAAAGATTGGAACAGCCCTTGCGGCCCGAAGAGCCGCACAAAGTCCGCCATGGCGATATCCTGGCTGGAAGATCGATCGAAAGGATAACGGCCGTTGACGATACGGGCGCAGAGATCGGCGCCTTCGCTTGCCCAAAGATCGTTGACGCGGCTGCGTGCCGCCTTGACTGCCAGCGAACCAATATCGGTTGCGACTGCGACCATCCATGCGTCTGCCGGTGTCGGCAGCCCTCGGGCCTGCTGCACCAGATCCTGATTGGCATTGGCGAGCTGACCGCCGGCATCGAAGACGCGTGCGACCTCTGCCGTCGAGTTCGCAGCGCGCGACAACTGGCCGTAGATGTTCTGCAGGATTGGCTGGAGACCCTGGATCTGCGAACGCGGGTTATCGCTGCCGCTGGCCTTGCCGTCCTGTGATGCCGGTTGTGTATTGGCGACATTCGCCTCGAGCGCGGCTCGCAGCGGACCGTAAGGATCGGGCGCGCTGACAGCGCCCGTAGTGGCGGCGGTCAGAGCTGCGTCCGGAACATCGTCTAGCGAGGCAACTTCTGCGCGTGCTGCCGGACGCAGGTCGGTGGCGCTGGCAATGGATTTCAGCGCCATTTCAATAGGGCTTGGATTGGCTGCCAGGATGCGCGCCGTCTCGGTCGCATCGGCAAGGGTGCTCGACGGGCGTACCTGCAGATCAGCAAGCAGCGAAGACCATTGCTGCTGGAATGCGTCGAAATAAAGCTGCAGCGTCGCCTGGGAAATCGCGTCCGCGGTCATTCCCGGAGGCGGTGCACCGCTGTCGCCGCGAACCCATTGCTCGTTGAGCGCTTCCGAGGCGGCGGTCGCGACCATCGGCAACACAACGTCACGATAGCCCTTGCCCGTGAAAATTCCTGGAATGCCCTCACGCAGCGTTGCCTTGGATTTGCGCTCGAAAATCTGGGCTCCGAGCGGTCCCAATGCGTCGGTGGGGAGCCAAGCATCAAGCTGGCGAGCCTGCCGAGAATGGATAAGGATATCATAGGCTCGGGCTGCAAGACTTTGCGAGTGGATCGTTTCCCGTGCCTTGGCAATCAGGGCATTGTCCAGCTCGATTGCGGGCAGGCTGCCCGCTGCCATGGCCTCTACGTGAGCAGCCAGCGCTTTGCGCGTGGCCGAGCGTCCTTCACCGGGGTAAAGTGCTGCAAACATGTCTTCCGATTGCTGCGAGACGAAATCCCTGTCGGACGGCCCCAATCCACCCAGCATGCCGTACAACTTCAAGGCGTCGAAGGTCTTTTGAACATCCGAGGTCTGCTTGAGCTCATTTTGAAGTGCAACGAGCATACGAGGCAGAAGCAGCGCGTTCAAGGCGCGCTGATAGGCTCCGCGCTGGCGGCTGGCGATCTTATCACCTTGGTCGAGGCCGAAACTCGTGGGCCAGACGCGCGCCTCGTCGAAACCGCTGTTGACCGAGCGCAGATTGTCGAGCGCCGGCAGGATCCGCAGGAAATCAGCATCGGTCACGTCGCGGACTTGAATGCCGCTTGCGAGTTTCTCGTAATTGTCGATCCGCCGCTCGGCTGCGGCGATCGCGCGCGAGTTCTGAAAATAGGTTGCCGTCCAGCCGGTAAAGACGATCGCCAGCGCGACGGCGGCGGCGCCATAGGCGATCCGCCTGATCATGGCTTGCCGGCCCGACAGGCGTCTGTCGCGGGCAACCAGCGACGCCTCGCCGAAGATAACCTCCTTGAACAGACGCGACAGGAAATAGCTGCGCCGGGTGCGCGGCGTATCCGTCTCACGGCTCTGCGTGCCCGAAGCGAAATAGACGCCGCGAACGAGGGGGGATTCGATAAGGTTGGAAGAGGCGCAGAGTTCGGTCAACAGCTCCTGAAGACGCTCGCCCAAAGAGGCAAGCTCAGCGGGGAAGCGGAAGATGCGGCCGCGTACCTCGATATTCGGCTCCTGCTGCAGGCGCTCGATCAGCATGGCATCGACCCGCTGCTGCAACAGCGCGAACTCTTCCATGAAACGCTCGGGCAGGTTCTCGCCTTTGTAGCTCTCGTCGAGATCGAAAGTCGTGCCCCAGACCTGCTCGCGATCGGTCTTTGCCAGGCCGTCGAAGAACTCGACAAAACCGGTTAGAAGATCGGCCTTCGTCAGGACGACATAGACGGGTACGCGCGCATGCAGGAACTCGTCGAGCTCCGACAGGCGTTTGCGAATGGAACGCACCTCCTCGAGCTGCACCTCCTGCTCGCGGCTGAGAAGGTCGCCGATCGAGAGGGTGACAAGGGCGCCGTTGATCGGCTGCGAGCGGCGGTATTTGCGCAAGAGCCCGAGAAAGCCTTCCCATCCGGCCTTGGACGCACCATTCAAATCGTCCTGCGTGGTGTAACGGCCAGCGGTGTCGATCAGGATCGCCTCGTCGGCGAACCACCAATTGCAGTTGCGAGTGCCTCCGGCGCCCTGCACCGAATTGCTGCCCATCGCATCGCCGAGCGGGAACTTCAGACCCGAATTGGTGAGCGCGGTCGTCTTACCCGATCCCGGCGCGCCGAAGATGACATACCAGGGCAGTTCGTAGATATAGCCGAAACGCTTCTTGCTGATGCGGCGCAGAAGTAGCAGGGCTTCCTTCAGGCGGCTATGGATTTCGCCCACTTCCGCCTGCTGGCTGGCCGCGTCGTCGGCAATACCTTCTACGAGAGCCTTGTCCCGTTTGCGGGCGCGCAGGGTCGTGACCAACATGTAGATCAGCCAACCCGCTATGATCACGCCGATCGCGATCATCCGTGCGCCGGTGCCTGCCAGCGGCTTGAAGCTGCCGTAGCCGGCCATGGAGCCGTAGAACCAGACGACGACGCAGATCGCCACGACCCAGATCAGCGATATGAAGCGCTGACCGAGCAGACCGGCATAGGCCGAGACGTAGGCGCGAAGCGTATAAAACGCGCCAAGCGGATTCATCGGGCTTCTCCTGTCGTCGCAGATGTCGCCGGCGCATTACCGCGTGGCGTCTGTGGCGTTGCCTGCGGATTGAGGGCGGCATCGCCGAGGCGTTGTGTTGGGTCGGTCAGCACCAGGATCTCCGTCCGGCGGTTGGCCTCGCGTCCTTCCGCCGTATCGTTGCCTGCCAGCGGATCGCTGTCGGCGCGACCTTCGGTCAAGATGGCATCCTTGCCGGTATAGGCAGCCAAGATATCGCCGACGGCGCGGGCGCGGGCTTCTGAAAGATGCCAGTTCGACGGAAACTGAGCCGTGCGGATCGGCACATTGTCGGTATAGCCGACAACGACGGCGCGGAATTTTTCTGAAGCCAATGCCCCACCGATGCGCTGCAGGAGATCCCGGAATTTATCGCTGACTTCGGCGCTGCCCGTGTCGAACAGGCCGGAATTATTGATGCGCACCAGCAGCCTGCCATTGGAATTCGACAGAGTGACCAGCTTGCGGTCGACTTCCGGCTGCAGGAAGGCGAGCAGATTGTCGAGCGGCGTTGGTTGCGCCTTGACCGGTGGCGGTGTCTCCGGCTGCTTCCTCACAGGCGGCGGCGTCTGTGCGACTTCTTTGGGCTTGGGAGCGTCGATCAGAACGCTTGGCATATCGCGCGGCGGCAGGTTGGCCAGGCGCTCAAAGGTTGCGTCGGAGGCGTTGTTAAGCGAAAGCGTGAAAAACATGTAGCCGAGCGCAAACAGAAGCGCGAGGACGGAAAGGATCGTCCAAAGCGCAACGGCCGTGCGCAACGGCTTGTGGCGCGCCGAAACGCCGCGCCAGTGCGGCGATAGCTCGCGTTCGAAAACGCCATATTGACCGAGCAGGGTCTTATAGAGGCTGTCACGGATGCGCCCAAGTTCCAACGATCCGCGCGGCGAAACGCGCGTGCGGCCTTCGAAGGCGAGCGACAGGCAGAGATAGATGAGAAGCAGCAGGTCCTTATTGGTGCCCGGGCTCTGCTGGAAATGGTCGAGCAGATCGAAGACGCGATCGCCCCCGGTCACGTCCATGTGGAAGGTCGAGACCAGGCCGGATCGCGCCCAGCCGGCGCGCACGCCCCAAGGCTTGCTTAAAACGACATCGTCAATCGTCGCACAGATGACATAGTGCGCCGCGCGTGCCCGCTCCGGGCTGATGCGCGCACTCGCAAGATCGCGCTCATAACGTCCGACTGCATCGATCGTCACGCGCCTGAGCTCGGCAATGTCGGGCTGTTCTTCGGTGTTGCGCAGGCTGTGGGCGAGATTGAGCAATGGTGCGGCCGAGCGCACGATGGTCGGAACATCATCACCGCCAAAGCGAAAGCCGCGGATCAACGCGTCGACGGACCAGCCGCCGGCTGCATTGCCCGATTTGCCGTTTGGCTGCTTATCCAGCTCCTCATCGAGAATATCGGCCATCTTGCGGGCGGCTTCGTTCTTGCGCGCGCCGTCCTCGGTCAGCTCGATGATCGTCGGCAGCTCGTGCCAGGGTGTTGAGCGCGGTGTGTTCATTCTCTGAGAGCCCACAGTTCCATCTCCAGGCCAGGGAAGTCGCCCGCAAGATGCAGCGCGATCGCGCCGGAGGTATCAAGCTGTTTCCAAAGCGGATTTTTCGTATCGAGTTCGAAGTAGATCGTGCCGGACCGGTATGGCAGCTGCCGCGGCAGCACGGGAAGCGGCCTGGCGGGAATGCCGGGCAGCGCGACATTGACCAGTTCGGCAATCCGCTCTACAGGTCCGATCTTGATCTGCGCGGGCAGCTTGCGCCTGACATCTTCGGCCGACATCTCGGCGCGAACCGCAAGCACAAAGCCCGCATCCTTGAGCAGCGAGCGGTCGTTGATGGTACCGACGCGCACGTCGTGACGCCGTTCGATGAGTTCGATCGCAACGGCGGCCTGCTCGAGCACTGCGGAAAGCGAGGCGCGCAGATCGTTGAACACAGCGGCAAATGTCGCCTTCAGATCGTCATGGCGATAGGGTGGGAAATCGGTGGCCCGCTTGCGATCAGTTGTGAACGTGGCGAGTTCGCCGGCTAGCTGAATGCATTCCTCGTAGAAGATGATCGGATGCATGCGCGAAGCATTTGCCGCAATGTGGCGTAACATGGGGTCGGCGCGATTGAGAATATGCAGCAGAAAATAATCGCCCACTTCCGCAGTCCCACGCACCGTCGGATCGCCAATGCGCTCGGCGATCGCCTCTGCCCGATGCCGCACGATGCCGAGCAATTCGGTGATGAGTTCGTTCAGCCGCGCTTCGGCCGCACAATTCAGCGAGGGAGCGATGTAGTCCGGATCGAGAATGACCGACCGGTCGGAACGAACCTCGATGATACGGGCAAGGCCGATCAGATCGTAGCCGGCCAGTTCGTCACCGGTCTTCAGGTAACGCAGACTCAGTCGGCCAACATCGATCGGCGCCATGAAGTCGGTCTCCAGATTGGCGTCCGGTGCCTCGTATTGCGAGGCGGTGATGCGCACGCTGTTGCGCATGGCGCTGCCATTCATGGCGACATCGGCTCTGCCAGGCTGACGGCTAGGCAGGGCCAGATAGACGATAGCGTTCTTCGTGGAATCGTCGAGCTCCAGGGGGGGCGGCAGATCCGCATCAACAGGCGCTTCGAAAGGCGTGCCGTCGGGCAGGATGCCGCGCAGGTTCGACAGTGCAAACTGGCCGATCGAGAGCGCGCTGCGATCGATGCCGATCTCTGCAATGCCCCAGGGGTAAGGTGCAAGCCCCCGCGCAGTCGTTCGGACCAGCCGCTCCGTCCAGCGGTCGGCCTGCTGAAAATGCTGCACGCGAAGGAACATGCCCTCGCTCCAAGCCACGCGATTTTCGTTCTTCATCGGGTGTTGCCCGTCCTCTCTGCCAAACTGGTGGTATCGTCTTCGTCGCGGCCGTCGGCGGAGGCGCTGAAGGCCTCGGCCAGCAGATCGCGGACCGAAATGCTTTTGCCGTCCCTTTCGAACTGCGCGCGGTAGGCCTTCCAGTAATCGCCGTTGCCGCGCCAAAGCGCCTTGCGCTGGGAGGCATCGACATGCGCCTCGACCATGCGCGGCTCAAACATCCGATGGGCCTCACGAACAAGGTTTTCAAGACCGGCGTTAAGCGTGGATTGCCTCGAAATGAGCGATCGAAGGCGGTCAGCGAGTTGCTCCGTCCGTTCGCGGCTGAACAGCGAAGCGGATGCGTGAGTCCGGTTGTCTTCAATTCCAAAAACGGACGCTTCGTCATCGAGTGTCTGCTCCAGCGTCGAGACCAGTGCTTCAAGCTGTCGCAGCGGATCGAATTGCAGCGCAAAACTCGTATCGTCCGCGCCTTGATCCGCATCATCGACGACACGCATATCGTTGGCCGGGATGATCGCTTTGGCAGTCTCGGCGACCTCCGATCCGGAACTGCGGGCAACGGCCACGGAAACATGTGTCGCTGCGCCATGTTCGAGCTGGCTGCCCAGCTCGAATTCCGAGTTCCAATCGTCCGGAAGTACCGGCTTGATGCCGTTGACATCAGGTGGACCGTTCCAGCCGATATCAACATTCCTGCTTGGCGACTTGCCTTTTTTCGATGATTGCGGAAACGCGGTGATCCAGTCGTCGCCGGTCCGCTGGCCAAGCACCCCAGTTGCCGTGCCGCCGCCAGGCGCGATGTCAGCAAGGATCGACGAGATCGTCATGGTTTCATCGCTGAGACGCAGGCCGTCTGCGGGATCCTCGATATCGCGGTCGGCTTCTCCGGTGATGACGACGGTGAAGGCGATATTGCCGAATGCGATCTTGGATTTATCGGCAAGCCTTGCCGTCTCGCCTTCCAGAATGGTAACGCCATCCACGCGGGTCCCGTTGGCGCTCTGGTCGCGCAGGAGGAAGCCGGCACGATCGCGTTCGATCACGCAGTGAACCTTCGAGATCGAACGCTGTTGATCGGTAACCTGCCAGTCGCAATCCGGCGACCGCCCGAGCGTGCGCTTGCCACGCTCGAAGCACCACCCCTTGCTGGAGCCTTCTCCGGATGTTTGCCGCAGTTCAAGCCGCATGGAGGCCTCCCTGGTCGGATTGTCCCTGCGCCTTATGTGGCTCGGCGATGATAGCATCGCCGCTGTCGCGATCCGCCGCGGCAATGCGTGCCCAGCTGTTCCATCCAAGCCTCGGTGGATCACCGCTTTCGCCGAGCCGGCAGAAGGGGATATGTTCCTTCTTCAGAACCACCTGGATGTCGAACTCGAGCGAGGGATCGACATAAAGCCGCGTCAGGGCAAACAGCGCATCGATATTGGCGCTGCCCGGGGCAAGAGATCGGTAATCCTCATAGTCGACAGGCCCGACAACGACACGGAAGCTGCCGCCGAAATCATGGATTGCAGCGCCCGCCATTGAGTTGATGCCGAGCTGCACGCCCTGCGGCTGCCCCATGCGGCTGCGCTCGCTCTCGGGAATGGTAAGCCATCTGCCTTTGAACAGTTCGATCGCGACAGGCAGGCCGCTGAACTCCTGCAGCATGGCCTGCAGGTTGACCGCATTGCGGGTCCGCGCCGCAAAGAAGCCGGAAAATCTGAGGATCAGTTCGTCGTCGGGGCGAACCTTTTCCTTCAGCCGCGCCGTACCGAAGCCTGCCAGCGAAAATAGCGTCTTGATGAAGGCATTGCCGTTTCTGTCCGGACTCCATCGCAGCCGCCGGGCAAGGCGATATTTCTCGCTCGCATCGACGAATAGCTCGGCGAGGCGGCTAGTGAAGAGATCGAAGAAGCTCGAAAGGCCATGAGCGCGATTGCGCTCTTCGCGGATGACCAGCTCATTGTAACTCGGCGGCATTGCGCCGAGCGGGCCGAGCAGGCCAGCCATGCTGGCCTTGACCGACCCCGTCGCGCCCTTCCTCTTGAAATCGCTGACGGCAAGCGGAGCCGGCGAAACGCCAACGGGTGAGGACACGGTCAAATGATCGCCAGCCGCGTGCTGGGCAACGCGAAACGCCGTCGACGGTTCGAAGCGACCGGGGTCGCGTTCGAGCAGCGCAGCAAGCATTTCGCTATCACTTGGCCGGAACTGGTCCATCGCTTCCGATCACCTCTTCGTCACAACAAGGGCCGTTCAGCGGCGCGGGCCGGCCAGACGGCGATTGGTTTCGATTGCCCCTTCATCGAGATGGAAAGGCGGGTAAAGCTGTTGATCGAGGTGTAAAGCCCGAAGAACCGATCGAGGACACTGCCGAAGAGATAAGCCGATGGCCTGTCGATGGCGGCCGGATCGAACTCCAGCCGGATATCAGTGCCCGTCACCATCCCGCCGCTGCCAAGTCGCGTCATGGAGGCTTTGGCTTCGACCCGAACGAGAGCGTCGGCAAGCAGCCTGGTTTCGCGGCTATCCCGGAAGGCATAGAGCGCCAGAATATCCTTCAGCGCGGCACCATCATTGTCGAAGATGGAAAGATGATTGAGCTGAAGGTGCGACATGAGCCGCCAGTTACGCCCTTGCTGCTCATTCATCCGCACCGAGGGCGTAGGCGCCATCAAGGCTTCAACCGAGCCGACAGCTTCGCTGCCGGAGGCCAGCTGCAAATAGGGGTGACCGCCGCCGAAAGGCAGTTGCTCGGGCAGTTCGCGGTTGAGGCACAGCGCGTCGATACTGGCGATCTTGTCGAGGGGACCGCTTGCCCGGCGAGCGCGGTCCACGAAGGTGATTTCCATATCCGAGGTGTGGTCGTCGGCATCGAAACGGCGCGCGCTCTGCCAGAAGAGCGAGGAGGCTCCGCCCTTCAGGCTGCGGCCGAAAAAGGGTTGGCACTGTTCCTCGTCCCCGGTGCGCGCGGATACCACCACTTTCTCGATCGCATAGATCTCACGCGTCTTCTGCCGCCTGGCGTCCGGCAGCACGCGATATTCCGTGCGCGTGCCGTCGAGCGCGATCGGTTCGCAGTTTTGGCGAAACAGGTTGACGATCGGAGTGGCATTCAAGACGAAATCACGGGCGGAAATGGCGCGCTCCAGCTTGGTGCTGGTTTCATCGAGATAGATGAAGATTTCCAACGTTTCGCCAGGCCAGGCCGTCAGGCCAACGATATCGATGAACAGGAATTTCTGCGGCAAGGCAAAGAATTCCGTCAGCAGACGATAGCCGGTAAAGCTCGAGCTTGGATAGGGCAGGATCGCTTCATCCGGCTCGAAACCGACAGCCTGCAATGCCTTGGCCGGCAGCATGATCGGGGCTCGGTCGTCGGCGTGGTGGGCAAGGGCAACGCCGAGCGTGTGATTGACGATAAGCTCGTGGATGGCGACGGCCTGCTGCCAGGACGAACCGATATGAAGCCGCAGCCTGTCCAAGCCGATCTCGCTTAGAGGCTTGTTTGCATCCCGCGCCCGGATCGACAGGCGCAGACAACCGGCAGCACCCGCATGAGGAGACGGCGGCGCGCTGATCGGATGGCCGGTCAGCGAAGCCGAGACGATTTCGATCGGCGCGACCTGCGTATCCTGTGTCGTGCGGAAGCGGCAGCTTTCGCCGCCGATCGGTTCTGCGAAGATTTCGGTGTGACGCGGCACGGTCTGAACGGATGCCAATGTGCTGCTTGGCGTGAAGCGCACAATGCTCATCGAGGGCAGCGGTGCCAGATAATGCGGATAGAGCGTTTCCAGCAGCCCGTCCGTCAGCTCCGGAAACTCGTCGTCGAGCTTCTGGCGCACGCGGGCCGCCGAATAGGCAAAGCTCTGGATGAGGCGCTCGACATGCGGATCGTCCGCAACTTCCCCGGTGACGCGCAGACGGCCGGCAATTTTTGGAAAGGCATCGGCAAAACGCGCGGCACGCCGGCGGATCGCGGCCAGTTCGTCATTATAGCGCTGCAGGAAGCCGTCAGCCATTATTGGCCTCCACCAGGAAGCGCTGCGTCGAGGGATCAATCGTCGATTCGAAACTGATCGGCGGCATCCCCTCATGCACGCGGAAGGTCGCATGGATGCGCAGCCGCAAGGCTCGTTCGCCATTGCCGCGGTTCTTGAGGATATTCACCTGTACGTCGGAAAGTCGCGTCTCGAACAGTGCGATACGCCGCTCGATCAGGCGTGCGAGACGGCTCTTGGCTTCATCGGTGACGAGATTTGCCGAGACCATACCATCGACGCCGAAAGACACCAGCGCATCGACGAGTTCTTCATAGATCGAGGGCGGTGCGGTCGGGCGGCGGCGCGTGTTGAGCAGAGCCTCAAGGTCGCGGCGAATGCATTCACGCAGTTCGCGCAGCTGTTCGGCCTGTGTCAGGGGCGGATCCTGGAGACGATCGGGGTCCTCGTCGATCAGTCGATCGATGATCGACCTCGCGACGATCCTTTCCCGCGGCCTGTAGCGCTCCAACGGATCAGCCATGAGCGGCACGCCTTGTCTCGGCAGAGCTCGGTGCGACTTCCAGCGACTTCAGGTCATGGAAGGAAACGAGATCGTCGCCCACCAGGAAGCACTTTTGGCCGCGGCCGGTCGTAAGGCCCGTCGGCTCGTCGACCCATTCGGTTTCGCGGCCAAGCAGCAGCTTGGCGCCGGTCGTGCCGTGATAGATCGCCGGCAGCAGTATGGGTGCGCTCGCCCCATCCACGAGCTCAAGCTCGGCCCTGCGGAAGGCGAGATCGCGGGGGCGGGCGATCGGCTCGACGCGAAGCGCTGCTATCCTGGAAAAGTCGATCCACAAATAGGAGCCGCCGGTCATGATGACCTCGAGAGCATGCGGAATGCGATCATCGAGATCGCGAAGGTCCGAAACGAGCTTGCCATTCCAGCGCATCGGCCGTTCGCCTCTCATCTCCTCCAGGGACTGCAATGCCGCGGCCGCATCCGAGACATGGTCGCGGTGGGCGATCGCTACCTTCAGTGCCGCTTGGTCGAGAGCCGTCGGTCCGTTCGGGAAGTCCGGTGCGGCCGCCTCGTCAAACCAGGCCGAACGCGCCGCCATCGCGCGCAGCTGATTGCGCAGCATGGCGAAGCCCATCATATCTTCCGGCGCGAACGTCGTCGCAAGGTTGCACTGCGCGTCGGCGCGAGCGTAGTCGCCGGCAAGGATCAAGAGATCGATCAGGATATGCCTGCCGTCCTTATCCGTCGGCGCTGCTTTGACATGTGCCTTCGCCTGCTCGATCGCATCATCGAGCGCGTTTTCGCTGAGAGCTTCGGCGATCTTGGCGGAGAGCGTCATGCAGACATCCTTTGCGGCGGAATGGCGGAGTGAGAGAACGCGTAAGTCGCATTCGCGGTCTCCGCGATGAGATGAAAACTTGTCGAGACGTCGTCGAGCTGAAAATGCGGCTGCAGCCGCACAGTGCAGGCGAACATGCCCGGCTTGCCCGGAATTTCATCGACGCTTATGCCGGCCGAACGCAGCGGGAAACGCGTGCGCAGCGACAGGTCGGCGTCGTCATTGCCAAGCGTGTAAGTCGACAGCCAATCATTCAATTTGCGTTCGATCGATGTTCTATCGGCCAATTTGCCGATGTCATCGCGCATGATAACCTTGAGGTAGTGCGAGAAGCGCGAGGCGCAGAGCACATACTGCAGCATCGCCGCGATGCGGGCATTCTGCCGGGCGTGCTCGCTCGAATAATGCGGCGGAGCATGCAGCGACTGATTGGAATTGAAGATCGCGGAAGAAGAGAGGTAGGTGGTCGCTACGGGCACGATGCCGAGTTCACACAACTGTTGCTCCTGTCCGCTCGTCAGGCGTATCTCGACGGGAGCCTGCTGCGACAACCCGTTGCTTTCGATGCCGAGATCATAGGGCGCGAGTTCCTCCGTGCTCAGCATGCCGCCGTCTATTGCGTCCTGCGTCACGCCGCGAATATCGGCGAACCAGCCGGATTCGATGAAATTGCGGATGACGATCATCGCGAAGGCGAATGCACCATTGCCCCAGAGCAAGGTGCTGCCGTCGGCGGCGATGCTTTCGCGGAACGGGAACCGATCGTCGCGCTCGCGGGAAAACGCCTCATAGGGCGCACGCATCAGGATGCGCGGGGCGACCAGGCCCAAAAACCGGGAATCCTCTCGGGCGCGGAGCCCGTTCCAGCGGATGCGGGTGGGATCATAGGCGAGCCAGGAAAAATCCTGGACGCGATTGAGCTCGTCGAAGTCCTGCAGGCCGATTGCCTGCGGAGCGGCGGCCGCCACGAACGGGCAGAAGGCAGCTGCCGCCGCCATGCCGATCTGTGTGAGCGCACCGACCGTATCGCCGCCGGCCGGCCCCTGTGGAGAAAGCTCGTAGTCGCCGATCAGCAAACCGAAGGGCTCTCCACCGGGCATGCCGAACTCGCGGCTGTAGATCAGTTCGAAGAGATGGCTCTGGTCGAATTCCGTCGTCCGCTCGAGATGTCGCGTCAATTGCGCCCAGCTGACGCTGAGGATCTTGACCTTCACTTCTTCCGATCGGCCGGTATGGCGCATAAGCATGGCAAGCCCGCGCCACCGCGCTTCCATTGCCTGGAACTCGGGGTGGTGCAGGATGGCATTGACCTGCCTGTTGAGCGCATCGTCGATCATGGCGATCACGCGATGCACCTGACGCGGCCAGGCTGCTCTCGGTTCCGTCGTTGTCGCGGTCATGGCGCTGACTGAAGGTGCGCGGCGAGGCGATCGCCGCGCTACCTCTCCTAGTTCTTGCTCGGAATGCGGGCGACCATGCGGAGCGAAGTGGTCAGCTCTTCCATCTGCAGCCAGGGGCGCATCCAGGCGACGGCGTTGTAGGAGCCCGGCTTGCCCGGAACTTCCTGGACGGTCACCTTCGCATCGCGCAGCGGATACTTGGCACGTGATTCCTCGCCGGCATCGTCATTGGCGTTGACGTAGTTGGCGATCCAGCGATTGAGCCAGTTCTCGCAATCCTGCGCTTCCATGAAGGAGCCGATCTTGTCGCGGCCCATGACCTTCAGATAGTGGGCGAAGCGCGAGGTAGCCATCATGTAAGGCAGGCGCGCGGAAACCGCGGCATTAGCCGTTGCTTCCGGTTTGTCGTAAAGCTTCGGCTTATGCGTCGTCTGCGCGCCGAAGAACACGGCATAATCGGTGTTCTTGTAATGGCAGAGCGGCAGGAAGCCCAGTTTGCCGAGCTCGGCGTCGCGGCGGTCGGTGATGCCGACTTCGGTCGGGCATTTGAGGTCGAGGTCGCCATCGTCGCTCGAGAAGATGTGCATCGGCAGATTTTCAACCTTGCCGCCGTTTTCCGCGCCACGGATTGCCGTGCACCAGCCGCTCTGGGCAAAGGCGTCCGTCAGCCGCGTTCCCATTACGTAGGCTGCATTCATCCAGCAGTAGGAATTGTGCTCGAGCTCGCCGGTCTTCGAATGATCGGTCTCGTCGAAAGCAAAGTCGTCGATCGGGTTGGTCTTCGGGCCATAGGGCATGCGGGCAAGCACGCGGGGAAGGGCGAGTGTCACGAAGCGCGAATCCTCGCTCTCGCGGAGGCTGCGCCACTTGGCGTATTCGGCCGTCTCGAAGATCTTTTCCAGGTCGCGCGGACGGGCAAGTTCCCGATAGTCGTCAAAGCCGAACATGCGCGGGCTTGCAGCCGAAATGAACGGCGCGAAGGCTGCGGCTGCAATCGACGAAATCGCCTGCAGCGTCTGGACGTCATCGAAGGAATTGTCGAATTCGTAATCGCCGATTAGAGCGCCCATGGGCTCGCCGCCTGGCGTGCCGAATTCGTCTTCGTAGATCGACTTGAAGAGCCGCGACTGGTCGAACTCCACTGCCTTTGCCAGATCCTTGGACACGTCGCGCTTGGAAGCGTTCAACACGCGAATCTTCAGGTTGACACTGGTCTCGCTGTTTTTGACGAGATAATGCAGGCCGCGCCAGCTGCCTTCCAGCTTGGTGAATTCAGGCGATTGCATGATCGCCGCAAGCTGATGGGAAATTTTCCGGTCGAGCTCGGCAATCGCCTTGTTGAGCGTGACCGTCAGGTTGCGATCATAGGTGACGGTGCCTTTGAGTGCCTGATCGGTCAGCGTTCTCAGGAGATCCTGAGCACGATCGGGTTCGGTCTGCCTGGTGGCGGCCACGATCTGCGACAGCAGATTTTCCTCGGGCGCGAACTCGGCCTCTTTGGTCTTCAGTTGGCTTTCAGCGCTCATTTTTCGATCCTTGCGGAAATGCGGGCGATATCAGTACAGCTTGAAATCCGTCGTTATCGGCCGCTTGAAACGGAACTGGGCGATCGGCTTTGGCTGATCGCCGACGACGATCAGGTTGCGGCGGGCTTTTCGGCCAATCCAAGCTCGGACATCAGCTTGGACAGGTCAGCCTTGTTTTGAAGCACGTCTTCGAGCAGTCTCTCCAGCTCTTCCGAACGATCGGCCTTACTCATGAGGTCGCGGAGCTGATTGCGCGCATCGAGAAGTGCCTTGAGTGCCGGGACCTGGCTGACGACGGAGCCGGGCTCGAAATCTTGCATGCTTTCGAATTTCAGTGAGACGGGGAGCTGCGAACCGTCGCCCTCCAGTGTGTTTTCGACAGAGATGTTCAAGCCGGGCGTCATGCGGCGCATGACGTCGTCAAAATTATCGCGATCGATCTGAACGAATTTGCGCTCGCCGAAGGGTTTCAGCGGTTGGGTCGGATTGCCCGTGAAGTCGCCGAGAACGCCGACGACGAAAGGCAACTCCTTGACGACCATCGCACCTTCGGTCTCCACCTCATACTTGATGTGGACCCTGGGTTTGCGAACTCGCTCCAGCTTTTCGTGAACACTCGCCATAAAGTTTCTCCTTCCATGCCAGCGGCAAATTCGCTCTTCAGATGTGGCGCAACTCGACTTTGGAAAGGGCCGGTTGCAAAAAGTTCAGAAGACGGTTGTATTTCTCACCCATTCTTGTTCGATTTCGGCTGAATGCCCGCCGCCGTCAGCACGGCGTTGCGGGCCTGCTGCTCTGGCAGCAGTTCGGCCAATAGTTCGGAAAAATCCATGCGGCCGCGCCTGACCATCGTCTCGATCGACATCGAGATCGGAGAGTGTGGTTCGGTGCGGCGGAAGTAGCGCGCAACGGCAAGCAACAGCTCGAAGGCTTCCTCGCGCGAGCCGATTTGTTCCGCGCTCAACGCGCGCGGACGGGCTTGCGTCTGCTCGCCACCCTCTGGCTGCGATTCCATTGGTGCCACGGCGTCAGACGACTCGATGCCGGCGAGAGAGCGAAGCGCCAAGGCTGCCTCCTGCAGAACATTATGCGTGTTGGAACTTGGCGGTGCCATCTGCCCGCAGCGCTCATTCAGAACAGCTACGAGCCGGTCGAAGGCGGCAATGCAGCCATTGACCGTTTCAAGATGCGCACCCATCGCCGCCGTACCTGCGTCGAGGACTGCCTGGCTCAATTCGTCGCGCCGTTTCACTTCGTTGGGCCGTTGCGACAGCTGGAAGTCCCAAAGAGAAAACTGGCCGAATTTTGCACCGGGAATGAGGGGCGACAACCTGATCGCCTGGATGATGGTTCCTTCGCCGCCAATGCCGTTGAGGCCCGAAAGCGGCGCAAGGCGCTCTTCGATATCGTCCGTGCCGACGGAATGAAATTTCTCCCAATGCTTGTCTAAAAGCGACGCGATTGCATGGTAGACGTCCCGCAACCCTTCGAAACCGCGAAGACGTAATTCCGCCTCAGCCAGCCATGCTAATACTTCGAGATCCTTACTTTTGGAAGAAATAATCTGCAATCCGAGATTGCTAACATCTGTCCAAAGAGGTGAAACGCTAATATTTTCACCCGGTGATATACCTCGTTCTGCTGCGCGAGCCTGGCTTCTCGCATCCTTTATTCTGTAGTATATTTCGCGCAAAGAAGTATTATTGCGAATATTGTCTCCGCAAGGCACATTTTCGTCAAATGGATTTTCTATATCTCGGACGTTCAGCAGGGAATTAACTCCATATCGCGAACTACATCATTTGAGGGCGAGATAGTTAGACCGATATGTTCCTTTGTCAACCATGTCTATTCTGCAACAGATTTATGACGATTCAATTTTTTGACCACATGAAAAAATTTTTGTAGTCCATCTGGACGTATGGAAATAACCGCCCTAGTTGTTGCCGCGATTTGGAGCGTGTGGTTGAAATGAAACCAGAGGGAGGAAACTTCTAGGTGTCGAACATCGATCTCAATCGTCTGATCAGAACGCTTGAGCCCGCATTGCGCGTCGGTCTCGAGGCTGCGGCCTCGCTCGCAGCACGTGATCGCCATGCAAATGTCGATGTCGCACATTGGATACTATCGTTACTGGATTTATCCGAAGTTAGCTCTTTGTTTGAAGAACTTAGCGTTTCTTCCGCGGCGCTGCGCACTGAGCTTGATAGCGCCATCGCCGAGCTGCCGAGAGGCGATGGTGCCACACTGGTGCTCTCTCAAAATTTGCTCGCTCTGATGCGCGAAGCATGGCTCGTCGCGTCGCTTCAATGCGGGCGCAACAGCATTACACTCGCCGATCTTCTGACCGCTTTGACCGACGATCAGTCGCTGCGAATCATGGCGCGGGGCATGGCGCCATCGCTGCGCGGCCTTGATCGCGTTGCGCTGGAAAAAAAATTGAACGCGGTTGCCGCCCCTGTCGGCGTATCCTCGCCGTCGCAGATTTCCGAAGGTGCTGCCGCCGTTGGAGAGAACGAATTCCTGCGGCTGTACACGCGGGATATGACGGCAGATGCCAGACTCGGCCGTATTGATCCGGTCATCGGGCGTGATCGCGAATTGCGCCAGGTGATCGATATCCTCATGCGTCGCCGCCAGAACAATCCCATGCTGGTCGGCGAAGCTGGTGTCGGCAAGACTGCCGTTGCCGAGGCGCTGGCACTGGAGATCGCCGCCGGCAACGTGCCGGACGTGCTGAAGCCGGTACGGATTCTTCTTCTCGATCTAAGTCTGCTGCAGGCCGGTGCCGGTGTCAAAGGCGAGTTCGAGCGCCGCTTGCACGGCGTCGTCGCGGCTGTGCGTGCATCGGTCGAGCCGATCATTCTGTTCATCGATGAAGCGCATGGCCTGATTGGCGCCGGCGGACAGGCCGGGCAGGGGGATGCTGCCAATATTCTGAAACCGGCGCTGGCGCGCGGCGAGCTCAGGACAATCGCAGCCACGACTTGGAGCGAATACAAGCGCTATATCGAGAAGGATGCGGCGCTGACCCGACGCTTCCAGGTCGTTCAGGTGCTCGAACCCGACGAAGAAACGGCAATCCGCATGTTGCGTGGCGTCGTGGCCAGCTTCAAGGCTCACCACAAGGTGCGCATTCGCGACGAAGCTCTGGCGGCAGCCGTCCGCCTCTCGGCACGCTATATTCCGGCGCGGCAATTGCCCGACAAGGCGATCAGCCTCATCGATACCGCCGCGGCAGCCGTCTCACTGGCCCGGCAGACCGTTCCAGAGGCGCTGAAGGAGTTGCGCAACGAGTTGGAGATGCTGGAGGTCGAAGCCGCTGCCCTTTCCGCCGAGCCGCCGACCCCAGATATCGTCGAACGTCTTGCCATTATCGAACGCGAAAAGGACGAAGCGGTCGGTGAGATCGAGCGGTTGCAGGCCAAGCTCGACGCTGAAATTAGGCTGTCGGCCGAAGCCGATCGTATCGAATCCGCGCTCGCCGATCCCAATGGTCGAGAGGCCGAAGATGGCGTTCGCCTGCGCGGCGACAATGTCGCTCTCTTCCAGCCCAATGGCTCATCCGTCGACGTTGCTCGTGCAGCCCTCGTACAGGCGGAGCGCACCCTTGCCGACGTTGCCGGAGAAACCCCGCTCGTGCCCCGCGTGGTCGACAAGGAAGTGATTGCCGGAATCGTCGCACGCTGGACCGGCATTCCCGTTGGCAAGCTCTTGTCCGACCAGGTCGAAACCGTCAAGACGCTTGATGCAAGGCTGAAGGAGCGCGTGCTCGGACAGGATAACGCAATTGCGCGGATTTCTGCCGCGATGCGGTCCGCACGCGCCGGCCTTTCCGACCCGCGCCGCCCACCTGCCGTCTTCCTGCTCGTCGGAATGTCGGGAACCGGGAAGACGGAGACGGCCCTTTCGCTGGCCGATCTTCTCTATGGCGGCAGTCAGTATCTGACCACTATCAACATGTCCGAGTTCAAGGAGGAGCACAAGGTTTCGCTTTTGCTGGGATCGCCGCCCGGCTATGTCGGCTATGGCGAGGGTGGCGTCTTGACGGAGGCCGTTCGCCGTCGTCCCTATGGCGTGCTGCTGCTGGATGAGATCGACAAGGCGCATCCGGGCGTCCAGGAAGTGTTCTACCAGGTCTTCGACAAGGGAACGCTGCGCGATGGCGAGGGTCGCGACATCGATTTCAAGAACACTACCATCGTGATGACCGCCAATACCGGCTCTGAACTATTGGCAGCCCTGGCGGCCGATCCGGAAACCATGCCCGAAGGCGAGGCGCTGGAAGCACTGCTGCTGCCCGAATTGCAGAAGCACTTCAAGCCGGCCTTTATCGGCCGAACGACCGTTCTGCCCTTCATGCCGTTGAATGGCGAGACGCTGAGCGGGATTGTCGATATTCAGATCGGCCGTATCCGTGATCGCGTCGCTCTCTCCTATGGCACAAGCGTTTCGCTCGCTCCGGAAGCACGCCAGGCACTCGTCGGCCGCGCCACAGCGAGCGAAATGGGCGCGCGCGCCATTGAAACCATGATCGCACGCGATCTTCTGCCCGAGCTTTCGACCTTCTTCCTCGAGGCGGTTGCAGAGGGACGCAAGGTCGGCGGCGTCACAATCAGGTTTCGCGATCACCGCTTTCTCATCGAGGAGGATCCGGTGGGCGACAATGAATTCGCTGGCCCCGAGGAAGGCGGCACGGCGAATAAGGCAGCCCCGGACGAACACAACGCCCGGATGCGGCATTAGACGGAAAGGTAAACCCGCTTTGCAGCGACAAGGCGAAATTCAAATTCCAACAGGAGAGTTCAGAGCATGCCGATTTATCTGCAGATCGACGGAATTCAGGGTGATGCAACCCACGAGCAGCACAAGAAGTGGATGGACATCGAAGTCATCCACTGGAATGTCTCGCGCAACATGAAGACGTCAGCCGGCTCGGCTGCGAACCGCGAAGCTTCCGAGCCGACCGTTTCGGAAGTTATCCTGACCAAGGTCAGCGATTCCTCGTCGACGAAGCTGTTCCAGGAAGCGTGCTCGGGCCGTACCGGCAAACAGGCCGTCATCCACCTGGTAACCACCGGCAACCCGGGCGATACCTACATCGAATACACGCTCACCAACACGCTGATCGCCAGCTACTCGGTCGATTCCAACGGCGATCGCCCGGTCGAGACGATCAAGCTCAACTTCACCAAGATGGAAGTGAAGTACACGCCTTACGACGACTCGCAGACACCGCAGTCGCCGATGATCGCATCCTACGACCTGGCAACGACCAAGGCTGCCTAAGCCCATGCCGTGAAACAAAGGCGCCGAGCGAATTTGCCGGCGCCTCCACATCGTCCGAATGTCTAAAGTCAAGCACGGCACTTGGTGCAGATGAATCCGGAACCGCATCTGCGGCTGGGAGGCATCTCGTGACCGTTCGGGGAAGCTAGGAGATCGTCCCGTGAGTGGATTGCCGATAGATAAAGTGTCTTTGACGCCACAGCATTTGATTGTTGAATATACGTCGACCGAGAGCATCTTTGGCATGGTTGCACCCAGCTACAAGGTAAAGGGCGTAAAGGTCGTCGGTACGAGCCATCTGCAGGTTATGCGCTACGTCTATACGATTGCCCTGGTCGAAGATGTCTATTTCGAAGGCAAGAAGCTCCAGGAAATGCCAGGCTTCCGCGAGCTTCTGACCGAATGGATTAAGCCGGGACAGCAGATCGTTAGCGTTCCGAACGGCAAGATCAGCATCGTTCATGCCTATACTGGCAAGAAGAATGTCATCCAGGCGACGGCGCTGGAACGATACAAGGCCGTAGCTCCACTGAGTTTCCTCGATATTTTCGGCAAAGACCCGGCGCCCGACAAAGTTCTTTATGGCAATCCCGCCGTGCCCTTCATTCAGAAGGGCGACGATAGGCCGATGGCAGCGGCCTACTACAATAGTCAGTCGAAGCGCTTCGAGATCCTCCAGCAGTTCGATCGGCTGACGCTCCTGCAGAATTTTCAGCGCCGATTTTCACAAGCAGCGTCCGCAACCGGCTAATGGCTGGCCTGTGCAGAGACTGGTTTTGACACGAGGCAAAGAGCGAGAAGCGTTTTATGAACGATCAGCCGTCGGCCAATGATTTCATCCAGGCGACCCGAAATCTTCGGGTCGTCTCGCCGCTTGGAACGGACCAACTCCTGCCGGAGCGAGTGGTGATTACGGAAGGCGTTTCGTCGCTTTTCGACATCCAGCTTTCCGTGCGCGCCAAGCGTGAAATCATCCAGCCGCAGGACTTGATCGGCCGTCTCGTCGATGTCTCCGTCGAAGTTCGGCAGGCTGAAGATGGCGGTGACGGCATTCGCCGTCCCTTCAACGGTCTTGTGACGAGCCTGCAGGAGGGGCCGCCGGTCACGCGCGGTCTGCGCTCCTATTCGATGGTCTTGAAGCCGCAGATGTGGCTTTTGTCGCAGCGTTCTGACTGCCGCATCTGGATGGACAAGACCAGCATCGATGTCGTCGAGATGTTATTTTCCGAACATGGGATTCCGGCACCCGACGTCTCCGGCGTTGTGACACCGCCGCCGCCACAGCATTATTCGGTGCAGTGGAACGAAACGGATCTGGATTATCTGACACGCCGCTTCGAAGAAGACGGTCTCTTCTACTGGTTTTCGCATGAAAACGGCAGTCACAGGCTGCACGTCGCTGATGGCGCCAATTCATGGGCTGGACCATCTCCTTCCGCGCAAGGCGAGAGCATGGTTCGTCTTGCCCAGGGCTCGACGGACCGCAATCATATCACCGAGTGGATGCGGCACTACGCCTTTATCCCCGGCCAGCGAGCGGGGGCCGACTGGAATTTCGAGACGCCGCAGATGGTGCCCGGCACGACAACGCCCGCCTTGGTGCAAATGCCGGGGGCTATGAAGCGGGAGCTCTATGAATATCCGGCTCGCATCTCATCGGTTGCGGAAGCTGAAAGGGCGCAGAAGCTGCGCATGCAAGCAAGCGAGGCCGACCACAATCGCGTCCTGGGACGGTCGACCTCACGCATATTGGAGGCAGGACGCCGCTTCACGCCCTATGAAGTGGCACATCCGGAGCATGTTTACGAGGAACACGTGATCGTGCGGGCGACCCATGTCGCACGTGATCCCTCCTACGAAACCAATGCGGATCAGCCGGAGTACACCAACGAATTCGAAGCCGTGCCATCGCGCGTGCCGATGACACCGCATCGCGCAACCGAGCGCCCGCGCATCCGCGGCACGCAGGTCGCAATCGTCGCTGGTCCTCCGGGAGAGGAAATCCATCCGGACCAATATGGCCGCGTCAAGCTCTGGTATCCTTGGGATCGCCGCGCGAAGAAGGATGGATCGGACACCTGTTGGGTGCGCGTTGCCCAGAGCTGGGCCGGTGGTACCTGGGGCGGCCAGGTCATTCCCCGCATCGGCATGGAAGTCATGGTCGCCTTCATCGACGGCGATCCCGACCGGCCGCTGGTGACGGGCGTGGTGCCGAACCCGAGCAATGGCGTGCCTTACGACCTTCCCGCCAACAAGACCCGGATGGTCCTGCGCTCCAATACGCATAAGGGCACCGGCTTCAATGAGATGACCTTCGAGGACGATGCCGGTCGCGAAAACATGTTCTTCCACGCCCAGAAGGACCAGACGACGCGCGTGCGCAACGACCGCACCAAACGCGTGGACCGCCACGAGGTCGCCTCCATCGGCGGCAATCGCGCTGTCGAGGTGAGCGGCAACCAGAAGCACGAGATCGGTGGATCGGTGAATACGGTGGTGGGCGGTACGGGACCGATGGCGATGGCGCTAATGGGCGCGGTGCAGGGACTTTCAGGGCAGACGGCCGGATTGCTTTCACAGGCAGGGCAGATCGCAGGCGGGGGTGGTGAAGGACTTGCCGCATTTGCCGGAACCATCGCTTCCTCGGCGTTGGGCTTTCTTGGATTGGGGGGGCTTGGCAGCCGCGAAGGCGTGGTCTCAGGGCCAAATCCGAGGGCGGATGCAGGAACGAATCTGTCTGGTTCCGGCAGTGGATTGGGCGAAGCGGCAAGCAGCCTCTTTCCACTTCCGGGCATCATGAACACAGTCGTCGGGTCGTTCAAATCAGATACCATCGGCGTTGCAAGAGCCGAGCAAATCGGTGTCAGCAAGGTCACGCATGTCGGCCAGACATCGCTCGAAAAGGTGGGAAAATTCAAGAAGGTGATCGTCGGCGACGAATTCGTCATCGAATGCGGCGCCTCCAAATTTATCATGCGCCAGGACGGCACGGTCATCATTCTGGGGACGCATTTCAACTTCACCGCATCAGGGCCGACGCAGATCAATGGCAAGGTCGTCGATCTCAACAAGCCGGGAGGCGGCTTCGCCGAAGCCTCGCCGTCCTCGTCGGACACGACAGCACAGGGCTGAGGCGCTATGTCTGTCGACAATCGCACACCTTTCCCGGCGCTCGCCTTTCGGCAATATAATTTGGCTGGCGATTTGCTGGGTGTCGTTGTCGCTAGAGGCACGTTCAAACTTGCAAACGGCGGTCCGCTTGTTTTGGATGAAAACCAGCGGCCCCTGGTCATGTCGGATGTCTATGACGGCGATCCCCACGAGACGCCGCAGATGGCTTGCACTGACTTGGCACCCTTCAAGCCAGGTACGGATGTGACTTTTATCGGTGCCGCTTTTGCGCCCGATGGCGTGGCAGCCTCTTCATGGACATGCGGCCTGAAAGTAGGACCTGTTCAAAAGCGGCTGCGCGTTCATGGGCCTCGTGTCTGGCGGGCAAAGACTCGCAAGACGTGGCGTGGACTGATCGACAAGGAGAAAGAGGATGCGCTTGACGGGTGGGATCTGACCACGGGAGAGCCTGTGACTTATGTGCCCATTGATTGGCGATTAGCGTTCGGCGGCAGGCTCGAGAGCGGCGAGATATTCGAACGGAACCCCCTTGGGATCGGGCTTGTCGATCAGGGCCAATATCGTGAAAGATCGGAATGGCTGGCGCCGCAGATCGAGGATGCGGACGAGCCAGTCCGCTCCGTCGACGATAGGCCGGCGCCGGCAAGTCTCGGTCCGCTTTCGCCATTCTGGGAAGATCGGATACGGAAAGCCGGAACCTATGACGAGGCCTGGCTGAACGAAAGGCATCCTCTGCTCCCCCATGACTTCGATTTCTCCTTCTGGCAGGCCGCGCATCCGGACTTGGTGGCAGATCCCTGGCTGCGGGGCGACGAACCATTCGAGCTGGATCACCTCCTGCCGGGATTAGAGATGTTCCATGGTCGCCTGCCTGGCGTTGGTCTTCAGATTCAAATCGATCGGGGTACAGGCCCGGCGCGTGGCCCAATGGTGCTCGACGGCGTTCATTTCGACATGAGGCCCGGTGTGGGGCGCGTTTTCCTGACCTGGCGGATTGGCTTTCCCTGGCCGGAGCGCCGTGGGCTGCCCAAGATGAGTATTGTCAATCTTTCTGAAGGTGTCAGCTGATGGCCGACAATCAGCCTACAGAAGCGCCGCCAGAGCCAGAACCTCTGGAATATGTACGGATTCCTCCCGGCACTAGTGGTTACTTCTACCTGCCGGACAACGGCAAGCAAGCGGCAAAAGGTCCTAGAGTAAAGCCCGCAGCGGCTAATCCGCCACCACCCGAGCTTATTCCAGCAGATAGTAACGCCCTCGCCGTATGCTTGTCACCGGATGTCTGCAAATCCCCGGATAAACCGGTGCCCTACATGTCCTGGGGTAAGGCTTCGGATGAGCAGAATTATTCTCCCGATGTCCGATCAAACGGCATGGTCATCAAGCGGCAAGACTCCATGTTTTCCCGTTGCTATGGCGACGAACCGGGCGTGGGATTGGGGTGCAAATCAGGCACCGTTGGCGATGTTGTGGAGCCGGTTACGTCTTCCGGAATCGTGCGGGCTAATGGTGTCTGGGTGCAGCGCCACAACGATCGTTGCACGCTGAATAGCGGTAATACCGACGGCGAATATGTCTATGTTCAGTCGACCGAGGAGAAAAAGGCGCCAGATGGTAGCGATCAAGACGATAAGGCTTGGTATGAAAAAGCCTGGGATTGGACCGGCGAAAAGCTCCACGACGCTGGGCAAGCTATTCATGAATTTGATGACAATCATGGCCGCGTCATAACGCGAGGTATGGGAGCGCTGCAAGCCATAGGTGGGGCTGGCGAGAGCGTCGCTGGGGCTGGTTTGGCTGGCGTCGGTGGTGCGGCATCCGCTACCGGCGTGGGGGCCGCACCGGGTGTCCCTGCGATGATCGGCGGCGCCGCTCTTGTAGTGAATGGCTACGATAACTTCTCAACCGGTTTAAAGCAGCTATGGACTGGGGAGACACAAACAACAGTTATCGCACAGGCTGCTGGTCAGGTCGCAGGTGCTATGGGCGCCTCTCCCCAAACGGTGCAATCGGTTGAGAACATAACGGGACTTGTTCAAGGTGTTGGAGGGGCAACAGGGACGCTCGCAGCAAGCATGCGGACATCCGAGCGCACTCTTGTTGTAGCGGGCGTACAAGGAGCAAGAAGCACCGCATTACCGCGTGAGATAATGACCATCGAGCAACGATTGCAGGCACATTTGCGCACTGCTCAGCAACGGGCTCGTCTTACGCCTAAACAAGCGGCTGCGGTTGCACGTAATCCAAATCAATATAATACTCACATGGGTACGCAAATCGACACAGAATTTAAGAATCTCGTGGACAACGATCCCAGCCTCGCGGGCTTGGTCACAACTACGCCAAGGTTCCAATTCGGACCAGACGTAGTGGTTACAGGAAAGCCCTACTGGTTCGACGTGACAACAGCTCCGCAATGGGGAGCTCATGTATCAAAATATACACCAGGCTATGGCACTGGTGTACCTTTAATTTGGCCGTAGCATGGAGCAGAAAGTTGACGCAGCAAAGAATTCTATCTGAAATTGAAGCAGCCGTTGCTTCGGGCCAAGGTGCTACCTTTTCCGATATCGAATTTTCCTCCGACCCACGGCTTCGGAGTAAGAAAAAATATGCGGAAGTAATCGCTCCTTTCAATGTTCATATTAAGAATACTTCATGGGTTGGTATCAATTTTAAGAACTGCTCTATATCCGGCCTCGCATTTTCCGATGTACGTTTGCGAGATTGCACCTTTGAAAATTGTCTTCTGGCTGTTCGCAATTGGGGAAGTTTTTATAAGGATAGCAGGTTTATTTCATGCGATATGAAGAGCTTTTCGCTCGGCGCCGATGATCCTTCGAACGCAAATACTTTCGAAAACGTCATATTTGAGAAATGCAATATGCAGGGCCGCGCTGTCGATTATTCGAAGTTCGAGAAAAGCGCTTTTTTGAATTGCCGATTAGATCGTGTTGAGTTTCGGCAAGCTACAATATCAAACTCAACGTTTACGGGGAAACTAGACGACGTCGTGTTTGGACGAGACTATACCCAAAGGCCAACCAGTATAAATGGCGCCGACTTTAGCAAAGCGACGCTGAGTTATTGCATCTTTCCCCATACTCAGGTTTCGCACATCCTTGCACCCGAAAACCCTAAGAATCATGTAATCAAGCGGTTTAAGGAGTTCGTTGCTGAACTTGATCGCGCTATCAAAGCAGATTCAAATATCGGAGACGTGCCGTTGGCAGGAATTTTCACCACCGAGTACACATCTGGGTCCAATTTCGGAATTCTCAATGAAGACGATTTCCGGGAATTGCTAAAGCCGAAAGGACAGGCACTGCTTGCCCAGATGTTGAGCGACCCCATATGGCGAGAGTGAATTCTCGGTGCGTTATTAATGGTCCGGGCAACTTACCAGCGTTTTATTGTATGATGTAGATATAGCGTCCAAGTGATCATATACTAAAACGCGAGGTTCTGGTGCTGTTATGATGGCGAATAAGATGCGGGGCGGGATGCGCAATCTAGCCTTGCGGAACCGGTTATACCCTACGAAGTCGTACGCGTAGACTGTATTAAGGCGTCATAACGATCGCTGCGCTAGGCCAAAAATTGTTGAACGGCCGGGCCACACATAGGTTCTTAGATAAACAGCATCTATCTCACCCGATTTTGGGGGAGTGACTACCACGTGATTCTCGATGCGGCAGATTCGGCCGCTCGCTGACGCCCCTTTGGGTGGACATTGCGACTGCGGATCAAAGCCGGAGATTGGAGGCCTTTAGGGCGCTTGTGCGCCAGGTCTTCATTCATATGCCAGAAACGAGCAGTCTTCTTCTGGAGAGAATGACCGATGCCTATCTCGTCAAAGTACGAGGCGATGTGGCGCTCGTTACCGACCGGCAGGCGGACGATCAGGTTTTATCCTACAGGGGATTTGCTCCGACGGGTAAATCCATGTTCGGCGGAAGCGTTGGGACTTTCTACAAAGCGCTCGACGGCTTCTGCGGCTTCCCTTCTATGGGTGGCTTGCTGCCGGAAGGAGAAATCCGTCCGATAGGTAAGGACGGTAACGAGTATTGGACGGAGCCGTCTTCGAAGTTATTCGAGACCGTCAAATCAAAGGATTATTTTCACATATTCAACAGCGGCGGAAAGGGACAGGGCTATATCAGCCTTCACAGCACCGTTGTTGATGATCCGGAGGGATTGCTTCTCTGGGTTGACGATGACGAACCCATGACAGATATGGATTTCTGGGATCTTTTTGACAATTGGACTTCCATCGCAATGGAAGACAATTGATCGAGTGGTGTGGAAGCATTCCATGATGTCGCCCCGTCGATTTCCAAGGTATATGCTTCTTTGCGATAGAGGAGCGAGAGGTTGTCCGGTATCTAGTGCACCTCAACGGCGGAGCACAATTTTTCGTCGGAATCGTTCATTCTGACAGAGGCCGTGTTGCTTGAGATCGTATATGCTGAGTGTCACCATAACGCTAGGGATCGCACTGGCAGCCGCACTTTGTCAGCGGACCCTAAGGAACTGCTGACTCGAGCACTGAACGTGAGTTCTCACTTGGAGGCCGTCAGTGCAAGACGCGGCAAGTCTCCTCTTAAAGAAAGGACGCGGAACGCACAGGTCGCAATGATCGGGATATTGCAAATGCGCATGTCGAATTGAATAGACGTAGGCGGGTCATGCCAGCAATTCATGAAAATTTGCAATACGCGTTGGAAGAATACGGCCCAGTAAAGCAAATCCGATTTGCGTCTAAACCAGAGCTTTCGGAGTTGCGTCGAATGCTACCGCAGACGATTGTCGATTTCATTGAGGAGAAGGGGTTTTGCTCCTTTCACAATGGTCTATTTACCATGTGCAGCCCAGATGAGATGAGGGCTGTCACCGCGTTAGTGTTCGGTGCAGACAACGATTTCCATCACAGGAGCTGCCATGTGTTCGGCTACACTGCCTTCGGCGTTCTTTATTGTTGGTCGGATAAGCTCTACAATTTTCGGATAGAATTACCGTTAAGTGTTATTTACTGCCGAGCTCTTACAACGCCAGAAAACTGGCCGCCCCAAGCAAGCGCAGAGCATCTTGCGTCGGGCATGTTTCCAGATGAAGAAGAGGCAGATTTTTTGGACGCTAACGGCAATCCCATGTTTGCCGCATGTCAACGCGCTTACGGTGCGAATGAAGCGAACGAGTGCTATGGTTTCTTCCCTGCTTTGGCGATTGCCGGTGCTTTCGGCCCAGCGCAAGACTTAAAGCACATCAAGCGAATTAAGGCACTCGAGCACTTCACTTTCCTTGCGCAGTTGCGGCAATTCTATCTTATGAAGCCCGTTTCAGGCGGCCTGCAGGCGGTACGTCCCATCGGTTAGCTAAGGTCGAAGACATATTTCCGCTCTTTCGTTTCCTGAGGTCGCTTCATGGTGTGGTAGGCTAAGGATGTGGACTGGGCCAACCTGAGCGGGCCTTCAATCCTTTGAAGACTGGATTCCGCGAGTTACCGCTGGCGCGGGATCGGAGCGGCCGATTGGCCCAAGCTATATCTTTGGATTACACTCGGATAATATATTATTGAAATGAATAAACTTTGCGAAGAGATAGCGCGCAAATATGGTAAGCCGGCTTTATCCGTCTCTTTTACGGAACAGGAGCATTTAGCGCTTCAAAAAGTCATTCCAGGTGAAATTGCCGATTTTTGTTTCACTATTGGTCGGTCGGTATTGCGTGAAGGGCTTATTCAATCGTGTCATCCTGATGATATGAGGGAAGTTCTTGCACTTATTTTCGGCGCTGACCGGGATTTTTCACACGATAATTGCCATGCTTTTGCTTATTCCGCTTTTGGAGTTATTTTCTTTTGGATGAAAGATTATGGATACGGCAATATCAGTGTTTATGAAGGCCGTTTGACGCAGAAGAATTTTGTGAAGGGGCAGCCTGCAGGAGCGACGGCTGCCAATGCGGTTTCAGTCCCGTTCTGGTTATCGGATCAGGCGCTGGATTTTGAGGACGGAGTCGGCAAACCACTATTCAAGCGAGCTTCTAAGAAGCTCGGATTTCTTGAAACTGGAGAATGTTACGGATTCGTGCCTGCTTTGGCTCTCGGAAGAGTTTCAGATATCGCCCACCTCAAGCGCCTAAAGGCGTCCGAGCATTTTGCTATCGTCGCGCAGACTATGGAATACAATCTTATCGACGTTCAGGGATATGGCCAGTCCGTGGTCGTGCGCCCAATAGGGCCGCGATTGCCTTTTCGCAAGTCCTCGCGAAGCGAGCGGTGCGATGAGCAACTTAACCTGACGTGCGACCGCGGTTTGCGTATTGTGGATTTGGGGGGAAGCGGGACGCCTAATGAGTGTCGAACTAAAAATATGTGGCGAAAAATAACGATAGCATGGATGGTAAATGCTAGATTCTTTTTTGCAAACACGATCGACGAAATTGGGCCGCCACAGAGATGCGTTCCACTGACAGCTGAGCAGGATGCTCGTCTTTCCAAATGTCTGCCGAGCACCTTTCTGGAATTTTTGCGCGCGTACGGGCTGGGTGACTATTTCGATCGAAAGGTACAATATTGTGATCCAGCAGAATTCTCGCCCATCCTTGCTTTGGTTTTCGGTGCGGATTCGGATTTAGTCATAAGGATTGCTTCGTCGTCGCGCATTCTGCGTTTGGTCGGCTCATCTGTTGGTCCGAGCGACGTGACCATTTCGAGATCGATCTTATTGATATGAGATTGACATCCAGCAAGCTTGCACCAACCCAATTCATTCTGCCTTCAGGCTTTGAAAAGCGGGAACGCAGTTCGGATCCAAACATCCTAGCTCGGTCACTACTCGTCTCAGATCGACGAGATTGTGAAGAATTCGACGCTCAGGGCAATCCCATGTTCGACCGCTGTGTATCATCTTACGGCTCGTTGGAACGCGGCGAATGCTACGGTTACTTTCCGGCGGTTGCGACAGTTGGTCTAGATAGTCCTATGCGTCGGCTCGACAACGTGAGGCGTGTAAAGGCGCTTGAGCATTTCGCCATCCTCGCCCGGTTGGGCACCTTCCATTTGATGAAACTAGAAAGGGGGCAATATACAGCAATACGCCCGATTGGATGATTGTCGTTGGCAGCCGCTGCTATCGTTTCGGCTTTGGGCGGGGAACGCCGGGACAAGTGCAGACTGCAAAGACGATTGCCGGTGGTAGTCAGATGGTCCTTGGGGGCGTTGCAGGGCAGGTAGAATACAAAGCAGACGAGCCAAACCGCGGTCCGAACTGCCGGAGCCATGTCCGATGATGTGGCGAGGACAGAAGCGGGAACCATAGCTAAGGAAGCGGAGGAAGCTGCCGAGAGTACGGCTAAGGTCAGTGGCGAGCAGGGAGCTAGAAGCACGCAAGCCGGCTCATATAAAGAAATGCGTAAGAAATTGAAAGGGACAGGTGAGCAAGCAAATCATATGAATCAAGACACGGCTTTTCGCGATGTGATTCCGAGCGATGAGGGCATTGCAAATGCAATGAAAGGAAATGCGTTTAAAGACATAGGCTCACCACATTATGAATTCCATAAATCTTTGGAAGGCTTTTGGGATCAATATCGTGCAGGCGGAACGCTGGAAGGAGCAATTCCGACGGTGGGCGAATATGATAACGCTTTGCGCCAAGCTTTGAAAGCCGGCGGATACTCGCCCGCCGAAGTTGATAACCTAGCTGGCTTAGCAGCGCGGAACCGAGCAGCTTACGGCTTGAACGCGGATGACCTAGTGCCTAGGATACCAGGGCGCATAAACCAATCTAAGTAATTTGGGAGAAAACTTTGACTGAGCCCAATTCTCGTACGATTGCGACGTTGGATAAGCTGGATTCTGTCGACTGGTTTGCAAATGTAGGAAAGAAAGACCAGAATCACGCAGAGTATGTGAATTCATGGGCCGACGCTATAAAATCCTGCTCAGCAACTGAGTGGGAAAATCTTACTTTAGAGGCCGCTAATCAAATGCGGGAACGGATTAGAGAGAAGAGTAAAGAGAGACTAAATCAATGGAATAGTATTTTAAAAGTGGTAAAGCCTCTTTCGGATGCTCTTGTCAGGGATAAGGCGGAAAATATTTCAATATCAAATAAGCTCCCTGAGACATTTTTGAAATGTATCAGGTGGGATATATTTCACTTGTGCATGGAAGCTGAATATTCCGATCTTGTGGACCCCGCATTTTTTTCCTCTGTTTCGTTCTATTATTTTCATGGACACTTTCCGTGTGGCTTCTCTGGCGCCTTTCCTCAGGGAAAGTTTGTTATATATTAGGTCTGCCGAGCTATAAATTTCCACTGTAAATCTGAGACGAATTCGGCAGGCTTGCGATTTAACGAGAAGATAGGCCATCGCTCACGGGGTCAGCGATCTTCTTGAGGCGTTCCACGGGGGCTCTGTTGCAAGAATTCCGGTTGGTTGGAGAGGTCCTGTTTTCTCTGCCGTTACGCGGCCTGACCTTCGAGATTTGAAGCGAGTAGGGCGACGGCTTCCGTCAAGGCGCTCGGTCCGATACCGAAAGCGCGTTCAACGATGCGAGCTTCTCCACAGATGTCGCCGCTCAGATTGAAGATGGATGCCTGACCCTTGCGCAAGGCGCGCATGACCTCAAAACCTTTGATTGTCGCATAGGCCGTTTTCAGCGTTTTGTATCCTCTCACCGGTTTGATCAACTGTTTCAGTTTGCCGTGATCGGCCTCTGCGACATTGTTCAGGTATTTGATCTGCCGATGCACCAGCTCTTCCGCGCATTTGCCTTCGGCCTTCAGTGCTGAAATCGCGATGCCGTAGGTCGGGGCCTTGTCGGTGTTGATGACAGCCGGCATTTCCCAATCCTTCAAACCATTTACGGCTTTGCCAAGAAAGCGCTTCGCTGCTTTGGCGTTCGGGGTTGGCGACAGATAGAAATCGATCGTGTTGCCGAATTTGTCGACGGCTCGCTATAAGTACGTCCATTGCCCGCGAACCTTCACATAGGTTTCGTCGACGCGCCAGCTTGTTGACTGCGGTCGACGCCAGTGCCAGCGCAGCCGCTTTTCCATCTCCGGTGCATATTTCTGAACCCAGCGGTAAATCGTGGAATGATCCACGGGGCACGCCCCGCTCGCCCATCATCTGTTCAAGATCGCGGTAACTGACACCGTAGCGGCAGTACCAGCGGACTGCCCAAAGGATAATCTCACCCTGAAAATGGCGCCACTTGAAATCGCTCATCAAAAATCTCGCTGCAAATTGTCTGCGCTCAATCCACCATTAGCGAGGCTTTTGCAACAGAGCTGGTTTCATCCATATGCCACTTGCCGCTGACCAGCCGTTTTCGATGGTTGAACCGTTCAAGCAGCAATGGCGAAAAATGAGCCACCCACCGGTTTTGGAGCAGGCATCTCGACAGCGTTTGCTATACTAGATTTAAGAAATTAGTATAATTAGAATAGAGGTTGGTAGTGACTGGTAGACATCGTCGTGGTTCCTCGGTGTCGAGCGTGGTCGCAACAAGGAGGAATTTACAGCTTCTGACGCGGAAATGCTCAAGGTAATCACGCCGCATCTGCGCCGTGCCATAGAGCTCAGCCTATCTATCGGGCAGGCCAACCTGCTCTCCTCGATCCTGCAATATATGTCGGTCGGAGTCCTCGCAATCGACAGGTCACAGCGGGTCATCAGCCCGAACGGGACGGCCGAGCAAATCCTGACCAGCTCAGAAAGCGGGTTAGCGCTGAGAAGAGGTCGCCTTGTCGCGTCCAACTCTTTGAAAAACGCACGATTGCAGCAATTGATTGCGGCGGCTTGCGCCGCGCGGGATCGCTTGACCGTGGGTGGCAACATCATTTTCGGTACAACGGGCGTCAATGGCGCGCCTATGCTCTCGGTTTCGATTGCCCCGGCCGGCATCGGACATTTTGCGGCGTTCTCTATAACCCCCTGCGCTATGGTGATCCTGCGCAAAATCACGCCGGACCTACCGGAAGGCTTTGTCGGCGACCTGCAGAGGATATTCGATCTGACCCTAAGGGAGGCGGGCATAGCCGTCGCTCTCATGGCGGGCCGGTCGCTCAAAGACATAGCGAACGACGCGGGGATTCAATTCAGCACGGCGCGGACCCATCTTGAGCGGATATTCCGCAAGACGGGCGCGAGACAACAGAGCCAGCTTGTCGCAGTCCTGAAAAATCTGCAGATGACGTAGCAGCGCGGCTGAACGCGGCTCCCTTCCATCAATGAAAACGCGAGCGACCGGCTCTGTTGCAAGAATTCCGGTTGGTCGGAGAGGTCCTATTTTCTTTGCCGTTACGCGGCCTGACCTTCGAGATTTGATGCGAGCAGGGCGACGGCTTCCGTCAAGGCGCTCGGTCCGATACCGAAAGCGCGTTCAACGATGCGAGCTTCTCCACAGATGTCGCCGCTCAGATTGAAGATGGATGCCTGACTTGAAGTGCACCCCGATTTTGGGCCAGCGGGAGCTGGAATTTTTCGGGGTTAAGGCTCAGCTCGGCGGGGGTGCCGATGAGCCGTTCATGAGCGAAATCGGCACCTTGTTGCCGATCACACCATGAGGTCTTTCCTCATTGTAGTATCTACGCCAATCCTCCATCTTCGAGCGCGCGTCGTCATCCGCCATTGCGACGCAATAGCGTGGGGACATGAACCAATGAGCGTTCAGGCACTCGGCGCGAAACTTGCCATTGTAGCGGTTGTCTGTCGGCTTTCCTAGCCGTGAGAAGTCGAGAACGACACCCTTATGAAACGACACCCTTGTGATAAGCCCATAGATCAAGGTCTCGGGAGATGAATTCGCTGCCATTATCGACACGAATGGACGCCGGATAACCGACTTGCCGGCACACCCGCTCAAGGGTCTGCACCACGTCTTCGCCTCGATGGCTGAAGCGTGCATCGACTGCTGGCGAGAAGCGCGAGAAGGTATCGACCACCGTCAGCACCCGGATCTTTCGCCCGGTGGCCAACTGGTCATGAACGAAATCTATCGCCCAGACGTGATTGGAATGGGTCGGCTCCGTCCGGTCGGCTCGCAGCTTCGCCTTGATCCGACGCTTGGGAACCTTGTTGCGGAGTTGCAGGTCCATCTCCTTGTAAAGGCGATAGATTCGCTTCGGGTTGACGAGCCAGCCCTCACGCTTGATCAGGACATGCACGCGCCTATAGCCGTAGCCACCCGTGTCTGGCAGATGTCTTTGATCTTCAACTTCAGTTCGGCCTGCTCGCCGCGCCTGGACTTGTAGACATAAAGCGCCCGCTCGACCTTCAACACCGAACATGCACGCCGGATCGAGACCTTCCAGTCTGCCTTGACCGTGTCGACAAGCTTGCGCTTGCGGGCAGGCTTCAGAGCTTTTTTGACAGCACGTCCTGAAGCATCGCCTTGTCCAGCGACAAGTCGGCACCAATCCGCTTCAGCTTCGCGTTCTCCTTCTCGAGCTGCCGCAGCCGCTTCATCTATGACGGCATCAGGCCGACATACTTCTTGCGCCAATCCTCTTGCGCCAATTGTAGAAGGTCGCGTCCGAAATTCCGGCCTTGCGGCAGATCTCACCGATCGGCGTACCGTCCTCTGCCTGCTTCAATACCAACGCGATCTGTGCTTCCGAAAACTTCGAGGCCTTCATCGAATTCTCCTCTTCTTCCCCGCGGGGATCATAAGTGGAAAATTCCAGTTCTAAGTGGCCTATTTTAACGGTGGCACGTCACCGCCGCTGTGCCTGACGGGGGAGGGGTGGACAAGATCGTACGCACGAGGTGGGGGCGATCGAACGCGTCCTGTAAGGCGAAGAGCTCACGACGCCATCAAAACAGCCGGCATTCGGGTGGCGTGGCATACCATCTTTCATAGGGAGGTGGGGAGGGAATTTCCTCCTGACCGTTGGAAGACGGATCGGCTGCTGCGATGCCTTAATGTTAAACCATAATGAACAAAAATTCGGGGGTGAGGATCATCCTAACGATCGGGAACAAAGTGGGAGCCACCATTGAACGAACGATTAAGGATAGAAAACCTCTACAAGGTTTTCTCTGACCGGCCCGAAAAGGCCATGGATCTCCTGAAGGCCGGTGCCGGAAAAGAGCAGGTTCTGGCCGAGACGATGGCCGTTGTTGGGCTGAACGACGTATCCCTGACGGTGCCGGCCGGGGCGATGTACATGATCATGGGCCTGTCCGGCTCCGGAAAGTCCACGCTGGCGCGCTGCATCAATCGCCTTAACGAGCCGACTGCGGGCAAGATCCTGCTTGACGGTCGTGATATCGTACCGCTGAAGCCGGCCGAGCTGCGCGAAATTCGCCGCCGCCGCGTCTCCATGGTATTCCAGCATTTCGCCTTGTTGCCGAACAAGACCGTGGTCGAAAATGCCGAATTCGGCCTGAAGATGCGTGGCGTGCCGCTGCAGCAGCGCCGCAAGCGGGCAGAAGAGATCCTTTCGATCGTCGGCCTTGCCAAGTGGGGAAAACATTATCCGCACGAGCTTTCCGGCGGCATGCGCCAGCGTGTCGGCCTCGCTCGTGCGTTGGCAACGGATGCCGACTTGCTGATTATGGACGAAGCGTTCAGCGCGCTCGATCCGCTGATCCGCTCCGAAATGCAGGACGAGCTGCTGCGTCTGCAGCGGACTCTCAACAAGACCATCGTCTTCATCACCCACGATTTCCAGGAGGCTCTGAAACTCGGTACCCGAATCGCGATCATGAAGGACGGCGCCGTGGTCCGCGAAGGTACGCCGCAGGCAATCGTCGCTGATCCTGGCAATGAATATGTGAGCGCCTTCACCCGGGACGTCGACCGGTCGCGGGTTTTCGAGGTCCGCGCCGTCATGCAGCGATGCGAGGCCATCGGCAGGTCTGGCGAAATCCAGATTGTCGGGCAGACAACGAGCGAAACCAAAAGGACCGGCTTTGCACTCGATCCTTCCGGTCGGGTCGTTGGCCTGCTGGACGAGGTGGCACTTTCGAAGTTCGATGCAGGTTCAGCCTTCGAAGGCTTAATGTCGAGCGATTTCGTTAAGGTCCGGGAGAATACCAAACTGATCGACGCGGCACGGATAAACCGGCCTCAACAGCCCATGGCCGTTGTGGACGAGGACGACCGGTTCGTTGGCCTCCTTCAGACCGGACATATCCTCGCCTGCATCGCCTCATCTTCCTCTACGGTCGCTTCGGCGCATGGTGTTCCCAATGTTTGATGCCAACGATCTTGCCGTATTCCCGGTCGATGTGTGGATTGCCGATGGCGTCCAGTGGCTTGCACTCAACCTGCGTCCGTTGTTTCTCGCCATCAAATGGCCGATCGAAAACCTGCTGACGTTCAATGACCATGTCCTGCATGCCGTCCCATTTCCGGTCTTCCTAATTCTGGCCTTCCTGACAGCCTACCGCCTTGCTTCTTTGGGCATCGCGCTCTTCACCGCAATCGCCTTCGTCATCATCGCCTCGCTTGGCGTCTGGGACGAGTCCATGACGACGCTGTCGCTGATCAGCACAGCAATCGTGATATCGACGGTCATCGGCCTTCCGATCGGCGTCTGGTGCGCGCTCAACAACAGTGTCTGGCAGGTGGTGCGACCGGTTCTTGATATCATGCAGACCACGCCGACCTTCGTCTATCTCGTGCCGGTGGTCATGCTCTTTGGCGTAGGCACGGTGCCCGGCGAAGTCGCGGTGGTGATTGCCGCGGCCCCGCCGCTTATCCGCTTCACCAATCTTGGCATCCGCATGGTCGAGACCGAAATGGTCGAGGCCGGCCTTGCCTTCGGCGCGGATCGCCGTCAACTGCTCTGGGAGATCCAGTTTCCGCTCGCGATCCCGACGATCCTCGGCGGCCTCAACCAGACGGTTCTGACAGCCATGGTCATGTCGGTCGTGGTGGCGATGATCGGTGCGGAAGGGCTAGGCCTTGTAGTTCTGCAGGGGCTCGGCCGTCTTGATGTTGGCCGTGCGGCAGTTGGCGGTATCGCGATCATTCTTCTTGCGATGATCCTCGACCGGATAACCCAGAAGCTCGCACTGCCGGCAACGTCGAAGGCTAAGCGTTCGCTTTGGACTGCCGTTTGCGCGGCGCTTGTAAGATCCCGGTCGAAGCCTGTTGGCGAGCCCGCTTGAGCCTCGCCGCACGGAAAGGGAGGCGCCATTCATGAAATCCAGGTGCCTGCGAGAACCTCGCATCCCAACTGTCTGCCTGAAATCCGGAGGACAAGGCGAAAAGCGCCCCCGAGACATCAATCCAAAACAAATAGAGGGAACCATGAGACTTAACATCAGATCAATCGCTCTGCTGGCATCGACGCTGGCGGCGGCATATGTGCCGGTTCTGTCGTCCGCTTCGGCCGACGAACTTCCCGGCAACGGCAAGACCATCCGCTATGCCCAATCCGACAGTCTCGGCGCTAACTATGTGGTCGCCAAGATCATGACGAAGGGCTTCGAAGCACTCGGCTACAAAGTCAAGCTCAGCACGGTCAACACGACGCTGTTCTTCCAGGCGGCGGCCCAAGGCGACCTTGATCTTGCGACCGACATCAACTTTCCGCAGCGCGAGCCGGGCTTCCGTAAGGTGGCCGACAAGGCGGACATGATCGGCAAGGGCATGATCGAGGGCGGCGGCATCAACGGCTATCTGATCGACAAGAAGACGGCCGACGCCTACAACATCAAGACGCTCGACCAGATGAAGGATCCGAAGATCGCGGCGCTTTTTGGTACTGACGGCAAGGCTGATCTCATCAACTGCGACCCGGGGTGGAGCTGCGGCGACGTCGTCGAATACCAGCTGGACAAGTTCGGCCTGAAGGACAACGTCAAGTCTGTTCGCGGCAAGTACGAGGCATTGATGGTGGAAGCCGTTGCCCGCGTGAAGCGTGGCGAGCCGGTATTCTTCTATGCCTGGAGCCCGTCCTGGATGAACAAGGCTTTGCAGCCGGGCAAGGAAGTAGTCTGGCTGCCCACGCCTTTCGACGCTCTGCCGCCGAGCGTACCGAGCAACGGCACCAATGCGGTTCCGAATGTCGACGGTTGCGCCGCGGGCGCCAACCCCTGCCGTATGGCCATGGCTGCCTGGAACTGGACGGCGGTCGGCAACAAGGACTTCTTGAAGGATAATCCAGCCGTGAAATCGCTTGTCGAACACGCCTCCTTCCCGCTTGCTACCTGGTCCACCTGGGAACAAGCGATTAGTCAGAAGGGCGGCAGCGATGCAACGATACGCGGTCTTTCCGATGCGTGGCTGAGGGAGAACAAGGCTCTCCTCGACGGTTGGGTCGCCGCGGCAAAATCCGCGCATTGATTGCATATCGACCCCGACATTCTCGACAGGATGGTGGAGGTGCGAAGGCATCTCCACCGTTTTCCTGAGCTCTCCAAAGTGGAGCGCGAGACGTGGCGTTTCCAGTTTGATCAGTTGACGGCGGCAGGAATAGATGACGCTACGCCCGTCGCTGGATACGGCTTGGTAGTCGTATCCGCGGGCAGACGGCCGGCGATATCCCGTGCAGAATCATGCGCGGGTTCGAACATCGAAGGCCCGCCGCCCGCCGGATTTATGTTGGCGGAGGCCGCAAAACCAAGCCCGCCCTGGATGGCAGCACCCAGATCTGTCAGGATGTCTCCAAACAGATTTGACGCAATGACGACATCGAAGCTTTCCGGCTGCATCACGAACCGCGCCGCGATAGCGTCAATATGGTAGCGGTTGACCTTGACGGCGGGATATTCGGTGGCAAGCCGTTCGGTGATCTCGTCCCAGGACACCATCGAATGTTTCTGCGCATTCGACTTCGTCACCGAGGCGAGGCGCTTGCTGCGCTAAATCGCATATTCGAAACCGGCTCTCAGGATACGTTCCACCCCGTGGCGTGTGAAAATCGAGGTTTCCACAGCGACCTCGTTGGCCGTGCCGCGACGTACACGGCCGCCGGCACCGCTATATTCGACCTCCGTGTTTTCCCGGATGCAGAGAATGTCGAAGTTCTCCGCCCGAAGCAGGCCTGTCGTTCCGGGCGGCAGCTTGTGCGGCCGCATGTTGATATAGAGATCGAAAGCCTTGCGGATCGGCAGGAGCAGACCGTGCAGTGAGACTTCATCCGGCACTTTTGCCGGCCAGCCGGCGGCACCGAGCAGGATGGAGTCGAACTTCCGCAACGTCTCGATCCCGTCCTCAGGCATCATCCGTCCGGTTTTGAGATAATAGTCGTAGGACCACTCGAAGCGCTCGGCATCCAGTGCGAAGCCGTGCTTCGAGGCAGCCTTCCGCAGGACGATCCAGGCAGCGTCGACCACTTTGGTGCCGATGCCATCTCCCGGTATCACGGCGATGCTGTAAGATTTTATGCGAATGTTTCCGTATCGCCGTGATCGTATCGGCGGCCGTCAGGCCGTGGCAAGTGCCTCGTCGACGATCGCCAGCGCTTCCTGGATCTGCTCGCTGGTGGTCACCAGTGGCGCAAGGAAACGAACGACGTTGCGATGTACGCCGCATTTGATGACCAGAAGCCCCGCCATGCAAGCCGCGTCGAGAATGCGCTGGGTGTGATCTGCGTCCGGTGCCTTGCTCTTGCGGTCCTTGACGATTTCCATTGCCAGCATGAAGCCGAGGCCGCGCACCTCGCCGACGAAGTCATATTTCTGCTGTAGCGATTCCAGACCGGCCTTCAGCTCCTCGGCACGTTGCCGGCCATTCTCCAGAAGATTGTCCTGTTCGAACGCCTCAAGTACGGCCAACGCCGCGGCACAGGAAATCGCGTTGCCGCCATAGGTGCCGCCGAGACCGCCGGGCAAGGGCGCATCGATGATCTCGGCCTTGCCGACAACGCCTGAAAGCGGGAAGCCTCCGGCGAGGCTTTTCGCCACCGTCACCAGATCCGGCTGGATGCCGGAATGCTGGAAACCAAACATCTTCCCGGTGCGGCCGAACCCGGTCTGGATCTCGTCAGCGATCAGCACAATGCCGTGTTTTTTGGTGATCTCGCGCAAGGCCTGCATGAACTCGACGGGCGCGGCCAGGAAACCGCCGTCGCCCTGTACCGGTTCGATGATGATAGCGGCAACGCGTTCCGGCATCGCTTCGGTGGCGAAGACTTCCTCAAGGGCCGCCAGTGCATCTTCCGTCGTCACGCCGTGATAGGCGTTCGGATAGGGAATATGGAAGACCTCCGGAGCGAAGGGACCGAAATTCTGCTTATAGGGCTGGCTCATGCCAGTCAGCGTGATGCCAAGTAGCGTGCGGCCGTGGAAACCGCCGCGAAAGGCGATGACAGCCGGCCGGTTAGTGTAACCGCGAGCGATCTTCACCGCGTTCTCGACAGCTTCTGCGCCGGTCGTGAAGAACACGCTCTTGTAACCATCACCGACGAGGCCGTTCAGCTTTTCCGACAGGGCGATATAGGGTTCATAGCCCACCACTTGGAAGCAGGCGTGCGTGACATTGTCGAGCTGCGCCTTCACGGCCTCGACGACACGCGGGTGGTTGTGGCCGATGTTCAGCACGCCGATTCCGCCAACGAAATCGAGATAACGGCGGCCTTCGACGTCCCAGAGTTCGCTGCCCTTGGCCTTCGCGGCGACTACCGGATGGGCGGTGACGATGCCTCGCGGGATGTTGTCCTGTCGGCGGGAGAGGAGGGAGGCGGTTTTCGACGCGGTTTCAGCCATGAGAGGCGCTCCATTCAGGATTGGGATGTTTCGAAAAAATCAAAGGCCGGAAATGTGGAAGCTCTTGGTTTCCAGATATTCGTCGATGCCGACCTGCGCGCCCTCGCGGCCGAGGCCGGATTGCTTGATGCCCCCGAAGGGCGCGATTTCCATGGAGACGCTGCCGGTATTGAGCCCCACCATGCCGAATTCGAGGGCTTCGGCGACACGCCAGGAGCGTTTGAGATCCTGCGTGTAGAAATAGGAGGCGAGGCCGAACGGTGTTCCGTTGGCAATCTCGATTGCTTCTTCGTCTGCATCGAAGCGGAAAAGCGGAACTAGCGGGCCGAACGTCTCCTCGTTGGCGACCCGCATGTCGACCGTCACGTTGCTGATCACGATCGGGGTGACGAAACGTCCAGGGTCGTCGGATACGGGGCGAGTCAGAAGGCTGGCGCCTTTGGCCAACGCATCGGCTGTATGCGCATGAACCTTTTCGACAGCGGCGTTGTTAATCAGCGGACCGAGATTGCTGCCGCTGGTCAAGCCGTCGCCGACACTGAGCTTCGCGACCTCTTCTAGCAGGCGGGCGGCGAAACGTTCGTAAATGCCCTTCTGCACGAGTACGCGGTTAGCGCAGACGCAAGTCTGGCCGGCGTTGCGGAATTTGCTGGCCATGACGCCGGCAACCGCCAGATCGATATCGGCATCGTCGAACACGATGAAGGGCGCATTGCCGCCGAGTTCAAGACTGAGGCGCTTGATCGTGCCGGCACACTGTTCCATCAGCAGCGCGCCGACGCGCGTCGAGCCTGTGAAGGAGAGCTTGCGCACTGTCTCGCTGCCGGTGAGCGCAGCACCGATCTCCTGCGGCAGTCCGGTGATGACGCTGAGCGTGCCGGGCGGGAAGCCTGCGCGTTCGGCCAACAGCGCAAGGGCCAGCGCGGAATAGGGTGTCAGCTCTGACGGCTTGACGATGATCGGGCAACCAACGGCAAGCGCCGGAGCACATTTGCGTGTGATCATGGCGATCGGGAAATTCCACGGCGTGATCGCAGCGCTAACCCCGACCGGCTCTTTCAGCACGACGATACGGCGGTCCTGCGAGGGGGAGGGAATCGTATAGCCGTTGACGCGCCGCGCCTCTTCCGCAAACCACTTGATGAAGCTTGCGCCGTAACGCACCTCACCAGCAGCCTCTGCCAGTGGTTTGCCCTGTTCGAGCGTCATAATCCGGGCGAGGTCGTCGACATTTTCGATGACGAGGTGGTACCAGCGTTCCAGCAAGGCGGCGCGCTGTTCCGCGGTGGTCTTGCGGTAGCTCTTGAATGCGATATCGGCTGCTGTGATCGCAGCGTTCGCCTCCGCCGCGCCGCAGGCCGGAATGGTGCCGATGATCTCGCCGTTCGAAGGGTTGTCGACATCGAGCGTGTTGCCTGAAGCAGCATCCCGCCATTCTCCGCCCACATAGGCTTTCTCGATAAACAGTGAAGGGTCTTTCAAACCGTGCCTGGTCATGGTCGTCCTTGAAATGTTCAGTAAAGGGAGTTGCGGTCGACGAGGCCGACCATCGTTTTGCCCGCGCGGTGACGGCGGATGTTGTCGATGACGGCATCGACCGCCGTGTCCGGCTGGGTCATGCTGGCGGTATGCGGCGTCAGGAAGATCTTCTCGTGGCTCCAGAACGGATGCCCCGGCGCCAACGGTTCAGGATCAGTGACATCGAGGATCGCTCGCGAGAGTTGCCCTGTTGCCAGCGCGTCAAGAAGGTCGTTCTGCGCAAGGTGCTGGCCGCGTCCGCAGTTGATAAGGGCAGCACCCTTCGGAAGCTTCGAAAACAGCGCGCCGTTCAGGATGCCGCGCGTCTCCGGGGTCAGCGGGAAAAGGCAGACGAGGATGTCGCATTGCGGCAGGAAGGCGTTCAGCCCGTCTTCCCCGTGATAACAGGCGACGCCTTCGATCGCCTTTTCACTGCGGCTCCAGGCGCTGAGAGCAAAACCGAACGGCCGCAGCATGGCGATAGCCGCCTGAGCAAGCACACCCGCGCCGAGGAAGCCCACCCGCAGCCGGGAGGTTGGATGAAACCGCTTCAGCTTCCAGACCTCAGCCCGTTGCTGACCGACATAATCCAGGAAATGCCGGTGCAGCAGCATGACGGAAAGCGAGACATATTCCGCCATCCCTTGTGCAATGCCGGGCTCGACCATGCGCACCAGCGGTAATCCGTGCGGAATGCTGGTGAGATCGAACTGATCGACGCCTGCACCGAGGGAGAAGAGGACCTCGAGATTGCTGTAGCGCTGCAACATGCCCGCCGGCGGATGCCAGACGGCGAGGAAACGCACAGCCTCCGGTGAAATTGCATCCGGACGATACTCGAACGGGATGTCCGGTGCCCTTTCGGCGAACAACGCAGCCCATTCGGCGCCGCGCTCGGTATCTGCATGATACAATAGGGTCATCGGTGGCCTTTAGGCTGTCCCGGCGCCTTTTCTGGGTCGGCCGGCATGTCGAACGGACGGTTGTGGAGATCAGGATGCCTTAGCAGCGGCTTCCTTCGCCATTTCTTCCATGTCCTGGAAACGGTCCGAAATGCGCGGATGCGCGCGCGAACCGTCGCTAGCGCCGATCGCGACGAGGATTTCGTCGGGAGCGGGGGCGTCGACCATCTGGAAGGTCGCGGTGAGGAAATGCGAGCGCTTGCCCGTCTCGCTCTTGTGGATCATCGGCAGCGAAACGAGTGCGCCCGGCGCGGTGCGGATATTGGTGAAGCTCAGATAGGCCGTGCCATTCACCGCCTCGCGGAACATGTTGCCGAAACGCAGCGTATGGATCAGGCCGGACGCATGCTCGATCTCGCCATTGACGCCGACGACGGCGGCCTTGCCATAGGCTTCCACCTGATCGGCGGGCATCAGCGCGGTGAGGCGGGTGGTCAGTTCGCGGCCGAGCGGAGGGGCAAGCGAGAGGATTTCCGGGCGCAGGTTCTCGACCCAGCCTTGGCCGGCCCAAGGATTGCGCAGCACGGCGGCGACGACGACCGAGCGGATCGGCCGGTCGGCGGCTTTGCCACCCTCAATCAGTGTTTCTTCTACGAACGTGGCGTATTTGCGGACGTTGAGCTCGATCATCTCGATCATTCCTTTGTTAGATGTTGGGCATGGCATGGCGTGCAAGGTCGTTGTGGTGCTTGCGCGCTCTGGTTCAGCGTAGCGGCGAAAAATCGGTCGGCAGCAGGATGCGGTTTTCCGAGCTTTCGATGAGAGCCGCGAGCTGCGGGATGAAAGCCTGCCAGCGCGGATCTTCCGCCAGCTTGCCACGGCGCTCGGCGCGGTCGTCGAGGCTCGCATAACCCCACATGTGGATCACTTGGCTGAGCGGGCCGATCTCGGTGACGAAATAACCAATTAGGTTGCCAAGGATCGGCGCCTGAATGGCAATACCTTCCTCGCGGACAAGTTTCAGATACTCCTGCATCTTGCCGCCGCGAATGCGGTAGATGCGCTCTTCGACGATCATGCTTGCGCTTCCTTCTGCATTTCCGCGCGCACTTCCTGGGCGGCGCGAAAGGCTTCGACACCGGCCGGAACGCCGCAATAGACGGCAATCTCGGTCAGTGCGGCGCGCAGCTCTGTTTCGGTCAGGCCGTTGCGCAGGGCGCCGCGGAAATGGATGCGGAATTCATGCATACGTCCGAGCGCCGCCAGCATGCCAAGATTGAGCAGGCTGCGCTGCTTCAGGTCGAGAGCATCATCGGTCCAGGCCATGCCCCAGCAATATTCGTTGAGAATGTCCTGGAACGGCCGCGAGAAATCATCCGCGTTGTTGAGCGAGCGATCGACGTAGCTGTCGCCAAGGACCTTGCGACGAATCATTTCGCCAGCCTGCTTCAGAGACTTATCCATGAGCCTCCCTCATTTTCTCCAGAAAATCACGCATGATAGACGCGACGAGTTCGGGCGCTTCCGTCAGAATTGAATGGCGCAGGCCCGGGAGGATCCTGAGTTCCGAATTCGCGATCTTGGCATGTATAAAGCCGGCCATGCGCGGATTGGAGCCGCTGTCATCTTCGCCGGTGGCGACCAGTGTCGGCGTGCCAATTCGCGAAAGCTCATCACCTAGGTCGGTTTCCGCCAGCACCCGATAGGCTGCCGCATAACAATCCGGATCGTTTTCGGCGTTCCGCTCACGCAGGTAAGCGATCTTGTCTGGATTGTTCTTCTGAAACTCTTCCGTGAGCCAGCGCGAGAGTGAAGCGTCATAGTGAGAACCGGGCTCGCCGGCCATCAACGCCGCAAGTCTGCCTGCCACACGGTACTTCTCTTCCTGTGTGCGGCCGGCAACGGTCGACAGCAGGATGAGGTGGTCAACACGCTCTGGATGGATCAGCGTCAGTTTCTGAGCGATCAGGCCACCAAGAGAAAAGCCGGCGAGCGAGAAGGTTTTGAACCCCACGTGGTCGGCAAGCGCGATCACCTCCCGTACGAAATCCTCGATCGCGTAGCGGCCCTTGATTCGAGACGATGCGCCGTGGCCGCGCAGATCAAAGGTCAAGACGGTGAAATCGTCCTTCAGCCGATCGACGACCCCTTCCCAGGCCTCCTTGTAGGAGCCGACGCCGTGAATGCAGACCAGCGGCCTGCCGCCTTGGCCATCGAGCCGGTAAGCGAGTTCCACCTCGTCCACCTTGAGAGTTCCAGCCGAGTCCATGATCAGCCCACCGATGCCCTGCGCTTCATGTCCTTTTCGCGAGCGGCGAAGACCGGTATGACCTCGTCGATGAAGAGGCGAAGGGTCTGGCGCTGCAGCTCGAAGGGCTGATTGAAGGACAGGCCGAGGCAATACTGGTCAACGCCGACAGCCTCGTAGTCCATCAGCTTTTCGATAACCTCGTCGGGCGTGCCGAACATCAGGTTCTTGCGGATACTCTCGGGATTGTAATTGTCCTTGTTGCGGACGAGTTCGTAGGGTACCGCCTCCGGGAAGCCGTCTTTCACGGTGCCGATGTTCTGCATCAGGTTTTCGAAGGTGCGGCCGTAGTCGATGCTGTGACGGACCGGAATTTCCCAGTCCTCCGCCTTTGCATAGACTGATGTCCGCCGCTGCATCATGAAGCGCGGGCGCGGTACTTCTGGATGATCCGAGACGGCCTTGCGGAACTTTTCCGCCAGCGCATAGATTTCCGCCGCAGGTGAAGAGAGTGGCGTCGACAGGATGTTGGCGCCAATGCTGACCGCCCAGTCGAACGTGCCCGGATCACGGGCCGCAACCCAGATCGGCGGCAGCTGTTTCTGCAGGGGCTTTGGCACGGCGGCGGTTTTCGGGAATTTCCAGTAATGCCCGTCATGGGCATAATCGCCCTGCCAGAGCTTTTTGACCGCTGGCACGAGTTCCTTCATGTATCCGACGCCCTCCTGCTGCTGGGTGCCCGGCAGCATGCGGTCGAACTCGTATTGATAGGCCCCGCGGGCGATGCCGAATTCCAGGCGTCCGCCGATCAAGTGGTCGCAGAAAGCGGATTCGCCGGCAAGCCGGATCGGGTTCCAGTAGGCGGCGGCGAGCGTACCGGTACCGAGCCGGATGCGGTCCGTATGCTGGCCGAGCCAAACCAGCGTCTGGAACGGGTTCGGCGCGATCGTCGCTTCGATCGTGTGGTGCTCGGAGGTCCACAACGTCTCGAAACCGCCTTCGTCGGCCATTCTGGCGATCTCGAGCATGTTGTTCTTGACGGTGTGCATCGAGGCATCAGGCGATCCGCGCTCCATGCTAATGGCGACTGCAAATTTCACGCGTGTCTCCCGAATTTTGAAATGAATGAGTTAGCGAAGACGGATCACGAATGGATCCTGCATGGCGCCCGAGTAGTCGATGACGACATTCTTGGCCCGGGAGAATTCGCGCATCACGTCAAAGCCGCCACGGCGCCCGTAGCCGCTTTCCTTGAAACCGCCATTGGCGGACATGTAGGCGGCCGACCGGTAGGTATTGATCCACACGGTGCCCGCATCGATCTGGTTGGCGAACCGCATGGCGCGGTCGATGTTCTGCGTCCAGATGCCCGATGCCAGGCCATAGTTCGTGTCGTTGGCGAGCGAGATCATCTCCTCCTCGGAGGAGAACGGCATAACGCCGACCATCGGACCAAAAAGTTCGTCGCGCATGAAGCTCATGTCGTTGGTGGCGTCGGCCATCACGGTCGGCTCGAAATACCAGCCTTTGGACAGTTCCTCCGATTGCGGACGTTTGCCGCCAATCGCGATGCTGGCACCTTCCCGAACGCCGGAGGCAACGTAACCCTCGAGTTTCGGCAATTGGCTTTCCAGCGCAAGCGGACCGATATCGGTTGTGTCATCCATCGGGTTGCCGAGCTTAATGCTGCGGGTGCGCTCCACCAGGGCCTCGACGAACCGGTCGTAGATATTGGCTTCGACGAAGCACCGAGATCCTGCGACGCAGGTCTGTCCGGCTGCAGCGAATACGCCCGAGACAACGCCATTGACGGTTTTTTCGATATCGACGTCCGAGAACACCACATGCGGGGACTTGCCGCCCAATTCCATCTGGCACGGCACCAGATTGGCCGCTGCATTGGTGGCAATCCGCCGGCCGGTCGCGGTGCTGCCGGTGAAAACGAATTTGGAAATGCCGTTATGCCGGGTAAGAGCCTCGCCGGTCACTGCACCACCGCCGGTGACGACATTGACGACACCGGCCGGGAAACCGGCTTCGACGATCAGTTCGGCAAGCGCCAGCGTCGAGGCAGTCGCGTGTTCGGAAGGCTTGATCACTACCGTGTTGCCGATCGCAAGGCAGGGCGCAAGCGTGCCGGTCAAGAGCATCAGCGGCGAATTCCATGGGGTCACCATGCCGATGACGCCGAGTGGTTCGCGCATGTTGAAGTTCAACTGGTCGAGCTTGTTGACGGGGATCGTGTCGCCCTGCAGCTTGTCGGCCATGCCGGCGAAATAGAGGTAGGAGTCGGGAATCGCCCGCATCTGGGCGCGCATTTCCTTGATCAGCTTGCCGTTGTCGCGGGTCTCGAGCAGAGCAAGGTCTTCGGCATGTTCCAGCACGAGATCGGCCAGTCGGCGGACCAGCTTGCCGCGGGCGGTCTGCGTCATGCGCCGCCAGGATGGATCACGGAAGGCGCGCCGGGCAGAGGCGACAGCAATGTCGACATCATCAGCGCCGCCCTCGGCAAACTGGTACCATGCATCGCCGGTCGTCGGATCGAAGCTGTCGACGAATTTCGCGCTTCGAGGTTCGACGAAACGACCGTCGATGAACAGGCCAAGACGCTTACCCTTAATAGCTTCGGCAGTCGTTTGCATTCCCGTCTCCAATTTACTTGATGATTGCGTTGGACCAGGGCCGCGCCTGACCTTCGATGGTCGCGAACCGGCCGCCGTCGCCTGAGTCCATGTAGATACCGAAAGATCGATCCTGCCTTTCGCGCGTGTAGCGGCGCAGGACCGACTGCAACTCCCGTGTCGGGATTAGGTCGTAGGGGATCTCATCGACCGGGAAGAAGCGATAGCCTTCCGGAAGGTCCGGAACAGACGTATGGCTAGACAGCTCGGCACGGTAGATCAGATGGCCCGGGTCGGTGTCCGCCACGTCGTAAACCGAATAAAGGAAGGTTGCATCGGGATGCAGCGAAAGCGCGCTGTCCTCGCTGAGCTTCAGTTCTGTATCCGCCTTGCGCTTGCGCCCGACGGGCAATACCCAGCCGCCCCTGCCATCCGCCCGCAGGAGCACGGATTCGTTAGCCTCGACCAGATAACCGATGACCATGCCTTGCGCTTCCAGCCAACCTTCCGGCAGCGGATCCTTCACGCTGGCGTAGCGACCACGACAGAACCCGAGAGGGGCCCGCGGGCTCGTTCCGAAGGCGCGGACTTCACCGATCAGGATGACGTGATCGCCGGCCTCGACGCGATTGAAGACGGTGCAGTCGAACCATGAAAGGCTGTCGGCCAGGATCGGCGCGCCTGTATGTACCCGGTGATGGCGTACAAAGCCAAATTTGTTGGCGGTTTTAGACGCGAAGGTCCCGGAAACATCTACCTGTCCTTCATGCAGGAAGTTGACGGCGAAACTTTCCGTCTGGCTGAAGGCCTCATAGCTTGATGCCGATTTTCCGACACAGATCAGGAGCAATGGCGGATCGAGCGAAACCGATGTGAACGAATTTGCTGTCATGCCACGCGGGTTGCCATTGGCGTCATAGGTGGTGACAATCGTCACGCCGGTGACGAATGTTCCAAATGCCTTTCGGAGTGCGATCGGATCGATGGCTGGGTGGATCTCGGGCATGGCGAGACGATTTCCTTTCGTTCTGCCATCCAACGTAGATGCTAGTTTCTGCGCCATCTTCCATTGCCGCCTAGTAAAGTCAGGCCAAGCTTTTACTGCGTTTCGATGGAACTTCGGGCGTCTTTGAGGGTCTGGCTAACGCCTGTCTGCGGATGTGCGATGACCGGAAGAGAGACGACGTTTGAGCCCTGTCAAACTGCAGCGGCGTAGGCGTTGAAAGAGCTGGTGCCTTAGCTCGCGACGGTCTCAAAATGGCGGAGGAAGGATCGTCTGTCTATTCATTCGAATGAGAGGGTATCATTAGCTATGAGGCTCAAATTCATTGGAATCACCCGACCCATAGCTTCATCTCTCCCGACTGGTTTGTTCCCCTTGCAGAGAAGAATGGCCAAAATCGTTGCGATCGAACAATGAATCGATGTCGCGCAATAAGAGCATTGCTTTCAGTCGGTGTCCGATCATCGACTTATAACGACCGATCGCGGTCTCGACTAGGGATCGCTTGCCGTAGTCGGTAGCGGCCTGCCATTTCCTCCGCCGATCGGCGTTGATCGCAGCGATATGGCGGTCTCGTTGACAGGAGAGATTGGTGTCTGGTCGTTCCACCGTATTGGCGCGTGGCGGAATGACCACCGCAACGCCGGCGGTGTGCTGGTTTGTGTGGCATGCTGGATCAATCAGATGCAGCTACATAGGCGGAAAGTGTTGAAATTCGATCCGTGCACCAGTGCCACGTGGAACTCAACATACAGCTCCGCTACCGGAATTATGTCTCACCTTGTTCACCGGATGCATCAGTGTTTGCCTCAACCACGTTCGGTTTCCAAGCATCTATTCAGCTGCGTCCGAGGATGCACTCGCCGCCTTTTGCGCCTCGGTGCGATTTTGCGTCAGGCGCGCAGCCGCAGCTGCGGTCGCGTCAGCGGTGCCACCGGCGACTTGAACGGTCGGAGTTCCGAAATGGATGCCTTTTTCCGCAAAGGTTCTGTTCAACATTGAAAGAGCCTTCCTGCGAATGGCGGACTGCTCTCCAGGTCTCGCCATGAACTTCAGCCGAATTTCGATACCGTAATCCGCCATCTGTTCGATGCCCTGCATTTTGAGCGGTTCGAGAATGTTGGGTCCAAATTCCGGGTCCTCGGCAAGCTCCGCACCGATGCGCTTTATGGTCTTGCGGACCTCCTCCAGGTCGCTGTCGTAGCTGAGTGTCAGGGAAAACTTTTCGATCACCCAATCACGGCTAAGATTTTGTACGGCGCCCAACTCCCCAAAAGGGACAACGGTAATCGGGCCGCGATGGTGCCGCAGGCGGATGGACCTCAGCGAAAAACCCTCAACGGTGCCCTTATACTTTGCCGACTGGATGTATTCGCCAATGCGAAACGCATCGTCGAACAGATAGAACACGCCGGAGATGATGTCCTTTACCAGCGTCTGTGCGCCGAAGCCGACGGCGATGCCGACAACGCCGGCGCCAGCCAGCAGTGGGCCGATCTGGATGCCGACTGCATCGAGGATCATGAGCAGCCCGACAGCACCGATCACGACGAAGAGAACGTTGCGTAGAATGGGGAGCAGGGTGTTTAGCCGCTGGCGTCGCCTGGCATCTGGTCCATCGTCATGAGTGTCATGCATATCACTTCGCGATACAGTCGACATCTGGTTATCGATCAAGTTGCTAACAAGCTTCCAAATGACGTCTGTCACAAGCAGCACAATAACGATGCGGATTGCAGCGCGGACAAGACGTGTAATCACCGTCTCGCCCGCCGCAAGGTTGCTAAGGTTCACATGCCAGGAACTGGCCACCAGAAGCGCGGCAACGACGATCAGCCCATTGCGCAGCGTTTGCATGATAACGACCGACCAACCGACAATAGAAGGGTCTGTCGCCACTGTATCGTCGTCAAACTGCGTGATGCGGCGAATGATGTCTTGGACCATCGACACGACGAGGGGCAGCATTGTGATGATAATGACGCTCCAGAAAGCTGCATGAAGGCCTGAAACCCATAACAACCATGCCACCACTGTGCTGACCGTGAGTCCGACGCCCACAAGGCGGCTCAATTGCGGTCCATCGGCGCGAAACTGCCGGAACCAGATCATGGTGATCAATGCAACGGAGAAGATCCCAAGCCATGCCGCCATGAAGAGATCGATCAGGATCGGTGAGGCGTCGATCGTTTGCATCACGGCAACGGCCGCGCGTCCCAACGCCAGCAGTGCGACAAGTCCGACAAGCCAATAATACCAGAACCACGCTAACGGCGTGCCAAGGGTCAAGAGGCGCATGTGTGGGAGTCTGGCACCCGGTGCGATAACAACCCGACCCACGAGAACCGCCAATCTGATCATGACAACCGCCGATAATAAGATCAGCGCGATGTCGCGAAAGATGGCGGGCCAGGGAAAGAGAATAAATGCACCCAGACTACCGATCAGATACCCTGTTAGCCCAAGCAGGCCCATGAACAATCGGCAGGCATGGAGTTTGATCCGCTGTCGGACGGTCCCGGCGGGCGCCGTCAAGATAAAATTCAAGAGGCCGCGGCCGGACCACCAGGCGATGCGCTGAACGATAAAGCCGCCGGCGACAAAGAGAATGACCGCCAGAAGCAGTCCAACCGGGTCGAGCGCACCATTGGTCTGAAAGATACTCATCTCCGCGCGAATTTGCATGGGAAGCGTTGGAACGGCGCTCGCCAGTGTGAGCAGGCGGCTGCGCAGATCTTGCAGGGCTGACCCGACAGTGGAAGGCGCAAAAGTCTGCTCCGGCGGCGGCACCGTCGCTGGCGGTGTTTGCGAGAGCTGGGGCGTTATCTTGCTGACAATCGCGCGACCTGCATCATCGTTCGGCAGCTCAATAATGACGCGAATGGGGGCAGACGATGGCGCTGGTTCGGCGGCTAACGAGGGTTGCCCAATCAGAAGACCGATCGCAAGCAGGAGAAACCGGATTTTCAAAATGCCATTGTGGTCGTCAGCAATGCCTGTGGTCATAATTGCCCCGGCGACTGATGTCGTCGCTCGCTTTAAATGGTCGATGGTTTCGCTGCCGCCAGCCGTAGCACATCCGGCGGTCTTGCGCGTAGCAACAATTGCAGGTCCGGAGCAAATTATCCCCTTGCTGGCCAGTACCGTAGCGTTGGACGGATCGCTCGCCCATAAAGCCCATGATAGCAATGCATTACGGAAGATCACTTCACGGTTGGCGGCCAGCGGCAGCGCGTTGCCATGGGACGCGCCATCGTGCTCAACCCGGACCTCTTCCTGTTTGATGAGCCTTGAAGGAGCAACGTTCGGGGTCGCGGCTGTTGATAATCGAGGTAGGATTCGATCGTGGTTAAAGGTGCATCACGGTAGGGTCCAAACTACTATTTAAAGGCGATGCACTTATTTAAAGGCGATGCACTTCGCACGAAGGTCCGGAGCGCAGAGAAGCGTTAACCGAGCTTCTCAAGTTCCCCAGTAAAGATCGCGTACCAGATCGGACGCAGCGCTTACTCATTGGTACGTTCCATCTTGCCAAACTGCCATCATGAAGTGCTGCAGCTTGATTTTCAGGGAAGGACAGGCAGCCTATCATTTTTGGGCGCGGCCCCAAGTTGCGACCGTTCGAGGCGCCTCGGTCTTGCCCATTGTTGCCTTGCCTCTTCCGAAAGCACCAGACCGTGACCGGGGCAGTTGGGGGCGTAGGCGTAACCGTCGCGAATTTCGATCGGAATCTCTACGAGATGATCGAAATTCTGGAATGAATATTCCAGCCATTCGACTTCCGGCAGTGCTGCTGCCATATGCACGCCGACCTCCAGGAAGGTGTTCCCCAGAGAGACCGGAATACCCAGTTCGGCAGCCAACCAACCGATCCGCATAACATCGGTAACTTGTCCGTGCACATTGAGGATATCCGTGCCGAAATTGTCCAGAAGGACACGCTTTCCGGAGAGGTCGAGATATTCGCCGCTGTTGATCTGGGTCCAGTTGACGGCGTGACGAAGTGTTCGCAGGCCCTCGAAATCGCGCCGTAAGATCGGATCCTCGACCCACAGCAAGTCGTGACCCGCATCCCGGATCGCCGTCAGCTTGACAAGTGCTTCCTTGGAGCTCCAGGCCTCGTTGGGGTCGATCATCACCTGCGACCCTTCCGGCACAACCTTTTTCAGAAGATCGAGGCGGCGAAGATCGCGGGAGAAATCTGGATGGCCGACTTTAATCTTGAATGCTGAGTAGCCGATGCTGGCCGCATGCGCGAAGAGGGCGCAGAACGCCTCATCGCTCAAATGGAAGTCAAGGCCGCTTGCATAAGCGCGAACCCGATCGCGTCGGCTGCCAAGAAGTCGGTGCAGTGGCATGCCCGCCTGCTTGGCGGCCAGGTCCCAGAGTGCCACCTGCAGCGCTTCGTGGAACGGCAGGGAATAGTCGCGCTGGTTACCGCCGCGCGGCCTGTTGACCCGGTGCACGAGCCCGATCGCTCTTTCTCCTTTGATCGTCGGCCAGACCTCATTCCGGAACACGGCTTCGATCTCGTCCTGGTCGGGCAGGGGGTGGAACAGCGTCTGAACGAACCCAAGCCCTATCTCTCCGCTTTCGGAAATCAGTTCCAAGGTTGCGACGTTGACATCGTCGGCGCGAACCTGGCTATCGCCGATTACGCGGTCGCGGGCGAACTGAAAACGCGTTATACGAAAATTGGAAATGGGCATATGGGAGCTCGTTGATCGATTATACAGTTGTACTGATCTATCAGAAGGCATAGGTATCGGAGCCATGAAAAAACTGCAAGCGCACAGCAACCTAAAATCTGATCCTACAGATCTCGGCGCGCCCCGCCTGAGCGACGTCGCTTATGAGCGTATCCTTGAGGGTCTGTTCGAGCGGAAGGTTCCGGCCGGCGCATTCATCTCACAAAATGAGCTTTCAGCCATTGTCGATGTTCCTGTGGCGCCGCTTCGGGATGCGTTGCGGGTGCTGGAGGCAGAAGGCATCCTGACCATTCATCCCCGCTCCGGCATCCAATTCGTCCGGCCGGGGCTGGAATTAACCCGCTCCACCTACCAGTTTCGGTCGATTGTCGAGCGTGCCGCAGTCCGCGTATTTGCAGAGGAAGCGGATGAGCAGCTCATGAATTCCCTCGAAGTACGGCACTCCCGACTTCTACGTCGGGTGGAGCGTGATGGTATTGGGCCTGAACAATTGATGGAAATGGATGCACTCGAGTTGGAGTTGCATGGTCAGATCATCCGCGCGTTGCGCAACCCCCTTATCGACAGCGCCTACCGGCGAATGCACAATTACCTGCGGCTTCTCAGGCTTGAGCGTAAGGTAACGCCTCCAATTTTCTTGCGCACCCTTCGAGAACATCTCGATATCCTTGAGGCCTGCAGCACAAGGAATGCGGATGCCGCCGAGAAAGCCTTACAGGCACACTTCCAGGCCGCCATGCAGCGAAACCTCGGTCTCGTTTAGGCAACGCGGCGAATTTGGTCCCATGTGGGATGGGATGTTGCAGCAGGCAGGAAATGATGTTACCTCACACTGATCGATCAGAATAGCAATCTGATATCTTGGGACCGGGGTCGTGGCCTCCGGTGGTTCCAGTGATTTCCTGGTCGACAATTGGCAAGCGATTTTAGCATTGGCCGAGCGTCGAAGGTGCGGCGTCTACTCCATCGTGCTGTCATGCTCGGAGAAGGAAAACGCTCGGCGCATGACCAGCGAAGCTCGTGAAGTGCACCAAAGAAACCGTAAACCCGAATTGCTGGCTGAACTGCTTAGGACACGACAGCTAATCAATGACGGAGCGACCGCATCTATCGAAATCGACAATACCGACCTTTCGCCGGAAGCTTGTGCGGATGCCATTGTTGCCTGGCTTCGGAAGGTCGCGCCGTCTGACACATCGGGAACTGGGAGCCAGGTTTTATGAACAAAGCCTCCATTGCAGAAACATTGGATGAGCTGCGGGCGGCTCGGATCCTGGCCGGTAGCCGAAAAGGAAACCTGCCATGACCGAGCGCCAGCCATTCGATCTGGATGCTTATCTGGACGGGATTGAAACGAGGCCATGTTTCATCTGTCGTTGCGCCGCCAAAGATCCAGCCTTCTTTCACCATCTTATATACGAAGACGCCGATACGATCATTTTCTTGAGCAAGTATCCGACGCTACAGGGGTATTGTCTGGTCTGCCCTCGCGAACATCGAGAGGACCTGTCGCACGATCTCACCAAAGCCGAATACCTGCGCCTGCAGGAAATGGTGTACCTTCTGTCAAGGGTGCTTAAACAGATGTTCTACGCCGAGCGCATATACGTTCTTTCGCTCGGAAGCCGCCAAGCAAACAGTCATCTCCATTTCCACGTCGCGCCTTTACCAAAAGGTGTTCCCCTGACGCAGCAACAATATCACGCACTCATGGCCGAAAACGGCGTTCTGCATGTCGATGATGAAGACGTGGCGGCTCTAGCTCAGCGCATCCGGACAGCGTTCCTGGCTGAGCTTGCGAGCCAAAATGAATAGGCAAACGAGAACCGTCGACTGAATTACAAATCATCTCCGAGTTCGGCGGGTTGCAAGCTGGGGACAGTGGGCGAGCTATTCTTTCTACTACCCTAAACCTCCGAAGCCTTGGTCCTATCTGCGATCTTCCAATGGACCGGATTCAGGAACGGGTGCCGGTCGAGACAACAGTCTTTGGATAAGCAAGAATACGCCCGCTGCGGCTACACTTGATAAGAAGCCCCAAATCGGAAGAAGAAGATAATACTTCAACGAAAGTGGGGGCAAAGGCAGTAGGTTAAACGTCGCATGCCAAAATGTGCAGTAAGCTACGGCTATAAACGAGTTGCTAGCCTTGAAATAGACGTAGCTCGAAGCAACGTGAAGAAACTTAACGAGAACTAAGAAATACGTTGCCAAAATATATGACAAGAAGGTGGACTCAATACCTAGATCGCCAAGGTGCTGCCTGACCGCAGGAAAATATAGGCCAAATTCTAACAATGCGACCGGAAATAGCCCCAAAAGTGGGTACGGGGAACGCTTGAAAAACCAAACGACTAGAAACTTTATTATTTCTTCAAAAAAGGCGAGCAGCGTTGTCTGAAAGATGATTGCAAAGCCTAAAGACAAAGCTGCTCCTCCTGCGTCAACGACCTTTGTTCAAGAGACTATCTGCCCCGGAACTGTCCCGACCAGTGTCTCCGCTCGAACTTCCGTTACCGCCATAGTCGCTCATAGCATTATACTGGCTGTACACGGACCAGTGTTCTCATAGAAAATACGGTCGTGGAACATCCGGCATATTATCATAGGCTTTGAGAACGACTTTGAGTGGCTTCATGGTGGGATCATGATGCCAGTACACGATTTTCAACCAAGTCGCCGAGCGAGTATATTGGCCACCCTCGATCCAGCGGTCTTGTAGGTTTGCTTGCAGCATTCGTCGACCGGCATCCAACAGGTCATTTTCGTCAAACTGTGCCCGGCCCAATTTTTGCAAACAAAGGGCATAGGCAAATCCTCTTGGCTGCAATGTCTTTTTGAGTGACGGGATTTTGGGCTTGAGGTGGCGCTCATATTCTTCGGCGGCAGCCTCGTACTGACCGGCCTGGAAGCTGAATGCCATGAAATCATCAAGGATGCCGTCGGCCATGAGCCTCCCGGAGCTAAACGGTAACCCCTTGACTTCCTGTGGAACGAAACGCTGCAGTTTATAATCAAATTTATCCTGACCGAGCACCTTAGTGAAGCCGGTCCGCATATGTTCCATTTCCGCGTCTTGAGCGACTTTCCAAGACGCTTGGTCATTTCCGCTGCCATTCATCCATTGGCCGAGAGCTTTTGCCCAGTGCAGGGTCCTGCGGTGGGAGCATGGACTTGGGCCGAACCAATTCTCCTCTCCGCCTTTTATAGCTTTATCCAACCATTGAAGCGCACGCGGCAAAACGGGAGCTATTTCTGTTTCTAACCATAGCAGCCAACATTCGATGACGACGGACAGAAAACCTTTGGCAAAGTTGCCCATCGGCTTTTTGTCATCATATTGCGTTTCCAGATAATACCGGAATGGCTCCTCCTCGCGGAGGCGGTTACGTCGCAGGGCGATCGGGTCGAATGCGGGCATATTCGTATCTTTCCGATGGAACTCACAATGCAGGTGCCGTAGGGTTTCCTTCTCAGTTCCGAACGGCTGGTCAATAGAGGCCGTGGTTAGGTCTCATCGCAGTCAATCTCGACTAGCGTACTGTTTCCCAGATCCAATTGGTCGATTCCCACCAAGAGAAATCCTTCGCTTGATGCGTGTGTGGGAGAGAGTGGATGGACCCTGTCCTTGATAGCGGTTACCTCTCGGACATCTTTGCCGAGAGCATATACCTTCGCGACAAGTCTGCGGTCATATGGAAGGTCGGATGTTCCTTCAAGAATGATCATCGTGCCGTTCCGGCTTTCGAACCATAAAGCATCCAATATTTTTCGCATTTAGATCTGCATCTCCTTACACAAGCGTCGCGTCCCTCCGCTTTTCGACAAGGGGAGCGATGCCAGCATAGAAGAATGGAATACTGTCCTCGGGTCCGTTGACGGCTCGCCCCTTGATTTTGCCCATTACTAATACACCAAGCTGAAAATCTGGCTCGCCGATGACCAGGACGAACGGGTTATCCTGATCGCCGCGAAGATAACGTCCGCCAAACTGGCGTCGCGCGGTTTCGAAAACATAGGCGGAGGCCAAGAAGTGAAGGTCTTCAGGCAACGTGGCCTGTTTTCGGTAAAAGTCATTCAGAACTTGATCAACGAGCCGCAATGAACTTTCTGAGTAATCCAGCTTCGACGCATCAATGGGTGCCCTGGGGCTTGAGAACGCGTTGATGAAGTCTGCCGCCTGAGAGGCCATTGCGTCCTCGATTGTCGCTGGCATGCGTTTGCGCTTTAGAAAATCGAAAAGCCCCATCTGCTTTGTGATCCCGTTGATATCTCTACGATCGTTCGCATTTTATGCATGCATGAAATGCGACCGCAACCCAACCCACATAATATGCCTATGTACAACAGGGGATTGAAGATGACGCTTGGCGGTCTTTTTGGGCGGATAGCCCTTCTGCTGGTCGGCGGGTCGATACTGGTTCCATTTTATGGTGGCGGCCTGATGTGGGTGGTAGCCTTGCTTCTGGCCGTGCCCGCAATCGGGATGGCACTGTTCATATTCGCCCCAATTGAATGGATCGCGGCACGATTTGGCATCAGGTGGCTTGCCTGGATTGTCACGCCATTGGTGGGCGCTGGCTTTCCCTGGCTATTTTCGTTTATCGCGCCGAACCGGGCCAATTTTCTGGCAGGCATCTCGCAACTATGCTTTCTGTCCGGAGCATTGGGTGTTTTGTGGACGATATCGTCGCTGACGGCTGCGTTTCTGCAGCAGCCACCTTTGCCGGACAAACGGCTGTTCGACTAAGTTGGTGTATTGGCTGCGATTGAGAAGTCTCTATGGAACTCATAATTCTCACTCGCCATCGCGAATTGAGGCGGCAGTATGTTTGATCTCGAATCTTGTGCACGTAGTGCCCAAACTGGGAACCTCCAGGAATGGGTGCTTGACTACCTTGCAAATGGTTATTGGGCAAACCTTGGCCTTCGCAATGGTCTATTGCTACAAAAGCGATATTGGATAGGGCCCGTCTCCATGGAGCTTTCAAGTCTGGAACGGTGTTGCGGACCCGAAGAGGGGATGGTCTACCGCGTTCCCAGTGACGTTTGGAAAGAGCGGATCGAAAGCATCGCTCTGGGTCTTGTCGATGCGCAAAGCTTGCCGCCTTTGATTGTCGAATGGCGAGATGGGCATTTGATCGTCTGCGATGGTAGCCATCGGCATGGGGCGATGTCGCTGAAAGGCTGGACAGCCTGCTTCGTGGTAATCTGGTGTAACAGCGAGGAAGATTACAGAGCGGCTTCTTCGATTTTCTCTCCAATAGACGACCGCCAAGAACATAGAAGTGTATGAGTGTCCTAGAGTGCGTCATTTGACGAATCGCAGAGGTGCTGATCGTGAAGTCGGGCGACTTCCCCCTGAGTCCCTTTTCGTGTCTTCTGGAAGATGAGCGAGCTAACGTGCACGGCGGTACCAACAGCTATACCTGTGGTGCGATCTGCGCTCGTCATGCGGAGGCCAACCACACCATCAGTTCGTCCTGCGCGGACGCTGTTCTGGCATGGCGTTCAAGGTTGCGATGATCTTGCTCGTTGCTGCGCCAGCAGCGCACATTTCGTTGGCGGCTTCGCCAAAATCCACGAGGTCATGATGCCGGGCATCAGTCGCACGCTCAAGGGGTATGAGCCATGCTGCATGACCACGCGCAGCCAGTCCGTCAAAATAGAGTTTCTGGGCTGAAAATGGCACGTTCTTTTCTCGCGGATCACCAATTACGAAAATCCGCCGCGCAGGGTCGGCTGGGATCTTGTCGAGCGATGTATAAGGGTCGAAACGTGTCAGCGCCTCTCCCGACTTTATGAGATCTCTTGCCTGGAGGTAAGCGCGATAGGCGGATGCGCCAGAAGATATGGTGGCACAACGCAGATCATTTCGACGCGCAAGCATTTCCGCAACCAACGTTCCGCCGCCGCTATGCCCGCCCAAGGCCCATGCTCCGATTCCGTATCGCTTCTTCAGGCCATCCAGGGCGGCGTTTACGAATGCCGCCTCTATCGGCCGACCTCTGATCGTGAAGTGCTTTCCGGCACTGCCATAAGTGCCGGGGCGACCCAGGAAGATGGAAGGAACACCGAAACGCGCCGAGAGGCTTTGCTCCAGTGCCACCATCTCGGTTGGGCCAAATCCACTTTGCCTCTTTCTCGCATCGTGTCCTCTCGGCCCCAAGACGTCGCCGTTCAACCAGAGTGCCGCGACGTCGTTGGAACTGGGCGGGGGCTTCAAGCCTGCTGCATAATATCTTAGACACGCCGTCTGCCCGGCGGCTTCAACCCAAATGGCCGTTTCCTGCTTTTCCAGGACAGCGCAATCCGATCTGCTGATATGAATGCCATTGACGACGGCAACCGGATCGAACTGGTCTTTCTCGGGGAGGGATTGGGCTAGTGAGCAAGCGGCCGAGAGGGTGCCGATGGAGACGGTCAAAATGGCCAGGCGTAGCTTATGCATCCAGTGCTCCCGTGATGGCGTCTCTTAGCGGGAGGCCGGATAGCGCCGAAAATATGTGCGGGCCAAAGACAGCAGTCGGAATCTTAGGAACACGGTTAATTCAAAGGCGTGAAAGGCAAGCCAGCAATTAAGACAAATCTTTGCCGTGTCCAAGCGATCGTTCAGTTATGCTGATACAATGCGCGGATATCAGCGTTTGGGGTGATCGCACTCAAACTGGCAACGTCGACCGTCATGACGATCAATTCGGTTTTTATGTCACCAAGCAGTTCAGAATCCTCTCGATCGACTTCTGTAAAGCCGTGCTTTCGGTAAAAGGTCTGCGCCGCTTTGCTCGTCTGAAGAACCCGTATTTCAAGGCTTTGGGCTCCTTTAAGTTCACCGACGACCTTTGCAAGCAAAAGGGAGCCCAGTCCGCTACGCTGACGGTCCGGCAGGACATATAGACCCCAGAGATATGCCGTACTCCCCCGTTCCGAGACAATAGCGCTGCCTAAAAGACAACCATCAGACGTCACACAGTATCCTCGCTCTCCGTTTTCGGGGAGCATGCTAGCCGTCCCATTTTCGTTGAGATCGACCAGCATTTTAGCCAGAACATCATCGCCAAGGCTTGGACCATAAGTAGCCGTCCACGTCTCTCGCCATAAACGGATTAACTCCGAAGTGTCCGATTTCGTTATTTCGCGGATCTCAAACATCTGACTTCTCGGGGCTATGAGAGGGTAGTCAATGTGATCGTTGATCGAGATGATAAGGCGCTCATTCCCGAGCCTTCATGGCTCGACTTCTGTAATTCGAAACTCGGTGCCCGTATCGCGAACAATATGGAGATCGCGTATCATCTCCGCCGCATGCAGCAGCCCGTGGTGCCACTCCTCCTGCGGCACTCTCGAAGCTCCTGCCGAAACGGTGCGAATATAGATCAGGGCATCCTTGCCTGGCACCGGGACGATCCCGAGTTCCTGGCGTAGTTGTCGGATCGCATCGACAGACCTATCAAGCAGATCGCTGACCTGATGGGCAGACAGTTTCTCGACCCCGTTTGCTGCTCGCACGAGATCAGCAATAAAATCTGTTGTGACGGTCACGGAAATCCTAGAATCACGGCCAAAATGCTGGCCTCAACGTCGATCTACCTTCGGCCCGAGTCAAGTTGGAGTTATCTTCCCTGGTCCGGCCATCAGTCGGTTCCGAGGTGAGGAAATGCGCCAGGAGAGGACGAAGCCCGGCGCATTGTTATTCGCATCGCCTCCCGCGCTTGTCATCAGGAGGCGATGTGCTTTGCTATTCGTCGCCGCGCTCGTGCATCTCAGCGACGTCGATGCCGTGCGTGTCGAACCACCATTCCGGGCTCATGTCAGCATGTTTCTCGCGAAGGCGGCGATACCTGGAATGCAGCCGCTCCTGACGCCCGACCTCTTGCTCGAAATAAGGATGATCCAGCGTTCCCCCGATCACATGGATACGTCGCAGGAGCTTTCGCAGCACATATCCTTGCTCCTTGTTTCCCGGTCGGTAGCCGCTTTCCACGATCCGCATGACCGTATCACGCAACGTGGCTAGAGCATCATCGGGAGGCGTCCCGTTCAAGATCATGTCGAGACGCTCGGCACCAAATCCAACGTCAATGCAGGTCCCCAGCGGATTGACGATGTTTCCGATCTCGATGCCGTCCTTGTAGAACTCGGTGCAGTAGCCGCTGACGTTGCCGTCGCTCCAGGTGCATTCCTCATCCGGGATGATGGGAATGCGGCCACGATAGAACGGGGTCCAGTCCTCTAGCCGGTCCGGATGGATCGTGACATGATCAGGCACCAGGCCGAGTGTTCCGAGAAACTCGATCCAGAAGTCGATGGCGTCGCCGACGGTCATTTCTCGAAATGAGAAAAGCCCGAGCATTGTGAAGTGGAGGAAATGCGTGCCGTCTCCGATTTCGTCGAGATCGCCCATTCTCAGGCAGGCCTGAGAGTTCGCAACGGTTCCAATGTAGGATGTATCGGAGAAAAGGGGCTTGTACTGCTGCATCCCAGCGCTGCAGAACAGCGTGGTATTATCGTGCGGCCGTACGGATTCTATGCGTGTGAAGTCGATGCCTTTGGAAAGGCAGAAGTCTTGGTATTGCTGGATCAGGCGTCCCGCGATGTCATAGGCAACCTCCTTTGTTGTTCGTGTGCCTCGGGCAAATATAGTTGCATCGCATGCAAACGGCAATCACCGCTCTGTCGTGAAATCGTTCTTCGCGAGTCGGTCATGCCGGTTTATGAAGCTCACCCCTGCGCCTTTCGCAAAAGCGTTGCCTGTTGGTACGTCTGCATCGGGGGGCTCTCTGGGTCCGGATTCCGTCACCTTTGACTGATCAGTTTCGGGGATACCCAAGCCAGGTGCGTACGGAGGCCCTGATGCTTTCCTTCACCTCGGCCATCCAATTTCGAACGATCTCAACGCGATCCATAATCCATTTGAGCCAGGCATAGGTTAGCAGCTTCTCACGACCCGCGTGGAACAGGCGCTCAACCAGGAGAAAGCTCATCAGATACGCCAATGCGATTATGACCAGCCCCGAGATCACGTGGCCCCTGGCGATCACGAGCAATGCATAGATCTTCAGGGGTTCGGCAATCGCCAGCGGAACGACAAAGAGAGCGAGAATAACGCCCCTTGGCAACGAACCGACATACTCGCCAAAGTGCTTTACAATGGAGAGCGAAGCAAACCACCTCACGAGCGGCCGATAAACGGGCCGGGCGATCTCGCTGATGATGACGAGCACGGCTATGATGAGCCGCAGGGGCAGTAATAGGAGCTGCCAGGCAGACTGGCGTTGGTGTTTCATGACCATATTCGAATGCCTGGAATCGCCATCAATCAGTTGACGTTATGCAGCCTGTTTGATCTTCGTCAAAATTCGCCACTTCATCAAAAATGCCTTTTAGGAAGGATAGATCAGGTCGATCTTCCTATAACAAGCTATTTGACACGCCACGGCGGGTTGATGCGTTTTTGCCCAGCAAAATACAACAGGACGCGATTGCCACCGGGATCAAACAGCTCGGCTTCCCGCCACAGCCAGCTTTTATCCTCCGGCGTGCTTGTGAATTGAAGCCCTTTCTTCCGCAGTCGGCTGACCGTTTCGTCCAAATCGTCACATTCAAAATACACCGTTGTCCCACCACCGTTGCTCTCGCCTTGATGCAACGAAAACGTGCTATCGCCGTCCGGACATAAGAAACGAGCATAGCGAGGACGGGCATCGACAACGGGCTTGAGGCCAAGAGTGCAATAAAAGTTCCAGCCTGCTTCGAGGTCAGGCATCGTTACCGTCACTTGATTCAAGCGCATGATCTGTGTCCTCCAGAGGCAGCCTCTTGCTGCCGTAATATATGGGGGAGGGCACCGCATCATGCAGCCACCGTGCGCAAGAAAATTTAAGGCGAGCGCGAGGATATTGTAATCGCGTACGGAGGTGTTCCTGTAACGATTACCAGGCACCCACGAGGGGGGTGCCGATGAGGGATACGGCGCTGGATTTGCCATCCTGATGCCGCACCGTGATCGATGCCTGCATCTTCCTGGGGGATTTCCGGAACCAGTTCGCGGCGAGGCTGGCCAGGTCGCCAATCATCGGATTCTTGCGCCAATCTGTAAAACGACGGCTCGTTGCATCCGGTTCGGAACGATAGAAGAAGTCGCCGGACTGGCTCAAATCGTTGATGGACGGGCGCATCGACGAGAGCGGTCGCTGAAACATCTTCGACGGAACCGCCAAACCCGGCATGCTCCAAGAGAATGCGGGGGCCATGAAATCGATCACCCAATCGTCAGCCTCGACCCAGCAATGGAAGTTCTCACCAGCGCCCGAGACGTAGCCATCGTCGCGTTGGTCTGCGAACAAGATGTACTTTCCGTCGAGGTTGTACGCCGCCAGCCCGCTTTTTGCCTTTGCTTTGATCTTGAAGTGATGTTCAAGGATGAAGGCCCCGAAGGTGCTGAAATACATCGAAGCCGTGGCGGGATTGGCGTTTTCGTTGATGAGCAGGCTGTTGATGACCCGATAAATCCGATTGTAGTCGCTTTGGGTGATCAACATCCTCGGTTCCCTTAATCCAGATGGCTGGAATTCCCGTAAGTGACGGTGGGGGCGATGTAAACTCCCTGTGCGATGGCTTGCCGCGACAGAATCAACCATGGGTGGCTCATTCACCTCAGGACGGGAAATCTTCGTAGCTCTATAAATCGTACTGCGCCCGTTCGGATGCCTAAGCCATTGATAATATAGGATACGACACGAAAACAGCGGTTCGATTCCCTTCACATCAACGGATCCGATATTGTTGACTGAGGTCGTGATCTTTAACAGTGGCGTTTGTTAATTGGTGCCGAGATTTCACCCATCTTTGTATTTCATCGCGACCCTAGAACGTGCAGCGGGCTCGTCGAGCGTGCGATGGGCACCGCAGTACCCCCCGATCATATGCTTCCGCGAAAGAAGTGCCGTTCGCCACCGCCTGTAGGAGAGCAATCACAGCATCTGAACCGCCGTGGCCTGATATCCAGCGGCTGACGCGGCATGCGGCTTTGGCATATAGGCCAGATGTTTGGGCGGACTCGACCCAGGCTTCACGTGTCGCGGGCATCGGACCGTCAGGTGACGCGAGGCAACGATCCTCAGCAGAAGCAGGCTTCAAATAGCGGCCGTCATCGGAGACGACGACCGCTAGCCCTTCATCGAACCATTGCGGCACCGCACGCCAGTAGGTCTTGGCGATGCCGATACGACGATGCAGCTCGATATGGGACAATTCATGGGCGGCAATAGTCACGGTGGCGCCGCGCGGTGACAAGAACAGAGCAACCTCCAGCAATGCCATCCCTCTGGAGCCGCCACCGCCCAGGCGGCTATAACAGTCGTCATCGCCGCAAACGAAGATATCTGGATTGCCGATCCCATCTCGGTAGAAATTGCGAACACGATCCCGCGCCAGGCCGATGGTCTCAACCGCCTCCTGCATCCGATCCGCTGGCATGCCTTGCTCTACAAAGACGTGGTCTCCGGCATTGCTAAATCCCATGCAATTTGGGCAGACCTCTGCGGCCAAGGCCGGATATGTCAAGGATATGCCGACCAATGGGATCATCCCGACGATCAGCACTATACCTGTCGCCATCATAAAGCGCATGCGCCGAAAAAATCGCCAACTTATCCCGAGCATGAGTCTCTCTTCTCTACTGCCCCAGGGGCCGGTCTGATCTTACCGGTCTCTTTCATGAACTCGCTCCAGGTCTTTCTCCCAACGAGATATCGCTGGATCGTCCGAGCGGTAGTAACAGTACAAAAGCCGCAATATGCGTGATGAGCAGCAGGGGCACATAAAGGATGACGATGCCGTAGGCGGATCCGAGCTCGCCTGGAGGCAAGCTCAACTGGAAACCGTGAGCATAGTCGACAGTGATATCAACGATGCCCACCACGTTGAAAGCAATCACCAACATCCAAAACAACGGACGGAAGCTCACTGCGGCCACGGCGAGCATGGCCAATATGCCGGTTGCGAAGTCGCCGTATGCGGCAAATGCGGCAAATCCTTCTGGTAGGTTTGGCCCGACAACGCCGGGAATCAGGAAAACCAGCCCGAAAAATCGAAAGCTGTGCAAAGCGGCAATGGTGCGATGCGCGTCGGCCCGATCTATCGATCTTAACCGTGGCCAGCCGTATATGGCCATAAGCAGCAGCCAGGGCACGTAACCAAGAATAAGGTGGAGCTGAAAGATGGTGGTAGCGGTCATGCGGCTTCTCCTTCGTCGCGGATATCGACAGCCTTGGCTTCGAATACGGCGCAGAGGATGCCAAGCCGGCCATCAAGCAGATTGCGGCCGAGATTGGCGGCAGCTTTTGCAAAGTCCGGCCCCATGAGGAGCCCGAGATTGAGCGCCGGCGGTGTGGCGGTTGCGCGGAGCTGGCTTGCCCATTCCCTGGCTGCCTCCGTATCGTCGCGCACGACCAATGCTCGGAATCCCGCCTGTTCAATCATCTTCTGTGTCAGCTGGCTCGACAGGAGAAAACTCATCGAGGACGTGTAGGCCCACGGCAGGGGATAATCGGGCTCGCCGTCGAGCATGACGACGTCATAGGTTGCAAACCTGCCACCGACCCTCAGCACACGCCGGATCTCGGCATAAAGCCGATCACGGGCTCCGATGTTCATAGCCACATGTTGCAGGAAAACTGCGTCAAATCGGGCATCGTCAAATGGCAGATCGAGGGCGCTTCCTACCTCGAAGTCGACCTGGTCCCGCTGGCCGGTACGCTGGGTCAGATAGCGGGCAGCCTGGATAAATGGTTCACTGAGGTCGATGCCTTTTACGGAGCAGCCATAGGTCGCCGCGAGGAAGCGCGCGGGTCCCCCCACACCAGCCCCAACATCAAGCACGGACATCCCAGCGTTAAGTCCGGCGAGAGCAGCAAGTTCGACTGTGGCGGCCATGCCTCGCGTATGAAATTGATCGAGGGTGGCAAGCTCACGGGCATGGAGGGTTTTTTCCTCCGACCCGAAGCTGGAGAGTGCGGCTTTCAAACGGTCGGTCAGGCCGGTGGCGCGATAGTGGGCGCGTACGTCTTCGAGTTCGTCGGTCATTGGAGTTTCCTTTTTAGAGAAAGGCTGCAAATTCCAGAGCACGCTTTCATTCGCGTCTAGAGTTGTTGTAGGAAATCGATCATTGCGGCACTGACGTCGGTGGCACGCTCCTGTTGGGTCCAGTGGCCGCAACCGGGCAGTATCAACGGGCGGCGCAGCTTCGGAACAAACTTGGCCTGAAGCGGAATAAATTCACGATTGGCGGCGGCGACGAAGTCGCGGTCCCCCGTGACATAGAGAGCCGGAACGGTTACTTCTGCGCCCAGCGTCATCTCTAAAAGCTCCCAACTTCGATCGATGTTGCGGTACCAGCTCAAGGGGCCACGGAAACCGCTGCGGGTGAATTCTTCGATGTAGACCTCCAACTCGGCAGACGTGATCCAACCGGGCAAAGGTGGGCTCTCCAGTAGAGCGGCACCGCTTCGTGAGATCATTCCAGGCCCAAGGTCCGCGCTCGTCGGGCTAGCGGCCTGCGACGCCTCACCAGACATCTGGTAGAAGAGGGAACGCAGCGTCTGCCGCCTATTCTGCTCCATTCCGATTTCGGCTTGAGGAGTAGCCAGATAGAGCTGGTAGTAAACCGCCTTGTCGTTCTGCGGCATGAGCGTCGTCGGCAAAACCGAGGTGCCGAACCCTCGAGGCCTGAAGGGGGCACTAAGGCCAATGACGGCACGGAACTTATCCGGCCGCATCAATGCCGCCTGCCACGCAATGGTCGCTCCGAAATCGTGACCGGCGATGACCGCCTGATCGACACCCAGGGTGTCGATCAGGCCCACCATATCGCCGATATAATCAAGGATGGTGTATTTCCCTCCGTCTGGCGGGCAGTCGCTGCGACCATAGCCGCGGAGATCCGGCGCAATCGCACGAAACCCCGCCTGGGCCAGCATCGTCAGCTGATGCCGCCACGAATACCAGCATTCCGGAAAGCCATGGAGGAGGATAACCAGGGGCCCCGAACCCTGCTCCACAACATGCACTCGTATGCCATTGGCATCGACTACGTGGTGCGTAAGTTCCGGCATCTGCGGATCCACCCAGGCTGTCGGCTCATCGTCATGCCTGACGAACCCTGCCGCTACGGCCAGAAGTGGTCTAGCAGCCGCGGTACTTGCGAACGCGCCTGACCCCAACAGCACCGCGCGTCTCGATAGGCGGGCTTCGTCGTTGTTGGATTTGGAGTCTCCAGCCTCTCGTCCATTCCGGTTTGCCATCCGTGTCACTCCGTTTCGCAAGGAAACAATATGACCCCTTTCCGAGAGCGACTATTCTCGATAATGTTCACGGGCTATGAAGCAGAACTTCACGGTCCGACAAGGCGCCCTGGATGGTGTCGAGGCATTCCTGAGCGTCGCCGAGCATCGGAATTTCCGTCGCGCTGCCGCTGAGCTGGGGGTGACTCCCTCCGCAGTCAGCCAAGCCATCCGGGCTCTCGAAAGCCGGATGGGAGCGCCGCTTTTCATCCGCACCACGCGCAGTGTCGGTCTCACCGAGGCAGGAGAGCGCTTCTTTTCGCGGGCTAAACCGGCCTTCGAAGAGCTCGTTGCGGCTAGTCGAGCAGCCTACGACCTGGGGCAGCGGCCATCGGGCCTGCTCAGATTAGCGGTGCCGCGCGCGGTCGTGCCGATCCTCTTGGAACCGCTCCTTGCCTCATTTTCGGAGGCCTATCCTGAGATCGAGGTCGAGATCGCCGTCAGCGAAGAATTGATCGATCTTGCCGCGCACGGGTTCGATGCCGGTATTCGCATGGGCCAGTTCATCGCCGCCGACATGGTGGCGGTGCGTATGACGCCGCCTTTCCCGATGGTGGTCGTTGGCAGTCCCTCTTATTTCTCAGGTCGCATCCAGCCGCACCGGCCGGAAGATTTGCGGGAACATGCCTGCATAAGATGGCGGCGGTCGAACGGCGCGCTCGCGCTTTGGGCCTTCACGACAAACAGTGGTGTCTTGGAGTTGGCGGTCACCGGCCCGCTGATAGCAAATGACTTTCCTACCCTGCTTAGGGCGGCGCTCGAGGGTATGGGCCTTGCGTGTCAGTACCGGAGCAATACTCCCCAATAGTGCC
>NZ_JBXSOU010000016.1:0-138082 GCF_057784395.1 Martinezella sp. CNPSo 3957
GCCTATTTTGAAAAAAATCAAAAAACACATAACTGTTTGATTCTTATGTAACTTTTATGAACATCCCGATGGACGTCCTAAAACCCCCCCCGGAACACCTTTAGATACCCACCGGAGAGCATCCGACATGGCCGCAAAACGATGGAACCGGCTCAAAAGCTGCATCTCGGCACTAGAACCCAGTGCCACCGTTCCTGGCATTTATGGGAAACAGGGCACGGAATGACTCAAAAAGCGGCTGGTTGATTTGACACTTCTGTCATAAATATGCACATCTTCGCCCCCAGCCTGCGGGCTCGCATGAAGGAAGCGGATCACGATCGGCATGATGACGGACAAGATGATGCTCCGATCCCTCGGCAACGAGCCGCCAATCCTGGCGGATGGCCGGCGGGCACCGGATCGGCGCGAGGTCTCTCTCCGTTGGCTTTCCGGCACCTTTCTGACCGGTGTCACGTCAAGCATCCTTATGGGCGTAGCATTGTTTGCCGCACTCGACGGCCGGCAGCAGCTCGCAATCCCTGCGGAAGCCTATGCGACGGTCGATAATCATAATGCTGCCGATGATCAGGTCACGCGCGGCGGCCGACTGATTTCCACGGCGATCGCCTCGAAGCCTTCCGACCGCAATGTTCTTGAAGTGTCGACCGTTGTACGCGATGGCGACAAGGAGGTGGTGCGCCGCCAACCCTTCGCCCATGTGAAGATCGCCCTCGCCACCAACCGGATCGCCAGCGAGAGCTACCCGCCCTTCGATCCTTTGGCGATCTTTTCGACGGACGACAACATACCGCAGCCAGCCAACAAGACCGGTGCCATTTATGGATCGGACGTCGAATCCGAAGTCAGCCTGAAGACGATAGCCTTTCCTGCCAAGGACATTCCATTCCAGCTTGCCGGCTCCATGTCGCTTGATGAGGTCGAAGAGAATGTCCGTTCCAATGGCTCGGTACTGGCCGACGGCAATGCCCAGCTTTCGGCGCTCTACTATGTCGACCCGCGTCGTTTCGCCAATGACGATTCCGACGTCGACCTGACAGCGGGCCTTGCAGCTCGCATCGTAGAAGAGAACATGTCCGTCTCGGCTCCGGAAGCGGTGACTGCGCAGACGGAAGAATTTGCCGACGATATTATTCCCGTCCGCGAGAACATGCCGATTGCCGCGGCACTCATAGGCGCCGGCTACCTCAAAGCCGACGCGAATGATGTCGCAACCAAGATCCAGCCGCTCTTCGGGTCGTCCGATGTCTCCGCCGGCGACGTGCTGCGCATCGGCATCCTGCAGAAGGGCGAGCAGGCAAAAATCATCCGCGCCAGCATCTATCGCGGCACGAAACATCTGCTGACCGTTGCGCAGAACGATCATGGCGACTTCGTTGCCGGCAGCGCGCCGCCAATGCTCGATGCCATCTCGACGGCTTTCGACAATGACGCGCCCGCCCTGGCGGCCGGCCGTGACCTGCCGAGCGTCTATGACGGCATCTATCGCGCCGCCCTTTCCTACGGCATGACCAAGGAGATGGTGGCGCAGATCGTCAAGCTGCTGGCGAGCAATGTCGATTTCCAGGCACAGCTAAAGCCGACGGATTCACTGGAAGCCTTCTTCTCCGTCACTGACGACAAGGGACAGGCGACGGCCGATTCCGAGCTGCTCTACGTCAACGCCCGTTTCGGCGATAACATCACCCGTTTCTACCGCTTCGAGGATCCGACGGATCACTCGATCGATTACTTCGACGAGGCCGGCAAGAGCATCCGGCAATTCCTGCTGCGCAATCCTGTTCCCACCGGCGTCTTCAAATCCGGCTTCGGCATGCGCCGCCACCCGATCCTAGGCTTTGCCCGCATGCATACCGGCGTCGACTGGTCAGCACCGCGCGGCACGCCGATCATCGCTGCCGGCAACGGCATCGTCGAAAAGGCCAGCTGGGATTCCGGCGGTTTCGGCAATCAGACCTTGATCCGGCATGCGAACGGCTACGTCTCCTCCTACAATCACCAGAGTGCCATCGCCAAGGGCATCGTCCCTGGCGCGAAGGTCGTGCAGGGACAGGTGATCGGCTTCATCGGCTCGACAGGTCTCGCGACCGGCCCTCACCTGCACTATGAGCTGATCGTCAACGGTACGAAGGTCGACCCGCTGCGCATCCGCCTTCCCGGCGGCAAATCGCTTGAAGGCGACGCGCTCGCCAAATTCCAGGAAGAGCGCAAGCGCATCGATACACTGCTGACCGACGAGAAGACGAAGCAGATCGCCAGCAAATAGCCCGAGCCGCTCGGCCATTTCACATTGGGGCCGCGCCGCGGCCGATGGCAAAATGGCGGCCCGAAGACCGCCATCCGCATTTATTCACAGGCTATAGCTTAGGCCGCTTCGTTTACCGCCTGGCGCGGACGAAACAACAGCCGGTCTGAACCGCTGGTGACCTTGACGAGCGAACCATCCGGAATTTGACCCGAAAGGATCTGTTCGGCGAGCGGATCCTGGACGTATTTCTGGATCACCCGCTTCAGCGGCCTTGCACCATAGACCGGATCGTAACCCTTGTTGGCGAGCCAGTTGCGGGCATCGTCATCGAGTTCGAGCGTGATCTTACGTTCCGACAGCAGCTTCAGCAGCCGCTCGAGCTGAATGTCGACGATCGCGCCCATCTCATCGCGCTTCAGGCGATGGAACAGGATGATCTCGTCGATACGGTTCAGGAATTCCGGCCGGAAATGCGACCGGACGACTTCCATCACCTGCTCGCGCACCAGATCGCTATCATCGCCATCCTTCAGCTGGGTCAGATATTCGGCGCCCAGATTGGAAGTCATGATGATCATCGTGTTGCGGAAATCGACCGTGCGGCCCTGTCCGTCCGTCAACCGTCCGTCATCCAGAACCTGGAGCAGGATGTTAAAGACATCGGGATGCGCCTTTTCGATCTCGTCGAACAGCACGACCTGATAGGGCCGACGGCGGACGGCTTCGGTCAGCGCGCCGCCTTCCTCATAGCCGACATAGCCGGGAGGAGCACCGATCAGCCGGGCCACGGAGTGCTTTTCCATGTACTCGGACATGTCGATGCGCACCATCGCAGTGTCGTCGTCGAAGAGGAAGCGGGCAAGCGCCTTGGTCAGCTCCGTCTTGCCGACACCGGTCGGGCCGAGGAAGATGAACGAGCCGATCGGCCGGTTCGGATCCTGCAGGCCGGCGCGAGAGCGGCGAACGGCGCGCGAGACGGCCTGAACGGCATCGCCCTGGCCGACGACCCACTTTGCCAACTCGTCTTCCATCCTGAGCAGCTTGTCGCGCTCGCCTTCCAGCATCTTGTCCACGGGAATCCCGGTCCAGCGGGAAACGACTTGGGCGATATTGTCGGCGGTGACGACCTCCTGCACCATGGAATCACGGGCACTATCCTGCTCTTCCGCGGCGTGGAGTTCCTTCTCGAGATTGGGGATCACGCCATAGGCAAGCTCGCCGGCGCGCTGGAACTCACCCTTGCGCTGGGCAATGGCAAGTTCGTTGCGGGCATCGTCGAGCTGCTTCTTCAGGTCGGCGGCAAGACCAAGCTTCTGCTTTTCGGCCTGCCAGCGCGCAGTCAGCGCATCGGCTTCCTCTTCCAGAGACGTAAGATCTGTCTCCAGCCGCTTCAGCCGGTCAGCCGAGGCCTGGTCGGTTTCCTTCTTCAATGCCTCGCGTTCGATCTTCAGCTGAATGATGCGGCGATCGAGTTCGTCGAGCTCTTCCGGCTTGGAATCCACCTGCATGCGCAGACGCGCCGCGGCTTCGTCCATCAGGTCGATGGCCTTATCCGGCAGGAAGCGGTCGGTGATGTAGCGGTTCGATAGGGTTGCGGCAGCCACCAGCGCGGCATCGGCGATGCGCACCTTGTGATGCTGCTCATACTTTTCCTTCAAGCCGCGCAGGATCGAGATCGTGTCTTCAACCGTCGGCTCCTCGACCATGACGGGCTGGAAACGACGCGCAAGGGCCGGATCCTTCTCGACATGCTTGCGATATTCATCGAGCGTGGTTGCGCCGACGCAGTGCAGCTCGCCGCGCGCAAGCGCAGGCTTCAGCAGGTTGGACGCATCCATGGCGCCGTCAGCCTTGCCGGCACCGACGAGGGTGTGCATCTCATCGATGAACAGGATGATCTCGCCGTTTTCCGACTGCACCTCGTTGAGCACGGCTTTCAGCCGCTCTTCGAACTCGCCGCGGAATTTTGCACCGGCAATCAGCGCCCCCATGTCGAGCGCCATCAGCTTCTTATCTTTCAGCGATTCCGGCACGTCGCCATTGACGATGCGCAACGCCAGGCCTTCGACGATGGCCGTCTTGCCGACGCCAGGCTCGCCGATCAGCACAGGATTGTTCTTCGTGCGGCGCGACAGGACCTGGATCGTGCGACGGATTTCGTCGTCACGGCCGATCACAGGGTCGAGCTTACCTTCGCGGGCCTCGGCGGTGAGGTCGCGGGCATATTTCTTCAAGGAATCGAAGCCTTGCTCCGCATTGGCCGAGTCGGCCGTGCGGCCCTTGCGGATATCGTTGATGACCTGATTGAGGGCGACAGGTGTAACGCCGGCCTTCTTCAGGCTCGCCGAAGTGGAAGCCGAGGGTTCGATGGCCAAAGCCTGCAAGAGACGCTCGACGGTGACGAAACTATCGCCAGCCTTCTTTGCGGCATCTTCAGCAGTGGTAAAGACCTTGGCGAGCGGCTGTGAGAGATAGACCTGACCGTCGCCGCCGGAAACCTTCGGTAGCTTGGCAAGCGCGGCATCATTGGCAAGACGCGCAGCCTTGGCGTCACCGCCGGCGCGTTCGATCAACGAGGCAGCCATGCCCTGGTCGTCGTCCAGAAGCACCTTGAGAACATGTTCGGGGGTGAACTGCTGATTTCCTTGCGCAAGCGCATTGGTTTGGGCGGATTGCAGGAAACCGCGTACCCGCTCGGAGTATTTTTCAATATTCATATGAGACCTCCATGAATCGCTCTGCCCGGACCCGGCACAGACCGATGATTGAGATTGAGCCCCCTCTAGAGGCAGGCCCCGCCTTTCCGCCATTGAGATTTGCGGCAAGACAACTGGAGAGAATATGGGAGGATATTCGAAGAGTTTAAAGGGTCGCGGAATGGAAAAACCGGACGGAGTGGCTCCATTTGCTTCGGCAATCGAAGAAGCGCCGGTTAGTCCAGAAAGGGACTACCCGCCATACAAAAAGGAATGGCGGCTTTCGCCGCCATTCCTGCATTCTCGCTTTATTAACTCGTTCACTCCAGCGGAGCGACTTATTCCGAGGTAGCGTCCGCCAAAGCCGGAGCTTCGCTCGACCCGGCTTCACCCTGGTCTTCGCCCTCGGCTGCAGCACTGCGGCGCGGCTGGCGGCGCGGACGATTGCCGCCTGCACTGCGACGGCGCGGCTGGCGCTCGGTGGCAGCGACTGCCGGAGTTTCCTCTTCGATCGCCACTTCGGCCGGAATGCCTTCGATCACCGGCTGCGGGCCGGTACCGTTGATGGCTTCGGGCTCACTGGCCGGAGCAGCAGCAACGGCTGGAGCAGCCTGCTGCTGGCGAACGTGAGGTTGAGCCATCTGCGGCTGATCGTCGATTTCCTGCGCGTCCATATCGTCGATGTCACGCTCGGCATTATCGCGGTCATTGTAGTTGTGATGATCGTCGCGCTGGTAGCGCTCCTGCATCTGCGCCTGAGCGCTGGCAATGATCCGATTGTAGTGTTCGGCATGCTGCAGGTAATTTTCCGCCATGACGCGGTCGCCGGAGCTTTGAGCATCGCGAGCCAAGGCCGCGTACTTCTCGGCGATATGCTGTGCGGTTCCGCGGATTTTCACGTCGGGACCAGAGCTGTCGTAAGTCCTGGTCAGCGGGTTCGAGCCCTTGCGGTTGAAATTGTTGTTGTTATTTCCGCCGCCGCCGTTGTTGTTACCACGCCCCCGACCGCGCTTGTTCTGCTGTCCTGGCCTCATAGATCCTTCACCTGAATTCTCTTCGTTGGGATAAAATTATACACGACACCTGCCGCCGCGGTTCGGACACTGCCAAACCAGGGCTTTCGTGCCGCAAGCAAACTGCGCTTTAGCGCCGGTCTGCCGCTCGACTACGTCAGATTAAACTGATCACGCATTGGGTTATCTTCAACCTTTGACACTCTTACCAGAGAGCGGTTCCCCGAGGCTGTCCAAGATAAGCGAATCGTCTCGCTCATTCCCAGCCGCCCAACGCGTGAGCGCAACCTATATTGCTTCCTCAGGAAATCCAAGCTTTTTCTTTGCGATAGCAACGGGGTCTCACAAATCCGCTGAAAACGTCGCATTAATGTTGAAATTCAAACACAAGAACCCGGTCATTCTGCCCGTAGTCACGGACCGCCTCGACGAGGGAAAATCCTGCTCCTTCAAAAATTGAAGTCACCGTTTCACGCTGATCGTAGCCGATCTCCACCCCTATCATACCGTCCGGATGCAGGAACCGAGCCGCGTCCTTCGCGATCGCCCTGTAAGCATCCAGCCCATCAAGGCCCCCGTCAAGGGCCGCGGGAGGATCGAAATCCTTTACTTCTGGAGCGAGAATGGAAATGACATTGGACGCAATATAGGGCGGATTTGAGACAATCACATGAAAACATTCGTGGATGGCGTCAAACCAGCTTCCATGCGCGGTCATGAACCGCTCTGCCAGGCCATTTCGCTCAGCATTCCCGCGAGCCGTTTCCAGCGCTTCGCTGGAAATATCGGAACCGACACCCGTCGCCTGCGGGCTTTCATGGAGCAGAGCCAAACAGATGGCCCCGGTACCCGTTCCAATGTCCAGTATATGGATATTGCCGATCTTGGATTCAAGACGCCTGATATGCGGCAGCATCGTATCGACGAGAATTTCCGTATCAGGCCGTGGCTCGAGCGTCGCCGGCGACAGCCGCAGGGAGAGACCATAAAACTCGCGTTCGCCGAGAATGCGATGGACCGGCTCATGATTGAGCCGCCGGGCAATCGCAGCCCGTACCGTCGCGGCATCATCTGCGGACACAGGCTCGGAACCGCGCGTCACCAGCCCGGCCGCGGAAAGGCGAAGAAGGCCACCGACAAGAATGCGGGCTTCCGTGGCGGGATCGTCGAGATCGACCTCGGCAAAACGCGAGCGCACCTCTTGCAGGAGCCCGGATATGGTCGGCCCCTGCTCGCCGCTCATGCCTGTTCGCCGAGCTGGGCGAGCTGGCTCGCCTGATAATCCGCCAAAAGCGCATCGACCACCTCGTCGATCTCGCCTTCCATCATCCGGTCGAGCTTGTAGAGCGTCAGGTTGATGCGGTGATCGGTGACGCGCCCTTGCGGGAAGTTATAGGTGCGGATGCGCTCGGAGCGATCGCCGGAGCCAACCTGGCTTTTGCGGTCGGCGGAACGCTCACTGTCGGCGCGTTGGCGCTCCATGTCAAAGAGGCGCGACCGCAGGACCTGCATGGCCTTGGCGCGGTTCTGGTGCTGCGACTTTTCCGAGCTCGTGACGACGATGCCGGAGGGAAGATGCGTGATGCGCACGGCCGAGTCCGTCGTGTTGACGTGCTGGCCGCCGGCGCCGGATGAGCGCATGGTGTCGATGCGGATATCCTCGGGCCGGATTTCGATATCGATCTCCTCGGCCTCCGGCAGAACGGCAACGGTCGCCGCCGAGGTGTGGATGCGCCCGCCCGCCTCGGTTTCCGGCACGCGCTGCACGCGATGGACGCCGGATTCGAACTTCAGCCGGGAAAACACGCCCTTGCCGCTGATGGTGGCGATGATTTCCTTGAAACCACCGGCTTCGCCGTCACTCGCCGAAAGCACCTCCACCTTCCAGCCGTTGCTGGCGGCGAAACGCTCATACATCCGGAAGAGGTCACCGGCAAAAAGCGCCGCCTCGGAACCGCCGGTGCCAGCGCGGATTTCCAGGATCGCGCTTTTCTCGTCGGCCGCGTCCTTCGGCAAAAGCTCGACCTGGATATCCTTTTCCAGCGCCTCGATGCGCTCCTTAACCTCGGGCAGCTCCATCTCGGCAAGATCGCGCATCTCGCGATCGACCGATTTGTCGGAGAGCATGGCTTCAAGATCGGCAGCCTCGGCTAGAGCGCGCTCATAATCGCGGATCTTGGTCACGACCGGCTGCAATTCGGAATATTCAGAAGCAAGCTTCACATAGACATCCGCGGCCGGGCCAGCGGACATGCGCGCCTCGATCTCGCCGAAGCGACGTTCCAACTCGCGCATTTTTTCAACGGGGAGCTTCGCCACCCTCTACTCCAATTCTTCTTATTATCTCTGCTTTGATGTTGTGATGCGCATGATCCTGCCTGCAAACCGCTTCGTGCTTTTCAGGATCGGGCGCTAAAGCGGAATATTGTGGCTCTCGGCAAAGCGCACAAGGATATCCCGCATGGAACTCGTCGGCTGCCTGTCATCGAGCGCGGCCTCCATGACCTCGGATAAGGCCTTGAGGTCGAGCCCGAGCAGCATTGCCTTGACCGGGCCGATCGAGGCCGGCGACATCGAAACCGAGCGGAAACCGATTCCGAGCAGGGCCATAGCCGAAACCGTCTTGCCCGCCAGTTCGCCGCAAAGCGTCACCGGCGTCTTGTTGCGTTCGCCAGCGCGCACAATATCGCGCAGGATACGCAGGAACGGCCGCTCGAGCGGATCGAAACGATCCGAAACGCGGGCATTGCCGCGATCGACCGCCATCGAGAACTGGAACAGGTCGTTGGAGCCGACCGAGACGAAATCGACTTCCGCCATCAGCTCGTCCAGCTGCCACAGCAGCGCGGGCACCTCGAGCATTGCGCCGAACTGCAGCTTGCGCGGCAGGCTGTGCCCGAAGCGCGAGAGGTGCTGCACTTCCTTCTGCAGAAGCTCGCGCACGGCCCTGATCTCGGAGACTTCCGTGACCATCGGCACCATCATCTTCAATTCGTTGTCGGCCGCCGCCTTGAGCATTGCCCTGAGCTGCGTGCGCAATAGGCCGGGACGATCGAGCGAGAGGCGGATGGCACGCCAGCCGAGCGCGGGGTTTTCTTCCTCATGCGCGCGGAAATAAGGAACCACCTTATCGCCGCCGATGTCGAGCGTGCGGAACGTGACGACACGGCCGCCCGCCTGCTTCAGAACATTGCGATAGAAGGCTTCCTGCTCATCCGCCTTCGGCATGGTCGAGGCGATCATGAACTGCAGCTCGGTGCGGAACAGGCCGATACCCTCGGCCCCTGATTCCGCAAGTTGCGGCAGGTCCACCAGTAGGCCGGCATTCATCAACAGCGAAATGCGCTGCCCGTCCTTGGTGACCGGCTCGACGGAGCGCAGAGCCCGGAACTGCTCCTGCCTGCGGGCACGAAACCGGACCTTCTCCTCATAGGAGCGCTGATGATCGGCCATAGGCCGAAGGTGAACATGGCCGCCATCGCCATCGATGATGACCGAATCGCCGTTTTCCGCCAGCGCGACGATGCCTGCCGCCTGCCCGACGACCGGAATGCCCATGGCGCGCGCCACGATGACGACATGACTCGTGACAGCGCCCTCTTCCAGCACCAGGCCGCGAATATTGGCGCGCGGATAATCGAGCAGTTCCGCCGCACCCATCGCACGCGCAAAGATGACCGCGTCGTTCGGAAAGCCTTCAGCACTGGTACGCCCGGAATGTCCGATGAGCTGCCGCAAAAGCCGGTTGGCCAGATCCTCGAAATCATGCATGCGTTCGCGCAGATAGGGATCTGTCAGGCGCATCATGCGCGCCTTGGTGTCGCTCTGCACCTTTTCGACGGCGGCTTCAGCGGTCAAGCCATTGCGGACGGCTTCCTCCAGCTTGCGCACCCAGCCCTGATCGTGCGCGAACATGCGGTAGGTTTCAAGAACCTCGCGATGTTCGCCTTCCATGGAAACGTCGCGGCGCGAGAGCATGTCGTCGATCGAAATGCGCAGCGATCCCATCGCTTCAGCGAGACGGCCGATTTCCTTGTCGGTATCCTCGTTCAAGAGGTTGGTGACGACGATGCGCGGCTCGTGCAGCACGACATAGCCGAGACCGATCCCTTCATTGTAGCTGTCGCCATCAATCGTGACGGAGCGTGTGAGGTCAAGCTCCAGACCCGGCTTGGTGATCTTCTTCAGCTCGCCGGTGGCGATCATCTCGGCCAGCACCATGGCCGTCGTTTCGAGCGCCTCCAGCTCTTCCTCGCGATAATTGCGGCTCGCCTTGTTCTGGACGACGAGAACGCCGAGCGAACGGCCGGTGCGCAGAATCGGCACGCCGAGGAAGGAATGATAAATCTCTTCGCCGGTTTCCGGCAGGTAGCGATAGGCGGGATGCGATTGCGCGTCTGAAAGATTGAGCGGCTGGGCGGAGGCGGCAATCGTGCCGACGAGGCCTTGCCCCATCTTCAATTGCGAAAGGTGGACGGCCTCTTTATTCAGGCCCTCGGTGGCATAAAGCTCGAGGACACCGTCGGCGCGCAGCACATAGACCGAGCAAACCTCGGCAACCATGTTGCTGGCAATCTGGCGGACGATCCGGTCAAGGCGCTCCTGCGGCTCCAGCGGCTCCGCCATCAATTCGCGTAGCCGCTTGAGCAGAACGCGTGGACCGCCGGATAGGTCTCTCATTGCGCCACTAGCTCCCGAATCAAGATGTCATGCTCGTCTTGCCCACGTCAGGGCCGGCCGAAACTCGCCTCCGTCACGGTCCGTCGTCAGCAGTCGTGACTCAACTCTTATCCAGACCGTAGCAGGAATGCAAAGTCCTGACTGCGAGTTCTGCATAAGGACCGTCGATCAGGATGGAAATCTTGATTTCTGACGTCGTAATAGCCTTGATGTTGATGCCTTTTTCGGCAAGTGCCCTGAAAGCGGTCGCGGCCACGCCTGCATGCGAGCGCATGCCGATGCCGATGACCGAAACCTTGACCAGACCTGATTCGCTCTGGACGACATCGTAGCCGATCTTTTCCTTGTTCTCGCCAAGGACGCGCAGCGCCTTCTCGACATCGCCGGACGGAACCGTGAAGGTCATGTCGGTCTTCGAGCCGTCCTCGGAAATGTTCTGGACGATCATGTCGACATTGATGTGGTTTTCGGCCAGCGGCCCGAAGATCGCGGCGGAAACACCCGGCCGGTCGGCAAGACGGCGCAGCGAGATCTGGGCCTCATCCTTGGCATAGGCAATGCCGGTGACTACTTCCTGTTCCACGATTTCTTCCTCGTCACAAATCAGCGTTCCGGGCGGGTTAAGCAGATCGCCCATGCCCGGAGCATCGGGATCCTCGAAAGAAGAGCGTACGAAGGTGCGAACCTTGAACACCATGGCGAGCTCGACCGAACGCACCTGCAGCACCTTCGCGCCGAGAGAGGCCATTTCGAGCATTTCTTCGAAGGCGATCTTCTTCAGGCGACGTGCCTTGGGCTCGATGCGCGGGTCTGTCGTATAGACGCCATCGACGTCGGTATAGATGTCGCAGCGGTCGGCCTTCACGGCGGCGGCGATCGCAACGGCCGAGGTGTCGGAACCGCCGCGGCCGAGCGTCGAGAGGCGGTTGTCGGGGCCGAGCCCCTGAAAGCCGGCGATGACGGCGACCTGGCCCTCACCCATGCGGCGGATGATGTCCTCGCCCTCGATCTCGAGAATGCGGGCCGCGCCATGGGCGTTGTCGGTGCGGATCGGGATCTGCCAGCCCTGCCAGGAACGGGCGTTGATGCCCATGGCCTGCAGCGCAATTGCCAGAAGGCCTGATGTGACCTGCTCGCCCGAAGCCACGACGGCATCATATTCGCGCGCATCATAGATCGAGTGGTTGGCGCCGGAGACTTTCGGCATGTTCTGGACCCAGCCGACCAGTTCGTTGGTCTTGCCGGACATGGCGGAAACGACCACAGCCACTTCGTGTCCGGCATCGACCTCGCGTTTCACATGGCGTGCGACATTCTTGATACGGTCCAGATCCGCGACGGAGGTCCCGCCGAATTTCATCACGATGCGTGCCATGTGCCTCTACCAGTACCCTGCGCCGGGCGGCTGAACGCGATAAGCCCGACATGCAAAATCGCCCTCCCGGTTCGGTAGCCGGAAAAGCGTGATCTCAATGGGGCCGTCTCTTAGCGAGTTTGTCGGGCAGGTGCAATAGCGCTGGATACCTCGGCAGCTAAAAGCTTACTCTAAAAATCAACTTTTAAGGTCGACCAGAGCTTGTCGAGAATGCCCTCTTCCCTGGGCAGGTTTTCCCTGTTGAGGAAGGTGGCGACAAGCACCCCGCCTTCCGGCCGGCCGGTCGCGACGATCTCATACTCCATGACGTCGCCGTCCGTGGTCGTCTCAGCCTTGATGCCCTTCAATACGGTACCGCTCGGCAATGTGCGCTGGGTTGGCCGCTTGCTGATCTTGGCGCCGCCATTGAGGCTCTCCTGCACCATCTGCTGCAGGACGACATCGGTATAGCTCGACGGATTGAGACCTTTATAGACCTGCACGATGATGCCCGTGCCGATCGGCGTCATCAGCGCATATTGCTGCACGCCGTCTCCGAGATCCGTCTTTGCGACCGTGAATTTGCCATCATGATCGAAGGAGAATTTGCCGCCCGTGAACGTCACCGTTTCGCTGCGCTGCAGCTCCACCGGCACCTTGCTGCCGTCCTTCATGGTAACTTCGAGCGTATCGCCGGGATTGATGCCGACGCTAATGCCGTCGATCGTCAGGCGAAACCCCTTGCCGTCCCCGGCATTTGCATGGCTGGCCGCAAGCCAGCCCATGGCGATGGCCGTCGCGAGACGGAATGGTCTCATGAGGAACTCCTCTACAAGCCGGTCGACCGCAATCGATCCCGGTCCCGAAAGTCCATTTCACAGCCCCGCGGATTGATCGGCCATAAGATACCTCCATGTCAACCTTCGCATCGCAATTCGCGACTCCTGATCGGGATAGCCCACAGCTGATCGAAGGTCGCAGGCCCTTGACATCGCGCATCGATCGTCCGACTTCACCCTACGGGATAGAATTATTGCGTGCGGTCGTCCGAACCTTCGAACGACGCAAATCACGGAGCAAGCCATGAACGAAACGGCAAAGAGCACGATCGACCAGAGCGAAGTGGACCGTTTCTCCGCCATGGCGGCCGAGTGGTGGAGCCCCACTGGCAAGTTCAAGCCGCTGCACAAGTTCAATCCTGTGCGCCTTGCCTATATCCGCGACCGCGCCTGCGAGAATTTCGACCGCGACCCGAAGAGCAGCAGGCCGCTTGAGGGTCTGCGTGTGCTCGACATCGGCTGCGGCGGCGGCCTCCTGTCCGAGCCGGTCGCGCGCATGGGCGCCACCGTCATTGGCGCCGACCCTTCCGAAAAGAATATCGGCATCGCCTCGACGCACGCAAAAGCCTCCGGCGTTCCCGTCGACTACCGCGCCGTCACGGCCGAGCAACTGGCCGAAGCCGGCGAAACCTTCGATATCGTACTGAACATGGAAGTGGTGGAGCATGTCGCCGACGTCGAATTCTTCCTATCGACCTGCGCGAAAATGGTGCGCCCCGGCGGCCTGATGTTCGTCGCGACCATCAATCGCACCATGAAGGCAGCAGCGCTTGCCATTTTCGCGGCGGAAAACGTGCTGCGCTGGCTGCCGCGCGGCACCCATCAATACGAAAAGCTCGTACGTCCTGAAGAGATCGAAAAGCCGCTTGCCGCAAGCGGTCTCGAGATCACCGCCCGCACGGGCGTCTTCTATTCGCCGCTGCAGGACCGCTGGAACCTATCGAAAGATATGGACGTCAATTATATGCTGTTGGCCAAGCGGGTCGCGTGAGATCTTCACGCCCACAGCACCGCGAATGCTGAAGCTCCGATACCCCCCTCTGTCACTTCGTGACATCTCCCCCACAAGGGGGGAGATCGGTAGCGCGTGGTAACTTCTCGCACCAAACAAGTATCGCATCCACTTATGCTTGAATTTATCGGCTTAGCAGAGAGCGCCGCAAACTCCCAACAATCTCCCCCCTTGTGGGGGAGATGTCCCGAAAGGGACAGAGGGGGGTGAAAAGGTTCTCCGCCCGTACCGGCATCAGTTGATATCGTCGGGGAGTATGGGAATGGCGGCGATCTCGATGCCTTCCTCGACGAGTGCCTGTGCCTCGTCCGGCGTCGCTTTACCGATGATCCCGCGCGCATCTGCTTCGCCGTAATGAATCTTGCGGGCTTCCTCGGGAAACTTCGTGCCAACATCCTCGGCATTGGCCTTGATGGCGTCGACCGCTTCCTTGAGTTTCACCAAGGCCTGCTTGCGCGCTGCGTCCATCGCGAGCGTCTGCAACTCATCCTTCTTGCGCGCCGTCGAAACCGAAGGCGCCATCAGGAGCTTGGAGATCGCACCCGAATTGCAGACAGGACAGGTAAGGAAACCGCTTGCGACCTGGCGATCGAAATCGGCGCTTTCGGAAAACCAGCCCTCGAACTCATGGGCATTGTCACAGGTAAGCGAATAACGGATCAAGCAGCGACGCCTCCAGCCGCCGGCGTCGCGATCTTCTCCAGCGAAAATTCACGCGCATTCTTCAGGTTCGGTATCTTGTCATGGGCTGATTTGACGGCAGCAGTATCAATCTCGGCGATGACGACGGCCTCGCCCGTGCCGCCGGCGGATGCCAGCACCTTGCCCCAAGGATCGATGATCATCGAATGGCCGAAGGTCTCGCGGCCGTCCTCATGCTTGCCGGCCTGGGCGGCGGCGATGACGAACATGCCGTTTTCGATGGCGCGGGCGCGCAGCAGGATTTCCCAATGCGCTTCGCCGGTCTGTTTTGTGAAGGCGGCAGGCACCGTCATCACCTCGGCGCCGGCAACGGCCTGGGCGCGGAAGAGCTGCGGAAAGCGGACATCGTAGCAGATAGAAAAGCCGAGTTGAGCAAACGGCAGCGACGCGATGCGCGCTTCCGATCCCGGCCGGTAGACGGCGCTTTCACGCCAACTCTCGCCATTGTCGAGATCGACATCGAACATATGGATCTTGTCGTAGCGATTGATGAGCTTGCCGTCAGGACCGAAGAGGAAACCGCGATTGGCGATCTTGCCGTCATCGAGCGCAATGGCCGTCGAGCCGATGTGAAGATAGATGCCGAGTTCCTTCGCCAGCTCGGAGGCCGTCTTGACGATGATATCGTTCGGCTCGTCTCGCAGCACAGCGCGCAGACCCGGGCGATCCTTTTGTACGGCACCGGTCATCTCCGGCGTCTGCACGTAGATTGCCCCCTGCGAGGCGGCGTCACGCACCAGACGGGCCATATCAGCCGCGTTCTTCACCGGATCGACGCCGGAACACATCTGGATGGCAGCGGCCTTGAAGCTCATCGGTCTCTCCCTCGTCATATGGATCAGGCAGCCAGCATCGGATCGAGCTTGCCGGCCCGGTCGAGTGCGTGGATGTCGTCACAGCCGCCGACATGCTGACCATTGATGAAAATCTGCGGGAAGGTCGAGGCGCCATTCGCCTTGGCGATCATCTCCTGCCGCATCTCGGGCGAATAGGTGGCGTTATGCTCGACATAATCGACGCCCTTGGATTCGAGCAGGGATTTCGCGCGGGCGCAATAGCCGCAGAATTCACGTGTATAGATAACGACGGATGCCATGATCCACTCCGGAAAAGCCTATATTGACTGTCATATAAGATGGCCGACGACCCTTGCAAAGGTCAAAACAGTGACATCGGCAGCACCTGCTTTCTTCAGCGCGCGCGTGGCCGCGGCAACCGTGGCGCCGGTCGTATAAACGTCGTCGACAAGAACGATGCGCCGCCCGAATATATCGGCGGCCCGATGCTCGGAAACGGCGAATGCGCCGCGCACATTATCCTGCCGCGCCTTGGCTCCGAGGCCCACCTGCTGGCTCGTGCGTTTGACGCGCAAAAGCGTTGCTGCCAGCAACGGCTTGCCCGAAAGGCGGGCGATATGTCGGGCAAGCTCGGCGGCCTGATTGTACTTGCGCGCAAACAGCCGCGCCCGGTGCAGCGGCACCGGAATGATTGCATCGCAATCCGCAATCGTGCCGTCGCTGGCGCGCAGCATCCAGCCCGCCATCATCGGCGCGAGATCGGTGCGATCGCGATATTTCAGGCTGAGAACGAGATCGCGCACGATCCCGTCGTGAACGGCGGCGGAGCGCAGACGGTCGAAGACAGGCGGATCGGCGATTGCCTCGGCACTCAGAATGCCGGCCCCAAGATCATGAGAAAATGGGCTGCCCAGAACCTCGCAATAAGGTCGCTCGATGAAGCGAATACCGGACCAGCATGCGGGGCAAAGACCACGATGCGCGCCGACCGAAACCCCACAGCCCGGACATGCGGGCGGATAGACCAGATCCGCGAGCGCCACCCACGGCCTTTTCAGCCCGGCGCCCAGCATCGATAAGGTGATTTCGCGTCCCATCATTCCCATATGATTGAGACTAGCAATTCCAGGAAAAGTGTATAGCGGTTTTCCGCCCGGAATTGCGCGAGAAAAACGCGCGTGCCCGGCATGCCCAGCCGAATTGATGATAGTGCAGGAAACCACCATGGAAATCGTATTCGACCAATCGCTGCTTTCGGCCCGCAAACGCCGGGCGCTAAAACAAGGTGATACGAAAGCGGCTTTCCTGCTCGATATTGCCGCCAGCGAACTAGCGGAACGGCTCGCCGTCACCGAACGCCATTTCGACGACGCGGTCGAGCTGCACGGCGCGACAGGCATTGCCGCGCGCCTCGCTCTGGCGACAGGCAAGATCGGTCACCTGAAACGGATTGAAAGCGAGAAGGGTTTTGCCGCTCCCGGCGAGACCATTATCGAGGCGCCGCCGGAGGAGCTGCCGCTCGCGCCGGAATCGGTTAACCTCGTGCTTTCCCCGCTCAGCCTGCATGTCACCAACGACACGCCCGGCGTCTTCATCCAGATCCGCCGGGCGCTGAAAGCTGACGGTCTTTTTCTGGCGGCGATCCCCGGCTCGGGAACCCTGCAGGAACTGCGTGACGTGCTGCTCGCGACCGAAATAGAGCTGACGGGCGGCGCAAGCCCACGCGTCATCCCCTTTGCCGATGTCCGCGATGTCGGCGGTCTCCTTCAGCGTGCAGGCTTTACACTGCCCGTCATCGACGCCGAAAACTACACCGTGCGCTACGACAATCTGTTTGCCTTGATGCGCGATCTGCGCGCCATGGGCATGACCAATCCGCTGGTCGATCGCAGCCGCAAGCCGCTGACGCGTGCCTTCTTTCTGCGTGCGGCGGAGCTTTACGCCGAACGCTATTCCGATCCGGACGGGCGGATCAGGGCGACATTTTCGATCATCTACGTCTCAGGCTGGACGCCGCACGAAAGCCAGCAGAAGCCACTGCGACCGGGCTCCGCCAAGGCGCGCTTGGCGGATGCGCTCAAGGTTGAGGAGCACAAGCTCAAACAATAGCCAAAGATTTTCCGACCGCGTCAGTTCTGGGATGCCGCCGAATTCTGGATCGTATCGGACAGAAGATTGAATGTGTTTGAAAGGCTGCCGCCGAAGGCGCCGACACCGCTGATGATTGCGGCTGACAACAAGGCAGCAATCAGACCGTATTCAATGACCGTGGCACCGGTCTTATCAGTGAAAATACGCCGAACGGAACGCATAAGCTCGAAGCTCCCAGCATTGGAAAACTGAAGAATCCGATGCTCGTCATGGCATCCGGCAGGCTATGCTCATGCACTATAGCATTTCCGCTTTTCTTCGATGCGCGAAAACGCTCTATTTTTTTCCTTACGCATTCCGGACGGAAAACCGCTGCGCACTTTTCCTGGAAATGCGCTATTGGCAGCCGGTATCGGCACCATAACCCTGGACGATGCAGACCGAACCCGGTTCCTGCTGCAGAACGCTACGGCGGATCGTATACCGCTTGCCATTTTCCGTCTGCGGGATCGAACCCGTAGCAATATTGTCGATATCCGGCGCGCTTGCAAGCACGCGCGACTTGGATTTGTCAGAGAGCATGGGGGTCAGAATAAGCGAAAGCGCGACCGCCGCCGTACCGAACAGCAAAGCGATATTCAACGCGCCCGTCCTGCGCGACGTGGAATAGGACTGCTCTTTTTCCTGAACAGCTTTCCAGAAATCGTCGTCCATTATGTCAAGCCTTCTCTAACGCACCCAACAACCCGCTTGATTGAGAGAATTGAATGCCAGAAGGTCATAAACGATCCCTTAATATCCACATGCAAATTAATGAGACGTAAAATTCCGGGACAATGGCCGAATCAGGCTATAGATCTGATTTTAAATGGCTAATTATCGTTAACCATAAATTCGATGCGCCGCCTTAACGCATTCCAAACCGTCTCTGCGTAAACGCGAAAGAGATCCGCCCCGCTACGGGACATCAAATTCGCTGCGCAGATGCACGTATTGACAGAATATTTCTTCGATACACCAAATAATAGAGATTGACATTTGCGCTATGATATAGCGCCAAGCTATCTTTTATTATCTTGGGTTGCGGGAATTTACACATGGCAGGTTTGCTCAAGGCGGTTGGCGGTTTGGTGATTGGTATTGCGATCCTGTTCGGGATTGCGACGTTGTTTAGTGGAAGTGCAGCCGGCGTAGCGGCTGGGCTGATAGGCGCCCTTTCCTACGCTTTTAGCGGCGCCGTGATTTTTGCCCTTGGACTGATGCTCGAACATCTTGAGGCAATTCGCCACGAATGTAACAGGCAATCTGACATGCTGACGGATTTGCTCCGCAAAATGCCGAAGACGGATGCGTCCCCTAGAGGACCGGGCGTCTCCCAGCTCGATCAGCTCGCAAAATCAACTTTCAAATTCAAGGATATCTAGACATGGCACGACGCCGCCGGAAGGCAGCGCTGTCTCAGCCCTTGCCATAGAAGCTAAAGCAGATCCTGCAGGAACGGGATCAGCGGCTCGTCGGCCGGCGGCATGGGATAGTCACGCAGGGCTTGCGGCCGCACCCATTTGATCGCCTGCCCTTCCCGGCCATGCGGGATTCCCTCATAGCGCCGGCAGATGTAAAGCGGCATCAGTAGATGAAAGGTTTCATAGGTGTGGCTGGCGAAGGTCAGCGGCGCAAGACAGGCGATCTTCGTCTGGATGCCAAGCTCTTCCTGAAGCTCGCGCACCAGGGTCTCCTCCGGCGTCTCGCCGGCCTCGACTTTGCCGCCGGGAAATTCCCAAAGGCCGGCGAGGGATTTCCCTTCGGGACGCTGCGCCAACAGGATGCGGCCATCCGTGTCGATAAGCGCGCAGGCGGCGACGAGAACGATCTTGCGGCCAGCCTCGCTCATGCAGCCCCCGGCGGTTGCCAATAGCAATAGCGATAGGCTTCGCGGAAGCCGAAACGGACGTAGAGCGCCAGAGCCGGAGCATTGTCGGCGCTGACCTGAAGCCAGGCAGTCTTGGCGCTGCGCATGCGTGCCCAGCGGAGCGCCGATGTCAGAATCTCGGCTCCTAGACCCTTGCGCCGATGCTGTACGGAAACGGCGACAGACATGATGCCGGCAAGATCATTATCCTGCACGCACAGCGTGGTCGCCACCGGTCCGGCATTGTCATTTTCGATGACGAAGAGTCCCGATGGCGGCTTGATGCTGCTCACCACCTCCGCCAGCGCAGGCTTCAGGGCGGGATCAGCCCCATCAACCAGCAGGCTGGCATCAACATAGCGGCCGACATCGTGGCTCGGAAGATGATCCAGCATGTCAGGCAGTTCGAGATCGACGAGATTGGCGGTCATGACGATCGTCTCGTCGAAGCACGTCCAGCCGCGCTCCCGAAGGAGATCGATGAGCTTCGGCGAGGCAAGAGGGGTCTCACGCACGACCATCGGCCTGCCATAGGCCTCGAATTTGCGCTGCGCCTTCGTCAACCGTATTTCGAGATCGCGATGATCAGAAGGATCGAGCGGCACGACAGAATTCAGCCGCTTGGACGGATGACCCGCCGTTAGCCGGATCTGCCAGCTGCCATCATATTGCACCGACGAGGCAGGCCAGGCCCTAAAGCCAACGGCTTCGAGCCTGCGCACCAGGGGCAGCTTGTTTATCGTGGACTGCGCATGCATCAGCGAGGTATCAGCTCCGGTAGTCGCCATTGATGGCAACATATTCCTTGGTGAGGTCGCAGGTCCAGACCGTTGCGCGGCCATTGCCGAGGCCGAGATCGACCTTCACGGGAATATCCTGCTGCTTCATGACATTCGAGGCGGCGTCTTCCGAATAGGAAGCGTCACGCTCGCCGTTGACGGCAACGCGGACATCGCCGAACCAGATGGCGAGCTTGTCGCGATCCGCCATTTCGCCGGCCTTGCCGACCGCCATGACGACGCGGCCCCAATTGGCGTCTTCGCCGGCGGCCGCGGTCTTGACCAGCGGCGAATTGGCGATCGAAAGGGCGATGCGCTTGGCAGCTGCGTCATTTTCGGCGCCGGTCACGGTGATTTCGAGCATCTTGGTCGCGCCTTCGCCATCACGCACGACCTGGATGGCAAGATCCTTCAGCAGCTCGTTGAGTGCTACGCGGAAACCGGCAAGCTTCGGATCGTCGGCCCGATCGATATGCGCCTGTCCGTCGGCAGCAGCAGCGCCAGTGGCAAAGAGCATCAGCGTGTCCGAGGTCGAAGTATCGCTGTCGACGGTCATGGAGTTGAAGCTCGGACCGACCCCCTCGGACAGCAGCGTCTGCAACGCGGCAGAGGAAATATCGGCATCGGTGACCACGAAGGAGAGCATCGTCGCCATGTCGGGCGCGATCATGCCGGCGCCCTTGGCAATGCCGTTGATGGTCACCTTGACGCCGCCGATCTCGGCGATACGGGTCGCGACCTTCGGATAAGTATCCGTAGTCATGATCGCCTTGGCGGCTTCGAACCAGAAATCGCTTGTCGCATCCTTCGCCATCGTGTCGAGCACCCCGGCAAACTTGGTGGCGTCGAGCGGCTCGCCGATGACGCCGGTGGAGGCAAGATAGACTTCGTTTTCACCGCAGCCGACGGCGGCCGCCGCGGACTTGGCGGTCAGTTCCGTCGCCTGGCGTCCCTTCAGACCGGTGAAGGCATTGGCATTGCCTGAATTGACGACGACGGCGCGCGCGCTGCCGTGTGCAAGGTTCTTGCGGCAGAAATCGACCGGAGCCGAAGGGCACTTCGAACGCGTAAAGACGCCGGCAACGGCGGCCGGCTTGTCGAAGACCATCAACAGGACATCGGTCCGGTTCTTGTACTTGATGCCGGCGGATGCCGTGGTCATGCGCACGCCGCGAAGGGCGGGCATGGACGCAAAGGATTTGGGAGCGAGCGGAGAGACGGAACCGGACATGAGACCCACCTGGACGAGCATGATGCCGAAAAGTGTAGGCAGTTTTCGGATTACATCATGCTCTGCTTTTTAATTCTGGAGCGGATTCAGATTCTAGGTCGTATCGACCTAAAATCATCCGGCTCTAGTGAAGAGCCCGGAAAAAACCGGGCCCCGATTGTTTGACTGCTGTGACTTACTGCTGCGGCTGCGCGTCGGGCGCTGCTGCACCATCAGCAGGCGCAACGGCATCATCGGCCGGTGCCGCGTCCTGCTGCTTCTGCGCATCGTCATAGGCCTTGCTGAGCGCCGGGTCGTTGATGACGACCTTGGTATCCTGCTTGGCCTTGTTCAGAAGCTCAAGATACTTGTCGCGCATGACGAGCTGACGAACCTGGTCCTTGACCTGATCGAACGGCGGAGGAGGAGCATTGCGCTTGTCCTCGACCTTGATGATGTGCCAGCCGAAATCGGTCTTGACCGGGGTCTTCGTATAGGTGCCGACCGGCAGCGCGAAAGCCGCGTCTTCGAATTCCTTGACCATACGGCCATGGCCGAAATAACCCAGATCGCCGCCGTCAGCCTTATTCGGATCGGTCGACTTTTCCTTGGCAAGTGCGGCAAAATCCTTGCCGGCATCGAGTTCCTTGATGATCGCCTTGGCTTCATCCTCGGTCTTCACGAGAATGTGGCGGGCATGAACTTCTTCCTGCTTCGGCAGGGCTGCGACTTCCTTGTCGTAGCGAGCCTTGACTTCATCATCCTTGATGGCGTCGGCGACATGTGCCTTGAAGAAAGCATTGTGCAGCTCGCGGTCGCGCAGATAGGCCATATGAGCCTGGAAATCCGGCGTCTGGTCGAGCTTCTCGGCAGCGGCCTTCTGCGACAAGAGCTTCACATCGACCGAGGCCGAAAGTGCCGCGACCTTCTTCTGGTCATCCGGAAGCTGGCCGAGCTGCGGATCGAGATTGGCGATCGCGAGATTGAGTTCGGATTGATGGATTTCGACATCGCCGACCTTGGCGACAACGGGATCCTTGGCATCGGCCGCGAAGACCGGAGCCTGGAAGGTAACGATTGTCGCGAAAGCAACCGCAGCAAGCTTGTTATACTTCAACATAAAATAACCCTTCGGTGATCTCAACCGGCTCGACAGATGTGAATCCGGCGTGAAAAAGCCTTCAGCAGGAGAATGTGGCCTTTCTGTATCGGCCAAATCCCGTTGACATCAATCGACCCCCCTCTTATCTGTCACGCAACCTCGCGTCCAGAACAGTTTCCGGCCGTTTTGTGCTATACTCCCGTTTTTTTCGGGAAGGGATAAAGCAGGAAACGGCGGGATGAAATCTCAGAAAGGACCAGTCACATGGTCAGCCTAGGTGGAATTGCCCGCAAGTTGTTCGGCTCGTCCAACGACCGCCGGGTCAAATCGTTCCAGCCGCAAGTAGCCGCAATCAATGCGCTCGAGCCGGAGATGCGCGCGCTGTCCGATGAAGCTCTGGCCGCCAAGACGGTTGAGTTCCGCCAGCAGCTCGCGGAGGGCAAGACGCTGGATGATATCCTCGTGCCAGCCTTCGCTGTTGCGCGTGAAGCGTCGCGCCGCGTTCTCGGCATGCGACCTTTCGATGTGCAGCTCATCGGCGGCATGATCCTTCATTCCAATGCGATCGCCGAAATGAAGACCGGCGAAGGTAAAACCCTGGTCGCAACCCTGCCGGTCTATTTGAACGCGCTGGCCGGCAAGGGCGTGCATGTCGTTACAGTCAACGATTACCTGGCGCAGCGCGACAGCGGCACCATGGGACGCCTGTATAGCTTCCTCGGCCTGACGACTGGTGTCATCGTCCACGGCCTGTCCGATGAACAGCGCCATGACGCCTATGCCTGCGATATCACATACGCCACCAACAACGAGCTCGGTTTCGACTATCTGCGCGACAACATGAAGTATGAGCGCGCCCAGATGGTTCAGCGCGGTCATAGCTTCGCGATCGTCGACGAAGTGGACTCGATCCTCGTCGACGAAGCGCGCACGCCGCTGATCATCTCCGGTCCGCTCGACGACCGCTCTGATCTTTATGTCACCATCGACGCCTTCATTCCCCGCCTGGCGAAGGAAGACTACGAAATCGATGAAAAACAGCGCTCGGCAAACTTCTCCGAAGAAGGCACCGAGAAGCTGGAAAACATGCTGCGCGAAGCCGGCCTGTTGAAGGGTGAATCGCTCTACGACGTCGAGAACGTCGCGATCGTCCACCACATCAACAATGCGCTCAAGGCGCATAAGCTGTTCCAGCGCGACAAGGACTATATCGTCCGCAACGGCGAAGTCGTCATCATCGACGAATTCACCGGCCGCATGATGCCGGGCCGCCGTTATTCGGACGGTCAGCACCAGGCACTGGAAGCCAAGGAACATGTGCAGATCCAGCCGGAAAACCAGACACTGGCGCAGATCACCTTCCAGAACTACTTCCGCATGTACGACAAGCTCGCCGGCATGACCGGTACGGCTTCGACGGAAGCGGAGGAATTCGGCAACATCTACGGCCTTGACGTGATCGAGGTGCCGACCAATCTGCCGATCCAGCGTATCGATGAGGACGACGAGGTCTATCGTACGCATGCCGAGAAATATAACGCCATCATCAACGAGATCCTCGACGCGCACAAGCGCGGCCAGCCCGTGCTGGTCGGCACGACGTCTATCGAGAAGTCCGAACTTCTCGCCGATCTCATGCGCAAGCGCGGCTTTTCCAATTTCCAGGTTCTGAACGCCCGCTATCACGAGCAGGAAGCCTACATCGTCGCCCAGGCCGGCGTTCCCGGCGCGGTGACAATCGCCACCAACATGGCCGGCCGCGGCACCGACATCCAGCTCGGCGGTAATCTGGAAATGCGGGTCGAGCGCGATTTGGACGAGATGGAGCCAGGTCCGGAACGCGACGCGGCCATTGCCCGCATTGCCGAAGAGATCAAGGAGCTCAAGCAGAAATCGATCGCTGCCGGCGGCCTCTACGTCATCGCCTCGGAGCGCCATGAAAGCCGCCGTATCGACAACCAGCTGCGTGGCCGTTCCGGCCGCCAGGGCGACCCTGGCCGCTCGAAATTCTACCTGTCGCTCCAGGACGACCTGATGCGCATCTTCGGCTCCGACCGCATGGACGGCATGCTGCAGAAGCTCGGCCTCAAGGAAGGCGAAGCGATCGTCCACCCCTGGATCAACAAGGCGGTTGAACGCGCTCAGAAGAAGGTCGAGGCCCGCAACTTCGACATCCGCAAGAACGTTCTGAAGTACGACGACGTGCTGAACGATCAGCGCAAGGTCATCTTCGACCAGCGCGTCGAACTGATGGAATCGAAGGACCTCTCCGAATTCGTCGGTGATATGCGCCACGACGTCATCGAGGATCTCGTCGCCAGACATATTCCCGAACGCGCCTATGCCGAACAGTGGGATGCTGACGGCCTGAAGACGGCTGTTGCCAACTTCTTCGATCTCGACCTGCCCATTCATGACTGGGTCAAGGAAGAAGGCATCGCTGAAGACGATATCCGCGCCCGCCTGACGGAAGCGGCGGAAAAGGCTGCGGCCGAAAAGGCCGAACGCTTCGGCCCCGAGATCATGACCTATGTCGAGCGCTCCATCGTGCTGCAGACGCTGGACAATCTCTGGCGCGAGCACATCGTCAACCTCGATCATCTGCGCTCGGTCATCGGCTTCCGCGGCTATGCGCAGCGCGATCCGCTGCAGGAATACAAGGCCGAGGCTTTCGAGCTGTTCCAGGCGCTGTTGAACAATCTGCGCCAGGCCGTGACCGCGCAGCTTTCGCGCGTCGAACTGGTGCAGCAGCCGGCCGAACCGGAAACACCGCCGATGCAGGCCCGTCATATCGACGCGACGACCGGCGAGGACGAATTCGCCCCGTTCGCGCTTGCAAGCGAAAGCTTCATATCTCCGGAAAATCGCGATCCACTCAATCCGGCAACGTGGGGCCGCGTCGGCCGTAACGAGGCCTGCCCCTGCGGCTCCGGCAAGAAGTACAAGCACTGCCACGGCGCCTTCGAAAGCAGCGAAGTGGTCTAAGCCTCGCAAACCGATAGCAACGAACAGAATGCCGCCTTTAGGGCGGCATTTTTGTTTGCAACGATCGGAGATCACAGCAATTGTCGTCGACACGCGCAGCCGGCAAGCGTCACCAGCACGTCTACCGTATTCAAATAGCGGAATGCGGATCCTCACTGTAGAGATGGACCGGGTAGCCTGGCCCGATGACATCAAGCACCCGATCGAACCAGGCCGTAAGCGCCGGGTAATCAGCGAGATCGAAGCCGCAATCCGCTGCCTTATGGGCATAGGCGTAAACGGCTATGTCCGCGATCGAAAACTCGCCACCGACGAGAAATGGCGTATTCTTCAGCCCACGCTCAAGCGCTGCAAGGGCACGAAGGCCGGCTGAGCGCTTGGCCTCGGCCATAACTGCATTGAGCTCGAGCCGTCCCGTCAGCGTCCAGAAGCGCAGCGTGCCGATGACCGGTTCGACATGATACTGCTCGAAGAACAGCCATTGCATGACCTTGGCGTGCAAATAGCGATCCGCCGGAAGAAACCGAGTGCCTTCGGCCACATAGATGAGAATAGCGTTCGATTCCGCTATCGTTCGCCCATCCTCCAGTTCGAGAACGGGAATGCCGCCTGCCGGATTGAGATCGAGAAAGGCGTCCGTGCGCCCCTCACCCTCGAAGATGGACACCAGGCGAGTCTGGTAGGGAATATCGAGCAATCCGAACAGAACCCTGGCCTTCCAGCCATTCTGCGACGGCAAATAATCGTGAAGTGTGAGCATGAAATCCTCCTCCGATAGACCCTGGATTCTACATACCGACCGAACCGTCGCCACCCGTTTCCTGTGCAGCGGCATGGCGCAGCAGCCCAAGGGCAACTTGCGTCTCATGGTTGCTTTCCGGCATGCTTGATAAGCAACCCTCCATTTCGGCAAAGCCACTTTTACGTGTCGCAAGAACCGATTCTTAACTCTCCTCTGCCAAGACTAACGCGAGTTTGGGATCATACTTAAAGTATTGCGTATCGATCATGGCGGTCTTTCAAACAGCGGAAAGAATGTTGCCGTCCGCCTTGCGGGCCGCCCTATCACCGTATCTGCGCAAGATTAGCATCCTGCTTGCCGGTCACGACGAGAGAGCTGCGTCGCAGCGCATGGCGCTGATCGCCTTCACGATCCGCGTTGCAGGCGCCGCGCTCGCCTTTCTCTCGCAGATCATTCTTGCTCGCCTGATGGGCCGGTTCGAATACGGCATTTTCGTCTTCGTCTGGGTGCTGATGATCCTGTTCGGCAATCTTGCCTGCCTGGGCTTCCCCACGGCCATCATCCGCTTCCTGCCGCAGTATGATGCCAGCGGCAATCATGATGCCATTCGCGGTCTGAACACGACGGCACGCCTGTTCGTGGTTGCCGTCTCGGGCACGCTGGCGCTGATTGGGGCGCTCCTGCTTTTTGCCTTTCGCGGCATGATCGAGCACTATTACGTCATGCCGGTTTTCCTTGGCCTGATTGCGGTGCCGATGATTGCGCTCGGAGACGTTCTGGACGGTACGGCCCGCGCCAAGCACTGGCCGGTCATGGCACTCAGCCCGACCTTCCTCATCCGCCCGACGCTGATCCTTCTCTTCATGCTGGCCGCGATCCTCGCCGGCGCACCGCGTGATGCCGTCACCGCTATGGCCGCAGCTCTCGCCGGCGCTTTCACCAGTGTCCTGCTGCAATATCTCGCGGTGACGCTCCGTCTGCGCCGCCATTATCCAAGCGGCCCGAAAGCCACTGAATTCCGCGCCTGGACAGCCGTCGCCCTGCCGATCTTCCTGGTCGAAGGCGTGGGCTACCTACTCACCAATTCGGACGTCATCGTCGTCGGCATTTTCCTCGATCCGGATGAAGTCGCCGTCTATTTCGCAGCGGCAAAAACGATGGCCCTGGTGCTCTTCGTCTCCTTCGCCGTCAGGGCGGCCATCGGACCGCGCTTTGCCGCCATTCTTGCCGAAGGCGACCGGAGCAAGCTCGCGGCCTTTGCCACAGAGGCCACACGCTGGTCCTTCTTTCCAGCACTTGCCCTCGGCCTCGTGGTGCTGGCGGCGGGGCAGCTCCTGCTTTCGCTGTTCGGCGCCGCCTTCACGGAGGGACAGATCGTGATGGCGATCCTGCTTGCCGGCATTCTTGCGAGAGCGCTCGTCGGCCCTGCCGAAGTGCTCCTGACCATGGCGGACAAGCAGATGCTCTGCGTCTATCTCTATGCTGTAGCGCTCGTTGCCAATGTCGGGCTCAATGTCGCGCTCATCCCGCATTTCGGCATCGAAGGAGCGGCGATTGCCGGCGCCACTGCCATGGCAATCGAGGCCTTGCTCCTGCACGTGGCCGTCCGCCGCGCGCTTGGCATCAAACTATTCGCCCTCCTCCGGCGTTCGTCGGCGTCATCGGCAACGAGGGTCTTCTGATCATGGCACGTCCCCCCTACACCGAAACCACCGACAGCCAAGTGAACGCTCTGACCCATACGCTCGCAGCACTGCATTTCGAAACGCCGAAAGCGGAAGCCCGGGTCGAGGTCGGCCGCGCCGGACGCGAACTCTGCCTCTATCCAGGCAAGCTCGGCTATGAGCTGCAGGACGAACTGGACTTCCTGTCCAATCGCGCCATGGAGCCGAATGTCTTCTTCTCGGGCCGCTTCCTGGCGCCCGCCATGCCGCGCCTTGAGGATCGGCAGGTGCGTCTGGCGCTGATGCGCGATATCAACAGCACGCGCAGCCGCATGCGTCTGCTGATGCCCTTCACGGTCGACAAGCCGGGCTTCGCCATCGGCCCGTCGATCATCCGCGTCTGGTCGAACTCCTTCGGCCCGCTCGGCACGCCCCTGCTAGACGCCGAGGATGCCGGCGAAACGCTCGATAACCTCTTCGAGGCACTCTCCCGGCCGGAGCTGCATCTCCCGACCACGCTCGTATTGCCGGATGTCCGGCTCAACGGCCGTTTCGTCCAGATGGCCAAGGTCATTGCGATCGGCCGAAACCTGCCGATCGCCATCGCCAACCCATTCCAGCGCCCGATGCTCCAAAGCAACGACGACGCGCTCACCTATCTCAGGCGAACGATTTCCAACGCGCATTTGCGCGAAATGCGCCGCCAATGGCGACTTTTGGAAAACCACGGCGAGGTCAGCTACAACGTCGCCCGTCAGCCCCGCGATATTCACGGGCGCATGGAAGAATTCCTGGCGCTGGAGGCAAGCGGCTGGAAGGGCAAGAAGCGCTCGGCGCTCGTCACCGATCGCCATCATGCCGCCTTTGCCCGCGAAGCGATTTCCAACCTTGCCGCCATCGACGCGGTGCGCATTCACTCAATCGATCTTAATGGCAAGGCCGTCGCCTCGATGATCGTGTTGATCATGGGCGGGGAGGCCTATACGTGGAAGACGGCCTTTGACGAAGCCTATGCCCGCTATTCGCCAGGCAAGCTCTTGATGGGCGAACTGACGGAATGGCATCTCGACGACGCCAACGTCGTCCGCTCCGATTCCTGCGCCGTACCCGATCATCCGATCATGAGCCGCTTCTGGCACGAGCGCGAGGACATGGGCACGCTCATCATCGGCCTGACCCCGAACGGCGACCGCGACGTCCGTCAGGTCACCACCCAGCTGCACATGTATCGCAGCACCCGCAACATGGCGAAGCTGCTGCGAGAAAAGATCCTGTCGCTTACGAAGCGCTAGAACCGCGAGTTTCGGCGATCGCCCGCTCGCGCAGCAGGCGACGAATCACCTTGCCCGAGGTCGTCAGTGGCAGAGCGTCGACGAATTCGATCTCGCGCGGATATTCGTGCATGGAAAGCCGCGTCTTGACCCATTCTCGGATCTCGATCGCCAGTTTGTCACTCGGCTCGCGACCGGGCACGAGGACGACATAGGCCTTGACGATTTCCGTTCGGACCGCATCCGGCTTTCCCACCGCCGCAGCAAGCTGCACGGCCGGATGGCCGCCGAGGCAATCCTCGATCTCGCTCGGCCCGATGCGATAGCCCGACGAGGTGATGACGTCGTCGTCGCGGCCGACGAAGGAAATATAGTCATCCGCGTCCTGCCGGCCGATATCGCCGGTCAGCAGCCAGTCATTGGCGAATTTCGCCTCCGTCGCCGCCTCGTTCCGCCAATAGCCGAGAAACATCACCGGATCGGGCCGCTTGATGGCAATTTGCCCGCTCTCGCCTACGGGAACCTCGATACCCTCGGCATCGACGATCGCGACGCGATGGCCAGGAACAGGCTTGCCGGTTGCGCCTGCACGGCTGACGCCAAAGGCTTCACTGGAGGAGAGCACGAAATTGCATTCCGTCTGGCCGAAGAATTCGTTGACGCTGACACCAAGCGCGGATCGCGCCCATTCAAAGGTTTCGCGGCCGAGCGCCTCGCCGGCCGAACCGATGGTGCGAAGCTTGAGATCATAATGGGCGCGCGGATTGTCCACGGCCTTCAAAAGCCGCAGCGCCGTCGGCGGGATGAAGGCATTGCGCACCTCCATCTCGGCCATGATGCGGAAGGCCATATGCGGATCGAATTTTTGCGCCGGCGAGGAAACGACGGGAACGCCGAGCATCAGGCTCGGCAAAAGCGCGTTCAGAAGGCCGCCGGCCCAGGCCCAGTCCGACGGCGTCCAGAGCCGGTCACCGGCCTTGGGAAAGCCTTCATGGGCGAATTGCATGCCCGGAATATGTCCGGGCAACACGCGATGGCCATGCAGCGCGCCCTTGGGCGGCCCGGTCGTGCCCGAGGTGAAGATCATCAGAGCCGGATCGTCCGGACCAGTATCCGCCACCTCGAACAGCGGCGGGTGCGCGGCCTCCAGATCGGCAAAGCCTGCAACGCCCTCCTCAGCACCATCGATGCTGATCACCTGCGCCAGTTCCGGCAGCCGGTCCCGGATCGGACGCAGCCGCTCGAGACCGAACCGATTGGTGACGATTGCCGACGCACCTGATGTCTTCAGCCGATATTCCAGCGCCTCGGCGCCGAACAGCAAGGCCAACGGCAGGGCGATCGCCCCCATCTTGTAGATCGCCACATGCGCGACGACCGTCTCGAAACCCTGCGGCAATAGTAGCGCCACCCGATCTCCCGCTTGCACGCCGAGCGAAACAAGCGCGTTGGCAAAGGAGGCGGAACGATCGCGCAACTCACCATAGGTCATGGAAAAGTGATTGCCGTCCGGATTGAAATGCTGAAGGCAGATCCGGTCGGGCTCGCGTTCGGCCCAGGCATCGCAAACAGCATGTCCCATGTTGAATCTCGCCGGAATCTCCCAACGAAAGTCGCGATAGAGGGCTTCATAAGTATCAAGCGGGGGCAATTTCATGCGCAGTTCCAGAAAATTGTGCAGTGCAGCTAACACCTGTCGCCTCTGGGGTTCAAGGAAACATTTGAAATCGCCGTCTTCTCTGCCGGACGAATTGCCTTATTTATTGAAGAATACTTCGAAGCTCTTCACGAACTGATGCGTCGTCCGGCGACGATCTTGCCCGCCGATTTGCTTTCGCGACGCACATATTCCACCGCTCTTCCGGCGGTGGTCCTCATTGCGCCGAACAATCGAATGGACGGAGAATAGCGATGGAATACGTAAAGCTCGGCAGGACCGGCCTTGAAGTCTCACGCATCTGCCTGGGTTGCATGACCTATGGCGACCCCAACAAAGGCACGCATGCTTGGTCGCTGAAAGAGGACGAGAGTCGCCCGCTGCTGCGGCAGGCGATCGAGGCCGGCATCAACTTCCTCGATACGGCCAATACCTACTCCAACGGCTCGTCGGAAGAGATCGTCGGCCGCGCCATCAAGGATTTCGCCAAGCGCGACGATATCGTGCTCGCCACCAAGGTTTTCAACCGCATGCGCCCAGGCCCGAATGGCGCCGGTCTGTCGCGCAAGGCGATCTTCGACGAGATCGACAACAGCCTGCGCCGCCTCGGCACCGATTACGTCGATCTCTACCAGATCCACCGCTGGGACTATACGACGCCGATCGAGGAAACGCTGGAAGCGCTGCATGATGTCGTCAAGGCCGGCAAGGCCCGCTACATCGGCGCTTCCTCCATGTATGCCTGGCAATTCGCGAAGGCGATTTATACCTCCCGCCTCAACGGCTGGACGGAGTTCGTCAGCATGCAGGACCACCTGAACCTGCTCTACCGCGAGGAAGAGCGCGAGATGCTGCCCTTCTGCGAGGATCAGAAGATCGCCGTCATCCCCTGGAGCCCGCTCGCCCGCGGCCGGCTTACCCGCGATTGGGACGAGGCGACGGCCCGCACCGAGTCCGACGAATTCGGCAAGACGCTCTATACCCAGGCGCTCGAAGCCGACCGCAAGATCGTCGATGCCGTCGGAACGATCGCCAAGGCGCGCGGCATCCCGCGCGCGCAGGTCGCGACCGCCTGGATCCTGCAGAAGAGCGCCGTCACCGCCCCGATCATCGGCGCCTCCAAGCCCGGCCACATCACCGATGCGGTCGCCTCCCTGGAGGTCAAATTGACGCCGGAGGAAATCGAGACGCTGGAAAGCCCCTATGTTCCGCATGGGGTTGCGGGGTTTAAGTGATCGCGGATTTTACGGCTGATCAGGTTACGCTGGTGATGCCGCACCAGCTTGCCTGGCCCCTCACCCCGACCCTCTCCCCGCTTGCGGGGAGAGGGGGTTTTCCTGCCGAATCCAAGTTCCGTCCATACGGTGACCGCCAGTGTTTTGTTCGATCGTCCCCTCTCCCCGCGAGCGGGGAGAGGGCTAGGGTGAGGGGCATTCACACCCTCTGAAGTCGATTGACCATACGGCAAATCGCGCAAAAGTGACTTCACGAGCAGGTCATAGTTGGGGCTTAACAGATCGAGGTTCCTTTCCCCCGAGGATGATATCCAATGATTACAGTTCCCTTCGAGGCGCGGCGCTTTCAATCGACCGCGGCCTATTACCTGCGCTACCGCATCCCCTATCCGGATAGGCTGATTACCCGCGTCGCGGAGCGCAGCGGCCTCAAGCCCGGCGACCATGTGCTCGATCTCGGCTGCGGTCCCGGCCAGCTCGGCATCGCCTTCGCCCGGCTGCAGGGCGCCGCCGTCACCGCTATGGATCCGGAGCCGGAAATGCTTGCCGAAGCCGCGCTCGGTGCGAAGACAGCCGGCGTCGATATCAACATCCGGCAAGGGTCTTCCTATGATCTCGCCCCTGATATCGGCAGGCTGCACCTCTGCGTCATGGGCCGCTCCTTCCACTGGATGGACAGGCCGGCAACGCTTCAAGCACTTGATAAGCTCATCGAGCCGGGCGGCGCCGTCGTGCTCTTCCACGATAAAGGCATTCTGGCGGAGCCGAACTGGCGCGGCATCCTAGAACCACTGATGGAAACCTATTCACCCGAGCGTAGCGCGGAACGGCAGATGCGCCGGAGCAAGGAATGGGCGCCGCATGAAGCCATGCTGCTCGCCTCCCCCTTCCGCAATCTCGAACGGATCGGCATCATCTCGGAATATACAAGGGATATCGAAGAGATCGTCGGCCGCATCTTCTCGATGTCGTCGACCTCGCCGCAGGCACTCGGAGACAAGGCAGCCGATTTCGAAGCGGCTCTGCGCGCCGAGCTGCTGGCGGTCGCGCCCGACGGCAAATTCAGGGAGGTCGTCGAGGCGAACGGGCTGCTCGCCTTCCGCGATTAGACGAAGGTCAACCGTTGCTTTCACCCGGCAGCGGCGACAGCTCCTGCCGGGTCGCCGACAGGAATTCCTGCGACAGCTCAGCGCTATCCATTGCGCGCGCCAGAATAACGGCACCGACCATGGCCGAGAGGCTGGCAAAGGCCCTGCGCCGGCGATCCTCCGGCGTTTCGCCGGGAACGATTTCTTCCAGCACCTCGACCAGCCCCATCAGGCCGCCGGTGAAGGTGGACTGCATCTTGGGGCCATGGCGGCTGACCTCCTGCGTCAGCGCCGCGAAGACGCAGCCGGTCGCATGCTCAACAACGTTGCGATGCGAGAGATAATGGGCGAGCAGCGCTTCCAGCGGCTGTTCGGGCGAGCTTGCCGCCACCTCTTTCCAGCGCTCCAGCGAGCGGGCCACCAACGCCTTGCTCGCCTCGCAGGCAAGCTCGTCCTTCGAATCGAAATGGCCGTAGAAGCCGCCATGCGTCAGGCCCGCCGCCTTCATGATCTCGGCGACGCCGATGCCGTCGAAACCCTTCTCGCGAAAGAGCTCGCCCGCCACGGCAAGGATCTTCTCGCGATTCTCGGCGAATTTCTCCCGGCTCACTCTCATCAATAAACTCCATCAGAGCATCAATAAATCTGTATTGACAATTTATATGATGGCCATCATCAATAAGCAACAAATATGATAACAATCATGTAAATGCCTTTGCACAAACGTTCAAGCCCGGAGAACGGCAGGGCGCTAGACGTGGTACGGTACCCCCGACTGTCCGCGATCCGGCGTTTTCGCAAGTCCGGCCTGGCGGCACGATACCCAACCTGATTGGAACGCAGCTCATGGTTTCCACTACCCTTGCCTCGACGCTCGCCCGGCGCAACATCCATTACGGATGGGTCGTCGTCGCCGCCACCTTTCTCACCATGCTGGTCACGGCCGGCGCCATGGGCGCGCCCGGCGTGCTTATCAAGCCGCTGGAGGACGAATTCGGCTGGAGCACCTCCTCGATTTCGTCCGCGCTTGCCGTCCGGTTGGTGCTGTTCGGCCTGATGGGTCCTTTCGCTGCAGCCTTCATGAACCATTTCGGCGTGCGCAAGGTCATCGTCTTCGCGCTGGGCACCATATGCGTCGGCTTCATCGGCTCGCTCTATATGACGCAGGTCTGGCAACTGCTTTTGTGCTGGGGCATCATCATCGGCTTCGGCACCGGCCTCACCGCCATGGTGCTGGCGGCGACCGTATCGACGCGCTGGTTCACCAAGCATCGCGGCCTCGTCATCGGCATGCTTTCGGCAAGCTCAGCCACGGGACAGCTGGTCTTCCTCCCGCTGATGGCGGAGCTGACGACGCGCTACGGCTGGCGCACCACCGTGCTCTTCGTCTGCGGCATGATCGTCGTCGCCGCCTTCATCGTGCTGCTGCTGATGCGCGACCGTCCCTCGGACGTCAATCTGCCGCTGGTCGGCGAGGTCCACATCACGCCCCCGCCGGCGGCCACCAGGAACCTGAAGGCAGCGCTCGCCTCGCCGATCGCGATCCTGCGGGAAGTCTCCACCACCTCGACCTTCTGGATCCTGTTCGCCACCTTCTTCATCTGCGGCCTGTCCACCAACGGCCTGATACAGACGCATTTCGTCACCCTCTGCGGCGATTTCGGCATCGTGCCTGTCGCGGCCGCCAGCGTACTCGCCGTCATGGGCATCTTCGATTTCTTCGGCACGATCGGCTCCGGCTGGCTCTCCGACCGTTTCGACAATCGCTGGCTGCTTTTCTGGTATTACGGCCTGCGCGGCCTGTCGCTGGTCTATCTGCCCTTCAGCGATTTCACCTTCTACGGCCTGTCGATCTTCGCCGTTTTTTATGGCCTCGACTGGATCGCCACCGTACCGCCGACCGTCAAGATCGCCGCCGACCGCTTCGGCCGCGAGAAGGCCGGCCTCGTCTTCGGCTGGGTCTTCGCCGGCCACCAGCTCGGTGCCGCCACCGCCGCCTATGGCGCTGGCCTCACCCGAACCGAACTCAACACCTACCTGCCCGCCTTCTTCGTCGCCGGCGCCTTCTGCCTGCTCGCCGCAATCCTGGCAATCACCTTGCAAAAATCCGGCTCCACCAGCAAAGGCCCGGCCATGGCTCACTGAGCCTCAAACGACAAAAAGCCCATGGCGTCCACCCACGCCATGGGCCAAACCGCAACCCTGCGGAAACGCTCGCAATATCTGCCGCACCCGGCTTGCGCGCCGAGCCGATCACATGCTAGACAGCCGCCTCGTCAGTACCCCGTTGCCCCATTGGCGGAATTGGTAGACGCGCTCGACTCAAAATCGAGTTTCGAAAGAAGTGCTGGTTCGACTCCGGCATGGGGCACCACAAAATCTCATGACCATTGTTTTTCATGCATTAATCAATATTTCCTCTTGATTGCTACTTTTGCGCGATCATTAATAATGATACATCCTGTTCGAATTGTTCTTCCAGCAAAATATTGGTCACCATAAAATTTAAAAGGCGAAAAATTGTCTGAGATTGCCACCACTTCCACCCGCATCGGTCGGCTCAAATGCTCGTTCAGCGTGGCTGAATCGATCGGCAGCGTGATTCTCTGGATCATATTGACGATCGTGACGCTCGGCCTCGCACTGATCGTCTTCCCCTACTACCTCAACCGCGCCGTATTGAACAAAACCGAGCTGCTGGATGGCTCCGGCCGCCCCGTCGGCCGCCTCAATTGCACCTTCAATATCGGTCACTCGATAGGACATGTAGTTCTCTGGGTCCTTCTGATTATCGTGACCCTTGGCCTTGCCAGCTTCCTCTATGCTTATCGCGTGATCCGCGTCGTCCTGAACGAAACGCGAGTTGAATATTACTGAGAAGGTCTGGTGACGGCTTCGACATCGCCACATCACCCCACACCATCACGAAAAATTTTGCCTTTCCGCCACTTCCGTCAGTCCCCGACCATTTACAGCCATAATCCTGCCCCCTAAAGGTTTGCAACGCAGCAAAAAGGGGCCCTCATGCTTCGTAGACTTTACGACTGGACCATGTCGCTTGCCGGCCGCAAATCGGCGGAAATCTGGTTGGCCGTTATCGCCTTCGTCGAAAGCTCGATCTTTCTCGTTCCGGCCGACGTACTTTTCCTGCCGATGTCGCTGGCGAAGCCTGAGCGCGCCTGGCGCTATGCGCTGACGGCGACGGTTGCCTCCGTGCTTGGCGGCATTGCCGGTTGGGCGCTCGGCTATTATGCCTTCGAGACCATCGCCAAGCCGATCCTCGAATTCTACGGCAAGCTTGACGCCTTCAACCAGATGAGCGCCGGCGTCACCTATGAATGGATCCTGCTCCTGCTGGTCACATCGGGTCTCGCGCATCTGCCGCCGATCAAGGTGGTGACGATCCTCTCCGGCGTCGCGCATATCGATCTCGGCCTGTTTATCGTCTCGGCCATCGTCGCCCGTGGCGCCCGCTTTTTCCTCCTGGCCTTCCTGCTTCGCCGCTATGGCGAATCCATCCGCCATTTCATCGAGAAGCGCCTCGGCCAGATCACAATGGCCGCTGCCGCCGTTCTCATCGCCCTCTATGCCGTCTTCCATTTTGCCCTGGCGAGCTGACCAAGGAGCCCCCAACGCATGTCCACGACTTCGCCTTCCTCCCGCGCCGGCCTCGGCTATGGCGCCCTGCTGACGATCGGTATGATCGTCGTCATCGGCTCGGCACTCGGCTTTCAATATATCGGCGGCTATATCCCCTGCGCGCTCTGCCTGGAGCAGCGCCAACCCTATTATTATGGCATCCCGGTCGCCATCATTGCCGTGCTGACGGCAGTTGCCGGCCTGCCCTCCTGGATCACCCGCGGGCTCCTCATCATCGCCGGCCTGATGATGTTGGTCGGCGGCGGTATCGGCGTCTATCACGCCGGCGTCGAATGGCATTTCTGGGAAGGCCCGACCACCTGCTCGACGACGGCAAGCAGCGTCACGCAGAATGCGGGCGACCTGCTCGGCCAGCTGAACACCATCAAGGGGCCGTCCTGCACGGAAGCGGCGCTGCGCATCCTCGGCCTATCCATGGCCGGCTGGAATGTAATCGCAAGCGTGATATTGGCGGCTATTGCTTTTGTAGGGGCGAAGAAGGCGGGTTGAATCTTTGGGCGAGCGGCCGTGATCTCTCGTATGTCGCGGCTCTGATACCCCCCTCTGTCACTTCGTGACATCTCCCCCACAAGGGGGGAGATTGGTGGGAGTATGCCGCTGGCCATCCCCATAAAGCAACAAACGGTAATAGCAGCTCACTCGACGCCCGCCTGGAGTGAGGAAGTGCAGCGGGTTACCGATCTCCCCCCTTGTGGGGGAGATGTCCCGAAAGGGACAGAGGGGGGTGCCGCACTTACCTCAAACTCAGACCCAAAGAAGCGCGCCCTTACGGCTGCAGTTCCGAATCCCAGTAGAGATAGTCGAGCCAGCTGTCATGCAGATAGTTCGGCGGGAACAGGCGGCCGTTATTGTGCAGGTCCTGCACGGTCGGCTGGTATGGTTTCTGCGCCGGAAACATGCCGGCCTGCTTCGGCAGCTTGCTGCCTTTGCGCAGGTTGCACGGCGAACAGGCGGCCACGACGTTCTCCCAGGTGGTCTCGCCGCCATGGGCGCGCGGGATGACGTGGTCGAAGGTCAGGTCGTCATGGGAGCCGCAATACTGGCATTCGAACTTGTCGCGCAGGAAGACGTTGAAGCGGGTGAAGGCGGGATTGCGGGACGGCTGCACATATGTCTTCAGACACACGACGCTCGGCAGCCGCATCGAGAAGCTCGGTGACGACACGCACTGATCGTATTCTGCGATGATGTTCACACGGTCAAGAAAAACCGCCTTGATCGCGTCCTGCCAGGACCAGAGCGACAAGGGATAGTAACTCAGCGGTCTGTAGTCAGCGTTCAGCACGAGCGCCGGCAAGGACTGCGGGGAAACTGCAATCGTCAAGGAACCCTCCTGATCGATTCGGCATCTGCACCTGTATATTAGGCCGGTTGTTACAGGATTGTGAAGTCCAATAAATTCAGTGCATAAAGGCAATTTCAGGGAGACGGCCGATTAAACGATAGGCAGCGCGTCCCGGCGTGTTTTCACGGCATAATAGGCCCAGAAGAGTCGGGCCGCGACCGAGCGCCAGGGCGCCCAAACCGCGGCTTCCCGGGCAATTGCCTTGGCCAAGGGCCTGACTTCATGGCCGAAAGCCATCCCGACGGCCGCCTGCAGCGCCACATCGCCCGCCGGAAACACATCTGCGTGACCGCCGCAGAACATCAGATAGACTTCCGCCGTCCAGGGGCCGATTCCCTTGATGGAGGTCAGTTCGGCAAGCGCCTTTTCATGTGATTCGGCGCTGAGCGCATGGAGATCGAGGCTGCCGCCGGCAACGGCATCCGCCACGCGGGCCAATGTGTCGTGCTTGATTCGCGACAGGCCGAAGCTCCGCCATGCCTCCGGCTCCAGCCCGGCATAGCCCTCAGCGGTCACCTGCCCCATTCCGGCAATCATCTTCCCCCAGATCGCATCGGCGCTGGCGCGCGAGACGACCTGCGACACGATGATATGGGCAAGCCCTTCGAAGCCCGGCTCGCGCAGGCGTAGCGGCAAGGTGCCCGCCTCTGCGGCAACGGGCCGCAGGCGCGGATCGAGTTCCAGCAGGGCAGCAAGCCCCCGTTCGATATCGCGCTCGTCGCGAATGATCTGCATGACGTCTCGTAGTCCCCGGTTAAAATTCGTGGCAGAAGAAAGCATGATCGAGATTCCCCGTCAAAAGCCGAAATTCCGTTTTGCCCCGAGCCCGAACGGCCCGCTGCATCTCGGCCATGCGCTGTCGGCCATCCTCAATTACGACATGGCGCAGAAAACCGGCGGCGATTTCCTGCTGCGCATCGAAGACATAGATCAGGCGCGCTGCACACCCGATTTCGAAGAGGGCATCTATAGAGATCTCTTCTGGCTCGGCCTCAGCTGGCAGCAGCCGGTGCGCCGGCAGTCCGAGCACTTTCCGGCCTATCAGCAGGCGTTGCAGACGCTTATCAAGCGCGGCCTCGTTTATCCCGCCTTCCTGACCCGCGGCGAGGTCAAATCGCGCGTCGCCGCTTTCGAGGCGGGTGGCAAATCCTGGCCACGCGACCCGGACGGCACGCCGCTATATCCACCCGACGATCGCGAGCGCAGCGATGCCGAGCGGCAGCGCCTGCTGGCATCGGGCATGAAACATGCCTGGCGTCTCGACATGGAGAGGGCATTGGCGGCTTCGGACCAACCATTGCACTGGCGGGAGAGCGGCGACGGCGAGAGGGGTATTATTTCGGCCGATTCCGCCGCCTGGGGCGATGTCGTGCTATCGCGCTCCGATGCGCCTTCGAGCTACCATCTTTCCGTTGTGGTCGACGATGCCGTGCAAGGCATCACCCATGTGGTGCGTGGGCTCGATCTCTTCCATGCTACGTCGATCCACCGCCTGCTGCAGACGCTGCTCGGCCTGCCGGAGCCGCTCTATCATCATCACTGCCTCGTCCTCGGAGAGGACGGCAAAAAACTCTCCAAGAGCATGGGCGATACCGGCATTGCCGAATGGCGCCGGCGGGGCCTCTCACCGGCGGAGCTTCGCCGCCGCATCGGCCTCTGATTTTGCTCCTGGTTCGGCCCGTGGTTCAGAGAGCATCTTTTCCGAAGCTACCTCGGCGGCCGCGCGGCTCGCCACCTTGCCGAACAGCAGCCGTCGCACGCGGAATTTCATCAGCGCCGCATTGACCTCCGCCCCCATGATGAAGATCACGGCGAGCATATAGAGAAAAATCAGCACGATCATCACGGACGCCAGACCGGCATAGGTGGCGGTATAGTTCGCGAAGGTCGAGAGATAATAAGCAAAGAGCACTGCGCCGATCGACCAGAAGACCAGCGTCAGGATCACGCCGGGGATCACGTCGAACACCCGCCTGCGCCCAGCCGCCAGCCACAGATGCAGGATCATCAGGCCCGCCAGCAGTAGAAAGATCGTGCCGTAGATCCGCCAGCTGAAGACGATGTCGAGGATATCGGCGAGCTTGGGCAGCCACTGCCTGGTGTAATTCAGCGCGAGCGGCACGGCGACAAGCAGGATGCTGAGAATGGCGAAGATCAGCACAGCAATGAGCACATAGCCGAGGCTGGCGAGACGGTTGAAATACCACGGCCGTGTCTCAGGCACGCGATAGGCGCGGTTCAGCGATATGCGCAGCGCCTCGACACCATTCGACGCGAAATAGGCCGCCGCAAGCACGGAAATCGTCAAAAGCCCGCCGCGCGGAATGGTCAGCACCTGCACGACCTGGTCGGCGAGCGGCTTGGCGATCGCCTCCGGCCAGGTATCGAAAATCAGGTGTACAGCCGTCGATGAAAACTGGCTGGCACCAAGAAAGCTCGCGAGCGCCGTGCCAAAGATCAGGAAGGGAAAAACCGCCAGCAGCGTCGACAGTGCCACATGGCTTGCCATGGCAAACCCGTCATCCTCGACGAAATGGAACACTGCGTCGTAGATCACCTTGTAAATCGTCCGCAGGGCTGTCGGCATTCCATCTCCGCTCGGCGTCGACATTCATCCCGGCGATACCGCCGGTTGTCGATTGTATCGGGTTCCTGAATATGGGAAACGAGTTTCGGTTTGTACAGGAATCATCTTCCCATGACGGAACAACGCACGATACTCGTCACTGGTTGCTCCTCCGGCATCGGCGCTTATTGCGCGCGGGCACTGAAGGCCGACGGATGGCGCGTATTTGCAACCGTGCGTAAACAGGAAGATCTCGCTTCGCTCGAAGCCGACGGCATCGAAGCGCTACTCCTTGACTACACAAAGCCCGAGACCATTTCCGCGACGGTGGCGACACTACGCGAGCGCACAGGCGACCGCATCGATGCCCTCTTCAACAATGGCGCCTACGGGCAGCCGGGCGCCGTCGAGGACCTGACGACCGATGTGCTGCGCGAACAGTTCGAAACCAACTTCTTCGGCTGGCACGAGCTGACGCGCCAGATCCTGCCGCTAATGCGCAAACAGGGCCATGGCCGCATCGTCAATTGCTCCTCCATTCTGGGACTCATCCCCTACCGTTTCCGCGGCGCCTACACGGCCTCGAAATTTGCGCTGGAAGGGCTGACGATCACGCTCAGAATGGAACTGCAGGATAGCGGCATCCATGTAAGCCTCATCGAGCCCGGCCCAATCGCGACGAAGTTTACCGCCAATGCACTCGCCAAGATCAACGAGCATATCGACCTCGAAGGCTCGCCCCATGCGGTGGAATACCGCAGGCAGCTCAGGCGGCTTGATGGATCAGGCCCGATCAGTAAACATAAATTAGGCCCGGAAGCGGTCTATGATGTGCTAAAATCAGCTTTGAACGTTAGAAATCCGCGCCCGCACTATTTGGTAACGACACCGGCCAAGCAGGGCGTGCTTTTGAAAAGGCTATTGCCGGCTAACCTTTTCTATCGTCTGATGCGCCGGCTGGATTAGAGCAATCCCACGAAAGGGCAAAGCGCCTTTTCCGCTTGAGAGTGCTTAAAAGAAGACAAGGATGGAGGAGCCATGTCTACCGTTACTTATGTTGCCGCCATCATTGTCATGGGACTTGTCGCGATCGTTCTCATTCGCGGCCTGCTGAACATGATGAAAGGCGACAACCCGAACCTTTCGAACCGGCTGATGCAGCTGCGTGTGCTGCTGCAGGCAGTGGCGGTGATCCTGATCATGCTGACGCTCTGGCTGACCGGCGGCGGCCGCCCGGCCTAGAGCCGGATGATTTTAGGTCTGTTCGACCTAAAATCTGAAACCGCTCACACTTTTCGGCATCATGCTCGAAAGCTATTCTGAGAAAAGTGCGAAGCGGTTTTCCGTCCGGAATTGCGTAAAACAAAGGGTTAGAGCATTTCGCGATCCCAAGAAAAGCGAAAGGCTCTAACCACAGGAACACGATGGTCAAGCTCAACAAGATCTATACCAAGACCGGCGACGATGGCACGACGGGCCTTGCCGCAGGTCCCAGGCGGCTCAAACACGATCTGCGCGTCGAAAGTTATGGCACTGTCGACGAAACCAATTCCGCCATCGGCGTCGCCCGGCTGCACATGTCAGACATGCCCGAGATCGACGCGATGCTGATGCGCATCCAGAACGATCTCTTCGATCTGGGCGCCGATCTTTCGACGCCCGAAACGGACGAGCCCCTACCCTATGAACCCTTGCGCATCACCGACCATCAGGTCGAAGGCCTGGAACATGATATCGATTTGCTCAATGCCGATCTCGAGCCGCTGAAATCCTTCGTTCTGCCGGCCGGAAACGCCGCATCTGCGCATCTGCACCTCGCCCGCACCATTGCCAGACGTGCCGAGCGACTGATGGTGGCACTGTCACGTGAGCAAGGCGAACGCGTCAGCCCGGCGGCGCTGAAATACGTCAACCGCCTCTCCGATTTGCTTTTCGTTACGGCGCGCTACGCGAACGATAAGGGCCGAGGCGATGTGCTCTGGGTTCCCGGCAAGAATCGATAGCGGCCCATGCCAATCGCCGGGGCACACATATTGACGTTAACGTAAACGTTATTTATGCCTTTCAAGCAATTCGTCTCTCGGCGGCCTGGAAGCGTTGTAATTGGGAAAAAAACGCGTATCCATGTCGCCATTCGACAAATGGAATGGCGCTAAACAGCGCATGTTCTCGGGCGATCATGTTGAAGGAAGGATTCCATGAAGATTCTCGTCCCCGTCAAGCGGGTTGTTGACTACAACGTCAAGATTCGCGTGAAGCCGGATGGTTCCGGCGTTGAGCTTTCGAACGTGAAGATGTCGATGAACCCGTTCGACGAGATCTCGGTCGAGGAGGCGCTGCGCCTGAAGGAAGCCGGCAAGGCCGAGGAAGTGGTGGTCGTATCGATCGGACCTGCCAAGGCTGAAGAAACGCTGCGCACGGCGCTCGCCATGGGCGCGGATCGCGCCATCCTGGTCGAGACCGACGATGCGGTGGAGCCGCTCGCCGTCGCCAAGATCCTGAAAGGCGTGGCCGAGGCCGAACAGCCGGGCCTCATCATCGTCGGCAAGCAGGCGATCGATGACGACTCGAACCAGACCGGCCAGATGCTGGCAGCCTTGTTGGGCGCCGCCCAGGCCACCTTCGCCTCGAAGATCGAGATCGGCGATGGCAAAGCCCAGGTCACCCGCGAAGTCGATGGCGGCCTGCAGACGATCGAGGTCAAGCTGCCGGCGGTCGTCACATCAGACCTGCGTCTGAACGAACCGCGCTATGCCTCGCTGCCGAACATCATGAAGGCCAAGAAGAAGCCGCTCGACAAGAAATCGCCTGCCGATTTCGGCGTCTCGACCGAGCCGCGCCTGAAGGTGCTGAAGACGGAAGAGCCCGGCGGTCGTAAGGCAGGCGTCAAGGTCGGCTCGGTTGCCGAGCTGGTCGAAAAGCTCAAGACCGAAGCCGGCGTGCTTTAACCCAGTCCGAACGAGGAGTTAGACATATGGCCATTCTTCTTCTGGCTGATCACGACAATGCCCACCTCTCCGACCAGACCGCCAAGGCGCTGACGGCGGCCGCAAAGATCGGCGGCGACATTCATGTGCTGGTCGCCGGCGCCGGCGCCAAGGCTGCGGCCGAACAGGCCGCCAAACTGGCCGGCGTCTCCAAGGTGCTGGTTGCCGAGGATGCAAGCCTCGCCAACAATCTCGCAGAACCGCTGGCAGCCCTCATCGTATCGCTTTCCGGCTCCTACGACGTGATCATCGGCGCTGCGACCTCGGTCGGCAAGAACGTGCTGCCGCGCGTTGCCGCCCTGCTCGATGTCGCCCAGGTCTCCGAAATCATCGAAGTGGTCTCCGCAGACACCTTCAAGCGCCCAATCTATGCCGGCAATGCCATCCAGACGGTGCAGTCGACCGACGCCAAGAAGGTGATCACCGTGCGAACGGCTTCGTTCGCGTCTGCTGCCGAAGGAGGCTCGGCGGCGATCGAGACGGTGTCAGCCGCAGCCAATCCCGGCCTTTCCACCTTCGTCGGCGATGCGCTGTCGAGCTCGGATCGTCCGGAGCTAACCTCCGCCAAGATCATCATCTCGGGCGGCCGTGCACTCGGCTCTGCCGAGAAGTTCCGCGAAGTCATCCTGCCGGTTGCCGACAAGCTCGGTGCTGCCGTCGGCGCCTCCCGCGCTGCCGTCGATGCCGGCTATGCGCCGAACGACTGGCAGGTCGGACAGACCGGCAAGGTGGTCGCACCGCAGCTCTATATCGCCTGCGGCATTTCCGGTGCCATTCAGCATCTGGCCGGCATGAAGGATTCGAAGGTCATCGTCGCCATCAACAAGGACGAGGAAGCCCCGATCTTCCAGATCGCCGACTACGGCCTCGTCGCCGACCTCTTCGAGGCACTGCCGGAACTCCAGAAGGCGCTTTGATCGCACCCACCGGCCTTCTCGCAGTTGCGAGAGACTGGAAAATCGTCTCTTATAGGTCTATCAATCTTTGCCGGGCTAGAAATGGCCCGGCAAATTTGAGTTAAAAGCATAGCGCATCGCCAGGAGCGCGCCGGGGAGTTGGCAATGAGTTCGCTGAAGACGATCGGTATTATCGGCGCGGGCCAGATGGGCTGCGGCATTGCCCATGTGTCCGCCATGGCCGGCTACAAGGTTCATATCTATGATCTCGCGCAGGACCGCATCGAAAGCGGGCTAGCCACCATCAACGGCAACCTCGCCCGCCAGGTCGCATCCGGCAAGACGACCGACGAGGAACGCAAGGCAGCCCTTGCCCGCATCACCGGCTCCGCCGATCTCAACGATCTCGCCCAGGTCGATCTCGCCATTGAGGCTGCGACGGAAGACGAAAGCGTCAAGCGCAAGATCTATGCGCAGGTGTGTCCGGTGCTGAAGCCCGAAGCGCTGCTCGCAACGAATACCTCGTCGCTGTCGATCACCCGCCTTGCCTCCGCCACCGACCGTCCCGAGCGCTTCATGGGCATCCACTTCATGAATCCGGTTCCGGTCATGAAGCTGGTGGAACTGGTGCGCGGTATCGCCACAGACGAATCGACCTTCTCCACCGCCAAGGACTATGTTTCTTCGCTGGAAAAGACGATCACCGTCGCCGAGGATTTCCCCGCCTTCATCGTCAATCGCATCCTGCTGCCGATGATCAACGAGGCGATCTATACGCTCTATGAAGGCGTCGGCACCGTCGATGCCATCGATACCGCCATGCGGCTGGGCGCCAACCATCCGATGGGCCCGCTGCAGCTTGCCGATTTCATCGGCCTCGACACCTGCCTTTCGATCATGCAGGTGCTGCATGATGGGCTCGCCGACTCCAAGTATCGCCCCTGCCCGCTACTGGTGAAATATGTCGAAGCCGGCTGGCTCGGCCGCAAATCGGGCCGCGGCTTCTATGACTACCGCGGCGAAACGCCAATTCCGACTCGATAAAGCACCTTCTCCCCGAGGGGAGAAGGAGGAAAATCAAATCCCCGCAGCCGCCTTCACCAGGTTCTTCGCATCCTCGCTGTCCCAAGCCGCCGGACCGTTCATCGCTGACAGCAGGCAGCCCTTGTCGTCGATGAGCAGCGTCACCGGCAGGCCAAAGGCCAGGCCTTGTTTCTTCAGCGCATTGAACACGCCCATGGTGTTGTCGCGGTAGTAGCCGAGCTTGTCGATCGCATATTCCGCACGAAAGGCCTTGGTCTTTTCATCGTCGCCGGTATCGATATTGACGGCAACCACTTCGAACTTGTCGCTGCCGGCGCTCTTCTCAAGCGCGTTCAGTGCCGGCATTTCCTCGCGGCACGGCACGCACCATGTCGCCCAGACGTTCAAGAGCACGGTCTTGCCGGCGAAATTGCTGATCGACAGCGACTGCCCGTCAGCCCCCTTGAAGGAAACACCCTGGAGCGAGATCGGCGCCGGCGGCACGCTCATGGCGGCGACCTGCCCCTTGGTGAAAGGCGTCAGGGCAGCGGCACGATCCCTGGCAGTCCCGCATTGATCGGCCGAGGCCGTTTCACCAATGCCATTGCCATACCCCGCCTCCTTCACGTATACCGCTGCCGCACCGGCAATAACCCCGGCGACGGCGGCAAGCATAACAAGTTTCATGGACGGCAGACCGAACGGCTTCTTTGCTGTCATTACATTCTCCAGGTGGGCATCTCATGACTGACGGCACGGACACCAAATCCTCCAACCAGATGTGGGGCGGGCGTTTCGCTTCCGGCCCCGCGGCAATCATGGAGGAGATAAATGCCTCGATCGATTTCGACAAGAAGCTGTTTGCCCAGGACATCCGCGGCTCAATCGCGCATGCGAGCATGCTCGCCAATCAAGGCATCATTTCAACCGAGGATAAAGACAAGATCGTTCACGGGTTGAACACGATCCTGTCAGAGATCGAAAGCGGCAATTTCGAATTCTCACGCCGCCTCGAAGACATCCACATGAACGTCGAGGCGCGGCTTGCGACCTTGATCGGCCCGGCTGCCGGCCGTCTGCACACCGCCCGCTCGCGCAACGACCAGGTGGCGCTCGATTTCCGCCTCTGGGTGAAGGAAGAGCTGCAGAAGTGCGAGCAGGCGCTGACCGAGCTCATCTCTGCCTTCCTCGACCGTGCCGAGGAACATGCTGACAGCGTCATGCCTGGCTTTACGCATCTGCAAACGGCACAGCCCGTCACCTTCGGCCATCACTGCATGGCCTATGTCGAGATGTTCGGCCGCGACCGCTCGCGCGTGCGTCACGCCATCGAGCACATGGACGAATCGCCGATCGGCGCCGCAGCCCTTGCCGGCACCGGCTTTCCGATCGATCGCCACATGACAGCCAAGGCGCTCGGCTTCCGCGAGCCGACCCGCAACTCGATCGATACGGTCTCCGACCGCGATTTTGCCCTGGAATTCCTTTCGATTGCAGCGATCGCCGGCATGCATCTATCGCGCCTTGCCGAAGAGATCGTCATCTGGTCCACGCCGCAATTCGGCTTCGTGCGCCTCTCCGATGCCTTCTCCACCGGTTCCTCCATCATGCCGCAGAAGAAGAACCCGGATGCCGCCGAACTCGTGCGCGCCAAGACCGGCCGCATCAACGGCTCGCTGGTGGCGCTGCTGACGATCATGAAGGGCCTGCCCCTCGCCTATTCCAAGGACATGCAGGAAGACAAGGAACAGGTCTTCGACGCTGCCGAAAGCCTGGAACTCGCCATTGCCGCCATGACCGGCATGATGCGCGACATGACGATCAACACCGCCCGCATGAAGGCCGCCGCCGGATCCGGCTATTCCACCGCCACCGATCTCGCCGATTGGCTGGTGCGCGAAGCCGGCCTGCCGTTCCGCGATGCCCACCATGTGACGGGCCGCGCCGTGGCGCTTGCCGAAAGCAAATCCTGCGAGCTGGCAGAACTCTCGCTTGCAGACCTGCAGGCGATCCACCCGGATATCACCGACAAGATCTTCGATGTCTTGACGGTCGAGGCCTCGGTCGCCAGCCGCAAGAGCTTCGGCGGCACGGCGCCTTCGGAAGTGCGCAAGCAGATCGCCTTCTGGCGTGCTCGCAACTGAGAAAATCGCCGAAAGTCATAACCAACAATCAGGGTGCACAAGGCTCGGAAACTTCGCTATGAAGGACTGCTTTCGCGTTTGCCGCCCAAGAGGATTTCGATGCAGATCAACATGCCGCACATCATCCGCCTGACCGTCGTGCTTTCGGTCATCGGCCTAGCCGTTGTCGGATGTGGCCGCAAAGGCCCTCTCGATCCGCCGAGTGCGCACGCGACCAAGGGCGGCGACGTCTCCAAGCCGACGAAGGAGCCGGGCACGGAGGACAAGAAGTTCTTCCTCGACCCGCTTCTCTAATTAGGCAACGACCGTGAACCACTTTGAGTATCGCGACGGCATCCTCTACGCCGAGGATGTACCGGTTTCGGAGATCGCCAAGGCGGTCGGTACCCCCTTCTACGTCTATTCGACGGCTACGTTGGAACGCCACTACCGCGTCTTCGCGGAAGCTTTCGGCGATGTCGATGCCATGGTCTGCTATGCCATGAAGGCCAATTCCAACCAGGCGGTGCTGAAGACGCTCGGCCATCTCGGCGCCGGCGTCGATGTCGTCTCTGTCGGTGAGCTGCGTCGAGCACTGGCCGCAGGCATTCCCGCAAGCCGCATCATGTTCTCCGGCGTCGGCAAGACGGCGCAGGAAATGGACGCGGCGCTCGAAGCCGGCATCTACTGCTTCAACGTCGAATCCGAACCGGAGCTGGAAGTGCTGAACCAGCGCGCCGTCCGCGCCGGCAAGGTGGCGCCCGTCTCCTTCCGCATCAACCCGGATGTCGATGCGCGCACGCATGCGAAAATCTCGACGGGCAAGAAGGAAAACAAGTTCGGCATTTCATGGCAGCGCGCTCGCGCTGTCTATGAACGCGCCGCCAGCCTGCCTGGGATCAAGGTCACCGGCATCGATATGCACATTGGCAGCCAGATCATCGAGCTGCAGCCCTTCGACGACGCTTTCAAGCTGCTGCGCGACCTCGTGGAAACGCTGCGCGGCGATGGTCACGATATCCATCATGTCGATATCGGCGGCGGCCTCGGCATTCCCTATCGCGACGACAACAATCCGCCGCCGCTGCCGGATGCCTATGCCGAGATCGTCAAGAACCAGCTGCGTGGCCTCAACTGCCGGATCGTCACCGAGCCCGGCCGCCTGATCGTCGGCAATGCCGGCATTCTGGTGACCGAAGTCATCTATGTGAAGGATGGCGGCGACAAGAGCTTCGTCATCGTCGACGGCGCCATGAACGACCTCATTCGTCCGACGCTCTACGAAGCCTATCACGAGATCAGGCCGGTTGCTGTCGGCGATGTGAGCACGCCGCGCATCAAGGCCGATGTCGTCGGCCCGGTCTGCGAAACCGGCGATTATCTGGCGCTCGACCGCGAGATGGCGCTGCCGAAACCCGGCGATCTCCTCGCGGTCGGCTCGGCCGGTGCCTATGGTGCCGTGCAGGCCGGCACCTACAACAGCCGGCTTCTGGTTCCCGAAGTGCTGGTCAAGGGCAACGAATTCCACGTCATCCGCCCGCGCGCGACCTACGAAGAGCTGATCGGCCTGGATTCGATCCCGGCCTGGCTTGAGGGATAATCGGCCTCAATCCATGATTTCGGGGGGCAGTGGAATAGCCGTCCTGCCCGATCACGTTTCGGCGAAGTCCGGTGAAAAAACAGCCTTTCATGCCCGTTGCCCTCGTCTTCGCCACAAAGAATGTTATCTTTGATTGAATGGTGTCTCGCCGGGCACCGCGTGCGCGAGCGTGTGGGACGCCGCGCCACCCAAACGGGCTACTAGCCAACGTCAGATCGGGAGAAGACCGGACCGATGACCAGCCCCAGCAACCCTAAGAAGGGCGCTTTCGCCACCCATCCGGCGCTGGCGCGCATGGTTGCGGTCAAGCGTCTCTTTGCTCGGCTGGTTCTGGTCAGCGAACAGCTTCTGCCACGGCTGCTGTTGCCGGCATCCATTCTGGCCCTTTTCCTCTCCGTCGCCTGGTTCGGCATTTTTCGCATGGCGCCGGATACTCTGCGCTTTCTGCTGCTTGCCGTCTTCGCGGTCGGCTTCGCCATCTCCCTCTATCCGCTGCGCCGCCTGCACTGGCCGAACACCACAGCGGCGGACCGACTGCTGGAAGAGCGCAACGGCCTCGCCCACCAGCCCGTTACGGTGCAGGAAGAAGAGCCGGCGCTCGACACCCCCTTTGCCCGCGCGCTCTGGCGCGAGCACCAGACGCGTATGGCCGAACGCATCGCCGCCCTGGATGCCGGCCTGCCCAGGCCGGATATCACACGTTACGACCGCTTTGCATTGCGCGCAGTCCCTGCATTGCTGCTGGTAACGGCCTTCAGCTTCTCCATGTCCAACAGCGGCGGCTCGCTCAGTGATGCCTTCACGGCATCGACCTCCACCTCGAGCAATCCGGATGTCCGCGTCGATGCCTGGGTCACCCCGCCCTATTACACCGGCGAGCCTCCAGTCTATCTGACCAGCAATGTCGATAATGCCGGCAATAGCCTGAGCGTGCCGCAATTCTCCGAACTCACCGTGCGTGTTTCGGGTGCTGCGACGGATGAGAAAGTGCTGTTCCAGGCGACTGGCGCGGAAAAAGGCGCCGAAATTCCCGAGCAGGCCGCTGATGCCGACAAGCAGGGTCCGGCGGGCGCGAGACCTGCAACGCCTCCCGCCGTGCCGCCTGCAGCAAACGGCACCGGCAATATCCCGGCCGCGGACGGGATGGTCGCCCGCACGCACGTCCTGAAGCTTGAAAAGGGTGGCGAACTCACCGTCAACGGCAAGTCCTGGTCCTTCAATGTGGTCGTCGATAAGCCGCCGGAGATCACCTTCGACGGCGTTCCGCATGCGACGGCCAGCGGTGCGCTGGAACTCGGCTTCAAGGTTAGGGATGATTACGGCGTCGAGGAAGCCCGTGCCGAGATCGTGCCCGTGGAATCCGATCCTGCCGCGACGCCGCTTTATGGCTTGCCGGAATTCAAGCTCGAAATGCCGCGTCGCGACCGCCGCAATGGCAAGGGTCTGGCAAGCCATGATCTGACTCAGGATCCGCTGGCCGGTAAGCGCGTGCGCATCACCCTCGTCGCCAAGGACGGTGCCGGCCAGACGGGACGCAGCTCACCTTACGAGATGGTATTGCCGTCCCGCAATTTCAGCCAGCCGCTCGCTGCCGCCGTGGCCGAAGAACGTCAGGTCTTCGCGCTCGATACGCGCAAGATGCCGGAAGCGATCGAACTCAACAAGTCTCTGACCATACGGCCCGAAGAAACAATCCCCGATCTTGGCAACTATCTAGCGCTCAAGTCGGCGCTCACGCGCATGAAGCTCGCGAGCAACGAGACCTCGCTGAAGGATACGGCCGATTATCTCTGGCAGATCGCGCTCGGCATGGAAGATGCGCAGCTGACGGACGCGGAAAAGGCCCTGCGCGACGCCCAGCAGAAGCTCTCCGATGCGCTTCAGCGCAACGCCCCCGACGCCGAGATCAAGAAGCTGACTGACGAGCTGCGCAAGGCGATGGACGCCTATATGAAGGAGCTGGCCGAGCGCATGCGCAACATGCCGGCCCAGCCAAACCAGCGTTCCGCCAATATCCTGCGCCAGCAGGATCTGCAGCGCATGATGGATCAGATCGAGAATCTCGCCCGCTCTGGCAATCGCCAGGCCGCACAGCAGATGCTTTCCGAACTGCAGCAGCTGATGAACAGCCTGCAGGCCGGCAAACCGCAGCAGGGGCAGCAGCAGAACCAGGCCAACGACAAGATGCGCGAGCAGATGGACAAGCTCGGCCGCATCATGCGCGATCAGCAGAAGCTGATGGATCAGACCTTCAAGCTCGATCAGGCCATGCGTGACCGCATGCAGCGCGGCGATTCCAATGAGGATGGCGACGGCTTGATGGATCAGCCCATGCCCGGCCTCAACGACCCGATGCGCCCGGATATGGGCCAGCGCAGCCAAGGCCAGCAGGATCAGCAGCAAGGCCAGAACCAGCAGAGCGACAAGGGCAAGGATCCCACCGATGGCATGACGGCCGATCAGCTCCGCGACGCGCTGAAGCAACTGCGCCAGCAGCAGGAGGATCTCGGCAAACAGCTTGGCGAACTCCAGAAAAACCTTGGCTCACTGGGCATGAAGCCGAATCAGAATTACGGCAAGGCACAGCAGGAAATGAAGGGCGCGTCCGGTCAGCTTGCCGAGGGCAACGGTGAAGGCGCGGTGCAGGGCCAGGGACGCGCGCTGGACGCCCTGCGCAAGGGCACGCGCGAAATGATGAACCAGCTTATGGCCCAGATGCAGCAGGGACAAGGCCAGGGGCAGGGTCAGGGACAGATGCCGGGGCAGATGGGACAAGGCGGTCAAAACGGCCGCGATCCGCTCGGCCGGTCGCGCAACGAGGGTGGTTTCTCGGACAACCCTAACGACAACATGGTGCCTGATATCATCAACGCAGAGCGCGCCCGCCAAATTCTCGACGCCATTCGCGAGCGGCTGAGCAACAATCCCACGCTCAGCGAAGAACGGCGCTATCTGGAACGTCTGCTGAATTTGGGTCAGTGAGGCAGCTTCGGGCTACCGTCCATCACGAGAATGGAGCCAGCACGAGGACGCCCGTGCTGACCAGAAATCAACGTCAGGCAGCCAAAGCCCGCGCGACAGCCTTTCGGATGTCTGGCAGCGCAAATGGCTTGGCAACGACGTCGACGATCTTTTCCATAAGATCGTCAGCGCGCTCGCGCTGCTCCGCATAGCCGGTCATCAGCAGGATTTTCATCCCCGGGCACGTCGAATGTGCCTGATGCGCGAGCTCAATGCCGTCCATCACCGGCATGCGGATATCGGAGAGAAGCAGATCATAGCCGCCCTCTTTCAGCTTTTCCAAGCCTTCCGCGCCGTCTGCCGCCTCTTCGGTCTCGTGGCCGTCCAAGCGCAGCGCGCGGGCGACGAAGCTGCGCAGCGAGTCCTCGTCTTCCGTGATCAGAATTTTTGCCATGGTCCGTGCTCCTGGTCCGTCATGTTCCGCGACCGAAATCACCAGAATTCCGTTTGCGATAGGTAAACAGCGGACAGGCGATCAAGCTCCGTGGTTAACGGTTCGTCATCGCTGGAGCAGAATGGCACAGGCGGACATGCCGCCTGCATTAACTCAAGATCAGGCCTCGGCGTCGCCCGTGACGACACCGACGAAGGGCAATTCGCGGAAGGCGTAGGCGACATCCATGCCGTAGCCGACAACGAAATAATCGGGGCATTCGAAGCCGACATAATCGGCCTCCAGCTCTTCCTGGCGCTTGACGCTCTTATCGAGCAGGACGGCCAGCGTGACATTACGGGCGCCGCGCTCATAGAGCAGCTCCTTGGCGAAACGCAGCGTGCGGCCCGATTCCAGAATGTCGTCGATAAGCAGCACGTCCCGATCCTTGACGTCGCTATCGATGTCCTTGACGATGCGCACGCCCTGCGACGTCGTGCCGGCGCCGTAGCTCGAAAGCGTGATGAACTCGACCTCCGGGGCAAGCCCGGTCTCATGCAGAGCACGGAGCAAATCGGCTGCGAAGATAAATGAGCCCTTGAGGATGGCTATGACGAGGAGGTCCTTCGTCGGCCCCTTGGCGATTTCCTTCGCCAAGGCATGATTGCGCTCGGCAATCTGCTCGGCAGTGAAAAGCGGCTCGATATTCTTCCCGCGTACGACAGGCATTGATTGGCATGCTCCATGGCTAAGCGGCCCCTGGCCGCCGATCAAGCTCTACAGCGCCGCGTGTCACATAGGACGCGCAAAGGTCGCTGTAGCACTCTAAAGCAGTAGCCCCTAGCACAATCGGCAAGCCCGACACACCCCCTACGGCATGAAGGAAAGCCGGACATCCGGCGTTTTTCCACCGGGATGCTGCAATCGCGTCGAAAATCCGCGGCTTTCATGCGGCCCGAGGCGATCGACGGGCGTATCCACAACGATGCTCCTGACCAGCTGGCCGCCTGCAAAAAGATCGGCGCGCACCTGCGGAACCGAAAGCGTGGCACCGCTGACATTCTCGATGACGCCGTTCAATCTCAAGACGGGCAGCCCGCTCTCATCCCGTGGCGTCAGTGTCACATGCGAGAACTGCAGCGGATCGGACGTCGCCTTGGCGGGCGCGTTGGAGAGACCGGAAAAACCGCCGGAAAGACCGAAAATCAAGATTGCGAGGCAAACGATGAGCGCGACGAAGCTGCGCCGCGATGCCTGCTGCAGAACCTCCTCGACACCGCGCAAGACGGACAGGATGCGTGAGAAGGTGGTCTTGCGCGTCACGGGTTGCGGTTTTGGTCTGGTATGCCCGCCATAGCGCATGTTAACGCCGGACACAGTCCGTCCGCGTGCAGCGGCAACGGTCACGAATTCGGCATCGACGATATCGGGCTTCGGCATGACGTAATGCGCCTGGCCCGACCCCGCTCCTCGTTCGGGCGGAATGAGGTCATAAACCAGCCCCGCCTGCTGTTGACGGTGGCGAAAAGCGCCCATGATGGCCTCCCGTTGCGGTGATCCACATGGTTTCGACGCCCATTGCCAATCTGGGCATTGAAACGAATCCTGCCCAGTCGTAAATTTTATTGGTTAATGCTTCGCAAAGATCGCCATGAATAGGGCGCCTTTCCAGAAAAATTTACCGGCTGTTAATGCCATTGGTTAACAAGTCGCCTGATTGAACCCTGCGGAAGACTGGACTGCCCGTTGATTCATTTTGAGAACGTCGGTTTGCGCTATGGCATGGGTCCGGAAATCCTCCGCGACCTGAGCTTCGACATACCGAGGAAATCGTTCCAGTTCCTGACCGGCCCCTCCGGCGCCGGCAAGACGACACTGTTGCGGCTGCTCTTCATGTCGCTGCAGCCGACGCGTGGGCTGATCCGCATGTTCGACCGGGAGATCTCCTCGATCCCGCGCAACGAACTGCCGCTGCTGCGCCGCCGTGTCGGCATCGTCTTCCAGGATTTCCGGCTGCTCGAGCATCTGACGACCTATGAAAATGTCGCCCTACCGCTCCGCGTGCGCGGCAAGGACGAAAGCTCCTATCGCACCGACGTCCTCGAACTTTTGAAATGGGTGGGGCTCGGCGAGCGCATCAACGTGCTGCCGCCCGTGCTTTCGGGCGGCGAGAAACAGCGCGCGGCCATCGCGCGAGCCCTCATCGACCGCCCGGAAATCCTGCTTGCCGACGAGCCCACGGGCAATGTCGATCCGCCGATGGCGCGCCGCCTGCTCAATCTCTTTCTCGAGCTTAACCGGCTCGGGACTGCTGTGGTCATTGCTACGCACGATCTCGCTTTGATGGACCAGATCGAGGCGAGACGCATGATCCTATCGGGGGGGCATCTCGATATCTATGACTGACCCCCGCCCCCGCAGGACAGCCCCGAATGCCCGGGCACCGCAGGCACGGCAAGCGCCCGCGGCACCGATAGAACGCAAGCGCCCGGAGATGCGCGTTCGCCCGACGGGACCGATCGTGCCGTCCTCCAACATTCAGGGCAATGCGCTCATCGTCGTCATTGCCATCATGGCCTTTCTCGCCTGCCTGACGCTCGGTGCGGTCAGCATGGTGCGCTCGACGGCGGCAAGTTGGGAAAGCCAGATTTCCCGCGAGATCACCATACAGATCAAGCCGGATGACAATCTCGACATGGAAAAGGCGCTCGCGAGCGCCCGCGATATCGCGCTCAGCTTCGTCGGCACCAAATCGGGCCAGATTGTCGACGAGGCGGCGACCGCGCGCCTGCTCGAACCGTGGCTCGGCGCCGGCCTCGATATCAAGGAATTGCCCATTCCGCGCCTGGTCATCATCACCATCGACGAGACGCATCCGCCTGACTTCGAGGCGATGCGCGCATTGCTCAAGGCGCAGATCCCGCAGGCAACGCTCGACGACCATCGCACCTGGGTCGACCGGCTCGTGTCGATGGCGCATACCACCGTTCTCATCGGTACCGGCGTCCTGCTGCTGGTCTTCACCGCTATGGTTCTGACTGTGGTTTTCGCTACGCGCGGCGCATTGTCGGGCAACCGCCATATTGTCGAAGTCCTGCATTTCGTCGGCGCCGAAAGCACCTTCGTCGCCAATGAATTCCAGAAGCATTTCCTGAAGATCAGCCTCAAAGGCTCGGGAGCGGGCAGCGCCCTTGCCGCGCTTTTCTTCGCGACAGCCGGCCTCCTGCAGAGCCATACGATCGCTACACCGCAGACCGATCAGGCAACCGCATTGTTCGGGACTTTCTCCGTCGGCGCGCTCGGCTATATCGGCATTCTCGCCACCATGATCATCATCGCGCTGCTGACGACGCTGACGGCACGTTTCACCGTCATGCACACGATCTATGAGATCGATCTGGTTCGTTCCGATCCCGGGCGGACGGATAGCGTACCGAATTGACGCTTCAGCGATGTTTTTTTACCGTGTGCCAGCCCGTTCCTTGCCGCAATTGGCGTATAATAGCGAATCATGAGCATGGATCTGACGACTCGCAAGACCATAAGTTTGCAGTCGCTGCGGACACGCCCCAGCGGCGATAGACCCGTGCGCCGTAGCCTGTTCCGGCGTCTCTTGCGCTGGGGCGGCTTCGCCTTCATCTTCCTCGCGGCCATCGTTTTCGGCGGCTTCCTGCATTTTGCCGATTCGATCACTACCTTGAAACCGCCGCTCGAGCCGAAGGCCGATGCCATCGTCGTGCTGACCGGCGGCTATCAGCGGATCGATCAGGCGGTGGAGCTGCTACGGACCGGCGCCGGAAACCGTCTCCTGATCTCGGGCGCACATCCGACCACCACGCCGACGCAGATTCGCAAATTGACGCAGAGTTCCGCCAGCCTGTTCAGCTGCTGTGTCGACATCGGCTACGACGCGCTCGATACGATCGGCAATGCCCGCGAAGCGGCAAAGTGGATTCACGCCAGGGGCTACAAGAGCGTTCTCGTTGTCACGAACAACTACCATATGCCCCGCAGCCTCGCCGAACTGAAATATGTCGACCCCTCGACCGATTTCATTCCCTATCCGGTCGTCAACTCGGATCTGAAGAGCAAGAACTGGTTCACGGACCCGAATGCGCTGCGGACGATGATCTCCGAATATGCGAAGGTCCTCCTCGCCGGTGCCCGCAACCTGACCGGCCTCGGCCGGCCGGTAGGCTTGCGCTCGCGGCAGCCGGCTGAAGACGACGACTGAGGCTCGCAGCAAAGGGCGAATCTCGGAGGGGCAACGCGCTTGAAGGCGCGAAACCATGCAAAGACCGACTTTTTATTGACGCTGTAATCGTGTAGGCAAACCTTCGGATGCCGGCGCAAGCCGGTGCATTGGAAAAGCCTCGATGATTATCTTGCGTTCGATCCTGTTCAACACGGCCTTTTATGCCAATCTGATCATTCGCATGATCGTGTTGACGCCGATTTACTTCCTCATGCCGCGCAAGGCGGCCTACGCGATCCCGAAGGCATGGGCGAAATCCAGCACCTGGCTGATGGAGAAGATCGTCGGCACCACCTTCGAGATCGAGGGCCTTGAAAATCTCCCCAAGGGCAGCTTCATCTTCGCGCCAAAGCACCAATCCTTCTGGGATACATTCGCGCTGCTGCCCTATCTCGACGATCCGGTCTATATCCTGAAGCGCGAGCTTTTGTGGATCCCGCTGTTCGGCTGGTATGCGAAGAAGCAACGCATGATCCCCGTGGATCGCAGCGCCCGCGGCAAGGTGATGTTCGACGTCCTGAAGCGCACGCGCGAAGAGCTCGCCACCGGCCGCCAGCTCATCATCTATCCCGAGGGTACACGCCGCCCGCCGGGCGCCGAGCCAGTCTACAAATACGGCATTGCCCGCATGTATCGCGATCTTGGAATTCCCGTGGTCTCGGTCGCCATGCATCCCGGCCTTTTCTGGCCGCGCCGCACCTTCCGCAAGTATCCCGGCCATCTCAAGGTGCGCATCCTGCCGCCGATCGAGCCCGGCATGGACCCGGATGCCTTCTTCGCGCGCCTGATCGAGGAAACGGAAAGAGCAAGCGACGAGTTGCTGGTCGAAACCGTCGCCAACAATCCGCATCTGCCGCTTCCTCCGACCGCAGTCCAGCGCCTGGCCGAAATCGGCAAGACAAAGCCGGTCACCGCCGCGGTCTGAGCGAGCTCTCGATTCTATGCGATAGGTTCAGGATACCTTTCGCATCCGCTCCACCTCGCCGGCGACCTGTTCGAGCCAGTGATCGCGAATACCCATGTCCCGCAGATGCGTCAGCGTATTGAAGAGATAGGCATCGTTCGGGCCGGAGCGGCCGTTGGCAGCTTCCACCACATTCGCTGCCTCGACGGCATCCAGCGAGCCGGCATATTGCCTGTGGTTGCGATCGACGACATAGGCTACGGCGTTTACGCGCCGCCCGTCAGCGAGCCGAATCGGCAGGGTCTTTTCCAGATAGACGTTGGTGACGAGCTCGCGTTCGCGCAGATAGGTCAGCACCTCGTCCCACTCGGAGGCGGGGACCCGGAAGGCCATGCCGCGGCAGGAACCGCCGCGATCGAGGCCGAGGACGAGGCCAGGGTTTTCTTCCGTGCCGCGATGGACCCAGGAACGGACGCAGAGCGAGCGACGATAACCGAAAATCAGGGCCTCGGCCCGCTCGTCATAACCAAAGCCCGGATTCCACATGAGGGATCCGTAGCCAAACACCCAAAATTCGTCCATATCCAACGCCAAATCACTGTGAAGCTTCAGTTCAACCATTGGAGAACAACATGGCAGCGTCAAGCCAGAGCGTAACGACCAGTCGAGGCAAACGTCTGTGGCTCATCCTTTTTGGGCTGGTGGTGGTTCTGGCCGGTCTTTACACCGGCGGTTGGTACTATGCGACCGGTTTCGTCAGGAGCAATGTCCTGAAGGCGCTCGGCCAGCAGAACAGCGCCGGCGTTGCTGGCAAATGCGAGAACATGGCCTTCAACGGCTTTCCGTTCTCCATCGGCCTGACCTGCGACACCGTGACGGTCGACAACCAGACGCGGGGCGTCTCCACCAGTTTCGACAGGCTCAGCGCCTCCGCGCCGGTCTTCCAGCCCAACCATGTGAGCTGGAGCCTGAAATCTCCTGCCGCGTTGCGGACGACGGAGGGCCTGGCCGTATCGGCAGAATGGGCCGACCTGCAATCGAACCTCGTCGCCAAGGGCCGCGGCGTGGCGCAGACCCAGACTGTTATCAATGGGCTGAAGGCAGGCATCGTCTCCTCCGTCACCGGCCAGAGTGTCAATGTCACAGCCGCCCGCACGGAGATGCATGCTAGCCAGAACGGCAGCGATCTGGATTTCGCGATCGGCGTCGAAAATGCCAATGCCGTGATCAAGGATTTCCCCCAGGTCCTGCCGACCGCATCCACGAGCGCTAATGTCACACTATCAGGCAAGGCCGGCCTGCTCGATGGCAGCGACCGGGAGGGGCTTCGCGGCTCGGCGGGCGTGTTGCATCAGGCCGTCATCGACATCGGCGACGGCCGCATCATGACGCTTTCCGGCCCCTTCAATTTCGACGATGAGGGTTTTCTATCCGGCCAGTTCAAGCTGGAGATCAATCAGATCGGGCCTTGGGGCGATAGCCTGACCACGACGCTTCCCGCCGCCAAGAACATCATCAAGACGGCCACGAAGATGCTGAAGGCGCTTGCCAATGGCGGCGATAAGGTTTCCGTCGATCTCACCGCCGATCGCGGCCGCCTCTCGCTCAGCGGCTTCATCCCGCTCGGCAAGATCCCGCCGATCTGAGAGCCTATCCTTTGCGGATGCCGGAGATATCCTTCACAAAGAATATCTCCGGGCTCGGCTGGACGATGCGGAGGTCTATGCTGCCGGCCGCCTTGAAGCCGTTGCGGCGATGCCACGCCTGCGGCTCGGCTTCCGCCCATTCGCTCGATGTCATCAGATGCCCGGCGCCCTCTTCGATCATGGCGCGTTCCCAGGCGTGGAACATGGCTGTCCCAACGCCCTCGCGTCGGTATGATGGCAGTACGCGGATCATGTCCATATAGGGGATTTTGCCCCAGAAACGGCTGAAGCGCAGGAAGCCGACAAGCTCCCCATTCTGCTCGGCGACAAAATACTCGCCAAACTCAATGCAACGCTTGATCCAAGCTTCACTCGCGTCATCATGATGGGCGAGCCAGGGTAGATCCTCGGAGCGTCCACATCTGACGATCACGAACGCCCCTCCCTCGCGCAAGAATGCCTATTCCTTCACATCCAGCGCATGACGGCCGAAATCCGGCACGTCGACATCCTGGCCGGCTTCGACGATCGAGCGACGAATGGCGCGCGTACGGGTGAAAAGTTCGAAGATCTTGTCGCCGTCACCCCAGCGGATCGCACGCTGCAGCGATGCGAGATCCTCGGAGAAGCGCGACAGCATTTCGAGAATCGCATCGCGATTGTGCAAGCAAACGTCGCGCCACATGGTCGGATCGGACGCGGCAAGGCGGGTGAAATCGCGGAAACCGGATGCCGAATATTTGATGACTTCCGACTCGGTCACCGTCTCCAGATCATCAGCGGTGCCGACGATGTTGTAGGCGATGAGATGCGGCAGATGCGAGACGATCGCCAGCACCTTGTCGTGATGCTCAGGGTCCATCTCGTCGACACGGGAGCCCAGAGTTTCCCAGAAGGTGCGAAGCGTCTTGATCGCGGCCTCGTCGGTACCCGGAACGGGCGTGAAGATGCACCAGCGCCCTTTGAACAGCCCCGGAAAGCCCGCATCCGGGCCGGATTTCTCCGTGCCTGCCAACGGATGGCCCGGAATGAAATGCACGTTGGCGGGCATGTGCGGCTGCATCTGCGCGATGACGGAGGCCTTGGTCGAACCGACATCGGTAACGATGGCGCCCGGCTTCAGATGCGCGGCGATTTCCTTGGCGACGCTCTCCGAAGCGCCCACAGGCACGGAAACGATGACGAGATCGGCGTCTTTCACGGCTTCGGCTGAGGACGGCGTATAGCGGTCGCCCAACTTCAGCTCTTCGGCACGCTTCAGCGTCTCGGCGCTGCGTGTCGAGATCACCACTTCCTTGGCCAGTCCGAGGCGCTTGATGTCATGGGCGATGGAGGAGCCGATCAGGCCGATGCCGATCAGCGCAGCGCGATCGAACTGAATGTTGCTCATACCTTGCGTCCCATAAATTCGGCCAGAGCGTCGATGACGCCGAGATTGGCCTCTTCGGTGCCGATGCTCAAGCGCAGCGAATTCGGGAAGCCGTAGGCTCGAACGGCGCGCAGGATATAGCCGCGGCTCGTCAGGAAATCATCGGCCTCCACGGCGCGCTTGCCGTCGCTGTCAGGGAAGTGGAACAGGACGAAATTCGCAACCGACGGCGTCACCTTGAGGCCGAGAGCCTCGAGCGCAGCCGTCATCTTCTCGATCCAGAGCGTGTTATGCGCGACCGCCTTTTCCGTGAAAGCCTGATCGCGAATGGCAGCGGCTCCGGCAGCAATAGCCGCGCTGTTCAGGTTGAACGGAGCACGCACGCGGTTGATCGCATCGACGATATCGACCGGGGCATACATCCAGCCGATACGAAGGGCTGCCAGGCCGTAAACCTTGGAGAAGGTACGTGTCATGACGACATTCTGGTTTGCCGAAACGAGTTCAAGGCCAGCCTCGTAGTCGTTGCGGCGGACATATTCGGCATAGGCAGCGTCGAGAATGAGGATGACGTGCTTGGGTAGGCTCGCCTGCAGGCGGCGGATCTCGCTGACCGGCACGTAGGTACCTGTCGGATTGGCCGGATTGGCAATGAAGACCATTTTGGTCTTCTCCGTGACCGCCGCGAGGATCGCGTCGACATCGACGGTGCAATCCTTCTCCTTGACGGTGATCGGCGTCGCGCCGGCGGCCATGATCTGGATCTTGTAAACCAGGAAGCCGTGCTCGGTGATGATGCCTTCGTCACCGGTGCCGAGATAAGTGTGGCAGAGCAGCCCGAGCAGCTCGTCGGAGCCGGCGCCGCAAAGGATATTGGCCACATTCAGCCCATGCACATCGGCGATCGCCTGGCGCAATTCCTTGGCCTGTCCGTCCGGATAGCGCTCGAGATTGCCGGCAGCACCGCGGAAGGCTTCGATGGCCTTCGGGCTGGCGCCAAGCGGCGTCTCGTTCGAGGAGAGCTTGAACACGCGCGCAACGCCCGGCGCATGCTCCTTGCCCGGCACATAGGCAGCGATATCGAGAATGCCGGAACGCGGGACGGGCTTGCTCATTTCCATGCTCATGGGATCGACCTTGGGAAAGACCGGAAAATTCCGGTTTATGACATCCCGTCGCATTAAAGCGGATTGATAAATTTGTCGAGTGTCGGCGCTACGGCGAAAGCGTCACGCGCCATCGCGCGTCGTCGGTATGCCGCGCGGCGCTAGCACCGGCACGAAGACACGGCGCGAGGCGCGGACGGCAACGGGCAGGCCCTGATAAAGCCGCTTCTGCGCCTCGACGATGATGACGCCGGAAAAAGCCGGCCATAGGGTTCGGCCGATCCGCTCGAAGGCGCGGCGCAGCCGCAGCACGGTTCGCAGCTTCGAAGGCGGGAAGAACAGCGCCTCCGCGGTCGCACCGGGGGTGAAATTGGTTTCGCGCAGCAGCGAGGTGAGCTGGCCGCGCGAATAGGGCCGGCCTGAACCGAATGGCGTGTGCTCCATGCGCGCCCATACGCCGGTACGGTTCGGCACGACGATGACCAGCCGGCCGCCGGGCGCCAGAACGCGCCAAAGCTCCTTCAGCGTCTCGCGCGGGCTTTCGGCAAACTCCAGCGAATGCACCATCAGCACACGATCGATCGAACTGTCCGGCAACGGCAGTTCTTCGTCGAAGATCAGGGCCGTCGCCGAGGCTGAGCCCATAGGCCAGTTCACGGCCCCCTGTCCCGCCGGCATGAAGGCGAAGGTGCGTTCGGTATCGGCCCGAAAACGGTCGAGATAAGGAACGGCATAGCCAAGGCCGACAAGCCGCTCCTCCGGCATGCGCGCCCAGATGGAGGACAGCGCCATGGCAATCGACTGCTCCGCCAAGCGACCAAGCTCGGAATGATAAAACTGGCGAAGATCGACAATATCGGTATGCATCGAAACAAATGTTATCAGCCGAACGTTGGACTTCAAGGCCGAACGGCTTACATTCTCTACTCACGGAAAAGATGAGGAAGATTTCGATCATGAAACCATTGGAATTAGAGATTTTTATCTGCCGTTCCGACAATTACGGCGTCTTGGTCCATGATCCTGAAACCGGATTGACGGCATCGATCGACGCTCCGGAAGCAGATGCGATCCTGAATGCCGCCGATCGTCGTGGCTGGACCATCAGCCATATCCTGACCACGCATCACCATACCGATCATGTCGAGGGCAATCTGGCGTTGAAGGAACAGTTCGGCTTGGAGATCATCGGCCCCATCAACGAGGCGGTCGCCATCCCGGGCCTTGATCGCGCCGTCGCTGATGGGGATACGTTCGAGTTTGCGGGCCATACGGTCAATGTCATCGAAACGCCCGGCCACACCGCCGGACACGTCTGCTATCATTTTGCCGACGACAAGCTGCTCTTTGCCGCCGACACGCTGTTTGCGCTCGGTTGCGGCCGCCTGTTCGAACGGCCGGCAATCGATATGTGGGCCTCCCTTCAGAAGCTTGCGGTCCTGCCGGACGAAACGGCCGTCTATTTCGGCCATGAATATACGCTCTCCAACGCCCGCTTCGCACTGACCATCGACCCCGACAACGAGCGGCTGAAGGCACGCGCGGCGGATATCGAAGCCCTGCGGGCGGAAGGCAAGTTCACCATCCCGACCACATTGGCGCTGGAGAAGGAAACGAACCCGTTCCTGCGCGCTGCCGATCCCGCGATCCGCCGCAACCTGCTGATGGAAAGCCGCAGCAACGACGAGGTCTTTGCCGAGATCCGCAAGCGCAAGGATAATTTCTGATGCAGGCAAAGGAGATCATCGAAACGCTCTCCATGCAGCGGCATCCGGAAGGCGGCTGGTACGTGCAGACCTTTCGCGACGAAAATGGCGGCGCCCGCGGCCATTCCACGGCGATCTACTATCTGCTCGAAACCGGCGAACGCTCGCACTGGCACCGGGTGCAGGATGCCGCCGAAGTCTGGCACTACTATGCCGGTGCCCCGCTTGCCCTACATCGTTCCGCCGACGGCAAGACCAGCGAAACCCTTGTGCTGGGCCTCGACCTGGCAAAGGGCGAGCGTCCGCAGGCGATCATTCCGGCCAACTGGTGGCAATCAGCCGAAAGCCTCGGGCAATTCACGCTTGTCGGATGTACGGTGGCACCCGGCTTCGAATTTTCGAGCTTCGAGATGGCACCGCCAGACTGGAAGCCGGCCTCAGACTGAACCTCTTTTTACCTTTCATTGACATCACACAGGATGCGGCCAGACAGCGCGTAGCGATGGTCTTGAAAAAGCTGTGCGCTGTGTCAGCTTTACACGGGGAGAGTGAAAATTGATTCATCTGGAGGAGATTTTTTCGTGCGTTTATTGTTTCCTTTGCTCATCATGGCAGGCTGTGTCATGAGCGCCCCTGTCTTTGCCCTTGATGCACCGGCCTCGCCGCCAGCCGCCCAGCCCCTGAAAAACTTCGTGACCTCTGTCGAGAAGGATGGCTCGATCACCTTCCGCCTTTATGCTCCGGGTGCAAAAGCAGTTTCCGTCACCTTGGGCTCGCGCGATCCCATCGCCATGCAACGCGGCGACGACGGCACATGGAGTGCGAAGACGGAGGTGCTGAAGTCGGATCTCTACGAATATTACTTCAACATCGACGGTTTCCGCAGCATCGATCCCGGCACCAATGCGCCCAAGCCGCAGCGACAGGTCAATACCAGCCTGATCCTGGTGCCCGGCAGCATTCTCGATATCCGCAACGTGCCCCATGGCGACCTGCGGCTGGTGACCCTGCATTCCAAGGCGCTCGATTCGGAACGGCAGATGTATGTCTACACACCGCCCGGCTACACCGATTCCTCCAAGCCGCTGCCCGTGCTCTACCTCTATCACGGCTTCGGCGATACTGTGGGATCTTGGGTCCTCCAGGGCCGCGCACCGCAGATCCTCGACAACCTCCTTGCTGACAAGAAGATCGAGCCGATGATCGTCGTCATTCCGGATACGGAAACCGACGTGCCGAACGCGATCGCCGAGAATTTCCCCGCCGCCGATCGTCGCGCGAATTTCTATCCAGCGAACGCCGAGGCGGCAGATCGCGAACTGACCGAAGACCTTATCCCGTACATCAAGAAGCATTATCGGGTGCGGAACGAGGCGAGCGGCCGCGCCGTGGCCGGCCTGTCTCAGGGCGGCTATCAGGCTCTCGTATCCGGTCTTTCACATCTGGATACCTTCGGCTGGGTCGCCACCTTCAGCGGTGTCAGCACGACGACCGTTCCGAACAAGACCGTCGATGCCGTGCTGAACGAACCGGAGAAGATCAACAAGGCCTTGCACAACTTCACGGTAACGGTCGGAAGCAAGGACCAGGTCGTCGGCAAGGATGTCGCGGGCTTGAAGGCGACGCTCGACGACAAGAAGATCAAGCACGAATACCACCAATATCCGGATCTCCAGCATGAAATGGATGTCTGGCGGCCGTCGCTCGTGGCCTTCCTGCAAGAAGTCTTCAAGAAATAAATGGGGCAGCGAGGGCGGCGGAACTATTCCGCCGCTTCCGCCCGCGTTTGCTCTGCGTCACCCCGGCGCAGGATCATGCGATGGGCGGCCAGCACCGCACCTCCAGTCACGAGCAGGCAGGCAAGCGCTATGCCCCAACTCGGCTCGGCAAAACCGAACAGCGTCAGGATCAGCGTCGAGAGCAGCGGTGCGGCATAGCTTGCCGCGCCGAGGATCTGGATATCGCCGTTCTTGACGCCGAAGTCCCAGGCATAGAAGGCGGCCCCGACCGGGAAAAGGCCAAGACCGAGCACGGCGATCCACTGGGCCGGGTTCTCCGGCCAGATGGTTTCCTCCAGCCCCAGATGGCAAAAGAAGGAAAGGATCGAGGTCGCAAGGCAAAATATGGTGACCACATCGGTGGAAACGGCCTCGAAACGACGCGTGATCAGCGAATAACCGGACCAGGTGAAGGCGCAAAGAAATGCCGCGCCATAGCCGACAGCATAGGCGCCTTCGAAATGAAAGCCGTTGCGGCCAACAATCAAGATCGTGCCCGCAAGCCCCATCAGCGCGCCGACGATATGATACCAGCGCAGCCGCTCTCCCGGCAGCAGCGCCGAGCCGACCACGATCAGCAGCGGCCAGAGGTAGGCGATCAGCCCAGCCTCCACCGCAGGCGCGTGGCGCAATGCGGTGAAATAGAGAAAATGATAGCCGAACAGGCCGGCAATGCCTGTGATCCAGACCTGGGCGGGCTGGCGTAGAAGCTGCAAACGCTCCGGCCGTAGCAACAGCACGACGATGCCGGGAATACTGCCGATGGCAAAGCAGATGGCGAGCAGCTGAAAGGGCTGCATCTTGCCGGAGGCCACCGTCAAAAGCGCCAGGAACGACCACATCACAATGGCCGAAAAGCCCGTCAATGTCGCACGAAATTTCATCCCAGCCCCTAGCCCGTTGCTGCGGACGTCCCCTGCCCGCGAAATACCCAGCAATTTTCGTGGAATTGCGTAGAAACAACGACGGGAAGCGTCAAGCGTTCTGTGAAACAGTGGCGCGTCTAGCTGCCGTATTTTACGGCCGTGATCGTCACCGTTCCGTATTGCGTCGGGATACGGACGTACACAGGAGCGTAGACATTCATGGTATCCGCCTTGGCGAACCAGATCTCCATATCGTCGCTCTTGGCAAGATAGAGATAGTCCTTGCGCGTGCTCTTATAGCCGCTCTTCGGTGTGAAGCGCACGCCGCAGGCGATGGTCTTGCCCTTGAAACCTTCCGTCGAAAAGGGGTGGGATCCCTTCGGCGACAGCTTCAGATCCATCCGCATCTCGCCATCGAAGACGGCCAGCGTCTGATTGCAGAGATTGAGGCTGGGCGTAATCGGAAAGATCATACCCGATATAGGGTCGAGCACGGATTTCAGGTCGTTCCCCGTGACCGGGACCCAGGTGTCCGGCCGTTTCGGTTCGGGTGTGATCGTGTTCGACGTCACGTTGCCGTTGGTATAGGCAACGTCATAGGTGCGCTCCCTCTTGCCGCTCTTGTAGAAGAGCGTGTAATGAGTCGCCTGCAGCTTGCTGTCGTCGACGACGCCGGTCACGTCGGTCTTCGCATCGATAGAGGTAACGAGATCCGCAAGGCCCGCAGAGGTGATATCGCCGCGGATAGTAAACTGCTTTCCGGTAACTTCGGTCTTGAAATCCGCCCTGGCGATCGGCAGGCCGGCCAGCGAAACGCGATACCGCGTTTCATGCCGCAGCACATCGGCCATTGCCAGCGACGGCATCGACGCAACGATCGCTGAAATGAGAAGCCACTTCCGAATTTGAACCATGATCAAGGCCTTCAACGAGGATCAGGCAAGTTATATAGTTGCTTTGCTCGCCTGCTGCGAGCGTCAGACAACAGCAGCTTTTTGACGGAATTGCGGGAAAACACAAGGTTTGGCTTGACGCGGCCAGCCTCTCTGACTATAGAACCGCAACTTTCCAATTATGGCCTGTTGGATTGCGCGTCGGGTTTTGCCCGGCATGTCTATTCGATGGCCGAGAAAAACAAAAGTAGGTGTACCATGTCCCGCATGTGCGAATTGACCGGCAAGGCCGTCCTCGTGGGCAACAACGTTAGCCACGCCAACAACAAGACCAAGCGTCGGTTCCTGCCGAACCTCTGCCAGGTCACGCTGATCTCCGACGTTCTCGGCCAGCGCTACCGTCTGCGCGTTTCCGCTGCAGCGCTGCGTTCGGTCGAGCATCGCGGTGGTCTGGACGCTTTCCTTATCAAGGCAAGCGAAAACGAACTCAGCATGCGCGCTCGCCTGCTGCGTCGCCAGATCGTCAAGAAGTCCGCTGAAGCTGCCGTTGCTGCCTAAGCAGCACTAGCACTTCGCGATTTCATACCGGCTAAGAGGCTTGCACGGATCATCTCCGGACAAGCCTTTTTCCATGTCCGGTTTCTTTCAACTGGTGGCATCTCCCAGGATAAAAAAATGCTGACGATACGTCATACCCTTGTCTACGTTCTGCTGATGACGCTTGTCGTCGTCGCTTCCAACATCCTTGTGCAGTATCCGCTGCAGGCGACGCTCGCCGGCATCAATCTCGCGGATATCCTCACCTGGGGAGCCTTCACCTATCCGGTCGCCTTCCTCATCACCGATCTGACCAACCGCCAGTTCGGCCCGAAGGCCGCGCGCAAGGTCGTCTTTGCCGGCTTCGTCGTTGGTGTCGCCCTGTCGTTTTACACGGCACAGCCGCGCATCGCGATCGCCTCCGGATCGGCCTATCTCGCCGGTCAGCTTCTCGATATCTCGGTCTTCAACCGCCTGCGCCGCCTGGCCTGGTGGCGCGCGCCGCTGTTCGGCTCGCTCATCGGCTCGATGCTGGACACGCTGATCTTCTTCTCCTTCGCTTTCGCGCCCTTCTTCGTCTTCTTCGGGCCAAACGATCCCTTCGCGATCGAATGGGCACCGATCCTTGGCGCGTTCTCCACCTCGGCACCGCGCTGGATTTCCTGGGCGATCGGCGATTTCTCGGTCAAGGTGACCGTCGGCCTCGTCATGCTGCTGCCCTACGGCGCGCTGATGAACATGTTGAAGCCGATGCCTCAGGCTCCGACGGCTTGACGGCCAAATGATCCGCCGCGCGACTCAATGTGACGCGCGGCACCATTTCCCGACAAAGAAGGATGGCAGCAGCCGAGAATCAGACCGCTCGCCACTCTCAATTCTGGCTGACGATATTGTCGTCATGCAGCTTGAACTCCAGCATCAAGCTGCGTTGCAGAATGGAATGATTGTCGTCCGAGACCATGACGAGATGCAGGGAGCCGTCGGCTGCCCGGAAGACATCCAGCCCTTCCATATTGTCGATCTGATCTCCGGGCCCTGCCTCGAAGATCACCTCGCCATCTACGACCGCACCTGGCTTGATATTCGCACCGGCGATGCGGCGGATACGCACGCCGAGACCATGGATCAGCCCGAAGCGCCGCTCCAGCAGCAATAGATCCCCATCGGGCAGAAAGACGCCGTCGCTGACATTGAAGCCGCCATGGCGCCGGACGGTGAAGCAGCCATTCAACGACCCGTCCAGAATTGCGGCGAGTAGGTTGCCTTGATCGTCCAGGCTGTCTTCGGCAACGATCACCGCACTGCCGGCAAGCGGGCTCGACTGAGGCGCGATCATCAGTGCCTCGAGGCTGCGATTGGAACGCAGCTCTGATCTCGGGATGGGAATGGGCATTGTGCCATCGGGCGGGGAAATTTCAAAACCCGGATCGGGATAGGCATCGACACGGTGATATTGTTCATAGCTGACAAGGACGTGATTGCCGCGCAGCGCCAAGCCTTCGGCATCCATATCTCCTTTGCCGGCATCCGTGCCGCCATGACGGTCGATCATCGGAGTAATGCGGGCGTCGCTGACACCCTTCAGCCGGCCCTCCTTGTCGCGCTCAATGGCGCCGGTCAACCAGTGGCCGGTATCCAGCACGGAAACGAAATGCCGCTGATCGGGACGGAAGCGAATAGCGGAGATGGCGCCGAGAAGCACATTGTCCGAGCTGAGTTCAAGGCCACCGACAAATTCCAGCGCGCCGAACCGTGTTTCATTCGAACCGGGGTGAAAGGTGGAAATCACGGTCGCGCGGATATCTGCCGGGCCACCTTTCTCGCCATTATCGCCGGGGCTGCAGCCGGCAAGCAGCATTGCGAAAACTGCCGCCAATAGGACCGTCTTCGGCCGGCGCAGATCAAGGCCGAAGGAAACAGTCCCTTCCGGCAGAAAAGGCACCGGCCGCAAGGCCGATGCCAAGGGAAACCTGAGCGGGCTCAGCTGGCGCGGCGCATGCGCGAGCGCGGCATGCTCGTCTGATCCTCGAACAGCGAGGCAAGCTGCTCCGTCATGGCGCCAGCAAGCTCGTCGGCATCGACGATGGTAACGGCGCGGCGATAGTAGCGCGTCACATCATGGCCGATACCGATGGCCAGCAGTTCCACCGGCGAGCGCGTCTCGATCTGGTCGATCACGGCGCGCAAATGCCGCTCCAGATAATTGCCCGGATTGACCGACAGCGTGGAATCATCGACCGGCGCACCGTCCGAGATCATCATCAGGATGCGGCGCTGTTCGCGGCGACCGAGCAGGCGGTTATGCGCCCAGATCAGAGCCTCGCCGTCGATATTCTCCTTGAGCAGGCCTTCGCGCATCATCAGGCCAAGATTGCTGCGAGACCGCCTATAGGGCTCGTCGGCGGACTTGTAGATGATGTGGCGCAGGTCGTTCAGACGGCCCGGCGTCTGCGGCTTGCCGCTAGCGAGCCACTTCTCGCGCGCCTGTCCACCCTTCCAGGCCTTGGTGGTGAAGCCGAGGATCTCGACCTTCACGCCGCAGCGCTCGAGCGTGCGGGCCAGGATGTCGGCGCAGGAGGCGGCAACCGTGATCGGACGGCCGCGCATCGAGCCGGAATTGTCGATCAGCAGCGTCACGACCGTATCGCGGAACTGCGTGTCGCGCTCCATCTTGAAGGACAGCGCCTGCGTCGGGTCGATGATCAGGCGTGGCAGGCGGGCTGGATCAAGATAGCCCTCTTCCAGATCGAAGTCCCAGGAGCGGTTCTGCTGCGCCATCAGGCGACGCTGCAGACGGTTAGCGAGCCGGCCAACGGCGCCCTGCAGATGCGCAAGCTGCTTGTCGAGGAAGGCACGCAAACGCTCAAGCTCGGCCACATCGCACAGCTCCTGTGCGGTCGTGGTCTCGTCGAACTCCTCCGTATAGACGTGATAGTCAACCTTCTCGTTGAAATCGGCGAAGGGCGTGTTCGGGCGGCGGGTTTCGCCCGGCGTTTCCGAATCTTCCTCGCCTTCTTCGCTCATGTCATCGTCGGAAATCTCGCCACCGTCTTCGGTCGCGCCGTCTTCCATCTGCTCGTCGGAAGCTTCGCTATCCTCAGCCGGCGCGGCATCGGAGCCTTCGTCTTCCTTGACGTCGTCGTTATCCTGGTCTTCGCCGTTCGGCTTGTCCTCTTCGCTCGGCTGCTCTTCGCTGTCGGGCTCGGATTGCTCGTCGCCATATTCCTCGGCCATTTCCATGGCCGTCAGAATGTTGCGGACGACACGGGCAAAGCTTTGCTGGTCGTTGATCGACGACAACAGGTTCTCGAGCTGACCGCCGGTCTTTTCTTCGATGAAGGGGCGCCAAAGGTCGAGCACCTTGCCGGCGCTTTCCGGCGGTTTCTGACCGGTCAGCTTCTCGCGCACAATCATCGCCATGGCCTCACCGATCGGCGCATCCTCGCGCCGTTCGATGCCGGAAAAATTCGCCTTGGCGTATTTTTCCGTATTCATGGAATTGAGGTTGGCGGCAACGCCGCTCATGCGCAACGAGCCGATCGATTCGACACGCGCCTGCTCGACGGCATCGAAGATGCTGCGAGCATCGGCACCCTGGGGCGACATCACGGCGTGGACACGGGCATCATGACAGGCAAGCCGCAGGGCCATCGAATCACCGAGGCCGCGTGTCACCGCCAGCTCATGCGCCGTCGGCCGTTTTGAAAGTTCCGGCAGGCGAATGCGCTCGCCGGTCATTCCCGGGCGTTCGTTGGCAAAGGCCACCTCGACCTCGGCATCGCCGGCGATCGAACGGACACAGCCGGTGATCGCCCGGCGCAACGGCTCCATGTCCACCGGTGCACCCGGCTTCGCTTTGGAATTATCTCCGCGACCTGACATGATGTATCGGCTTTTCCCTAAAGCAATTCCAGGAAAAATGCATAGCAGTTTTCTATCCGGAATTGCGTCAAAACAAAAAGATAGAACGTTTTCGCGATTCGAAGAAAAGCGGAAATGTTCTAGGCTTCGAGCACGATGTTGGCGGCACTTTCCTTCAGCTCGACGCCAAAAGCGCGCTGATAGTGCTCGGCGACCAGCGGCCGCTCCAGCTCGTCACACTTGTTGAGGAAGGTGACGCGGAAGGCAAAGGCGACGTCGCCGAAGATTTCCGCATTTTCGGCCCAGGTGATGACGGTACGCGGGCTCATGACGGTCGACAGATCGCCGTTCATGAAGGCCGCACGCGTCAGATCGGCAACGCGAACCATCTTGGAGACAGTGTCGCGACCCTTGTCGTTGCGGAAGGACTTCACCTTCGCCAGCACGATATCGACTTCATTGTTATGCGGCAGGTAGTTCAGCGTCGTCACGATCGACCAGCGGTCCATCTGTGCCTGGTTGATCTGCTGCGTGCCGTGATAGAGGCCAGTCGTGTCGCCGAGACCGATGGTGTTGGCCGTTGCGAACAGGCGGAAGGCCGGGTGAGGACGGATGACGCGGCTCTGGTCGAGCAGCGTCAGGCGGCCCGAGGATTCCAGCACGCGCTGAATGACGAACATCACGTCCGGACGGCCGGCATCATATTCGTCGAAGACGAGCGCGACATTGTGCTGATAGGCCCAGGGCAGGATGCCGTCCTTGAATTCGGTGACCTGCAGGCCATCCTTGACGACGATGGCATCCTTGCCGACGAGGTCGATACGGCTGACATGGCTGTCGAGGTTGATACGCACGCACGGCCAGTTGAGGCGCGCAGCGACCTGCTCGATGTGGGAGGACTTGCCGGTACCGTGATAGCCCGAGATCATCACGCGGCGGTTATGAGCAAAGCCCGCGAGAATGGCGAGCGTGGTCTCGCGGTCGAAGAGGTAGTCCGTATCCAGATCGGGTACGTAGGCGCCGCCCTGGCTGTAGGCCGGAACGCGGATGTCGGAATCAATGCCGAAGACTTCACGGACCGAAACGGTGGTATCGGGGATCTCGGAAATATCAAGGTCAATCTTGCTCATCATGTCTCCAGGGCGGGTGGCTCTCACCCTGCCATATCAAACTCAGCCGATTTTTCCGAAACGCCGCAGCTTGTTGCCCGCATCCGTTCGGTCGGAACAGCGGCGATACTTCTCCGGGACTAAAGCAAAATCTCGGCGCGATATATGATCGCTTGCGAGCATCCTTGAACAGAGTCCCCGGACAAGAAACGCCGCGTCCGGAAAGTTGACCGAGGTGCAGCCAGCCAAATGCGCACCCTGCCGCGGTTGCCCGCAGCTTCAGCCGATTTGGACCATACCTGATTGAAGGCGGAGAGCAAGGACGGGAATTAACAAAAACCGTTCTGTTTCAATAATTGATAGGCCTGAATGACCGCGCGAAAACGCTCTTCCGAGCCGCGGTCGCCGCCATTGGCATCGGGATGGTGCATTTTCACCAATTCCTTGTAGCGGCGCTTGATTTCCGGGGCCGCGGCATTGGCGTCAAGGCCCATCGTATCGAAGGCCTTCGCCTCCAGCGTTTTCAGCTTGCGCTGCTGCGGGAAACGCGGTCCCCGCCCCTGCCCCTCACCTTCCCTAACGAAGCCGAATGGGTCGCGAACGCGGGAATAGGAGCCGGAGCGGATATCCGATTGAAGCGGACTGTTCTTGGCAGCCTTGTTGACACCGACCGTCCAGGTCGGACGGTGGCCGGTGATGGCTTCCTTCTGATAACGCGCAATCTCGCCATCCGAGAGGCCGGAGAAATAATTGTAGCCCTTGTTGTATTCCTTGACGTGCTCGAAGCAGAACAAAAAGAACTGCCCTTCCGCATTGCGCCCCACCGGGGCGCGATGCGTGCCGTGTTTGTCGCAGCCGTCCCACTGGCACGTCGGCGGCCCCTGTTCGGGTTCCTGCGCGCGCTTGCGGCGGGTGCGAATGCGATCGAAATATTTTGAATCAAGTCTCATGGCGTCCTAATTATGGGGCCTTGGATACCCCACAACAAGAATTGACAAACAGGAATGTTATAGGCTTTGTGGGAGCCTTTTTTCGCAAGCGAGGTCGATGCGGGAATATGGAAACGACACTGCAATCCCGCATTGAGCGGAAGCTCATCGACGCCTTCGCGCCCGAGCGCCTTGCCGTCATCAATGAAAGCCACCTTCATGCGGGCCATCAGCCTGACATGACCGGAACCGGCGAAACCCATATAAGAATTCGAATCGTATCCGCCAAGTTCTCGGGCATGCCGCGTCTTGCGCGCCACAGGGCGATCAATGAATTGCTGAAGCCCGAGCTGGATGCCGGGCTGCATGCGCTGGCGGTGGAGCCCGCCGCTCCAGGAGAGGCGGTCCGTTGGTAGGTTGGCTGCAAGCCGGAATTACTCCGGCTTTGCCTCTTCCGTTTCGGCAGGGCGGATGCGCAGCTTGGTGATGCGGTTCTTTTCCCGCTTCATGACGATGAAGCGCTTGCCATAAAAGGTGAAGGCCTGACGCTCTTCCGGGATGGTCATCGATTCGTGGATGACGAGACCCGCAATCGTCGTCGCCTCCTCGTCGGGCAAGTGCCAGTCGAGCGCGCGGTTCAAGTCGCGAATCGGTACGACGCCGTCAACGACGATCGAGCCGTCGGCCTCCTGTCGCACGCCCTGGATATCGAGGTCGTGCTCATCGGCGATATCGCCGACGATCTCCTCCAGAATGTCTTCCAGGGTGACGATGCCCTGCACCTCGCCATATTCGTCGACGACGACGGCGAAATGCTGCTTGCGGCGCAGGAAGGCGTTGAGCTGGTCTTCGAGGTTGGTACTGTCGGGCACGAACCAGGGCTTTTGCGCGATCTTGACGATATCGAGATTTTCCGGCTCGACATTGCGCTCCGCCAAGGCTCGCAGCAGGTCCTTGGCATGCACGACGCCGATGATGTTGTCGATCGTGCCGCGCCAGAGCGGCATGCGCGTATAGGGACTGTCAAGGATCGCGCGCACTACCACCTCGGGCGGGTCATCGGCATTGATGGCTCGCATCGCCGTGCGGTGCACCATGATGTCGGACAGTTCCAGCTCGCCGAGATCGAGGACGCCGCCCAGGCGATCGCGGTCGGCTTTGACGACCGAACCCTCGCGGTGGAGCAGATCGACGGCACCGCGCAGCTCCTCGTGCGCCGACAGCATCGACACCTCCTTGGAGAGGTTGATGCCGAACAGGCCAAGGATCCAGCGCACGATGGCGTTGACGAAACTCGATACGGGGCCGACGATCGCGACAAACAGCCGCACCGGCGCTGCCACATTGAGCGCAAAGCGATCCGGAGTCGAAATCGCCCAGCTCTTCGGCAGGACTTCAGCGAAGATGACGAGGATGACGGTCATGGCTGCCGTTGCCAGCGCCACGCCCGAATTGCCGAACAGACCGAGGAAAACGCTGGTCGCCAGCGAAGACGCCAAGATATTCGCGAGATTGTTGCCGATGAGCAAGGTGCCGATCAGCCGATCCCGACGCTCGATGAGGTGGCGCACGATACCGGCGCTTTCATCACCGTTGGCCTCCAGCGTATGAATGCGGGTGCGCGAGACGGCGGTGAGTGCCGTCTCCGAACCGGAAAAAAACGCCGACACCAACACGAGCACGATGATCGAGATGATCTCGGGCCAATATTCGAGCAATACAGCCAGCGTGCCCTCGACGGTCATTAGGGATGTTTTTCCTTCAGGAAACTCAGGACTTCGGAAGACGGCACATCGTCGGCAACGAAGGACTGGCCGATACCACGCGTAAGGATGAAGGTAAGCTTGCCACTCTTGACCTTCTTGTCCTGCGCGATCGCATCCATCAGCACTTCGGCCGGCGGCAGCTCGCTCGGAATATCGCCCATCCGCGTCGGCAGGCCCACGGCCCTCAGATGCGTCTCGACGCGCTTGGCATCATCCGGGCTTGCCAGATTGAGGCGCGCGGAAAATTCATGTGCCAGCACCATGCCGATCGCAACACCCTCGCCATGCACCAGCCGGCGGCTGTCATAGGCGGTTGCCGCTTCGAGCGCATGGCCGAAGGTGTGGCCGAGATTGAGCAAGGCACGCGCCCCGTTTTCACGTTCGTCCGCAACGACGACATCGGACTTTGCCTGGCAGCTTGCAGCGATAGCCTCGATGCGGGCCGCGCCACCGGCAAAAACATCCTTCCAGTTGGCCTCGAGCCAGGCGAAGAAATCCGGCTTGTCGATCAAGCCGTATTTGGCGACTTCGGCATAGCCGGCGCGGAATTCGCGCTCGCTTAGCGTATTCAGCACATCGGTATCGGCCAGCACGAGGTCGGGCTGATGGAAGACGCCGACGAGGTTCTTGCCGTGATGAGTGTTGATGCCGGTCTTGCCGCCGACGGACGAATCCACCTGCGACAGCAGCGATGTCGGCACTTGAACGAAACGGACGCCGCGGCGCACGATGCCGGCGGCAAAGCCCGAGAGATCGCCGATGACGCCACCGCCAAGCGCGATCACCGCATCATTGCGCTCCACACGCGCAGTGAGCACCGCGTCGCAAACGGTGATCAGGTGCTCGAAACTCTTGGTCTTCTCGCCGGCCGGCAAAACGAGGCTGGAAGCCTGGATGCCTGCAGCTTCCAGGCTGGCGACCAACGCACCGAGATAAAGCGGCGCCACATTTTCATCGGTGATGATGGCGGCCTTGCGGCCTTTCAGCCGCGCGGCAATCTCTTGGCCCGCACGCGCGATCAGGCCGGGACCGATCAGGATGTCATAGGCACGTTCACCGAGAGGCACGCGCACAAGACGCTCTGCGGAAGCCGGTGTCATCGCATTCATGGCATTTTGCTTTCTGTTTTCTTTCCCTCGGCGATGGCAGCAAGGACTTCCCTGACCATGATATCCTTGTTTACGTCGCGGGAGAGAACCGTGATATCGGCTTCCGCATAGATCGGATAGCGCGCATTCATCAGGTTCTCGAGGGTCTGTTTCGGATTCTCGGTCTTGAGCAGAGGGCGCGTATCGCGCTTGTTCACCCGATCCCAGAGCACATCGAGATCGGCCTTCAGCCAGACGGAAAGGCTGCCGCGCTTGACATGCAGCCGCGTGCTTTCGTTGATGAACGCACCGCCGCCCGTCGAGACGACGCGCGGGCCGCCCTTGAGCAGCCGCTTGATGACGCGCGTCTCCAACGCTCGGAACTCTTGTTCGCCGTAAGCGGCGAACAGTTCGGCGATCGTCATGCGCGACACGCGCTCGATTTCGGCATCCGTATCGACGAAGGGGAGGCCGAGCTGCTGCGCAACGGGCCGGCCAATCGAGGATTTTCCTGCTCCCATCAATCCTATAAAGACAAGATTGCGCTGACCCAGCGCTGCGCGCGCCTTGTCTCTCAAGCTCTCGGCAAGGGTCAGGACTTGTTCACTCATCGGCCCATTCACAATTTCTTTGGAAACGGTATCGTCAAATGCGCCGGTAGCGTCAAGACGCCGCTGCCGTAAACATGTCTGCAATATCCTTCGGCTAACTCTTGAAGGAATATAATTATAGCGCATCGCCGCGCCACTGAACGGCGAAGGAGAGTTTTCGAATGCCCACCCTGTTTCGCTTCCTTGTCATCTGCGCGGTCATCGCCGGATCGATATATGGAGCGATGTGGGCTCTCGTGCTCTTCGTCGATCCCCAGCCGCGCGATGTGACGATCCGCATTGCCCCCGAGCGCCTCAATCCACCGACGACGGGCGCGCTGAAACCATGAGCGCGCCAGCTGAGAATGTACGAGCGAGCAAAAGGGATCTGGGGCGAGTGCATCTGGAAGCCTTTCTGGAGATGATGAGCGCCGAGCGGGGTGCTGCCGTCAACACGCTGCAATCCTACGAGCGCGATCTCGACGATCTCCATTCATTTCTTTCCGGGCAGGGCGTCCGCTTGACGGAGGCAAGCCCCGGTGATCTGGCCGCCTATCTTTCCAACCTGTCGAGCCAGGGCTTCAAGCCATCCTCCCAGGCACGCCGCCTCTCCGCCATGCGGCAGTTCTACAAGTTCCTCTATGCCGAAGGTCTGCGCACGGACGATCCCACCGGAATTCTCGATGCGCCGAAGAAAGGCCGCGCCCTTCCGAAGACGATGGGCGTCGATGAGGTGACGAAGCTTCTGACCCAGGCGGAGCGGGAAGCGGCGGTCGAAGGGCCCGATCAGCTGCAGCGCCTGCGCATGCTGGTGCTTCTGGAAATGCTTTACGCCACCGGCATGCGCGTCAGCGAGCTCGTCTCCCTGCCGGCGAAAGTCCTGGATCAGGAAGGACGCTTCCTGATGATCCGCGGCAAAGGCAACAAGGAGCGGCTGGTGCCGCTATCGCAGACTGCCATTTCGGCCATGAAGGCATATGGGCGTCTGCAGGCCGCCATTTCAGCCAACGCCAAGCAGCCGCTACCGGAAAGCCCTTGGCTTTTCCCCGCGGCGTCCAAGCAGGGGTATCTGCCGCGGCAGGTCTTTGCACGCGATCTCAAGGATCTTGCCATCCGGGCCGGCCTGACGCCTTCGATAATCTCGCCGCATGTGATGCGCCATGCCTTCGCGAGCCATCTTCTCGCCAACGGCGCAGACCTGCGCGTGGTGCAGGAACTTCTCGGTCATTCGGACATTTCGACGACACAAATCTACACACATGTGCTGGAAGAACGCCTTCATCAGCTGGTCCAAACGCATCACCCCCTTGCCAAACAGGCAAAAAAACAGGATTAGGACCGGCATACAGGCTCAAGCCGCCATCTCTCGTCACGGGCAAAAGGATCGGAAACGCACCTCATGCACAATTATCTGGACTTCGAAAAACCCATCTCGGATCTCGAAGGCAAGATTCACGAGCTCAAGAAACTGGCGAGCGAAGACGAAAGCATCGATACGTCCGAAGAAGTCGGACGGCTTGAAGGCCGCGTCCGCGAGGCGATGGTCGACATCTATTCCAAGCTTAACGCTTGGCAGAAGACACAGGTCGCCCGCCACCCGCAGCGCCCGCATTTCGTCGACTATGCCAGTACGCTGTTTACGGAATTCACGCCGCTGGCCGGCGATCGCCAATTTTCCGAGGATGCCGCCATCCAAGCAGGTTTTGCCCGCTTCCGCGGTCAGCCGGTCGCCCTCATCGGCCAGGAAAAAGGCAACGACACCAAGAGCCGTCTGAAGCATAATTTCGGCAGCGCCCGGCCGGAAGGTTACCGCAAGGCGATCCGTATCCTCGAAATGGCCGACCGCTTCCAGTTGCCCGTCATCACCCTGGTCGACACGGCCGGCGCTTATCCGGGCGTCGGGGCGGAAGAACGCGGCCAAGCCGAAGCGATTGCGCGCTCGACCGAGATGTGTCTTGGCGTGAAGGTGCCGATCGTCTCCATCGTGATCGGTGAAGGCGGTTCGGGCGGCGCCATCGCGATTGCCGTCGGCAACCGCGTCTATATGCTCGAACACTCGATCTACAGCGTGATTTCGCCGGAAGGTGCGGCCTCGATCCTCTGGCGCGATTCAACGCGCGCCAAGGAAGCCGCCACCAACATGAAGATAACCGCCGATGATCTGAAAAGTCTCGGCGTGATCGACGGCATCATCTCCGAGCCCGTCGGCGGCGCGCATCGCGATCCGAACGCGGTGATAAGCGCGGCCGGCGAGACGATTGCGAACGCGCTTGCAGAGCTTTCCAGCCGTTCAGGTGAACAATTGCGCAACGACCGCCGCCAGAAATTCCTCAACATCGGCCGCAATCTCTAAGCTCTTTTCGGAAAAAGTGATCGCGAAAAACGGGAATGAGGCCAAACCTTGGCCACATTTCCGTTATCGAAGCTATTTATGGCAAAGAAAAGCTTGCCGACGCGCTGCGGGCACGTCATAGGCTGGTAAGGAATTTTCAAGTATAAGCCGTCTATGATTCCGTTTCATGCTTCGAGGGGAGTGGCGAAACAGATCGAGCTGCCACTCTTCGCATTTATGGACCAAGTCAGAATGCGCATTCGTCACCTTGCCTATGTTTCCCTGATGGCGCTGGCACTCGCCGGCTGCAACGACGCACTGGACACCGCGTCGATCGACCTGTCGAAGGTGAAGAACAAGGTCGAACAGCCGCTTCCGAGCCATATCCTCGCCGACATGGCAAAGAAGGGTATGGACCGCAACTCGCCGATCATGATCCGCATCTTCAAGGAAGAAGGCGTGATGGAGATCCTGAAGGCGAACCAGAGCAACCGCTTCGAAGTCATCGCGGATTACAAGATCTGCGCCTGGTCCGGCCGTCTCGGCCCGAAAGTGAAGGAAGGCGACCGGCAAGCACCGGAAGGCTTCTATATGCTGACGCCGGCCAACCTGAACCCGAATTCGAAATACTACCTCGCGATCAACACCGGCTTCCCGAACCGCTACGATGCCGCCAATGGCCGCACCGGCAACAATTTGATGATTCATGGCGCCTGCTCGTCGTCTGGTTGCTATTCGATGACTGACCAGCAGGTGCTGGAAATCTATGCCTTTGCGCGCGACGCCTTCAAGGGCGGCCAGAAGGCCGTCCAGCTCGAAGCCTTCCCCTTCCGCATGACGGCGGAAAACATGTGGAAGCACCGCCTCAGCCCCAATATCGAATTCTGGAAGATGCTGAAGGTCGGCTACGACAATTTCGAAGTCACCAAGCGCCCGCCCGAGGTCGAGGTCTGCGAGAAGAAATACGTCTTCAACCAGCAGGCCAGCGGCCCCTTCAACGCCGGCGGCAAATGCCCTGTCATGACCACCCCGCCTGCTCTGCAGATGGCGCTTGCGACCTATGACAAGCAGTACCAGGCGGATTACGCCATGGCCTCCAAGAAATTCGACGGCATGGCCTGGTACGATCCGACCGAGGCCGAGCGCAAGGCCGTCGTCGCCAAGCAGCGCAAGGGCCATGATCTCGCCTACGCTCCCACAGGCACCGCCCTTGCCGCCGGCAAGATGATGAAGGTTGCCGACCTTGAATCGATGATGTCCAACCAGTCGGCGCAACAGATTGCGCGCGGCGGCACTGTTGCCAGCCCGACTGGCAATCCGACGACGGCAAGTATCCGGGTGGCGGCAGCAAGCCCTGCGGCAGGCGCCCCGTTGGCGACCGCGCAGCAGCCCGCGGCCGGCCCGATCGTTGCTGCCAATGTTCCCGCGAACGTGCCGATCCCGGCGGCAAACCCGATGAACCCCGGCCTCAATGCGCTCGCCTACGCACCGAACCCCGCCGTCGAAACCGCACAGACCGAGGCCAAGAAGCCGCCTTTCTGGAAGTTCTGGGCGAAGAGTGAATAGCCCGGATACCGAGATCTATGATCTGCGCGGCCTGAAATGCCCCTATCCGGCGATCAAGACGGAAAAGCGCCTGCGCGCCATGGCAAGCGGCACGACCTTGACCGTGGAAACCACGGATCCGCTTGCTGTCATCGACATTCCCCATCTCTGCAATGAAAAAGGCCATGCGCTTCTCGCAAGCGAGAAGACGGAAAGCGGCCATCGCTTCGTGATCCGCAAGGGGTGATCGGCTAAATCGAGGCCATCAGCGTAAATCTAAAACTTCATCCCCGGCACGGCCAGCGGATTGTCCTCCAGGGCCGCCCTATCAGGCGTATCGACGCGCGGCTTGCTGAGAAAGGCGTCGAACAGGCCCTTCACGAAATCCTCAGGCAGATCCTTGGTGATGATGACCATGCGCGTGCGCCGGTCTTCTGGATCGGGCCAGGCTGGCAATCGCACCGGAGCATGGAAGATATTCTGCACGCCATGCAGCACGACGGGACGCTCCGGCCGGTCGGACACGGCAACGATCGCCTTCATGCGCAGGAGCTTCTCGCCATGGGCCGAACGAAGGAGATCGATGAACATTTCCAGCGCCATCGGATCGATGGGCTGCGTCTCGACGATCGAGAAGGAGCGGATCGACCCGTCATGGCGGGTGACATCATGAGCGTGCTGATGCCGGTGGCCGTGATGGTGCCCATGATGGTGATGGTGGTGCCCATGATCGCCGTGATGGTGATCATGGTCGTGGTGATCGTGTTCATCATGGTGATGGTGATGATGATCATCATCCGCTTCCAGCTCGTCCTGCAGCCAGCGGCCGACATCGGCGATCTTGGATGCGGGATCGTAAAGGCCATTGACGAGAATACTTGCGCGGCCGGCTTCATCGCTATCAGCGTTCAGGATCTGCGCGCGCGGATTGAGCGCCCTCAGCCTGCTCCCCAGCTGCGCTTCCGGCACAGCGCCGGCAATCCCGGTCTTGGAAACGATCAACCGGTCGGCAACCGCCACCTGCTTGCGCGCCTCTTCGTGATTGTCGAGCGTCTGCAGGCCATTGACCGCATCGACGACGGTGATGACACCATCGAGATCGAAATTGTTGGCGATGATCGGATTGCCCATGATCGACTGCATGACGGGAGCAGGATCGGCAAGGCCGGTCGTTTCGATGACGACGCGCTTCAGCGGCCGGATACGCCCGGTCTGCATGGCGTCCATGAGATTTGCCAGCGTATCCACCAGCTCGCCGCGCACCGTGCAGCATAGGCAGCCATCGGAAAGCTCGATGATGGAATCGCCGGAGCTTTCCACCAGCAGATGATCGATGCCGACATCGCCGAACTCATTGATGATGACGGCCGCGTCGCGCATGTCCTCGTCCTTGAGGATGCGGTTGAGCAGGGTCGATTTACCCGCACCGAGAAAACCGGTCAGGATGGCAACCGGTACTCTTTGCTGCGAAACGCTCATGATTCCTGTCCGATATTAGAAAGTGGGCCGCGGCACCGGGACCGGCACATTGGACGCGCCGCCGGAGATGGCGATCTTATTGTCCCTGGTCGCCTTGTCGCCTCTGGCCGTCGCATCGTCCTTGTCGCCCTTTACGGCCGTTGCGATGTCCTGGCCGCCGATCAGGCCGGCATAGACGAAATTGGGCTCATGATCCATTTCGTGGATATAAGGCGACTGTACCTTGGTGCGGCCGAACGGATCGCGGGTTTCGCTGCGCGCCTGCGCGCCCTTGGCGCTGCAGATCTCAGCGGTGACATCGGCGACATCGGCCGCAAGCGGCGCGTCGGGTCTCAAGGTTGCGAGCGTGTCACGGGTAGACAGCTGGTTCTGGAAGCCCTTTTCCAGAAGATTGGCAGAATCGTCGGCACGCGCCGCCAGGCTGTCGGTGCCGAGGACGACCGAGATCAGCGTGCGGCCGTTGCGCGTTGCCGAGGCGATCTGATTGAAGCCGGCCGCGCAGATGAAACCGGTCTTCATGCCGTCGGCGCCGTCGAAGCGGCCGATGAGCATATTGATGTTCGGCACCTGCTTGACGCCGTTGGTAAAGCCCTCGAGCGAGAAATAGCCGGCATATTGCGGAAACTCGCGGCGCAGCGCCACGCTGAGGATCGCAAGATCGCGCGCCGTCGTATATTGCCCCTTGCCGGGCAGGCCGTTCGGATTGATGAAATGCGAATCGCGCATGCCGAGGCGCGCGGCTTCCGCATTCATCCGCGCCACGAAGCCCTGCTGCGAGCCGCCGACGGTCTCGGCAACGGCCATGGCAAGATCGTTTGCCGATTTGACCAGCATCATCTTCAAGGCATTGTCGAGCGTCATCTTCTGCCCGGGCTTGAAGTACATCTTCGCCGGCGGCTGCGCGGCGGAGAGCTTCGACATGACGACAGGCGTATCAAGCTTGATCTGGCCGGACTGGATGGCTCGGAAAGTCACATAGGTCGTCATCAGCTTGGTGAGCGAGGCAGGATACCAGCGGCGAAACGCCTCCTGCTGGTCGAGAACGCGGCCGGTGCTGACATCGACGAGAATATGCGGATTGGCTCCGGCCGTTTGCGCGGTCGACAGGAAAAGCATGGATGCTGCTGCGGCCATAGGAACGAGCCGCAGGGCGGCATACAAACGATTCTGCTTCGTCGGCACGATCTATCCTTCAGAAGTCCGGAATTTTCTCGAAAGCTTCGTCTATTTAACCTATATGGCTAGGAGAAGGCAAAGGCGATTGACGACTTTATTTCCCGATGGCACGCCGCAAGGGCCGCGATAAGCTGGCCAAGGCTGCGCCAAGGACCCGCAGGTTGAACCAGAATCGATATTGAGCAGCAGGAAAATCAGCATATGCCGATCTTGAACAGAGCCGCAGAACTCCAGGGCGAAGTGACCGAGTGGCGCCGCCATATCCATGCGCATCCCGAACTCCTCTATGCCGTTGAGAATACGGCCGCCTTCGTGGCCGAGAAGCTGCGCGCCTTCGGCGTCGACGAAGTCGTGACCGGCATTGGCCGCACCGGCGTCGTCGGCCTGATCCGCGGCAAGGGAGAGGGCCGCACGGTCGGCCTGCGTGCCGACATGGACGCCCTGCCGCTGACAGAAATCACCGGCAAGCCTTATGCATCCCGGACTGCCGGGAAGATGCATGCCTGCGGCCATGACGGGCACACCGCCATGCTGCTGGGTGCTGCGAAATACCTCGCCGAAAACCGCAATTTCAACGGCAACATAGCCGTCATCTTCCAGCCGGCAGAAGAAGGCGGCGCCGGCGGCGACGCCATGGTCAAGGACGGCATGATGGAGCGCTTCCAGATCGCCGAGGTCTATGGCATGCACAACATGCCGGGCCTGCCGGTCGGCCACTTCGCCATCCGCAAGGGCGCGATCATGGCGGCGACGGATGAATTCACCGTCTCCATCAAGGGTGTCGGCGGCCATGCCGCCATGCCGCACAAGACGATCGACCCGATCGCCATCGGCGCGCAGATCGTCTCCAACCTGCAGCTCATCGCCTCGCGCAGCGCTAACCCGCTGAAATCGGTGGTGGTTTCCGTCACCAAGTTCAACGGCGGCAACGCGCATAACGTCATCCCGAACGATGCAAGCTTCGGCGGCACGGTGCGCACGCTTGACCCCGAAATACGCGACCTTGCCGAGCAGCGCTTCAAACAGATTGTGACAGGCATCGCGACGAGCCACGGCGCGGAAGTCGAGATCGAATTCCACCGAAACTACCCGGTCACCTTCAATCATGCCGACGAGACCGACCACGCGATCGCTGTCGCGGAGGAGATCGCCGGCGCAGGCAATGTCATCCCGAATATCGACCCGATGATGGGCGGCGAGGATTTCTCCTACATGCTGCTAGCCCGCCCCGGCGCCTTCATCTTCGTCGGCAACGGCGACAGCGCCGGCCTGCACAACCCGGCCTACGACTTCAACGACGAAGCCATCGCCCACGGCATCTCCTATTGGGTGCGCCTCGCCGAACAGCGCCTCAACGCCTGAGACTTCTCAATGATGTCCCGCGCAGCCTTCAAAGCCGCGCGGGGCACACGCTCAAGACAGATTGTCTCCACGACGCAAAAGGGCTTGGCTTCGAGCCTTTGCTTTTGTATGGATCATGCCAAGTGGTCTCGTAGCTCAGCAGGATAGAGCATCAGATTCCTAATCTGAGGGTCACGCGTTCGAATCGCGTCGAGATCACCATTTTCCCTTATCCACGATTCCAGCGTCCTAGCGTGGGCGAGTGACTGACGGCGAGCTGAATATCCTTCAGCTTTGCAAGACCTTGAAAAAAGATCGACTTATCAATTCCAAAAGCAGGCCAGTATATTGATAATTATGTACTTGGATATGGAATTTGCAGAGCGAATGTCTTAGCTTCAAATTCTCTACGCTATCAATACAATTGAACGCAAAGTAATCATGGACTTGAGCGAACAAAAATTAGAGAAGAAATCGATGTTTAACGTCTCTCTTGCGACCGCTAATTTCTGGTTTGACGCTTCAAATCTTTCGCTTTTGGTAGGAGCGATTTTTGTATGCTTGGGCACATTCGGCGTATTTAAGTTTGGCGCAATAAAGGAAAAATTCGCTGACGAGCGTATATCCTACAATGAAAGTGAAACAGCCAAGGCTAACGAAAACGCCGAGATCGTCCGGAAATCGAATTTGGTGCTTCAATCGGATCTTGAGCGAGAGAGGGCAGCTCGATTGAAGCTTGAGAACAAGGTAGCTCCTCGCCACCTTCGGGCAGAGCAAGCTAAGGTTATCATCGACACGCTCAAACCCTTCCAAGGTCAGCAGATACTAGTAACATCTCCAATGGGCGACGCGGAAGCGGAAACATATGCCATCGAATTTATCCGCATGTTTCGGGAGGCGGGCTGGAACCCAGGAGCTTCCAATCAACCTGATTTGGCTTTATTTACCCCTAGCCCAGTCGGAGTTTTACTCTTCATTAACAGTGAAGATGCAGCCACACCTCCCCCAGGCGCAAATCCACTATTCGATGTATTCAAAAGCCTTGGCATCTTAACCGCTGGCACAACAGACTCGAAGGTAGCTAAAGGATCAATATCGTTAATAGTCGGCACCAAACCGAATGGCGACTAGCAGACATTTCTCGATCTATCTGCCAACTCACTTGTAATCAAACGCATCTGGATGGTTCCCCAAGCTGCCCGTCAGCGCCGCATATAAAATCGCCCTCCCATCGACCGATTCAATGCCGCCGCCGAGGTTCATCCATGTCAGCCTTTCGGCCCTGGTCTCGGAATTGGCGACCAGCAGCAAACCGTACATAACCTTCTTGCCGGGATCGTACATCACGGCGATCTGTTCCGAGCCGCAGTCGTGCTGCTTGCAGGCGCTCATGACATAGACCTTGTCTCCGCCGAACATGACCTCGTGACCCCGGGACTCAACCGTCTTGCCGTGGATCCAATCCGGTAGCCGATGCCCTTGTGCCATTGCCTTGAAGGCGGCGCTTGCGGCCGGGTGCGAGGCTATTTCGCGAAATGTCGTGGGATGATCTTGCGCGGATGCGATTGTTGCGGCCGAAAAGAGGCTGGCGAAGGCTGCCGCGATCAGGAGCTTTTTCATGCGTCTCCCCAAAGATGGAAATGCAGGTTGACCCCTGTCGAACGCAGCAGGAACGAGGGCTGAAGCTTGTGCTCACCCCACCGCAATCCTGTTCCTCACCAACCGCACACCGGGAATGGACTCGGCGACCGCGGTTGCCCGCTTCACCTCCTGATAGGTCGCGACCGAACCGTGCAGGCGGATTTCTTGGCCTGCCGCGATCACGGTGACATCGGAAGCATCGATTCCGCCGGCAACGGCGAGCGCATTGGCAACCGCGGATTCCAGCGCCGAGCGCCTGGCCTGCTCGTTTTCCAGATAGAGCTCCATGCCGTGAAACGTTGCCGCCTTGAAAACCATTCGTCACCCTCCGCACTCAGGTGGTCGGGAAACGCAGCAGTTTGCATTTGGTTCAATGGAGATTGAAAAAAATATGACTAATTGCACGCTCGCTTTTCGCGTGCGCCGCCAGCGGTGCGGTTGCATGGCTCCGGACTTGCCGCTCCCGGCAATCCCCTGTAGAGCCATGGGAAGCAGCAGCAAATGCGGATACCTGAATGAACACCGCCAGCAAGGCGCGCCGGCGCCTGACGATATTGGGTTCGACCGGCTCCATCGGCCAGAATACGCTCGACGTCATCGCCCAGCTTGGCGGACGAGACGCCTTCGATATCGCCGCCATCACCGGGCATGACAATATCGAGCTTTTGGCCGAGCAGGCCAAGGCCTGCGGCGCCGCTTTTGCGGTGACGGCCAAGGAAGAGCGCTATCAGGATTTGAAGGATGCGCTTGCAGGCACCGGCATTGCCGTCGGCGCCGGCAAGAATGCCTTGATCGAAGCCGCTTCCATGCCTTCGGACTGGGCGATGGCGGCGATCGTTGGCACCGCCGGTCTTGCGCCGACGCTGGCAGCCGCCCGCCGTGGCGCCGATATCGCGCTTGCCAACAAGGAATGCCTCGTCTCCGCCGGCGATCTCTTCGTGCGCGCCGTTACTGAGGGCGGCGGCCGGCTGATCCCCGTCGACAGTGAACACAGCGCCATTTTCCAGGCATTGGAAGACGACCAGCAGCATGCGGTCGAACGCATTATCCTGACCGCATCCGGCGGCCCCTTCCGCACCTGGACGCGGGAGCAGATGGCCAATGTCACGCCGGCGATCGCGCGCGCCCATCCCAACTGGTCGATGGGCTTCAAGATCTCGATCGGCAGCGCCTCCATGTTCAACAAGGCGCTGGAGATGATCGAGGCCAAGCACCTGTTCAACGTGCGCCCCGATCAGATCGAAGTCGTGGTCCACCCGCAATCCGTCATTCATTCCATGGTCGGTTACACGGATGGCTCCATTCTGGCGCAGCTCGGCTGTCCCGACATGCGTACCGCCATCGGCTATGCGCTGACCTACCCCGCCCGCACGAAGCTCAGCGTCGACCGGCTGGATTTCGCCAAGCTCGCCCGGCTCGATTTCGAGGCGCCGGACGAGGTTCGCTTCCCGGCACTGCGCCTTGCCCGCACCGCGCTGGAACGCGGCGGCCTTCAGGGCGCGATCATGAATGCGGCCGAGGAAATCGCCTTCCACGCCTTCGTGGATGGCCGCATCGGCTTCCTCGAAATGGCCGATATCGCCGAAGCCGTCATGGACGAGATGATCGCAACCGGCAGCGCCGACACCATGGATGCCGTCTTTGCCGCCGACGCCGAGGCGCGCAGCCGCGCCGCAGTGCTCGTCGCCCAGCGAGAGAAAGCAGCGTAAAACGTAAGTAGAAACTTACAATATTGAGCGGCTTGGCAGTAGGTCTGACTCAGCAGCTGTTCGATTCTTGGCATAAGGCCATAATGGCCTGGCCGAACGCGGAAGCCGTTCCTTACGCAACGGCCCTTGCGAGCGCACAGCGAGACCAAAGCGCGTGCAGCGCACCGACCAGCTGCTCGATATCACCATCCGAATGCAGCGGCGTCGGCGTGATGCGCAGGCGCTCGGTCTTCTTCGGCACGGTGGGATAATTGATCGGCTGCACATAGACGCCGGCATCGAGCAGTAGATCGGAAATCCACTTGCACTTGGCCGCATCACCGACCATGACCGGCACCACATGGCTCGGGTTCGGCATGTGCGGAATGCCGGCCGCATCCAGCTGCGCACGCAGCTTACGCACGCGATCCTGATGACGCATGCGTTCGAACTGGCTGACCTTGAGGTGCTGGATCGAGGCGACGGCACCGGCGGCCAGAGCCGGCGGCAGCGACGTCGTGAAGATGAAGCCTGACGCAAACGAGCGGATGAAATCACAGAGCGCGGTCGAAGCGGCAATATAGCCACCCATGACGCCGAAGGCCTTGCCAAGCGTGCCTTCGATGACGGTCAGGCGATCCATCAATCCCTCGCGCTCAGCAATGCCGCCACCGCGCGGACCGTACATGCCGACGGCATGCACTTCGTCGAGATAGGTCATCGCGCCATACTTGTCAGCGAGATCGCAGATCTCCTTGATGGGAGCGATATCGCCATCCATGGAATAGACGCTCTCGAAGGCGATCAACTTCGGCGCCTTCGGATCGGCAGCCTTCAGCTTGGCTTCGAGATCGTGCAGGTCGTTGTGCTTCCAGATGACCTTCTCGCACTTCGCATAGCGAATGCCTTCGATCATCGATGCATGGTTGAGCGCATCCGAGAAGATGATGAGGCCGGGAATGCGCGCGCCGAGCGTACCGAGCGTCGCCCAATTGGAGATGTAGCCCGAGGTGAAGATCAGCGCGGATTCCTTGCCGTGGAGATCGGCAAGCTCCTGCTCGAGCAGGACATGGTAGTGGTTGGTGCCAGAAATATTCCGGGTGCCTCCCGCACCCGCGCCACAGTGATCGATCGCTTGCTTCATCGCCTCGATCACTTTCGGATGCTGGCCCATGCCGAGATAGTCGTTGGAGCACCAGACGGTCACTTCCTGCGGGCCGTTCGGGGTATGCCTGATAGCGCGGGGGAAATTGCCACTGCGGCGTTCCAGATCTGCGAAGATCCGGTAACGGCCTTCATTGTGAAGACCTTCCAGCTCGCCCTTAAAAAATGCTTCGAAATCCATCATATGCTCCAGTACCGTGCGATCGTTTTCGAGAATGCCGGATCACACGTCAACCCCTCCGCATTGCTTTCGCGCCCGCTGCGGCAAATGGCCCCTAATTTTGAACAATTCCAGACAAGAATAGCCAATCACATCAATTTGACAATCGAAACCATGCTGGAAACACTCTCTCCGGAGCGGAGGGTAAACTCCGCCGCTCCGGGCTTGTTCATGGTGAATCTACGCGGCAGCCACGGCGCGCTTTGCCATGACCTTAACCAGGTTGGCGCGATATTCCGCCGTTGCATGCAGGTCGGAAAGCAACGATGACGGATCGACCGTTACGCCCGTAACCGCATCCGGCAGCCAGTTCGCCGCAAGCGCCTGCTCCAGTTCGGCATGGCGGAACACGCCGTCCGCACCGGCACCGGTGACGGCAACGCGCACCCCACCTGCCCCCTTGGCGACGAAGACCCCCGTCATCGCATAGCGTGAGGCGGGGTTGGGGAACTTGGCATAGCCTGCCCGCTCCGGCGCGTCGAAAGCGATGGAGGTAATGAGCTCCGCCCCTTCCAGCGCCGTCTCGAACAGACCCTGGAAGAAGTCGTCGGCCGCGATTTGGCGCCGGTCGGTGACGATGGTGGCGTTCAGCGCCAACATCGCCGAGGGGTAATCCGCCGCCGGATCATTGTTGGCGATGGAGCCGCCGATCGTCCCCATATGCCGGACATGAGGATCGCCGATCATGCCGGCAAGGTCGCAGAGCGCCGGACAGACCGCGCGGATGGCGGCCGAGGAGGCAACCTCCGCATGGGTGGTCGCCGCTCCGATCGTGACCCTGCGGCCATCGACGCGGATCCCCTTGATCGAAGGGATATGCCTGAGATCGACGAGATCGCTCGGCGATGCCAGACGCTGTTTCATGGTGGCGATCAGCGTCATACCGCCGGAGACATATTTACCTTCATCGGTGTTGGACAGAAGCTTGACGGCTTCGTCGACCGAGGAGGCGCGATGGTAATTCGTTGCATACATAGTCCTATCCTCCTCTCGTTTCAGGCCGTGGCCCGCGCCGCTTCCCACACCTTGAGCGGGGTCGCCGGCATGTTCAGCCTGTTGTTACCGATGGCATCGGTAATGGCGTTGATCAGCGCCGGCGGCGAGCCGATGGCGCCCGCCTCGCCGCATCCCTTGATCCCTAGGGGATTGTTCGGACACGGCGTGTTCTGATGCGAAAGCTGGAAGGACGGCAGATCATCGGCGCGCGGCATGGTGTAGTCCATGAAGCTCGCGGTCAGCAGCTGGCCGCTCTCGTCATAATGCACGCCCTCGAGCAGCGCCTGGCCGATGCCCTGCGCGATGCCGCCATGCACCTGTCCCTCGACGATCATCGGATTGATGATATTGCCGAAGTCGTCGGCCGCGACGAACTGCACGATCTCCGTCTTGCCGGTTTCCGGGTCCACCTCGACCTCGCAGATGTAGCAGCCTGCCGGGAAGGTGAAGTTCGCCGGATCGTAAAAGGCGGTTTCCTTGAGGCCCGGCTCCATGCCGGCGGGCAGATTGTGCGCGGTATAGGAGGCGAGGGCCACCTGGAACCAGGGCAGCGTCTTGTCGGTGCCCGCGACCTTCAACTCGCCGTTCTCGATGACGATATCGCTTTCGTCGGCCTCCATCAGGTGAGCGGCGATCTTCTTTGCCTTCGCCTCCACCTTGTCGAGCGCCTTGACGACGGCGGACATGCCGACGGCGCCCGAGCGGGAACCATAGGTTCCCATGCCCATCTGCACCTTGTCGGTATCGCCATGGACGATGGAGACGCTGTCGATCGGCACACCGAGGCGATCGGCGACCAATTGCGCGAACGTCGTCTCATGCCCCTGACCGTGACTGTGCGATCCGGTGAGCACCTCGATGGTTCCGACCGCATTGACCCGCACCTCGGCCGATTCCCAGAGGCCGACGCCTGCCCCGAGCGATCCCACCGCCTGCGAGGGCGCGATGCCGCAAGCTTCGATGTAGCAGCTCATGCCGATGCCGCGCTTCATGCCGCGACGGGCGGCTTCCGCCTTGCGGGCCGGAAAGCCGGCCCAATCAGCCTGCTGCATGGCGGCGTTGAGCGAAGCCTCGTAATCGCCGGCGTCATAATTCATGATCACGGGCGTCTGGTAGGGGAACGAGCGTATGAAGTTGATCCGCCGGAGTTCCGCCGGCGAGACGCCGAGTTCGCGCGCCGCCGTTTCCACCGTGCGCTCCAGCAGATAGGTCGCCTCCGGCCGCCCTGCCCCGCGATAGGCATCGACGGGCACGGTATTGGTATAAACCGTGCGGACATTGGCGTGGATCGCCGAAATGGCATATTGCCCCGACAGCAGCGTCGCATAGAGATAGGTCGGCACCGCCGAGGAAAAGAGCGACATATAGGCGCCGAGATTGGCGATCGTGTCGACCTTCAGGGCCGTCATGCGATTTTGCGCATCGAAGGCCATCTTGACCTTGGAAACATGGTCGCGGCCATGCGCATCGGTGAGGAAGGCTTCCGTGCGATCGGCTGTCCATTTCACAGGCACGCCGGTCTTCTTCGACGCCCAGAGACAGACGATCTCTTCCGGATAGATATAGATCTTCGAGCCGAAGCCGCCCCCGACATCCGGCGCGATGACGCGCAGCTTGTTTTCCGGCGCGACATTATAGAAGGCGCTCATGACGAGCCGGGCCACATGCGGGTTCTGGCTTGTGGTGTAGCAGGTATAATGGTCCTCGGCCGCATCGTAGATACCGAGCGTGGCGCGCGGCTCCATGGCATTCGGCGAAAGCCTGTTGTTGTAGATCTCGATTTCCGTGACATGGGCTGCCTCGGCGATTGCCTTGTCGGTCGCTGCCGCGTCGCCAAGCTCCCAGTCGAAAATCAGGTTGTTTGCCGCCTCCGGATGGATCTGCGGTGCGCCGGCTTTCAGCGCGTCAACCGCCTCGACGACGGCAGGCAGCTCCTCATAATCGACCGCTACGGCTTCAGCCGCATCGCGTGCCTCGCCAAGACTGTCGGCAACGACGATCGCGACGGCATCACCGACATAGCGGACGGTATCGACCGCCAGCGGCCGCCAGGCGCCCATCTTCATCGGCGAGCCGTCGCGGGAATGGATCATCCAGCCGCAGATCAGATTGCCGATGCCATCATCAAGCAATTGCTTGCCATCAAGTACCCCGATCACGCCTGGCATGGAAAGAGCCGCCGACGCATCGATGCTCTTGATCTTCGCATGTGCATGCGGGCTGCGAACGAAATAGGCGTATTTCATTCCCGGCGTCACCATGTCGTCGGTGTAGCGCCCCTTGCCCGTCAGAAATCGCTTGTCTTCCTTGCGCGCCACGCGCGCACCAATGCCTTCAACGCCCATCACATCCTCCATTGGGGTTCCGGGCCCGGCAATCCGCCAAGATCACAGTCCAGGCGTTTAGCCAGACGATCTCGGTGGAATTTATTCAGCCGCCTGCTGGGCGGCGTTCATTGCGGCATTGGCTGAAAGCACCGCCTTGACGATGTTGTGATAGCCGGTGCATCGACAGATATTGCCTTCGAGCTCGCTGCGCACCGTCTTCTCGTCCAGCTTGCCGCCATGGCGGTTGATCATGTCGACCGATGCCATCACCATGCCCGGCGTGCAGAAGCCGCATTGCAGGCCATGATGCTCCTTGAAGGCGGCCTGAACCGGATGCAGCTCGCCATTGGCGGCGAGACCCTCGATGGTTGTGATCTTGGAGCCGGAAGCCTGAACGGCCAGGATCGAACAGCTCTTCACCGACTTGCCATCCATATGGATGACACAGGCACCGCACTGGCTGGTATCGCAGCCGACATGGGTTCCGGTCAGGCCGAGTTTTTCCCTGATGAAATGGACAAGCAGCGTGCGATCCTCGCACTCGCCGCTGACCGAACGGCCGTTCACCGTCAAAGTCACCTTTGCCATATTTTCCTCCTCGCCTCTCCTCCAGAGGCAAGGAGCATCATTTGACTTTTTCGCAATCCAATCAACCTCTACTTTAGAGAGGGAGCGGATTTTCTGCTCTTTGCGGACGGTTTTACTCTCCAGACGCGAGACCGCCTTTGTTCAGCATGAAAAAAACTACGACGTACCAATAGACAATCATATTTTGCACGATATTTTCTGTTGTTGCAGGACTGTAAAGACAGCCCATCGTGGTGGAGCTGAAGAATGGGGACGACGTTGGCCGAGGTTCGGCTTAACTAACGTTGGAGAGAATAAATGAAGAAAGTTCTTATGCTCGCATTGGTCGGCTTGTCTATCGCAAGCTGCACGCCGACCGAACAGGGCGCAGGCATCGGCGCGGCAGGCGGCGCGATCATCGGCGGAGCCGTGACCGGTAACGTTCGCGGCGCAGCTGTTGGTGCCGCAATTGGCGGCCTTTCCGGTGCAGTCATCGGCAGCGTCCGGGAACAGCCCGGCCAGTGCTACTATCGTGATCGCTACGGTCGTCGCTACATCGACGATTGCCCGCGCGGCGGCTATCGCGGTGGTTATGGCGGCGGCTACGGCGGCTATTGATCGATTTTTCATCGCATTTCGAAGGTCCCGGGCTACAGCCCGGGATTTTTTTATTCGGGCGACAGAGGGTTCGACGTCCGCACAGCAGCCAGACCGGCGCCCGCAAGGACAACTCCGATGTGCCATTCTTCAACCGGCCCGGATATGTGGAATCCCGCCTTGAAATGCGGGCTTTTCACCCGCAAGAGGTTATCTTTTCCCCGTTTTTGACTCCAAAACGGTACACCTGAGGGACTTTTGCCTCTATGGTGGCCGCGCGTTAACTCCCGGGAAACGTCAAACTGAGTAAGTTCTCATGTAACCGTAAAGCGGCGTATGCATAAAAGAACTGAACCGAAAAAGAGTATTGCGTATCGGCAGGCAGGAACCGTGGCAGCGGTTGCGGCAGTGCTGGCGCTCGGTCCAGTGTGCGCCCAAAATGCCTTTGCATTCAAGCTCTTCGGCATCAAGCTCTGGGGCGAAGACGAAACGGCGGATCAGGTGTCCGATCCCGTCCGCTACACGGTCGATTTCCAGGCCGACAATCTCGACAAGGATCTGAAGGAAGCGTTGAACGACAGCTCGATGCTGATTTCCGACAAGGACAAGCCGGTCTCCGGCGACCTCGGCGTCGTCGTGAAGGCGCGTGACGATCGTGATCGCCTGATAGCCACACTTTACGAGAAGGCCCGTTATGGCGGCGTGGTCACCATCACCATCAACGGCACCGCCCTCGATGCCTTGCCGCCGACACCGACCTTCAGCCGCGCCAAGCCCGTTATCGTCACGATCAGCGTCGATCCCGGCCCGGTCTTCAAACTTGGGAAGATCAACCTGCTCGGCGACGCCGCCAGGCTGGATCCGGCCAATTATGGCCTCGTGCGCGGCGGCGATGCCGGCTCGCTGACCATTCTGAAGGCGGGCGACAAGATGGTCGCCGACTTCAAGAACGAGGGTCACCCGCTCGCCAAGCTCGACAAGCGCGATGTCGTCGCCGATCACTCGACCAATACCGTCGACGTATCGCTGAAGGTCGAAAGCGGCCCCGTCGCTCCTTTCGGCAATGTCGGCGTCACCGGCCAGAAGTCGGTCGATCCGGATTTCATCAAGCGCTATGCCCGCATCAACGAAGGCAAGCCCTACTCGCCCGACGAGCTGAAGAAGGCGTCGGATCGCCTGAGAAAGCTCGGCGTCTTTTCCAGCGTCACCATCCGCGAAGCCGATAAGCTGGCGCCGGATGGCAGCATCCCGACGACCATCGAGGTGTCGGAAGGCAAGCAGCGCTTCTTCGGTGTCGGCGCACAATATTCCACCATCGACGGCTTCGGCCTTCAGGGCTATTGGGGGCACCGCAATCTGACCGGACGCGCGGATTCGCTGCGCATCGAAGGGTCGGTATCGCGCATCGGCGAGACCACGGATGTCGGTCAACTCGACTACACCGCCGGCATCACCTATGTCAGGCCGGCTACCTTCTACCCTTCGGCAACCTTCACGGCCGGCCTCAAGATGCAAAGCCTGCATCCGGACGCCTATGACGCCAATACCGTCACGGCGAGCGGCGGTCTTGCCTATGAAATCAACGATCAGGATACGGTATCCGCCGGCGGCGAGGTGTCCTATGAATCCGATACTACCGATGCTTTCGGAAAACATAATTACCTGACGGTGGCGATCCCGCTCGAATACGTCCGGGACACGCGTGACAACAAGTTGGACCCGACGGAAGGCTTTCGTGCCTCCATCAGCGCCAAGCCGAGCTATGAGGCAATGGGCGGCACGGTTTTCAGCTCCTTCGAGGGCTCGATAACCGGTTACAAGGGCATAGGCGCCAACAACAACGTGGTCTTCGCCGGCAAGCTGGCTGCGGGCTCGCTGCTGGGTGCGAACAGCATTGAGGACATTCCTGCCACCCGGCGTTTCTATGCCGGTGGCGGCGGCTCGGTGCGCGGTTACAGCTATCAGGAAATCTCGCCCTATAACTCGCACGGTGACGAAACCGGCGGGCGCTCCTACGTGACCGCCTCCTTCGAAGCGCGGGTGAAGATCACCGATACGATCGGTGTCGTACCCTTCGTCGATATGGGCAGCGTCACCGACAGTGTCTTGCCCGACGGGTCCGACCTGCGCATTGGTGCCGGCGTGGGCTTGCGCTACGCTACGCCCTTCGGCCCGATCAGGCTCGATGTTGCCGTGCCGTTGAAGAAATATGACAATGGCACATCTTATGGCATCTATGCCGGTATCGGCCAGGCCTTCTGACAGACTGTATAGTTGTCGCGGGCCTTTCAGCACACGGTTACAAAGTTGAGGTTACTGTCGCTTTCATGAGCATATTGATTCGAATCCTCGGGAAACTGGTGCGCTGGATCGCCTATGCGGTCGTGGCAATCCTCTTGCTCGTGATCGCGGCTGTGCTCGTCGTCGGCCTGGTACCCTCCGCAACCGGCTACGCCGTCGATCAGGTGGCAAAGATCGCCTCGACGCCGGATCGCACCATCGCGATCGCCGCGCCATCGGGACTGTTGAACGGCAATCTGAGGGTCGGCTCGATCACTGTGTCCGACACGAAAGGCCCCTATGCCAAGGTGCAGAGCCTTGCCATCGACTGGTCTCCGCTGTCCTTGCTGACTGGCACCTTCCATGCCGATCGCGTCGCAGCCGATGTCGTCGATTTCGAACGGCTGCCGGTATCGACGGTCGCACCCGCGCCAGCAACGCAGTCGACGGGCGGCAGCGGCTTCTCCCTGCCCATTGCCGTCGATATCGGCGCCATCGCCCTGCCTGATCTTCGCGTCGGACAGGCCGTTGCCGGACAGGATTTCGTTCTGGCCGCCAACGGCAGCGTCAAGGCCAACAGCAGCAGCATGGGTCTGACACTCAATGCCTTCAGGCACGATGTGCCCGATGCCAAGCTTTCCGCCGATATCGCCTTTGCTCCGGCCGACAATCAGCTGAAGCTGAAGACGCAGATTTCCGAGCCGCGCGACGGCATGCTGGCCGGGCTGCTGCACCTGCCGGGCGGCCCGGCGGTCAATATCGATCTGTCCGGCGACGGCCCCCTCTCCAACTGGGCTGGCAAGCTGCAGGCGGCACTCGACGGTAAGCCGACGGTCGCCATCACCGGCCACCACAGCCTCTCGGCCGACGGCCTGCACCACATCGACGTCAAGGGCGGCGGCGATGTCGATTCACTCCTGCCGCCGACCATGCGGGCGCTCTTTGCCGGCCAGACGACAATCGATCTTTCCGCGGCCTTTGACGGCAAGGGCAAGATCGATATCCAGACCGGCAATCTCGCCACCGGCAGCGCCGTGCTTGCCGCATCGGGTACGCTCGATCCCGCAGGCAACAACAGCCTCAATGCCAATCTGATCGGCACCTCCGGCCCCGTCGATTTCCGGTGGCCCATGGAAAATGGCGAGGCCCGCGCCCTGATCTCGCGGGTCGACATCGCGCTGACGGGTGCGGCGCAATCGGTGAAAATCGATGCGAAAGCTGCTCTCGACAGCGCCAGCGCCCCGCAAGGCAATATCGGACAGATCAATCTCAGCGCCCGAAGCGATGCCTTCAATCTCACCGCTATGTCCGGCCCGCTGCAGCTTCGTCTGGTTGTCGGCCAGACGGCTTTCGTAAGCCCCGACCTCAACCGCCTCATCCGCGCGCCGATTGCCCTGACTGCGCCGCTGCAGCTCTCGCCCGATACGATCGGCTTCAACAATACGACATTGGAAAGCGCCAGCATCGGCGGCACCGTCAACGGCAAATATACGCTGTCGTCAAAGGCGCTGACGGGCAATTTCAAGCTCTTTGCCCTGCCAGGCGTGCTGCCCGACGGCGTATCGAACAAGTTCGAGGGCACGATCTCCCTGGAAGGCCAGGTCGCCGGCACTGTGCCGACCAAGATGACGCTCTCCAATCTTGCGGTGAAATCCAATGTCGCCGAGATCAACGGCAATGTCGCGCTCAACGACCAATCGCTGACATCGGATCTATCCGGCAAGGTGCTCGACCTTTCCAAGCTCGTCCCGAATGCGCAGGGACAGGCCGATATCGGTCTCAAGGCCAAGGGTCCGCTCTCTGCGCTTGATATCGACGCGACCGTCAAGGCCGTCAATGTCAAATTGGCGGGACGGCTGCTCGATACGCTTGATATTGGCGTGACCGGTACCGCCGATCCCAAGGCGCCACAAGCAAAGGTTCAAGCAAGCGGCGCAATCGACGGCAAGCCGATCCGCATCACTGCCGACGCCGTTTCCAAGGATGGCCACACCAGCATCCCATCGCTGGCAGCCGAAATCGGAACCAACAAGCTGCAGGGCAAGCTGGATTTGTCGCCGAGCTTCGAGCCGACGGGTGCACTGACCTTCGACTTGCCGGATCTCGGCCTGCTTGCCGCACTTGCCGGGCAGAAGGCAGAAGGCGACCTCAAGGGCTCACTCGATATCACCAGCGCCAACGGCAAGACCGGCCTGAAGGTCAACGCCAATGGCAATGGTATCCGCCGCGACGATCTCGTCATCAGCAAGCCGGCCGTGGCGCTTGCCGTCGACGATCTCAAGGCCTTCTCCGCAAACGGCAGTATCCGCGCCGATACGATCGCCTCGGGCGCCAACCGCATCGCCGATCTCAATCTGACCTTCACTCAGCAGGGCAGCCGCACGGATTTCGATCTGAAATCGGCCTATGACAACGCGCCGCTGACGACACGCGGCAGTGTCGAGACAGCCGGCGGCCAGACGACGGTCAACCTCGATTCCTTCGCCGGCGCACCGCGCACGATACCGGTGAAGCTCGCATCGCCAACAAAGATCGTCATCAAGGATGGCATCGCCTCGCTGAACGGCCTGACCCTTCAGACCGGTGGCGGTTCGGTGATTGTTGATGGCACAGCCGGGCAGGCCCTGAACATCAATGCAAAAATCGCCAACCTGCCGGCGAGCCTTGCCAATGTCTTTGCGCCAACGCTTGCGGCGGAGGGCGTGATTTCGGGCACGGTGGCGGTCACCGGCAAGGCCGCCTCGCCCGCCGTCATCTTCCAGACCAACTGGTCGGGAGCGGCGACGAGCCAGACGAAATCCGCCGGCCTCGCCGCACTCGGCATCAAGGCCGACGGAAAATTCGTCGACAATGTCGTCACCATCAACACCAACCTGACGGGCCAGAGCGGCTTGGCGCTGAATGGCGGCGGCACCGTCGCCATTGCCGGCAACAAGGCGATGGCGCTGAAGTTTTCCGGCAATGTGCCTTTCGACGCACTTGCGGGCCAGCTGGCCGCCCAGGGCCTGGTCATGACGGGTACGGCGAAGATCGACATGCAGATCGGCGGCACGACGGCGGCACCCGCCATTACCGGCTCGATCACCACCGACAGCGCCAAGCTGATCGATGTACGGCGAAACCTGACGCTCAACGGCCTTGCCGTGACCGTTACGCTCGACGGCAGGCAGGCGGTCATCTCGCGGCTGATCGGCAACCTCACCAGCGGCGGCAGCATTTCCGGCAGCGGCACGGTCGGCATTGCTCCGGATAGCGGTTTCCCTGCCGATATCCAGATGAAGTTCAACAACGCGACCTATGTCGACGGGACCCTCGTCACCGCGACGGTCAACGGCACGCTCGGCATCAAGGGACCGCTGATGACCGCACCCGTGCTGACGGGCAATCTCCGGATCAGTAAGGCGTCCATCACCGTGCCGCAAAAGCTGCCGGCATCGCTGTCGGAGATAAACATCAAGCACAAGAATGCTCCGGCTGCAGTCAAGGCGCAGTTCAAGGATCAGAAGCCGGAGGCGCCGCGCAGCAAATCGACGACTCTCGGCATCGATCTGCAGCTCGATGCTCCCTCGCAGATCTTCGTTCGTGGCCGCGGCATCGATGCCGAACTCGGCGGCAACATCACGGTTCGCGGCACGGCAGCAGAACCGGTGGTATCCGGCGGCTTCACTATGCGGCGTGGACGTTTGACCATCTTGAGCCGCCGACTGGATTTCACCGATACCAGCAAGATCACCTTCGGCGGCGACCTGACGCCAGCGCTCAACATGGAAGCGACGTCGACGGCAGGCTCCACCACCATAACGGTCGATGTCACCGGCCTGGCGACCGACCCGCAGATCGGCTTCTCGTCTTCTCCGGCTCTGCCGCAGGACGAGGTTCTGGCGCAGCTGATCTTTGGTCAATCCATGTCGAAACTTTCCGCCATGCAGATCGCCCAGCTCGCCGATGCCGCCAGCCAGCTCGCCGGCGGACGCTCCACATCGCTGTTCGAGGGGTTGCGCAGCCATCTCGGCGTCGATGATCTCGATATCTCGACGGATGCGAACGGCCAGGCACAGGTAGGCGCCGGCAAGTATATCAACAAGCGCACCTATATCGAGTTGCAGCAGGGCGCCTCAAACAACACCAAGGCCATCATCAATTTCAATGTGGGTCGCGGCGTGAAGCTGCGCGGCGCGGCGGGATCTGACGGCGCCGGGGAAGCGGGCGTCGTCTACGAGCATGAATATTGAGGAACACCTCTTCCGCGAGAACAGGCTATCGTCGAGTGGTTTGCCGAGCACCTCGCCGCGGCAAGAGAAAACGGAGATGTGCGCATTGTTGCGCAGCGCAAGCTCGCATGAAGATTGTCCGCTGGCTTATCATTCTGCGCAATTGGATTGATCAATCTGTCGAAAGCCGGTTGATTCTGGACAATTTTCCATCTTTTTGCTGTCATCCAGACAATTGATAATGCAAGCCAACATAATGCAGATCGGTCGGCTCTTCATGGCCTCGATCTGATCCATGCCGTTGTTTTTACCCCGTTCCGGAAAGCCGCTGCTGGCTTTTCCGGGATCGCTCTAACCCTCGGAGCAATGCCGATGAATACGCAATCCACTCCCGTTACCCTGATCGGCGTTCCCCTGGAAGAAGGATCCGGTCGCCGCGGCGCCGGCATGGGTCCGACGGCGCTCCGCATCGCCGGCATCGAAACCACGCTGACCGAACTTGGCCATCGCGTCACGGATAGCGGCGACCTGCATCCCGTTCCAGCAGCGGACCTTCCGGACCATCCCCACGCTCACAATCTGAAGATTGTCGGCGCCTTCACGCGCGCACTGGAAGCAAAGGTCTATGATGTCGCATCGTCCGGCGGCTTCCCGCTGATCCTGGGCGGCGACCACAGCCTCTCCATGGGCAGCGTCTCCGGTATGGCCCGCCACGCGGCGGAAGTTGGTCGCCCCCTCTTCGTGCTCTGGCTCGACGCTCACTCCGATTTCAATTCCCCCGCCACCTCGCCCTCAGGCAATATTCACGGCATGCCCGTTGCATTCTTCTGCGGCGAAGCTGAGATCGACGGCGTTCTGCCGGCCGGGCGGCCGCTGGTCGATCCGACGAAGGTCTTCCAGGTCGGTATCCGCTCCGTCGATCCGCGTGAACGTGAGGAAATCCGCGAACACGGCGTCAACGTCTTCGACATGCGCTCCCTCGACGAGCAAGGCGTCGCCGCCATCATGCGCAAGGTGCTCGATACCGTCAGCGAAGCCAATGGCCTGCTGCATGTCAGCTTCGATGTCGATTTCCTCGATCCGGATATCGCACCGGGTGTCGGAACCACCGTGCCGGGCGGCGCGACCTATCGCGAAGCGCATCTGATCATGGAAATGCTCTCCGACAGCAACCTCGTCTCATCGCTTGATCTCGTCGAGCTGAACCCCTTCCTCGACGATCGCGGCAAGAGCGCCCGTGTTCTCGTGGAAATGGCGGCAAGCCTCTTCGGCCGGCGCATCTTCGATCGCCCGACACGAGCTGCTTAAAAGGGCTCCATTCCTTTCCGGGGCTACCCCTTTCCCGACATCATACCGCGTAAGACTATCCAGTCGAAACTGCTTGTATAGATTTAGGTTTAAGCAATGTTCTTGCTCTATCGTGCCAATAACACGTCGAATTGGGCGTGACGGTTCAATGGGAAGAGCGTTCATGGCCACGATCAATTCCACCAGCTTCAGCGGCGAAACTCTGGAGATCATTGCCTTCCGGCTGCATGATCAGGAATTCTGCGTCAAAACCACCACGATCCGCGAAATTCGCGGCTGGGCGCCGTCGACGCCGATCCCGCATGCGCCGGCCGATGTCATCGGCGTCATGAACCTGCGCGGCTCGGTGATCCCGATCATCGACCTTGCCTACAAGCTCGGCATGCAGAGCACGGTCGCCAACGAGCGCAGCGCCATTGTCGTCGCCGAAGTGCATAGCATGGTCATCGGCATGCTGGTCGACCGCGTCTCCGACATACTGACGATTGCTTCCAGTCAGGTACAGCCGGTTCCGGAAGTGACCGCCTCCTTCGATCGCGCCTATTGCGAAGGCATCATCGCCACAGAGAACGGAATGATCTGCTTCCTGAACCTCGCCAAGATGTTCAAGGAAAACGAAACCGACGAACTCGCCGCATAACTTCGCAGGTCGATTTTTTAAGAAGCCGCTCCGGCCTTTCGGGGCGGCTTCGTCATTTTCCGGAATCGTTTAGCCGAACAGAGCGTAGGTGCTTTTGATCGTCACCCAGACACCCCAGAGGAGCGGAATGCCGACGAGCGCCCAGGCGATCAGTGCCTTGCCATCGAAACCGCCCGTGCCGATGCCAAAAGAGCCAGTGGGACCCGCATTGGCAGCAGCGGTCTTCGCCTGCAGTGCCGCGACCTCTTCATCCGACATGAACCATTTGTCCGAGAGCGGCTTGACCAGCGAATTGGCGATCAAGCCCAGAGCCAGCATGACCGCAAGAATATACATGGTGAAGGTGTAGAGCTGTGCGCCTTCCACGCCCGCCGCCTTCTGCGCCTCACGGATGTAATTGACCACGACAGGCCCGATGATCCCCGCCGTCGCCCAGGCCGTCAGCAGCCGCCCATGGATGGCGCCAACGAATTGCGTGCCGAAGATGTCGGCGAGATAGGCGGGAACGGTAGCGAAACCGCCGCCATACATCGACAGGATGATGCAAAGCGCGCCCACGAACAGCACCTTGCTATGAATGCCTGCCGCCCAAGGAGCCAGGACATAGAGCGCGATGCCGATCACGAAGAAGCAATAGTAGGTATTCTTGCGACCGATCTTGTCGGACAGCGATGCCCAGAAGAAGCGTCCGCCGATATTGAAGAGCGACAGCAACCCGGCAAAGCCGGCAGCGATGGCCGCCACTGCCGCGATCTGGTCCTTGCTGAGATCGGCGAATTTCAGGTCCGGCAGGCCGATCAAGGCGCCGCCGAAGATTTCCTGCAGCATCGGGGAGGCCATGCCGATAACGCCGATACCGGCCGAGACGTTGAGACACAATACCGCCCAGATCAGCCAGAATTGCGGGGTTTTGTGGGCATTGCGAAGATGCACATGCTTTGTCGTGATCATCGAGCTCTTGGCGGCAGGGGCCGCCCAGCCCTCAGGACGCCAGCCGGCCGGCGGCAGACGATAGCCGAAGGCACCGCCCATCATGAAAACGAAATAGATCGCTGCCATGACGATGAAGGTCTGCCAGACACCGGCGGAGCCATCCATGCGAAAGTGGTTCATCAGCAAGCTCGCAAGCGGCGCGCCGATCATCGCACCTCCGCCGAAGCCCATGATGGCCATGCCGGTCGCCATGCCGCGCCGGTCGGGAAACCATTTGATCAGCGTCGACACTGGCGAGATGTAGCCGAGCCCAAGCCCGATACCGCCAATGATGCCGGCGCCTATCCACATGATCCAGAGCTGATGGAAGATCACGCCGATCGCCGCAATCAGGATACCGCCGCACCAGCAGCAGGCAGCGACCACGCCGGCCTTGCGCGGCCCCGCTTTCTCGAGCCACCCGCCCCATATGGCCGCGGAAGAGCCGAGCAACACGAAGAAGAGCGTATAGATCCAGCCGAGATCACTGACGCGCCAATCGCAGCTTGTCGTGAACAGGGCAGTCAGAAGATTGAGGCTGGCGCATTCTGCAGGAGCTGGAGTCGGAGTGCCGAGCGCCTTGGAAAGCGGTAGCCAGAACACGCTGAAGCCATAGGCCATGCCGATGCAGAGATGGATCGCCAATGCCGCCGGCGGCACAAGCCACCGGTTGAAGCCGGGCCTGGCAATGATGCGTTCACGATCGAGCAAACCCGCCGTCGTCGTTCCTCGGGAAATATTCGTATCCGCAGCCGTCATGAACAACTCCTCCTCACTGCAAAAATCTAGAGCGCTTCCCTGAATGGGAGCCTCTTTGCGGGAGGAGACTCCTCTCTCCATCCCGATACATCGCCAGTACTGGTTATTAAGCCGACTTAACGTCCTCGGCCGGCGCGGGCCTGTGGATCAGCGAGGCTGCTTCCAGCACCAAAGGGCTGAGCCCGCTGTCTCCTTGATCGATGATGGTGAAAAGCTGGCGCCGCATGCGCGGCTCCCAGAATTTGTTGATGTGGGTGGCAACACCCTGCGCGGCTTCGTTTGCCGGCTGCGTTTTGAAGAAGGTGGCGATCTGGTTCGCCATATAGATGAGCTTGGTTTCGGTCTTGCCGTGCGGCGTTTCCTCAGGCGACATCGGCGATGCTCCCCGTGATAATGCGATGCGGATGGGTGAAAATCTCGAAATCGTCGCCGCGCACCAGCGCCACCAGCGTCATACCGGCCTCCTCGGCCGTGCGAATGGCGAGCGCCGTCGGCGCGGAGATGGCGACCAGCACGGAACTGCCCAATATCGCCGCCTTCTGCACCATCTCGACGGACAGGCGGCTGGTGACGGCGACCACCCCTTCCCCGCCCTTATGACCGGAGCGGATGACGGCACCGCAGAGCTTGTCGAGCGCATTGTGCCTTCCGACATCCTCGCGCACGGCAAGCAGCCCTTCGGACGGGATATAGAAGCCCGCACCATGCACAGCATGCGTCTCGCGATGCAGCGGCTGCGCATCGTTGAGCAGCGCGACCGCGCGGACGACGTCCTTTTGTGTCAGCTTTAAAGCAACGTTCGAGACATCCGGTACCTTACGCACCGCCTGCTCGATCGATTCGATGCCGCAGAGGCCACAGCCGACCGGACCTGCCATATGGCGGCGGCGCAACCGCAGCGCGTCGGCCACATCGTCGACCAGAGCGATCTGCACATCGATCCCCTGCTCGTCTTCGATCGGCTCGATCGCGGCGATCTCACTTATATCGATGATGATGCCCTCGGTCAGGCTGAAGCCGACGGCGAAATCCTCGATATCGGCGGGAGTGCCCATCATCACCGCATGTGACGTGCCGCCATAGGAAAATGCGATCGGCACTTCCTCGGGGACAATGCGAGAGCCGGACCGCACCAGGCCGTTGCGGCGTGCGGTTTCGGGGACGGTGGTGGTGGGGGTGAATTTGGTCATTGGATGACGGGGCGCGGAATACCCCCCTCTGTCACTTCGTGACATCTCCCCCACAAGGGGGGAGATTGGTAAAGCGCAGGAGCCTCTTGCCTCAAGCGAGCATCCAGTCTGCTGAAATCGCTGCCTGTTGTCTTGCTGATGACAAGCGACAAACTCCCAACAATCTCCCCCCTTGTGGGGGAGATGTCGCGAAAGCGACAGAGGGGGGTATATTTCCCCACGCTCCGGCTCACTCAGCAGCCTCCATCTTCCCGGCAATGCGCCGCGACTGCCGGGCCTGCTCATCATAGTCGACCTGCCACTGCGACGGGCCATTTGACGGCGAGACCTGCACGGCCGTTACCTTGTATTCCGGGCAGTTCGTCGCCCAGTCAGTGTAGTCAGTGGTGATGACGTTCGCCTGCGTATCCGGATGATGGAAGGTCGTGTAGACGACGCCGGGGGCGACGCGATCGGTGATCAAGGCTCTGAGCGTCGTGTCGCCGGAGCGGCTACTGAGCCGGATCCAGTCGCCCTCGCGGATGCCGCGCTGCTCTGCATCATGCGGATGGATTTCCAGCCGATCCTCGGCGTGCCAGACGACATTCTCCGTGCGCCGCGTCTGCGCCCCGACATTGTACTGGCTGAGAATGCGCCCGGTCGTCAGCAGCAGCGGGAAACGCGGACCAGTGCGTTCGTCGGTCGGGACATATTCGGTGCGGATGAACTTGCCCTTGCCGCGCACGAAGCCGTCGACATGCATGATCGGCGAACCGAGCGGGGTCTTCTCATTGCAGGGCCACTGCACGGAGCCCATCTTCTCGAGATAGTCGTAGGAAACGAGCGCGAAGCTCGGCGTCGTTGCGGCTATTTCGTCCATGATTTCGGAGGGATGCGTGTAGTTCCAGCCGAGACCCATGGCCTGCGCCATCTTCTGCGTCACTTCCCAGTCGGCATAGCCGTTGCGCGGAGTCATGACCTTGCGCACGCGATTGATGCGGCGCTCGGCATTGGTGAAGGTGCCGTCCTTTTCGAGGAAGGTCGAACCGGGCAGGAAGACATGCGCGTAGTTAGCCGTCTCGTTCAGAAAGAGGTCGTGGACGACGACGCATTCCATCGCGGCGAGGCCGGCGGCCACATGCTTGGTATCCGGATCGGACTGAAGGATATCCTCGCCCTGAATGTAGATACCCTTGAACGTGCCTTCGACAGCGGCATCCAGCATGTTCGGGATGCGCAGACCCGGTTCGTTGTTGAGCTTCACGCCCCAGAGCTTTTCGAAGATATCGCGGGTCGCATCGTCGGAGATGTGGCGATAGCCCGGCAGCTCGTGCGGGAAGGAGCCCATGTCACAGGAGCCCTGCACATTGTTCTGTCCGCGCAGCGGGTTCACGCCGACGCCCGGACGGCCGATATTGCCCGTCACCATGGCGAGGTTGGCGATCGCCATGACGGTGGTTGAACCCTGGCTGTGTTCGGTAACGCCGAGGCCGTAATAGATCGCGCCGTTGCCGCCCTTGGCAAAGAGACGAGCGGCTTCGCGTACGAGTTCCGGAGAAACGCCGGTATATTTTTCGGTTTCCTCCGGGCTATGCTGTGGCTCGGAAACGAAAGCTGCCCAGTCCTCGAATTCGGACCAGTCGCAGCGTTCGCGGATGAATTTCTCGTCGAACAGGCCTTCGGTGACGATCACGTGCGCCAGCGCCGTCATCATGGCGACGTTGGTGCCGGGCTTCAGCGGCAGGTGATAGCTCGCCTCGACATGCGGCGTGCGCACCAGATCGATGCGGCGCGGATCGATGACGATGAGCTTGGCGCCCTGGCGCAGCCGCTTTTTCAGGCGCGAGGCGAAGACCGGGTGACCATCCGTCGGATTGGCGCCGATGACGATGACGACATCGGTATGCTCGACGCTGTCGAAATTCTGCGTGCCGGCCGAAGTACCGAAGGCCTGGCCGAGGCCATAGCCTGTCGGAGAATGGCAGACGCGGGCGCAGGTATCGACATTGTTGTTGCCGAAGCCTGCACGCACCAGCTTCTGCACCAGATAGGTTTCCTCATTGGTGCAGCGCGAGGAGGTGATACCGCCGATGGAATCGCGGCCGTACTGATATTGCAGCCGCTTGAACTCGGTGGCGATATGGGCAAAGGCCTCGTCCCAGGTCACTTCGCGCCAAGGATCGGTCACCTTCTCGCGGACCATCGGGTTGAGAATGCGGTCCTTATGGGTCGAATAGCCATAGGCGAAGCGGCCCTTGACGCAGGAATGACCGCGATTGGCCTGGCCCTCCTTCCAGGGCACCATGCGCACCAGCTCCTCACCGCGCATTTCCGCCTTGAAGGAACAGCCGACGCCGCAATAGGCGCAGGTGGTGACGACCGAATGCTCCGGCTGACCGATCGATATGACAGACTTTTCGGTCAGCGTCGCCGTCGGGCAGGCCTGCACGCAGGCGCCACAGGAAACGCACTCGCTGTCGATGAAACTCTCATGCATGCCGGGCGAGACGCGTGAGCCGAAGCCGCGGCCCTCGATGGTCAGAGCGAACGTACCCTGCACTTCCTCGCAGGCGCGCACGCAACGCGAACAGACGATGCACTTCGAAGGATCATAGGTGAAATAAGGATTGGACTCGTCCTTCGGCATCCATTTCAGATTGATGTCGCCGTTGTTGCGCGCTTTGACGTGATTGTCGCCCTCATAGCCATAGCGCACATCGCGCAGGCCGACGGCGCCTGCCATGTCCTGCAGCTCGCAATCGCCATTGGCGGCGCAGGTCAGACAGTCGAGCGGATGGTCGGAGATATAGAGTTCCATCACGCCGCGACGGATATCCTTCAACCGGCCGGTCTGCGTGTGGACGACGAGGCCGGGGGCAACCGGCGTCGTGCATGAGGCCGGCGTGCCATTGCGGCCTTCGATCTCGACGAGGCAGAGGCGGCAGGAGCCAAAGGCATCGACCATGTCGGTGGCGCAGAGCTTCGGCACCTGAATGCCGGCTTCCATGGAAGCGCGCATGATCGAGGTGCCCTCAGGCACCGTGATCTGGTGGCCGTCGATGGTCAGCGTCACCATGGTTTCGGAGGTGGAGGCCGGCGTGCCGTAATCGATTTCTGGAACGAGGGACATGGATCTTACTCCGCCGCTTCAATCAAGGGAGCCGGAGAAAAATCCTCCGGGAAATGGGTCATCGCGCTCATGACGGGATAGGGCGTGAAGCCGCCGAGCGCGCAAAGCGAACCGAACTTCATCGTGTTGCAGAGATCGGCAAGCAGCACCCGGTTCTTCTCGGGCTCGATCCCTTGTGCGATCTTGTCGGCCGTCTCGACGCCACGTGTCGAGCCGATGCGGCAGGGCGTGCACTTGCCGCAGCTTTCGACCGCGCAGAATTCCATGGCGAAGCGCGCCTGCTTCAGCATGTCGGCGGTATCGTCGAAGACGACGATGCCGGCATGGCCTATCAGGCCGTCCTTGGCCGCAAAGGCTTCATAGTCGAACGGTGTGTCGAACAGAGCGCGCGGGAAATAGGCCCCAAGCGGCCCACCCACCTGCACCGCCTTGACCGGCCGCCCCGTCGCCGTGCCGCCGCCGATCCTGTCGACGATATCGCCGAGCGAAAGGCCGAAGGCTGTCTCATAGAGACCGCCATGCTTGACGTTGCCGGCAATCTGCAGCGGGATCGTGCCGCGCGACCGGCCCATGCCGAAATCCCGATAGAAGGCAGCTCCCTTGTCCATGATGACGGGGACCGAGGCGAGCGAGATAACGTTGTTGATGACGGTGGGACAGTTGAACAGGCCCTTATGCGCCGGCAGCGGCGGCTTGGCGCGCACTATGCCGCGTTTGCCCTCGAGGCTGTTCAGGAGCGCGGTTTCTTCGCCACAGACATAGGCGCCGGCGCCGGTGCGGATTTCCATATCGAACGCCTTGCCGGAACCAAGCACCGATGCACCAAGAATGCCGGCCTTGCGCGCGATTTCGACCGCCTCCGTCATTGCGGCAATCGCATGCGGATATTCCGAACGCGTATAGACAAAGCCCTTGGTCGCCCCCGTCGCCAGCCCAGCGATCGCCATGCCCTCGATCAGCACGAAGGGATCGCCTTCCATGATCATCCGGTCGGCAAAAGTGCCGCTATCGCCCTCGTCGGCATTGCAGACGATATATTTGCGGTCACCCGACGCATCGAGCACCGTCTTCCATTTGATACCGGTCGGGAAGCCCGCGCCGCCACGGCCGCGCAGGCCGGAATCGGTGACTTCCTTGACGATGTCGCCAGCCGCCATGTCGATCGCGCGGCGCAGACCTTTCAGGCCACCATGGGCTTCATAATCCTGCAGCGAAAGCGGGTCGGTAATGCCGCAACGGGCAAAGGTCAGGCGGGTCTGTTCTTTCAGGAATGGGAGGCTTTCGACCTCCCCAAGACAGAGCGGATGCTCGCCGCCTTCGGCGAGCCCGGCGTCGAAGAGTGCGGGAACATCCTTGGCCTTCACCGGCCCATAGCCGATGCGCTTGCCGCCGATCTCGACTTCGACCAGGGGCTCAAGCCAGAACATGCCGCGCGAGCCGTTGCGCACAATGCGCGCATCGAGCCCGCGTTTGGCGATTTCCTGCGCGACCGATTTCGCCACTTTTTCCGCACCAAGCGAAAGGGCGGCCGCATCGCGGGGAATATAGATGGTGAGCGTCATTGGCGCGCCTCCTTCACGAGGTCGTCGGCGCTTGCATCGTCGAGCCGTCCATAGAGTTCGCCGTCGAGCATCGCAGCCGGCGCGCAGGCGCAAAGCCCGAGACAATAGACCGGCTCCAACGTCACGCTGCCATCGAGCGTGGTCTGATGGAAATCGATGCCCAGGAGCTGCTTGATACGCTCGGCAAGCGCATCGCCTCCCATCGACTGACAGGCCTCGGCACGACAGAGCTTCAGGACATGCCGGCCGGCGGGATGATCGCGATAGTCATGATAAAAGGTCATGACGCCGTGCACTTCAGCGCGCGAGAGGTTCAACGCCTTGGCGATTAGCGGCAGCGCATCCTGCGGTACATAGCCAAACTCGTCCTGGATCCCGTGCAGGATCGGCAAAAGCGGCCCTTCCATCGATTTCATGCTATCGATGATGGCTCCGGCGCGGATTGCGACATCGCCCGCGGCCTGATTCAAACTCATTAGCAGCCTCCCGCGCATAGCTCCGAAGATCGAAGGCGAATCTTCGGAAAAGACCTATGCGGCATTTCCTCCTGGCGCGCGATCGGCACGCCGCAAGGATAAGCTCGCAGGGAGACGACAAAGGATCAATAAGGCAGTCTCGTTGCTCGATAGAAAATTTCTATCGATTCTCGTCTTCTTCTGCGAGCAATCTCGCTTCGTGCAACAAGGCGGAGACGAGCGGCGTGAAGGGTTCGCGGTGGGTGGCGACCAGGCCGACAAGATGCTCGGCGTCAGGCTCCGTGATCGGGATCTTATGAATATCCGCCGGAAAACCGAAGGAATCGGCAATATTCTTCGGCATAATGCTCGCCCAGCGCCCGGTCTGCACATGCGAAAACAGCACGATCATCGAATTGGATTCCAGCGTCGGCCTGGCCGTTGCGCCCGCCTCGGCAAGATGCCGATTGATGATGCGCCGGTTCTGCATGTCGGCAGTCAATAGACAAAGCCGAAGATCGCCGACCTCCTTCCAGGTCACCGTCTCGCGCTCGGAAAATGGGCTGCCTGCCGCGGTGATGAGGTGATAGCGCTCGGCATAGAGCGGCACGCTGGTGACGCGGCCGAGCGGCTCGTTTTCCAGATAGGTAATGCCGGCATCGATCTCGAGATTTTCGAGAAGGCTCAGAACCTGCAGCGAATTACGCGATAAAATGGAGAAGGTAACGTCCGGGTGTCTTTCCTGGAAAGGCGTGGTGATTTTCTGCACCATGGCAAGCGCTGTCGGAATGGCGGCGATCCGGATGTGGCCGGCAAGGCCCTTGCGCGCAGCCCGCATCTCCTCGCGCATCGTGCGGCTGTCGCCGACGATGCGGCGCGCCCATTCCAGCACGCGCTGCCCCTCGGGCGTCAGACCCTGAAAGCGAGAACCACGGCTGACAAGCATCACGCCGAGCTGGTCCTCCAGCTGGCGGATCGCCGCCGACAAGGTCGGCTGCGTCACCCCGCATTCCTCGGCCGCGCGCCCGAAATGCTTCTGATTCGCCAGCGCGATGAAGAATTCCAGCTTGTCGATCATCCCGCTCTCCCGAAGTGAAAGGGTTAGACCGACAGCCGGGTGAACGCAACATGCAAGGCTGCTTCGGACCTCAACATTCGCGCTGACAGAATGCCTTCTGCAGCGAATCGACCACGGCGCAGATTTCCGACCGCGCGACGGCATAGTGGATGAGCCGCCCTTCGCGGCGCGTATCGACGAGCTTATCGAGGCGAAGACGCGCCAAATGCTGCGACACGACAGCCTGCGGCAGATCAAGAAGAGCCTCGAGCTCCATCACCGTTTTCTCGTTCTTGGCCAGCATGAAGAGAATCGCCAGGCGCGTCTCATGCGATAGTGCTTTCAGCAGGGCGCTCGACTTTCGCGCCCTGTCAGTCATTTCCTCAATATCACGTTCCGCTGCACCGCCCTGCGGTAGAGACGACGACATATCACAGCCTCTAATAAGAATCCCCAGGGAATGTTTATAATATTATCAAATCAGAAGCTGATTCAAAAAAGACGCGGAAAACCAAAAAAGGTCCGTTTTATCAGCAGATAAGCTGCCCGCCGTTGATCTCAATTACCTGCCCGGTGATGTAGCCGGAAAGCAGCGGGGCTGCGAGAAAGAGATAGGCGGGCGCGCAATCTTCGGGGGTGCCTAGTCGCTGAAGCGGGATCGATTTGCGCGTCTGCTCCAGCTTCTCTCTCGACGAATAACGCTCATGAAAATCGGTCGCTATCGTGCCGGGGGAGACGCAATTCACCCGGATGCCGTCAGGCGCCAGCTCACGCGCCAACCCTTTCGAGTAGGTCGCGACAAAGGCCTTCGAGGCGGAATAAATCGCCGATCCTGGGCTGCCGCCGGTCAGCGCCGAAATCGAAACAGTGTTGACGATCGCGGCCTGCCCGGCTGCCCGCAGCAGCGGCAACAGCCCTCTCGTCACTTCCACGACGGAAGTTTGATTGAGATGAACGATCTGCTCGTATTGCTCGTCGGTCAGTTCGCCGGCAGGAAATCGCCCGACCATGGTGCCGGCATTGTTGACCAGCACGTCGATGCGGTCGAAGCGCTCCCCGGCAGCGCTGACGAAATCGCGCGTGCCGTTGGCGGCTGCGAAATCGCCGGCAATCAGGAAGGCGCGACGGTCGGCCTCTGCCTCCATCAGGAAATCAGGCAAATCGCGCCCGGTATCGCGGCCGATATGGACAAGGACATGGGCGCCGCAATCGAGAAACTGTCGCGCGACCTCCAGCCCGATGCCGCGGCCGGCGCCGGTGACCACGACATTGCGATTTTCGAATAGCTTCGGATGAAACACGAAATCCTCCCAAATCGCACAATTCGCGCGTCAGTAATTGCGGAATTTTCACTTTACCATATGATGACGAAAAAACGAAAGAAAGGGAGCGAAAACCATGTTCCTATCCGGACGTCAGACCGAGATTCTCGACATCGCCAAGGCGGAAGGACGAGTACTCGTAGAGGAGCTAGCGTTGCGCTTCTCGGTCACGCCGCAAACCATCCGCAAGGATCTGAACGATCTCTGCGACGGCCGCGTTCTATCGCGCGTGCATGGCGGCGCAATCTTTCCCGGCGGAACCGAGAACGTGAAATATGAGGCGAGACGGTCTATTGCCGCACCCGAAAAGCAGGCGATCGGCCGTGCAGCGGCGAGCCTGATCCCCAACAATAGCTCGCTTTTCATCAATATCGGCACGACCACGGAAGCCGTCGGCGAAGCGCTTCTTGGCCATCACGAATTGATGGTCATTACCAATAATATCAACGTTGCCAACAAGTTGCGCATTTTCCCCTCCATCGAGGTCGTCATTTCCGGTGGTGTCGTGCGCGGCTCGGATGGCGGCATCGTCGGCGAGGCTGCCGTCGATTTCATCAAGCAGTTCAAGGTGGATTATGCCGTCATCGGCGCCTCGGCGATCGATCCCGACGGCGCGCTCCTGGATTTCGACTTTCGCGAAGTGAAAGTGGCACAGGCCATCATCGCCAATGCCCGGCACGTCATACTCGTTGCCGACAGCACCAAGTTCGAACGAACCGCCCCGGTTCGCATTGGTCATCTCTCGCAAGTCCACACCTTCGTCACCGACGAATGCAGTATCGAATCCGTGCGCTCCATCGCAGCGGAACATGACGTCCATCTCGTTGAAACCACTCGCAGATCGGCCTGACCGGCGCACTTTCCGTCAAGAAACGTTCGTTTGACATTCGTATCTGTTTCGCTTTAGATGGATTAGTTTCGATTTTCCATCTTCAGGGGATGGCTGACCTTTGCGGAGGGGCGGGTGAGCGAGCAGGTCTACGACATTTTCGTTATCGGCGGCGGCATCAATGGCTGCGGCATCGCCCGCGACGCCACGGGGCGTGGCTACAAGGTCGCGCTTGCCGAGATGAACGACTTCGCCTCCGGCACGTCGTCAGGTGCCACAAAGCTCATTCATGGCGGCCTGCGCTACCTCGAACATTACGAATTCCGTCTCGTGCGCGAATCACTGATGGAGCGCGAAGTGCTCTGGGCCATGGCGCCGCACATCATCTGGCCGATGCGTTTCGTCCTGCCTTACCATAAGGGCGGCATCCGTCCGGCCTGGCTGATCCGCCTCGGCCTTTTCCTCTACGATCACCTCGGCGGACGAAAGCTGCTGCCCCCGACCGCGACGCTGGACATGAAGAAGGATCCTGCGGGCAAGCCGCTGAAGGCGCTCTTCACCAAGGCTTTCGAATATTCCGACGGCTGGGTCGACGATGCCCGCATGGTCGTATTGAATGCCCGCGATGCGGCAGACCGCGGTGCGACGATCATGCCTCGGACGAAGGTGGTCTCCGCCCGGCGCGAAGGCGCAGTCTGGGCGATCGAAACGGAAAATACGATCAGCGGCGAGAAACGTCAGTTTCGCGCTCGCATGCTGGTCAATGCAGCAGGTCCCTGGGTCGATCAGGTGCTGTCCGGTACGTTCGGCAAGAACAAGGTGCACAATGTCCGTCTCGTTCAGGGCAGCCATATCGTCGTGCGCAAGAAGTTCGATGACCCGCGCGCCTATTTCTTCCAGAACCCGGACAACCGCATCATCTTCGCCATTCCCTACGAGCAGGATTTCACGCTGATCGGCACCACGGATCGCGACTACAAGGACGATCCGAAGGATGTGAAAATCACCGAGGGGGAAACCACCTATCTCTGCAATGCCGCCAGCGAATATTTCAAGGAGCCGGTCCGGCCCGAGGATATCGTCTGGACCTATTCGGCCGTGCGCCCGCTCTATGACGATGGCGCATCGAAAGCGCAGGAAGCCACGCGCGACTACGTTCTCAAGGTCGAGGGAGAAGAAGGCCAGGCGCCGCTGCTCAACGTCTTCGGCGGCAAGCTCACCACCTATCGCCGCCTGGGCGAACATGCCTTGGAAAAGATTGGCGAAGCCATCGGCCTCAAGGGTAAACCCTGGACTGCCGGCAGCTCGCTCCCCGGCGGCGATTTTCCGGTTCGCGGCTATGAGGCCGAAGTCACCAAGCTCAAGTCGCGTTACCCCTTCCTTGCCGATCCGCATGCCCGCCGGCTCATCCGCCGCTACGGCACGCGCGCTGCCATGATCCTGGGCAACGCCAAGACGATCGCCGATCTCGGCCGGTGTTTCGGAAGCGATCTCTATGAAGCGGAAGTACGATATCTGATCGAACAGGAATGGGCCTATAGCGCAACAGATATCCTATGGCGCCGTTCCAAGAAGGGCCTCTACCTCTCGAAGGAAGAAGCCGCAGCGCTCGACAGCTATATGGCAGAGAGCCACGTCCACGCCTGAGCGGCCAATTCACTCTCCGGGATCAAGCAGCCGCGGGCCTGCGCCTTCCTCGGAAAGCTGATCCCAGGGATTGCGCAAGGGACAGCTATCGAGCGAAAGGCAGCCGCAGCCGATACAGCTGTCCAGCTGATCGCGAAGTCCCTGCAGGCGCTTGATGCGGGCGTCTAGATCATCCTTCCATAGCTCCGAAAGCGCCTTCCAGTCCGATGCTGTCGGCGTGCGACCCTGCGGCAGCGATTGAAGAGCCGCCTGAACCTCGGCAAGCGGAATGCCGACGCGTTGGGCTACCTTGATGACGGAGACTCGCCGCAGCACTTCGCGAGGATAGCGCCGCTGATTGCCGCGGCTGCGATGGCTCTCGATCAGGCCTTTCGCTTCATAGAAATGCAACGCCGATACAGCCACGCCGCTGCGTGCGGCCACCTCGCCGACCGTCAGCAGCTTCGGAAATTGAGCCGGATCGATTTTTCCCATTTTCGCTATTGACCTCAACTTTACTTGAGGTTTTATAACCCTGGCTCCGAACCGCGTAAAGCAGGAGCAAGACATGACAGAAAGAACCCGGCTGGCGATCATCTACGGCAGCACGCGTCCGGGTCGGCTATGCGACCGGGTGGTCAACTGGGTCGCCCGCGAACTGGCGCATTATCCACTTATAGACATCGATCTGATCGATCCTCTCGAATTCGATCTGCCTTTCGCGCACAATCGCGAGCATCCCGGCGTCGCAGCCCTATCGGAGCGGCTTTCGGATGCCGATGCCTTCATTATCGTCACGCCCGAATACAATCATAGTTTCACCGCCTCGCTGAAATTCGTGCTCGATCTCGTCTATGAGCCCTGGCATGGCAAACCTGTCGCCTTCGTCTCCTATGGCGGCATCTCCGGCGGCCTGCGCGCGGTGGAACAGTTGCGGCTCGTCTTTGCCGAGCTGCATACGGTCACGGTGCGCGATACGGTAAGCTTCGCCAATCCCTGGGGCAGATTTGCCGAAGATGGCACGCTCGAAAACCCGCTCGATGCCAGAAAATCGCTTGTTCTCATGATTGCGCGGCTGACATGGTGGAGCAACGCCTTAAAGCCAGCTCGCGTCACGCGCCCCTACCGCTCCGTTGCCGCCTGATCCCTATCCCAACACATGAATCCGATCTCTCGTTTCTGGCAGGTGCGGGAGATCGGTCCGACGCCCGGACCCGGCACCGATGGGTTCGGGCGTCCTGTCAAGGATCATGCTTGCCGAAACCGCCGCAATGACCTAACGCAATAGAGGGAGATCTCGGGCGGATACGGGAATGGAGAACGCCAAGCGGCTGGGAGGAGCGGATTTCATGCGCGCCGTCGCATGTCTGATGGTGCTTGTTCACCATCTCGTGCTCCGAATGAATTTCTATAAGATCCCACCAGCCCTGGATGTAACCTTCATATTGGCGCGCTTCGGCAATCACGGCGTCTCGGTCTTCTTCGTCCTCAGCGGCTTCCTTCTTGCGCGCCCCTTCTGGTTGGCGCTGGATAGAGCCCAACCCCTCCCTTCACTGAAGATCTATGCCATGCGCCGCGCCGCACGCATCCTGCCGGGCTTCTGGTTTGCCCTGACGGTCGGCTTCCTGATCAGCTTCACCATCTATGGCTTTCCGTTGGACGCGGAACTGGTCGGCCGCTACATCTCCGGCTTCTTCCTGATGAGCCAATGGCATTGGCGCACCTTTTTCCCGGTGCAAGGCGATGGGCCTTTATGGTCGATCCCCTTCGAGACGACCTTCTATGTTCTCATGCCGATCGGTTTCCTGCTGTTGTTTCATTCAAAACTGAGATCGCGCTCCGCTTTCGTCAGCCGCCTGCTCTGGATCGGCATTATCGCGATATCCTTGATTGGCCATTGGCTTGTCGTCACGTATCTGCCGACCGACAATGTCGGGCAAGGATGGCGATATGGCTTCCAGGGCGGCGCTAAGGAATGGATGCCGCGCTACAACCCGATCGGCTTCTTTGCCATATTTGCAATCGGCGTGCTGGCCGCCGGCATACAGACCATCCTCCCACCCCGACGCTCGGCGATCTATGACATCATCGGCGCGCTCGCGATCGTCATGGGCGCGTGGCAACTGCCACAGTCGATCGGCGGCGCGGCGGAGGGCTATGCCTGGCTCGGCATTCCCTACCAATTCCCGCTGCTGCCCCTCGCGGTCGCGATCGCGCTTTGCGCGCTTCCGCAATCGCTGCTGCTGGCAAAGCTGCTCGACAATCCCGTGTTCCGTTATGTCGCCACCGTCTCCTTCGGCGTCTATATCTGGCAGGATATCGTCCTGACCTTGATGCCGCAGCTGTTCCCCTCGTCCTTCGGTGCCGGCTCGGATGATGTGCTGGGCGGCTGGATCGTCTCAAGCCTGATCGCGACCGCCATCATTTTTGCTATCGGTACGCTGAGCTATGTCCTGCTCGAGCGCCCCGTTATTCAGTGGGCGCGGACGCGGGAAAGCAAAGTCATGCGACCCGCCACTGTGTGACGGGTCGGTACTATCCTAGGGAAGATCGCGAAGGATTCTTTAGATACGCGTCGCCTTCAGCCGCTCCTCGTCGAGAACGATGCCGAGCCCCGGTGCAACGCCCAGATCCAGCCAGCCGGCATCGTGCTTGAGCGGCGAGGCCATCGGATAATCGCGGCGCGCTTCGCTCCATTCCGGATTGTCATAGGGATATTCGAGCCAGGCAGCATCGGCGACGCCGGCGGTCAGATGGGCGTTGGCGAGAACGCCGATGCCGTTCGTCCAGGAATGCGGCGTGAACTGCACGCCCGCCTCGCGCGCCTGATAGGCGAGCCGCCGGCAGCCGGTGATGCCACCGACCAGCGCGACATCCGGCTGAATGACATCAAAGGCACGCTCTTCGATGATATCGCGGAACTCATAGAGCTCGCGCGTCATCTCGCCGCCGACAATTCTGACCGAGGTTGCCTGTTTCAATTCCTTCATGCCCTTGCGGTCGGAGCGGTGAAGCGGCTCTTCCATCCAGTAGACGCCGAGCCGCTCCAGTTCCCTGGCGACAGCAAGCGCATCCTTGAAGGTCCAGGGCAAGGTCGTATCCCAGGGCATGCGCCAACCCTGATTGCAGTCGACCATTAGCTCCAGCCGGTCGCCGACACGGCCGCGGATCGCTTCGAGCGCCTTGACGTCCTCACGCCAGCCGCCGCGGCCGCCCGAGGAGGAGGAGAAGCGCACCTTCATGGCCGGAAAGCCTTCGTCGATATAACGCTCGGCCTGATCGGCCATGGCAGCGGGCTCGCGCAGCACGCCGGAAGACGCATAGAGCCGCACGCGGCTGGCGCGGCCGCCGAGCATCCGCCAGACCGGCTCGCCGGTGATCTTGCCGGAAAGATCCCACAGCGCCAGGTCCATCGGCCAACAGCGGCCATAGTGGAAATTGATGTGCGACAGAACTTCATAATGCCGTTCGACATGCCGGGGATCCTGTCCGATAAACAGATCCTCATGCCCCTCGAAACCCTTCATCAGGTCGCCGGAGCCGATACCTTCGCGCCCCTCATCATCTCGGACGCGCACGATGGTCGCATCGAAATGCCGGCGCGGGCGGCCGTCCCAGCTCGCCTTGAATGCCGGATCGAGCGGCAGACGGTGATGGGTGATCTCGATGGAAACGATCTTGCTCATGGTCGTGCCTCCCCGCAAACCTCAGCCGAACTGCTGCCAAATGGTCTTGTAGTCGCAATACTTGTCGATCGCGTGCACCGAGCGATCGCGACCGAAACCGGACTGCTTAAAGCCGCCGAAGGGCGTCGCGAAGTTCGACATGTCATAGGTGTTGATCCACACCGTACCTGCATGGATCTCTTCCGAGAAGCGGTGAGCACGATCCATGTCCCTGGTAAAGACGGCTCCGGCAAGCCCGTAGATCGTGTCGTTGGCGATCTTCAGCGCCTCCTCCTCCGTGTCGAAGGGGATGGCTGCCAGCACCGGGCCAAAGATTTCCTGCCGCGCCAGGCTCATGTCGTTGGTCATGTCGACGAAGACGCCCGGCGACACATAGTAGCCGCCGGTTTCGCTCAAGACGCGCTCGGCACCGAAGGCGCGACGCGCGCCCTCCTTCTCGCCGGCCGCGATCATCGCCAGCACCTTGTTCATATGCTCTTCCTCGATCAGCGCGCCGATCTGCGCGGAAGGGTCAAGGGGATGCTTGAGCGCGATATCCGAGCGGGTGACCGCCTCGATCTTCTCGATCAGCCTGTCCTGTACCGAGCGCTGCACGATGAGGCGCGTCGAAGCATGGCAGGTTTCGCCGGAATTGTAGAAACAGCCCCAGGCGGCAGCGACGGCAGCCGCATCGAGATCGGCATCTTCGAACACGACCAGCGGCGACTTGCCGCCAAGCTCCAGCGCCACGCGCTTGACGTTCGATTGCGCCGCATAGCCCATGATCAGCTTGCCGACTTCGGTGGAACCGGTAAAGGCGATCATGTCGACATCCATGTGCAGCGCCAGCGGCTTGCCGGTCTCTTCGCCGTAACCCGTCACCACATTGAAGACACCAGCCGGCAGACCGGCTTCGATCGCAAGCTCGGCCAGGCGGATCGCCGAAAGCGAGGATTGTTCGGCCGGCTTCAGCACCACGGAATTGCCGGCCGCGATCGCCGGCCCGAGCTTCCAGGCATCGATGATCATCGGATAGTTCCAGGGCGTGATTGCGCCGATGACGCCGAGCGGCACCTTGCGCACCAGCGCGCGTGCATTCGGGCCGGTCGGCGCAATCTCGTCATACATCTTGTCGATCATTTCGCCGTAGAACTGGATGCCGTCGGCACAAAGGCGCACATCGACACCGAGCGACGCCATGACCGGCTTGCCGACATCGATCGTCTCAAGCATGGCCAGCTCATCGCCATTGGCGCGGATGAGATCGGCCCATTTCAGCATGATCTTCTTCTTTTCGAGCGGCTCCTTCTTGCGCCAGACGCCACTTTCGAAGGCAGCGCGGGCGGAGGCGACCGCAGCATCGACATCGGCGGCATTGCCGCGCACAAGCTGCGCACCCGGTTTGCCGTCCATCGGCCGGATGCGGGTGAAGGTTTCGCCGGAGGCGGCGGCACGGTGCAAGCCATCGATGAAGTGACGACCTTCGGGCTTGAGGCCGGAGAGAACGCTTTCCCAATAGTCCCGCGTGTAATTCTTGGTCATCTCAGATTCCTTTCGGCAGCGCCATGACGGCGGCGGCAAAGCGATCTATATCGGCATCCGTCACATCGCGGATCGTCGATCGCCGCATGGGCTGGTTTTCGGTCGCCCGCATCTCGCGAGCGAGATCGGAGGCATCGAACGGTTTGAAGGCAGCCGGCAGCGCGCGAACGATACCGCAGCGGTCCATCCAGTCTGAAACGAAAGCGGGAAGTTCAGCGGCGCTCTCGACGCCGCAAGCCTTGGCGGCTGCATTTAGATCTACGGTATTGGCTTCGACCAGCCATGGCAGCGTCACCTCGAAGCCGAGTGCCGTCGCAAGCCCATGGTGGACAGGAGCAAGGCCCGCCAGCGCATGGCTGATATTGTGGGCGATCGCCGTGCCGCAATTGTCGATGGCAATACCGCCAAAGCAGGAGCCGAGCAGCACGTGGCCGCGCGCTGCCATATCATCCGGCTGCTTGACGGCTGTCTCCAGTGCACCGGTCAGCAGCCGCAGCGCCTGGTGCGCGTAGAACTGCGCACCACGATGCGTGTTGCGGTTCGTCGCAGCTTCGAAGGCGTGGATGAAGGCATCGAGGCCGCACCATGCTGTCAGGTTGGCGGGTAGGGTCTTTGTCAACGCCGGATCGAGAATGACGAGATCGGCCTTCGTCTCCGGACCCCATATCCAAAGCTTCTTGCCCTCAGGTCCGGCGAAGATATTCGTGGCCGATGTTTCCGAACCCGTACCCGCCGTGGTCGGGATCATGATCTTCTTCAGCGGATTCTTCGGCAGCGCGTTGGCGGCCAGCGCATAATGCATCGGATCTTCACCCGAAGCGATGCAGCAGGCGACGATCTTGCCGATATCGAGCGCCGAGCCGCCGCCGATGCCGATCACCATGTCCGCGCCCCGCCCGGCCGCGATAGCGGCATGCAGATGCGCAAGCTTCGGCTCGCCGGCAAAATCGGAAAAGACCTGCGTCTTCACGCCTGCTTCGGCAAGTTCCGCGCTGATGCTGGCGGCAAGGCCGGACTGCGCCAGGAAGGCATCGATGACAAGCAAAACCGTACCGACACCATCAAAGGATTTGACTGCAGCGGGAAGGCTGGAGAGCGCACCCTCGCCGAAACGAAGATCCGGGATAGCGGAAACGGAGAAGGACACGCGGGATCCCCTTGGAAAAGCAGCTGTTTGGATAGCCACAATCCTGCATCACAATTTCAGATCTTCAAATCCGGGCAATTATCGGGAATATTGATGATCTGAAGTTATGGAGAGCCAATGCTGGAGAAAATACCACTGGAAGCCTTCCGCGTGTTCGACGCGGCAGCACGTGCCATGAACTTTTCCCGCGCCGGCCGGGAGCTCAACATCACCCAGGCCGCCGTCAGCCGCCGCATCAAGGGACTGGAAGATCACCTCGGCGCGACGCTTTTTACCCGACGAGGCCGGAACCTCGCACTGACGCCGGATGGCGAGCGGCTGTTCCAGCGCGTGCGCGCCACACTGGAATATCTGGAGGAAAGCCTGGAGCCTTTTCGCGCCGGCACGGGCGAGATCATCTCGATCGCCGCGAGCGGCTCCATCTCGCATCTCTGGCTCGGGCAGCGGCTCAGGGACTTCGGCAAGGAGAGCCCCGGCATCTCGGTACGCCTGCTGACGACGGACGTGCACTCCGAACTGGCCTCGGAGAACAACGATCTCATCATCATCTATTCCACCGGCGAGCACCCGCGCTGGAGCTTGACGCCACTTTTCAACGAGGTGCTGGTCCCGGTCGCCTCGCCGGATTATTTGGCAGCCTGCGGCTTGGACCCGCAGACGCTGACGGCGGTCGACATTGCCGGGCTCGATCTCATCGACTACGAGCGCGCCAATGCCCATTGGATCAGCTTCCGCCAATGGTTCAGTCGTGTCGGTGATCCCCTGAAGGGCAAGCTGCCGCGGCCGCGCCTGTCTTTCTCGACCTATATCATGGCGGTGGAGGCAGCCCTCAGGGGCGAAGGCATAGCGCTTGGTAGTCTCGGCCTCATCGAGGAATATCTGCAGTCAGGCGCGCTCATCACAGTCGGCCAGGATCGCGTCGAGAGTGGCTTCGGATATTATCTCGGCGCCCCTCGCTTCCGCTCGCTCTCTCCGGAAGCGGCGCAGCTGCACCGGTTTTTACTACAAGGACAGCAGGTCTGATGCGGCTTCGGAAAAATTCCAGCTACCCTACAGGGCAGCCGCATGTGAAATCGTTGCCTCCCCTCCTTCTTCCCCCTCGGGGAGAAGGGATTGCGGACGTGACACGCCTCATATGCGACTACACTAACTTCCCCGGTCATGACTTACCCAACAGCAGCATCAGCAAAGGCATGACATCACAACAAAAAAGCGGCCCATAGGACCGCTTTCATCTCATTCATCACTGCGCTGACCGCATCAATCCTGCGTGATCGAACCGCGCAGATGCGAGAGTTCCATGATGAAGTGCTCCAGGCGCGACTTGTGCTCGTGATGCTCGGCGTCTTCGAGCTCGGCCTTGGCGGCATTGATGCGGCGGTCCAGCTCGTCACGGCTCATGTCCTCGACCGGAACGGCAGATTCAGCGAGCAGCGTGCAGCCGGTCGGCAGGATGTCGGCGAAACCGCCGAAAACGACGTAGTCCTGCTTCTTGCCGGAAGCCGAATGCACCTTGACGACGCCCGGCTTGATGGTGGTCATGGTCGGTGCATGGTTCGCCATGACGGTCATCTCGCCTTCGCTGGCGGGGATGACGACATCGATGACCTGTTCCGACAGCAGCAGGCGCTCCGGAGAAACCAGTTCGAAATTGAAATTGTCAGCCATGACCCGTCACTTCTCGATTGTCTTATTCGCAAGGCAAGGGCGCGCGGGCAAAGCCGCGCGCCGATGGATTGACCTGATTAGGCAGCCAGCTTCTTGGCCTTTTCGATCGCTTCTTCGATCGAGCCGACCATGTAGAAGGCAGCTTCCGGCAGGTGATCGTATTCGCCGTTGACGAGGCCCTTGAAGCCCTTGATCGTGTCTTCGAGAGCGACGAGCTTGCCCGGCGAACCGGTGAAGACTTCGGCGACGAAGAACGGCTGCGACAGGAAGCGCTCGATCTTGCGGGCGCGGGCAACAGCCAGCTTGTCGTCTTCGGACAGTTCGTCCATGCCCAGGATGGCGATGATGTCCTGCAGGGCCTTGTAGCGCTGCAGCGTAGACTGAACCTTACGAGCAATTTCGTAGTGCTCTTCGCCGACGACCAGCGGGTCGAGCATGCGGGAAGTGGAGTCGAGCGGGTCGACGGCCGGGTAAATGCCCTTTTCAGCGATCGAGCGCGACAGAACCGTCGTTGCGTCCAGGTGGGCGAACGAGGTTGCCGGTGCCGGGTCGGTCAAGTCGTCGGCCGGAACGTAAATGGCCTGAACCGAGGTGATCGAACCCGTCGTCGTCGTGGTGATGCGTTCCTGCATCTGGCCCATGTCGGTGGCGAGCGTCGGCTGATAGCCCACGGCCGAAGGAATACGGCCGAGCAGAGCCGACACTTCCGAACCTGCCTGCGTGAAGCGGAAGATGTTGTCGACGAAGAACAGGACGTCCTGGCCTTCATCGCGGAAGTTTTCAGCAACGGTCAGACCGGTCAGAGCGACGCGAGCGCGGGCGCCCGGCGGTTCGTTCATCTGGCCGTAAACGAGTGCTGCCTTGGAGCCTTCGCCGCCGCCATGCTTGTTGACGCCCGATTCGATCATTTCGTGGTAAAGGTCGTTGCCTTCGCGGGTACGTTCACCCACGCCTGCGAACACCGAATAACCACCGTGCGCCTTGGCGACGTTGTTGATCAGTTCCATGATGAGAACGGTCTTGCCGACGCCTGCACCGCCGAAGAGGCCGATCTTGCCGCCCTTTGCGTAAGGAGCGAGAAGGTCGACGACCTTGATGCCGGTGACGAGGATCTGCGCTTCCGTGGACTGCTCGACGTAGGACGGAGCTTCCTGGTGGATGGCGCGCTTCTTGGACGTGTTCAGCGGACCTGCTTCGTCGACCGGCTCGCCGATGACGTTCATGATACGGCCGAGCGTCTCATGTCCAACCGGAACCGAGATCGGCGCGCCCGTGTCCTTGACCGGCTGGCCGCGAACGAGACCTTCGGTCGAGTCCATGGCGATGGTGCGGACGGAATTTTCGCCGAGGTGCTGTGCGACTTCGAGAACCAGACGATTGCCGTTATTGTCGGTTTCAAGCGCGTTCAGGATCGCCGGGAGCTCGCCGTCGAAAGCAACGTCCACAACGGCGCCGATAACCTGAGTAACCTTACCGACAGAACCTGCGGGGGTAGCTGCGTCAGCCATATTCTTACCCTCTTTTCCCTAACCTCAGAGCGCTTCCGCGCCCGAAATGATTTCAATCAATTCCTTGGTGATCTGTGCCTGGCGCTGACGGTTGTAGTTCAGCGTCAGCTTGTTGATCATCTCACCAGCGTTGCGCGTCGCATTGTCCATCGCGCTCATCTTGGCACCCATCTCGCCGGCGACGTTTTCGAGCAACGCGCGGAAGATCTGGACGGAGATGTTGCGCGGGATCAGGTCCGCGAGGATCGAAGCCGCATCCGGCTCGTACTCATAGACGGCGCCCTTGTGGGCTGCATCTTCTTCGACGACGACCGGAGCCGAAGCCGGAATGAGCTGCTGTGCCGTCGGGATCTGGCTGATCACCGACTTGAATTCGGAATAGAACAGCGTGCAGACATCGAATTCGCCAGCTTCGAACATCTCGATGAGGCGCTTGCCGATGGCGTCGGCATTGTCGAAGCCGATGCGCTTGACATCGCGCAATTCCTTGCGCTCGACGATCAGCGATGCATACTCACGGCGAAGAACGTCATAGCCCTTCTTGCCGACGGTGAAGATCTTCACCGTCTTGCCTTCGGCCAGAAGCTTGCGGGCATGGTCACGGGCGAAGCGCGAGATCTGCGAATTGAAGCCACCGCAAAGGCCGCGTTCGGCCGTGCAGACGACGAGCAGATGCACATCGCTCTTGCCGGTTCCGGTCATCAGCAGCGGCGCGCCGTCGGCATCGCTGACGGCAGCCGAGATGTTGGCCAGAACAGCGGCCATGCGCTGCGAGTAAGGCCGGGCGGCCTCGGCCGCCTCCTGCGCACGCCGAAGCTTCGCCGCGGCGACCATTTTCATCGCCTTGGTGATCTTCTGCGTCGCCTTGACGGAGGCGATCCGGTTTTTCAGATCCTTGAGTGAAGGCATCCTTGGTCCGTCCTAGAGCTTGGGCCCGATTACGCGAAAGACTTGGCGAAGCTGTCGAGAGCAGCGGTGAGCTTGCCCTTCGTCGCGTCGCTGATGGCCTTTTCGGTGCGGATGGTGTCGAGGATGTCCTTGCCTTCCGAGCGGAGGTACGACAGCAAGCCCTGCTCGAACTTGCCGACCTGGGCAACAGGCAGCTTGTCGAGGTAACCGTTGACGCCGGCGAAGATCACCGCAACCTGCTCTTCCGTCTTCAGCGGCGAGAACTGCGGCTGCTTCAGGAGTTCGGTCAGGCGAGCACCGCGATTCAGCAGGCGCTGGGTTGCGGCATCGAGGTCGGAACCGAACTGGGCGAAGGCGGCCATTTCACGATACTGGGCGAGTTCACCCTTGATCGAGCCTGCAACCTGCTTCATCGCCTTGATCTGAGCGGACGAGCCGACGCGCGAAACCGACAGACCGACGTTAACGGCCGGGCGGATACCCTGATAGAACAGGTCGGTTTCAAGGAAGATCTGGCCATCGGTGATCGAGATCACGTTGGTCGGAATGAAGGCCGAAACGTCGTTACCCTGCGTTTCGATGACCGGGAGAGCGGTGAGCGAACCAGCGCCCTTCTCGTCATTCATCTTTGCAGCGCGCTCGAGGAGGCGCGAGTGCAGGTAGAAAACGTCACCTGGATAAGCTTCGCGGCCCGGCGGGCGGCGCAGAAGCAGCGACATCTGACGATAGGCAACAGCCTGCTTGGAGAGGTCGTCGTAGCCGATCAGAGCGTGCTGGGCGTTGTCACGGAAGTATTCGCCCATGGCGCAACCGGCGAACGGTGCCAGGAACTGCATCGGAGCCGGATCGGAAGCCGTCGCAGCAACGATGATCGAATACTTCAGCGCGCCGCGCTCTTCGAGCACCTTGACGAACTGCGCAACGGTCGAGCGCTTCTGGCCGACGGCGACGTAGACGCAGAAGAGCTTTTCGCTGTCCGGACCGTTATCCTGAATGGACTTCTGGTTCAGGATCGTGTCGAGGATGATGGCGGTCTTGCCGGTCTGGCGGTCGCCGATAACAAGCTCGCGCTGGCCGCGGCCAACCGGGATCAGAGCGTCGATGGCCTTGAGGCCGGTCGACATCGGCTCATGAACCGACTTGCGCGGAATGATGCCCGGAGCCTTGACGTCGACGCGCGAACGGCGGGTCGCGTTGATCGGGCCCTTGCCGTCGATCGGGTTGCCGAGCGCGTCGACGACGCGGCCGAGCAGCTCCGGACCGACCGGAACGTCAACGATCGCGCCGGTGCGCTTGACGGTGTCGCCTTCCTTGATGTCGCGGTCGGAGCCGAAGATAACCACGCCGACATTGTCGGCTTCAAGGTTCAGGGCCATGCCGCGAATGCCGCCGGGGAATTCGACCATTTCGCCGGCCTGAACATTGTCCAGACCGTAGACGCGGGCGATACCGTCACCGACGGAGAGAACCTGGCCGACTTCGGAGACTTCAGCTTCCTTGCCGAAGTTTTTGATCTGATCTTTCAGAATTGCGGAAATTTCCGCGGCGCGGATATCCATCAGCCGACCTCTTTCAATGCAAGCTTAAGGGTGGAGAGTTTGGTGCGAAGGGACGTATCGATCTGACGCGAACCGACCTTGACGATCAGGCCGCCAAGGATCGACGGATCGACGGTGACGACAATCGTCACGTCCTTGCCGGTGACGCCCTTCAGCGCCGCCTTCAATTCATCTTCCTGCGCCGGGGTCAGCGCATGGGCCGAGGTGACCTCGGCGGAAATCTCGCCGCGATGCTGGGCGGCAATGATGCGGAAAGCCTTGATCATGCCCGGCAGCGCAAAAAGGCGCCGGTTGCTGGCCACAAGCTTCAGAAAGTTGGTGACATAGGCGCCGAAGCCGGCCTTTTTCGCCAGCGCCTCGATCGCACCGACCTGCTCTTCAGCCGAAAAAACCGGGCTGAGAACGAAGCGCTTCAGATCATCGCTTTCGTCGAGCATGGCTTGGAACCGATCGAGATCGGCGGTCACTGCCGGTACGGCACCCTCTTCAAGGGCCAATTCGAACAGCGACGAGGCATATCGTTCTGCAACACCAGAAACATGCTGGGATGTGTCTGCCACGGGCACAAAATTCCCTGATTTCAACCCAAGAACCAAACTTCCGGGTGACGGAAGCATTATGCCCTTGAATTCGTTTTGATTTCCCCCAGAAATCAGCAGGAGTGCGCTCCCACCTCATCCGAAATTCGGGGTTCGTCTAACATAGGATATGGAGACTCGCAACACGCGTATTCGACGAATACGCCATTCGGGCGAATTTATGATGGCAAAATTCGAAAAGCATGGGGATAGCGCAGGCAAAAATGGCCGCGCCGGAGCCGTTTTCGGCTTAAATATAACTCAATCCGTATAAAATCGGTAGAGCAGCGAGAACGATCTGCACAACCAAAAGAAGCACATTCAGCCAAACGCTTCCGCGGTCGGACATGAGAGAAAGAATTCTACCGAAGGCGGCTACGGCAAAAGACGCGCCGAGAGCAATATAGATCATTGTCTGATCAAGCATTATCGCGGCCGCCCCGAAGCCAACAAGAAAGCCTCCAACCGAACGTGCTTCAGCATATCCGTCAGGTCGGCCCTCGCGTACCTGCAGCCGAAGGAAGCGATAGGTGTAACCGGGCGCAAACATGATCAAAACGCCAACAACCACGGTGAGCGCAGCCGAACAAAGAGCAAGCTGCGCACCTAGTTCGGTCGGAAATTCAAACTCCATCGGTCGTCCCCAAATCAGCCGGCGCGCAAATCACGCAGTTGAGATGGCCGACTTATGGCATGATCCGTGTTGCAAGGGGAAGGCGCAGTCAAGCTATCTGCCGCGTCAATCACAAGAAGCTTTGCGGATCGATATCGAGCTGCACCTGCACGGAGCCGCGCTCCTTCGGGGACTGCGCCAGCATGGCCCGCAGGAATCCCTGCATGTCGGAATTGCGCCTGCCGTGCACGAGCAGGCGGAAGCGGTGACGGCCGCGCACGAGCGCGATCGGCGCTTCGGCCGGACCCAGTACCGATATGCCCGAGACCTGCGGCGCCGCATTGCGCATGCCGCGGGCATGGGTTTCGGCATCCTGCCTGCTATCGGCCGAGACGATGATCGAAGCGAGCCGGCCGAAGGGCGGCAATATCGCCCTCTCCCGCTCCGAGATCTCGCGCTCGTAAAAGGCGCTGGCATCGCCGGATACGATCGCCTGCATGACGGGATGCTGCGGCTGGTAGGTCTGCAGCAGCCCGTGGCTCTTCAAGCCAGTTCGGCCGGCGCGTCCTGTCACCTGCGACAGGAGCTGGAACGTCCGCTCAGCAGCGCGCGGATCGCCATTCGCCAGGCCGAGGTCCGCATCGACAATGCCGACCAGCGTCATCAGCGGGAAATTGTGTCCCTTGGCGACGAGCTGTGTGCCGATGACGATATCGGCTTCGCCCTTGGCGATCGCGTCGAGCTCCAGCCTCAGCCGCTTGACGCCGCCCATGATGTCCGAGGAGAGCACGATCGTCCGCGCCTCGGGGAAATGCCGCTCCACCTCTTCGGCGATCCGCTCCACGCCCGGCCCGCAGGCAACGAGATGATCGAGCGTGCCGCATTCGGGGCAAGCCTCCGGCGTGCGCTCAGCATAGCCGCATTGATGACATTGGATCTGGTTGCGGAAACGGTGCTCGACCAGCCAGCTCGAACATTGAGGGCATTGAAACCGGTGACCGCAGACCCGGCAGAGCGTCAGCGGCGCATAGCCGCGCCTGTTGAGGAACAAGAGCGCCTGCTCGCCCTTGGCAACCGTCTTGCCGATCGCGCGGATCATGACCGGAGACAGGAAGCCCCCGCGCTCCGGCGCATGCCGGCGCATATCGATCAGATGCAGATCCGGAAGCGCCGCATCGCCGAAGCGCGTCGGCAAGTGGATTGTGGTGTAGCGCCCGCTCTGGCCATTGACCTGGCTTTCGACCGATGGCGTCGCCGACACCAGCACGACGGGAAAATCACCGATGCGGCCGCGCACCACGGCCATATCGCGCGCATTATAATAAACGCGATCCTCCTGCTTGTAGGCGGGATCATGCTCTTCATCGACGATGATCAGCCCGAGATCCTCGAAGGGCAGGAAGAGCGCCGAACGCGCCCCGGCCACGACCCGAACGTCGCCGGTCACAGCCTGACGCCAGACCTTTTCCCGCATCTTCGGCGCGAGATCGGAATGCCATTCGGCCGGCTTGGCGCCGAAGCGATCCTGAAAGCGTTCGAGGAAGCTGGCCGTCAGTGCGATCTCCGGCAGCAGGATCAACACTTGTTTGCCGCGCCGGAGCGTTTCGGCAATCGCCTCGAAATAGACCTCCGTCTTGCCGGAACCGGTGACGCCGTCGATCAAGGAAACCGCAAACTCGCCCTTGCGCACATCGGCCAGGATTTCGTCGGCGGCATCCTTTTGCGGCCCCTGCAGCCGCGACGCGGTGAATTCCGGATCAGGCTTGGCGACGACAGGCGGCGGTGGCAGGAAGATGGTTTCGAAAATGCCCTGCGAGATCAATCCGTCGACGACGCTGGTGGACACACCCGCCGCATGCGCCAGGCCAAGCCTCGTCCACGAAAGCCCGTCCGCAGCGATCTCCATCACCTTGGCGCGAGCCGGCGTCATCCGTTCCGGCTGGCCGCCGATAAAGCGCAGGCCCTCGATCATCGGCTCGGGATCAAAGGCAGCCGGCGCTCGAAGCGCCATGCGTGCCACAAGCCCCGGCGGCGAGAGCGTATAGGCGGCAACCCAATCGATGAAGTCACGCATGTGCTTGCCGAGCGGTGGGCAATCGAACACATGGCTGATCGGCCGAAGCTTCTTCGGATCGACACCACCGTCATCCTCGTCATCCCAGACGACGCCGATGACCTGGCGCGGCCCGAGCGGCACCTGCACGACCGAGCCCGGCTCCACCGCCATGCCCGCAGGCACGGCATAGGAATAAGCCCGCGGCGCCGGCATCGGCACGAGAACGGGAACCGTACGGCTCATCACAGGTTTTGCGGGCGCCGCCTCGAAAAGCGCACCGAACAGATCGGAAGAATCTTTGCTCATTGCGGCAGACCATGCCCCGGACGGACGCAAAAGAAAACCCGGGGTGGCGCAAGAGCACTTGCAAAATGCGGATAGTCTGTAAGCTACCGTGAGTATCCGGCCTTATGCAGCAACATCACCAATGACCACAATCGGCCCGAAGCGACCATCAAAGCCGGAAGCGACTCCCAAGGGCTATTAGAATCTATGGGCTGAGCCCTTGACCTTGCCAGCGTGGGCAAGGACGCGTCGAAGCTGACCCTACCTTGAGAGATTTAAGATACGAACTCAGCGTTCTCTATAAGAACCGATTTCGCGTTGACTCCATTCTAATATGATTGTTATAGAATGACCATATTAGAATGGAGAAGCACATGGCTCGACCGGTCGAGTTCGACGAGAAGCAAGCCCTGACTTCAGCCATGGAGATTTTCCGACGGCGTGGTTTCGCTGGTGTTTCCATAAAAACACTTGAGAAAGACACAGGAGTATCGTCCGGCAGCCTTTACAATAGCTTTGGCTCTAAGGATCAACTGTTCGTTAGAGCTATCAATCACTACAATGCATACGTGGTTGCCAATCGCATCCATCGTCATCTCGAAGCGGACGATCCTGGCGCGGGCCTGCTGTCGATGTTTCTGTCATTACTCGATGAGCCCGACGGTGGCTCAGCGGGTTGCCTGTTGACCAATACCGCCGTTGAATTCGCTGGCGAGGGCGGTCCGGTCACCGACAGCGTTACACAAGGATTTGAGCTTTTGCTCAGCGCTTTTGAAAAAGTGCTCCTCCGAATCGGAATTATCGCGGGATCACGGCAGGGAGCGCTCAAGCTATTGGTCCTCTACCAGGGGCTGCTCGTGCTCATCCGCCATGGTCATTCGAACCAAGACTTACGCGCCATCATCTATGCCGAAATCAATTCAATTACAGGAGAATACCATGTCTGAAGCCAATTGGAGTCGTTACAGCAAGAGCTGGTCGCAACCGCAAGCGGAGCGCGATGCAGCGCTCGCGGCGTTGACGTCAGATAATGTCACTTATACGGACCCCAATGTCGAGCTAACCGGACGCAAGGCCTTTTCCCAGTACATGGGCGAGTTTCAAACTCAGTTCCCGGGAACCGCATTTGAGATAGTCGACGTGCGCGAACATCATGAGCAATCGCTCGCCAACTGGAAGCTGGTCGACAGCAATCGCACTACGATCATGGTGGGTACAAGTCATGCGAGACTGACACCCGAGGGGAAATTTGCGTCGTTCACAGGATTTTTTTGAGGTCGATTTGGCAACGGCACGTAAACCGGATTTCGTTGATTTTCTGGAAGCAGAGTTCAATCAGTTAGTCGAAGTCGAAACTCTACGGTTTTTTGGTGGCTGGCAGTTTCGTGCGACAGGAAAGCAATTCGCGATCCTGATGCGTGATGTCTTGTATTTCATCACCGATCCCGCCATGAGGGCCGAGCTTGAAGCGGCGGGCAGTCAGCCATTTAGTTATCACAAAGGCGGAAGGCTGGTCGTTGTTGGGCGTTATTTTTCGGCCCCGGACGATGTGATGGATGACATCGACAAGTTGCACCATTGGGCTGCGCGCGCGATAAGCATATCCTGATCTCGATTTCATCGAACGTCTGACATCAGCGCACTAGGGACAGACGCGGTTCAGTTGAGAGGAGAGAGTTTTTGGTTCCTCCGCGCCCCGGGACGCGACGCTGCCGATGACGCAGAATTCCTGGCGATCAATCCAAGCGGATTCATTCCAGCACTTCGGGACGGCGAAGTCACGATGGTCGCGATGATGGAATACTTGATGGCGCGATCGTATCCGTCACCACATGATCATTCAGCAGAGCACCTCTACCTGAGGCTGTCACATCGTCAATCCCGCGTCATAAGGTACCTGCGCTGCAGGACGACGAACTCGAACCAACCGCTATTCATCGTCATCGTCGATCTCGCCGGTCAGCCGCATGCCGTCGATCCAGGTGGAGCCATCTTCGCGGATCACGCGGCGCGGCCTCGCGCCACAGCGCTCGCGAACGGCCTCTGCCAAACGTTCGGAATGGGTGACGATCCAGATCTGGCTTGTCTTCGCCGCCTCAGCGATCATGTCGGCAAGCGGCAGCAGCATGTCGGGATGCAGGCTTGCCTCCGGCTCGTTGAGCGCGATCAGCGGCGGCAGGCGGTAGGACATCAGGGCTGCAGCAAGACCGAGAAACCGGATTTGGCCGTCCGACAATTCGCGCGGCTGGAAGACGCGGTTGGGAAATTCGGGCAGCATCAGCCCGAAATCCGCCGTTTCCTGCGGTTCCGGCACCACCAGCCGAGCGCCGCCGAGCGCTGCGGCAAGAACCCGGTCCAGCTCGACAGTATCTTCACGCGTATGAACGAGGGTCGCGAAAACGGCGGCGATATTGGCGCCGTCCTCGTCCAGCATGGGAGACGTCACGGCAAGGCAAGGCGCACGCAGCGGCGAGCCGCGATCGGTGCGGAAGCCGTGGTAGAATCGCCAGGCATCGACGGCTCGGCGGAAGGTGCCGACCTCCGGAAAATAGCCGGCATCGCCCAGGAGCGCGACCGCCGTTTCGGAGCTCAGGACGTTCTCGGGATGCACCTGCATGCGGCCGCTTTCGCCGCGCACAGAAATGCCGGGACCATCGCGCTTCATCATCGTCACCGGCCTGCGGCCGGTTTCGACCGACAGCTCCTCGGCCTTGACCTGCGGCTCCAGTGGAAAGCCGGCGGAGGCACAAGGCGGCCGCATGCCCGCCTCGATCCAATAACGGAAGGTCGCCGCCCGCTCCATGTCGAGCAACTCGACATCGAAGCGGATGCGGGCGGACTCATGCGAACGCCGCTTGCCCGACCACATGGCCGAAAACATGCCGCCTTCACTGGAAATCTCATGCGCCAGCCTGCCGCGAACAGCGGCCTGCACCAGCTGCAACGAGCGATAGAGATTGGACTTGCCGACACCGTTCTCGCCGATGAACAGATTGACGTCAGAAAGATCCATGCGGATCGAGCGCAGGGAGCGATAATTCCTGGCAAACATCGAGCGTAGCTGCATGCTCGAGGGTTTAGCCGATTCCGATATTAAAGAGAATGCGAAACCAGAGGCTCGTCATGGGTCGGAGGAACAAGCGGCGCGAAGGTTGCGCTGCCATCGGCCGCAAGATCGAAGACCGTATGCTTCTCCAGCGCCTTCGTCACCTCGTTGACGTCCCCGTCCAGATGCTCGACCGGAATGAGATTGCCGACGAGGAAATCGAACTGGTCGCCGCGCTTGTTGAGCAGCTCGTGGAACACCGTCATGTCGCGCAGCTCGGTCGACCATTTGGCGAACCAGTAGAACAGGCCGGAATTGCGCGCTGTCAGATGCACCGGCAGGATCGGCAGATTGTATTTGCGCGCTAAGCCAACGGCCGATGTCTTCCACGGTCGCTCGTTGAGCTTGCCGTTCGCCCAATAGGCGATGCGGCCGGACGGGAAGAGCACGGTCACCTTGCCCTCCGCCACGGCGCGGTTGGTCAGCTGTAGCGTTTCGCGCGTCTTCGGCTTGCTCTTATGTTCTTCACGCCATTCGACCGGGATGATCATCTCGGCAAAACGCGGGTTGACCCGCACCGCATCGCGATTGGCGAAGATCATCATATCCGGCCGGCGCGACTTCAGAAGATCGAAGACGGCGACGCCGTCGGCAATGCCTGTGGGGTGATTGCTGACGAGAATGAAGCCGCCGGAAGCCGGAATACGATCGGCATGGGTGACGCCGATGTCGAGCCGCAGCAGATCGCTCATATATTCGAAGCACTGGAAGCCCGAAAGCTTGGCGACATCATCGGCGAACTCGATCGCCTTGTTGTAGCGCAGCAGCGTGTAGAGAAACGGGCGCATGAGCGGCCAGAGCGGGTTTCGGACGATCTTCTGCCCGCGCTCTGCGATCAACGTATCGACGATATGTCCTGGCTGTCCCTGGGACACCAAAGCGATTGCTTCTGCAATCTGCCCGAGTGCAGTTATCGAACCGCGACGTGCCATGAAGTATCCTGAATGGTTGGGATATATTCTATCGCAATCGAATATGATCGAAGCATGACAAGCGCCTCGCATATGGAAGGCGAACCATCCGAGATCCGGAGCGAGCCATATGCAGTTTCATTGAAGTCCAGATGCGCCCCGCGGCACGAAGGGAAAACTCACCGGAAGCAGCGGGAAAATTAGCGATTCCATAACCTTCCTTCCTTCAAAGTGGCAGATGCGATCTGAATTTCAAGGGGTTTTCCACTGAACGAATTGCTTGTTATCGCCGACTCCAGGTTGATGGCGGAACGCAACCGCTGGCTCGAAGCACTTGGCAAGGAGCGGCGGCTCGCCGCCCATACGCTAAATGCCTATGAGCGCGATACGCGGCAATTCCTGACCTTCCTCACCGGCCATCTCGGCGGTCCGGCGACGATCGAAGATATCCACGCGCTCCGCCCCGCCGACTTTCGCGCATTCCTTGCCGCCCGCCGCAAGGACGGCGCGGGCGCGCGTTCGCTCGGGCGCAATCTTGCCGGGCTTCGCTCGCTGTTGCGCTATCTCGAAAGGAAGGGCCTGGTGAATGCCGCGGGTGCCGCTGCGGTGCGCTCGCCGAAACAGCCGAAATCGCTACCGAAGCCGCTTTCCGACAAGCAGGCGATTACTGTCGTCAGTGACGAAGCGCAGCTGCACGAGGAACCATGGATCGCCGCGCGCGATGCCGCCGTGCTGACCCTGCTCTATGGCTGCGGGCTGCGCATCTCTGAAGCGCTGGATCTGACGCCGCAGGATTTTCCGCCGGGCGCAACCTCGCTGCGCATCACCGGCAAGGGCAACAAGACGCGACTGGTGCCGCTGCTGCCGATCGTCACGCAAGCGGTCGATCAATACCGCAAGTTCTGTCCCTATCATCTCGAAGCCGATGACGCCCTCTTTCGCGGCGCGCGCGGCGGCAAGCTGCAGCCGGGCATCATCCAGCACGGCATGCAGAAACTGCGCAGCGCCTTCGGGCTGCCGGATACGGCAACACCGCACGCACTTCGCCATTCCTTTGCCACCCATCTCCTGGCCGGCGGCGGTGATCTGCGCACCATTCAGGAACTGCTCGGCCACGCCAGCCTTTCGACGACGCAGGTCTATACCGGTGTCGATTCCTCACGCCTGCTCGAGGTCTACGACCGCGCCCACCCGCGCGCATAAGAAAAGATTAACCTCTCGCGTTAAGGGAATTTCCGTCTCGTTCCCGTAAAGCAGAATCATGTCTCGACATGCCTCCCGAAAGCCGCTTTCCGGCGTTAGCGGTCATGCTCTCTGCAAACGGAAGATTCTGATGATTTCTGCCCTCGGGTCCAAGACGATGCAGTCGATGAAGCCGACGCTTGGTGATATGCTGCTCTGGCTTGCAACCGCCTTTCCGCTGATGCTTGCGGTGCTGCTGGTCGCGACGATGCTGACGCTGCAGCCAGCGCATGCCGAAGGCGCAGTCTCCGATAGCTGCGGCGGCAAGGATCTGATGGCCGAACTTCAAAAGAACGATCTGGCAAAATACGCCTCCATCATCGCCGCCGGCGACAGGATAGAAAACGGCAAGGGCATTTTCTGGAAGATCGAAAAGCCCGGCTTGAAGCCGTCGTGGCTGCTCGGCACTATGCATGTCTCGGATTCACGCGTGCTCACGATGCCGAAGGGAGCCGCCGATGCTGTGGCCTCCGCCGACACGATCGTGGTTGAATCGGACGAAATTCTCGATGACAAGAAAGCCGCCGCCGCTCTCTTCGTCAATCCTTCGCTCACCATGCTCACCGACGGTTCGACCATCAGCGAACATCTGTCGCCGGAAGACAATGCCCGGCTGGAAGCGGGTCTGAAAGAGCGCGGCATCGCGCTCGCCGCCGTCTCCCGCATGCAGCCCTGGCTGATCTCGAGCTCCTTCGAGATGACGGGCTGCGAGGTTCGCCGCAAGACGGCCGGCGCGAAATTCCTCGATCAGAAACTCGCAACCGACGCCGCGGCCGGGGGCAAGAAGGTCGTCGGTCTCGAAACGCTGGCCGAGCAGGCCAAGGCCATGAGCGATCTGCCGATCGCGCTTCACCTTAAATCGCTGCTGCAGACGCTTGAACTGGGCGACAAGATCAACGACGTCAACGAAACGATGATAGAGCTCTATATCGACGGCAATATTGGCGCGATGATTCCGATGTTGAAGGTGATCGAACCGGACCAGAAGATCACGGATGCCGATACTGCCGCTTTCGAGCAGCGCATCATCCTCGACCGCAATAAGGTCATGGCCGAGCGTGCCGCGCCCGTTCTCGACAAGGGCAACGCTTTCATCGCAGTCGGCGCGCTTCACCTCGTCGGCGATCAGGGCCTTGTGGCGCTGCTGCGCAAGCAGGGTTTTACGGTCACGGCGGTGAACTGACAGCTCGCATCTGCTTGCCGAGATTGGCTAGCATCGTCGCGACGATCAGGCGGTGGAATGGCGTGATGATGGCGAGATAGATCCGGCCAAGCAATATGTTCCGCCGGACGAGCGTCGTGGCGTCGATCAGCCGACGCCCCTGGTCGTCATCACGCACGTCGATGACGACCCGAAAATCGAGATGCCGATCGTCGAAGCCGAGCACGACCTGATCGTCCGACTTGCTGACGACGGGAAAGAAGCCGATCTTCTCCCACTCCTCCGCCCGAAGGTCGCTGCTGGATCTCAAGCCGAACAAGCCTGTTACCGCATCGCGCACCCGTATCAGCAGCCGCACCCAAAACGGAAAGCGGCTGAGCATCGTTCGAGCGGCGGCAATGGCCGTCAGATCTGAGTTGGGGATATTCAGCTCATAGCAGTCAGCCCAATCGGCATCCGGCAACGCCGGATGCGGCATAAGGGGCTTTACCATCAAAGGCCTTGCAGACATGGTTTCATCCGCCTTTATTCGACGTCTGCAAGTTACCATACATTGCGATGCTACCCGATCGGCAAAATTGGGCTGCGGCAATTTGGCCGGCGGATAATGGATTAGGCTGTGGTGACGATTTAAGGGTTTGGGATTCTCCATTGGGAGCAAATCAGA
>NZ_JBXSOU010000017.1:0-128196 GCF_057784395.1 Martinezella sp. CNPSo 3957
CCCTTCGGGTTCCAGAATGCAGCATTGCTCCGGCACCGGCACGAGCACCGCGCTGCTTCCAGCCGTCATCGGCTCCGATAAGGGGCCATTGGCGACGATGGCGCCGGCCGCCGTCTCACATTGATATTGATAGGCGCGGCCGAGATAAGTGCGTGTTCCCAGAACCGCCGCCAGGCCGTTGCCTTCGCGCCGAACCGAAAGCCCGTCCGCACGGCAGCCGAGAATAAAACTGTCCGGAATCGGCCCGAAATCATCCTGCGACAGAATGATCCTTGCGCCGCCTGTAACCTCGGCTGTGACGGAGGCACCCTGGCGCTCGACGACCCTCAACGGCAGCAGGTTTTCGAAGCCGACGAAGCGGGCCACAAAACTGTTGGCGGGCTTGCGGTAAAGTGTCTCGGGCGTATCGAGTTGCATGATGCGGCCGGCATTCATGATGGCGACGCGATCGGAGATCGAGAAGGCTTCCTCCTGATCATGCGTCACGTAGAGCGAGGTTGTGCCGTTGGCGCGCTGCAGCTGGCGGATCTCCACGCGCATGTCGATCCTGAGCTTCGCATCGAGATTGGAAAGCGGCTCGTCGAACATCAGGAGCGGCGGCTCGATGACGAGGGCGCGGGCGAGCGCGACACGCTGCTTTTGGCCACCTGAGAGGGCGCCGGGCAGGCGGTCGCCGAGGCCGGAAAGACCGACACGTTCCAGCATGGAGGCTGCCTTTTGCCTGCGCTCTTGTGTCGGCATGCGGCGCTGCTTGAGGCCGAAGGCTACGTTATCGAGCACCGTCAGATGCGGAAAGAGCGCATAGTTCTGGAATACCAGGCCGATATCCCTGGCATGCGCCGGCAGCGTCGTCAGATCGCGGCCGCCGAGCTTGATCGTGCCGCTCGTCGGCTTGAGGAAACCGGCGACCAGCCGCAAGGTCGTCGTCTTGCCGCAGCCGCTCGAGCCGAGCAGCGAGACCAGTTCGCCGGCCGCAACGGAAAGCGAAAGATCCTGCAGGACGGCGGTCTTGCCGTAATGCGCGCTGATGGAGTTGATAGAAAGCGATACGGTCACGGGCGGCTACTTTGTCAGGAAGGTGAGGCCCAGGGTGGCTTCGACGATCGCCATCACGGCGACGGTCACGAGCATCAACAGCACGGAGACCGAGGCGATGGTTGGGTCGAAGAACTGCTCCATATGGGCAAGGATCTGGATCGGAAGGGTGGAGATGCCTGGGCCGGTCAGGAAGACCGAAACGGAGACATCGTTGATGGAGGTGATAAAGGCGAGGATGAAGGCGGCGATGACGCCGGCGCGGATGTTCGGCAGCACCACGGTCAGGAAGGTCTTCAGGGGTGGGCAGCCGAGGCTAATGGCGGCCTCCTCGATCGAGAAATCGAAACTCGCGAGGCTGGCGCTGACGACGCGCACCGAATAGGGCAGCACCAGCAGTGCATGGCCGATCAGGAGGCTCGGAAAGATCGGCAGACCGAGCCCGATCGTGATCGATTTCATCAGCGAAAAGCCGAAGACGATTTCCGGAACGAGGATCGGCAGCACGAAGAGGGTTGAAAGCCAGCGCGGCAGTTCGACCCTGTAGCGGCTGATGGCGTAGGCCGCTGGAATGCCGATCAGCAGCGAAAGTGCCGTTCCGAGGAAAGCGAGCTCCAGGCTGGTGATTGCCGTCGTGCGGAAGGCTTGGATCTGAACGATGTTTGAGAACCAGTGCAGCGTCAGGCCCTGCGGCGGAAAGGTGAGATAGGTCGTGTCGCTGAAGGCGGCGCCGATGATGATGACGAGCGGCGCCAGCAGGAACAGGAAGACAAGGGCCGTGAAAGCGATGAGCGTGGGGTGGACGGACTTTGTCATGATCACACCGCCATCGGGTTCAGCCATCGTGCGAGACGACTCATGATTGCGACAATACCGATCGTGACCACTACCATGATGGCGGCGATCGTCGAGGCGCCGACCCAGTCGAAGGTGACCATGGCGCGCTGATAGAGGAAGGTGCCCATCATCATCTGCTTTTCGCCGCCGAGCAGCTGCGGCGTGGCATAGGAGGTGAAACTGCCGGTGAAGACAAGCACCGCGCCGACGATGAGGCCGGGTGTTGCCAGCGGCAGGATGACCTGGCGAAAGGTCGCGGCCGGCGTCGCGCCAAGGGACGTCGCCGCCTGAATGAGATCCTGCGGTATGCCTTCGAGCACGCCGACAAGGGTCAGGATCATCAAGGGCACGAAGAGATAGACCATCGCGACGATGACCGAGCCCTCGGTATAGAGCATCGATAACGGTTCGCTGATGACGCCGGCCGACATCAGGATGGTGTTGAGAATGCCGTTCTTGCCAAGAATGATCAGCCAGGCAAAGGAGCGCACGACAACGCCGGTCAACAGCGGAAAGACGGCGGCGATGATCATCACGCTCTTGGCGCGGCCCGGCATCTGCGCGATCGCATAGGCGGCGATGAAGCCGATGAACAGTGAGATCGCCGTCGTAATGAGAGCGATCTCGATTGTCCTGAAGAGCACGGTTCGGCGAAAACCGCTGGAGAAGAAAGCGACATAGGGGGAAAACACCCCCTTGGGTTCGCCGAAGGTCGCCGCGATCGTAATGACAACGGGAACGAGCAGGAAGAGCGCTACGGCGAGGATCGCCGGCGTCGCCAAACCCCATTTCATCAAATGCTTCATCAACTAAATTCCGTGAGAACGCCGCGAGAGTGTGCGGCATGCTCTGTTACATGCCGAAGATCTCGTTCCAGCGGTCGACCCAGTCCGATTGCGCTTCGATCAGCTTCTGATAGTCGATCCGGCTGAGCTTGGCGATCATCTCGGCGCCATAGGTCCAGAGCTTGGCCTTTTCCGGCGGCAGCGCCACCTTGGTCGAGACCGGGGCATCGACGCCCTGTTCGGCTTCCGCCTGCTGAACATCCTTCGACAGGACAAAATTGATGAACTGGTGCGCAAGCTCGACATTTTCCGAGCCCTTTGGAATATTGACCGTGTTGAGGACGGCGATATCGCCCTCTTTCAGGTTAGCCCAGGCCATCGTCGGGACGGCCGTGCGCAGGGATGACAGAACGAAGTCCTGCGTTATCGCCACCTTGGCCTCGCCTGTCGAGATCAGGTTCACCAGCTCGGAGCCGGTATTGTAATTCTTGACGACATTCGGCTTCAGCGCCTCGATGGCCTCAAACGCCTTTCCGGCATCGGCATAGGGATCGGCGCCTGCATGCTTGCCGGCTTGGAGCACCGTCAGCGGCCCACCTGTCGTGGTGATGCCGGGAAGCGAAATTGCGCCCTTCAGGTCGTCGCGCCACAGATCGTTCCAGGAGGTGATCGGCGGGTTCACCTTCGCCGTATCGTAGACGATGCCAATGCGGCCGATCGTGTAGGCGGGTCCGTAATTGCCCTGCGGCGCTTTGGCGATATCGTAGAGATCGGCAAGGTTCGGGATCTTGCTGCGGTCGACTTCCTGGAAGAGGCCTTGCTGGATGCCAAGCTGCGAATAGCTGTCCGTGAGATAGATGACGTCGACGCCCTTGCCGCCGCGCAGCTTCAGCTTGTTCAAGCGATCGGCATTATTGCCGGTTTCGAAAACGACGTCGCAGCCGCAGATCTTCTTGAAGGGCTCGATGATGTTGGCCTGCATCTTCTCGCCATTATAGCCCCACCAGGAAATGGTCAGCGTTTTTGCCTGGGCGAAGGCCGGCATGGCTGTTGCCGCGGCAAGGAAAGCAAATCCCGCGACGCGGGCAAGGGTGAGGCCTTTCATTCTCGAAATCCTTTTGGTGAGTGAAATCGGGCATATGTTTCAAGCTTCTAGGATACTATTTTTCGAGCACCGGCTTTACAAGCCCAACAAATGGGCAGGGCGGTGGTTTTTGCCTTTCATAAGATGAATATTCTTTGTCGTCGCGCACAATGCTGGCTTATGAAGTGCCTGAGATCATTAGGCTTCCTTGATCCGATTCGGTCGGCTTTACAGGCTCGTGCGTCATCTTTACCCTCGGCGGATCGATTTCACTGGCAGGCATGCGTCTCATGACATCCCCGAAAACAAAGCTTCCCGACGATTTGCTGATCAATGCGGCGGACGAAGTCCTCATTCGTCAGGATCTGACGCTGACCGCGCTCGGCCGCCGTCCGGCAGATCGGCTGCTGCGCGTCGGCAGGCTTTTGGATGTGCATAGCCGCACTTGGCTGGACGACCAGGAAATCGTCATCAAGGGCCGGCGCATCGCCTATGTCGGCCCGGCCGGCAGTTATCAGGGCGAGGTGAGCGAGCGCGTGCACGAGCCGCATCTCGCAGCGGTTCCCGGTTTCGGCGAGGCGCACAAGCATATCGAAAGCTCGCATCTGACTCCCGAATGGGAAGCGGCTCTGGTCATGCCGCATGGCGTCACCTGGACCTGTGAAGCAAGCCACGAATTCTCCAACGTCAATGGCGCCCGCAATCTGGAATTCTGGCTCGAGGCCCGCCGCCGCGGCTCGCCGATGAAGATATTTCCCCTGCCGGGATCGGCCGTACCGCCGACCGCTTACGAATGGGGCGGCGGTCATTTCGGCTATGACGAGCAGAAGTCGTTTCTCAATGAGAGCCTGATGGTGGCCGGCCTTGACGAGGTCATGGACTGGCCCTCGGTCAGCAATCCGGAGAATCCGGCTTACGATCGTCTCTGGGGCATGATCCGCGCGACGTTCGAGCAGCGCGGCGTGGTCGAAGGTCACGGCGCAGGCCTGCGTGATCTTGCGTCTATCAATGCCTTTGCCGGCGCAGGCCTCGCCTCCGATCACGAGGGATGGTTCCTCGACGAGATCTGGGAAAAGCTGACGCATGGCCTGTTCATCGAACTCAGACCGCATTCCCTACCCGAGGTCATCAAGGGCCTGATCGAGAAGGGATTGTCCGACTGGTCGCAGATCGCCTTCGTCACCGATGATCGCAGCGCCAGCGATACGCTGAAGATCGGTGCCACGGATTATAATGTCCGCCTGGCAATCGAGAATGGACTGGCGCCGGAAATCGCCATTCAATGCGTGACGATCAATCCCGCCCGCCATATGCGGCTGACACCATGGGTTGGCTCGATTGCACCGGGCCGCTTTGCCGATATCGTGCTGCTGGACGATGTGAAGACGCTGTCGATCGCCAAGGTCTGGGCAGATGGCAGGTCGGCATCCGAAGGCAAAGCCTTCGTCGGTGTTCGGCCCGAGATCGACTGGCCGGAATGGGCAACGCAGACTGTCCGCATCGATCGGACCGTGACGGCGGAAGATTTTCGCATAGCCGCCCCGTCGGCGTCTGACACGGCCAAGGCTGCACTGCTGCGGCCGTTCCACTGGGCCGATGATTTCGTCACCATGGATCTGCCGGTCCGCGATGGTGCCGTTCAGCGCGACCACGAACGCAATGTCACGAAATTCGCGATCGTCGATCGCTTTTCCGGGCAAGCCAAGGTCGCGCGCATGTTCTGGCTGGGCACGGGGCCGCGCACGCCGGATACCGCGCTCGGTGCCACGCTCGGTCACGATAAGCACAATATCTGGGTCGTCGGCTCCGCCGACGAAGCCATGGCGATGGTCGCCAATGCCCTTGAGGAGCAGCAGGGCGGCTGGGTGCTGGTCTCGGGCGGCAAGGTCGTCGCTCGCGTCCGTTATGAAGTCGGCGGCCTGATGACCGCACGCTCGGCTGAGGAGCTGGATGCGGAGATGCAGGCGCTGTATAAGGCCGGGGCCGAGATCGACTGGATGTATGAGCCGACCTTTTCGCCGCGCTGGTGGCCCGGCTTTCCTGAGCGTCTCTCCTTCGCGACGCTTACCTGCGCGCCTTGGCGCTGGGTGCTGGTCGCTCCCTCCGAAAGGGCGCCGGAAGGTTTCGTCAATGTCGCGACCGGCGAAACTCACCCGATCGTCTGGTAAGGATATCCGCGCAGCTTACGTCGAATATCCGCCCTTGCTCCATGGTAGGTCGATAAAGCCGCCTCTGGGGTAGAGCTGCGATCTACGCTTGACGGCGGAAGTCAGCTTCTTAATTATCCATCTGGTTACTTATGTCGGGCGGCAAGCTGTGGAGGCTGGACGTGCTCATTGGCACGTTGAGCGGCGGTAGCTGGCAAACAGGGCGGAGGAGCCTCTGATGGTGGCACTTGATAGGGACGTTCCGCGAATAACATCGGCATTTTCTACTCTGGGATGTGCGGAATTGGAACTGGTCGACGTCCTCGAACTGGCAGGGAACCACGGCATCGATGCGATAGAAATCCGAGCCCTTGGAGGTACCGTCGATCTCGTCACCTATTTCACCGAAAGATTCGGCTCTCCGGCGGGTCTGACCAAAGTGCTGGAAAGCTCTGCGGTAGGCGTCTGCGCTTTCAATACTTCGCTGCGTCTGGTCGGTGCGACAGCGCAGGCAAAGGAAGAGTTCCTGCGCTACCTTCCTTGGGCGGAGGCCGCCGGTGTTCGTTCGCTCAGGGTCTTCGACGGCGGGGAAACTGCCGATGAGGGCGAGCTGGCCGAGGCTCTGGCCACGCTGCAATGGTGGCGTGAGACCGCGGTGCGCGAAGGCTTTCGGGCCGACATGGTCATCGAAACCCATGATTTCCTTGCATTGCCGGACGCTATCCCGCGCTTCCTTGAAATAGCCCCAGATTGCGCGCTGATATGGGATACACATCATACTTGGCGCAAGGGCGGGCAGGATCCCGTCGAAACCTGGAAACAGGTTTGTCGCAATACGCACCATCTCCATGTCAAGGACAGCGTTTCCCGGCCGGGGCCTAGGCTGCCCTACAGTTACGTACAGCCCGGCACCGGCGAGTTCCCGATGGCGGCGCTGCGTTCGGTGCTCGACGCCGATGACTATAGCGGTATCGTGAGCCTCGAATGGGAAAGATTGTGGCACCAGGATTTGCCGCCTTTAGGTTTGGCTTTGCAGTCTGCGCAGCGAAGTGGCTGGTGGTCCCGCCCCAAATGGTGAATAATTATTGAAGAGCATTAATATTTTAATTTAGTTGAAAGGAAGAGTGCCGCACGGAGATTGACTTTTGCAGCGATCGTTAATTAGTCTATTAGCAATTATTAAATAACTATCTCGTACGCATATCCTCGCCGGTTGACTACGGTCTTCGGCGCAATATTTCCAGCTCGATGAAGGGAAGCCTCAATGATTGAGGTCGAGGGTGTCTGGAAGATGGAAGAGGCAAATTATAGCTATCTGAAGTCCCATGTTTGGGCGCGATATGCGCCGCGCTCGGTTGCTGCTTCCGGCTTCCCGATGCTTTGCCGCTTCGCCCCGAAAGGGAGGCCCGATGAACGGTAACGCAAGTCGCGAGGAAGAGGGGCACGGAGCCCTGATCTTGAAGGCGATTGCCGAAGGCGGGCTGGGTTTTGCTGCGCAGTGGATTCATGATGCCGCAAATCCCGGCAAGGTGTTCTATGCCGAAAGCCTGGCGCGCGTAACGGACTCGGACGGAACCGTGCATACGGCCGGCACCTTCGTTTCGCTCCTCGAGCGCCAGGATCGCTGGTTCGACCTCGACCTGCGTATTCTGGATATGGTGCTGTCCGACCTGGCGGCGGATGAGACGCTGGTTCTCGGTTTCAATCTCTCCGCCACCAGCCTGTCGCATTCGGATCGGTTCGCCGATGTGTTCGGCCGAATCAGCCGCCGTCCGGAGCTTGCCTCGCGGCTCATCATCGAGGTCACCGAGAGCTATCCCGTCGTCGGCGCGTCCATCGAACGCATGAAGATGATCCGTGCCCTTGGCTGTCGTATCGCGATCGATGATTTCGGATCTGGCTTTGCCACGCCGGAATCGCTGCTGCAGGTGCCGGCAGATATCGTCAAGATCGATGCAGCCTTTGTCTGGGATAACAGGCCTGGTCGCGACGGAAGCAATAGCCTCTCCCACATCGTCGGTTTTGCGTCCTGTTTTGCTCCTTTTGTCGTCGTCGAGGGGATTGAAACCGGCGCTCAGCTCAATGCCGCGCAGGAGGCGGGCGCAACGCATGTCCAGGGTTTCCTGCTTTCGAAGCCGGTTTCCCTGGCGCGGCTTCGACGTCATAAGCGCAAAGCTGTCTTGCGGGGGGTGGCATGAACAGTTGCGCACCGGAGCCTGTCGTTCTCGTTCTGCAGGTGATGCCATGATGCAGCGACTGGCTTTCACATCGGCCTATCAGATATCGGCGGCGCGTGCGGCGAGCGAACTCAAGACGAAGACATTGCTGCGCGCCCTGGTCAGCCGGCTTCGCATCGTCTTCTCCGGAAGCTGCGGTGAGCTGTCAGCCACTTTCGTCGGCGGAGCGGGCCCGCATGTCCTCATTTGCGATCAGACCGCCGAGGCGGTGGCCCGCGTCACCATCGATGCGGAGACGGGCCTCTATGTCTTGTGTGAACTGGGCGGTCATGCGGATGATGTCGTCATAGTGACCGCAGGTGAAAATCGATTGCTCGAGGAGATTGCTCTCCATCTTGGCGATGGCCAATCACTGCATGAACCCGTGGATGCCGCCGTCAAAACACTGGTCGGCCAGACGATGGAGGATGTCGAGCGCAAGCTCATTCTCCAGACTCTGCAGCATTGCGGCGGAGATCCCACTCACACGGCGTTCATGCTTGGCATGCCGCTCGTCACCCTTTGTAACAAGCTGGCGGTCTACTTCGCGGACCCTGCCGGCGAACTGCCGCAGTCTGCTGCGGATACGAGATAGGAGTCGAAAGCTACCGGCTGTAATTGCGCACGCATTTGATGCGGACGCATGGAACCCCGGTTATCGAACCGGGACAGCGCCCCGAAACAGGGCGCAAATCGAAACGGTGCGATGTCCGTCTGCGGATATCGTGCATGATGTAATTCGAGCGGGGCGGCGCACGAGGAACCAAATGAGATCCGGGAAAAGATCATGGATTCTTTCGAGACAAAAACCCCCGCTCCGCCGAAGCCTTCCTTATTCGATGGCTGTGTGAAGATCGTTTCGGCCTATGTCAGTCACAATGCCGTTCCCATCCACAGCCTTCCCAGGCTGATCAAGGATATCCATGAGGTGCTGCTGACATTGGATGGCTCGGCTACCACCGTCGATCGCGCCAATCTGGTGCCGGCCGTGGATTTGAAGAAATCGGTGACGAACGACTACATCGTCTGCCTCGAAGACGGCAAACGCTTCAAGACGCTGAAGCGTCATTTGCGCGTGCATTATGGCATGACGCCCGAGGAATACAGGCAGAAGTGGGGGCTTGCTCCCAACTACCCGATGGTGGCGCAGAATTATGCCAATCGTCGTTCGGAGCTTGCCAAGATTTCCGGCCTCGGTGCGAACGGCAACAAGAGGGAAACCGTCGACTGAGCAATTTCGGAACAGGCGTTTCGCACGCGCTTGACCGGCGCCGCTTGTGCGCTCCGTGAGAATTCGTCCGCACAATGCTGCAAACAAAATGGCGCCCCCGTCAGGGCGCCATCGTCTTCGGGAATAGTCTCCACTGTCGATCAGAAGACCTGGCGCAGCACGATGAACAGCACGAAGGCCAGCGTGATCGAAGCCGGAAGCGTCAGGATCCAGGCCATCAGCATGTTGCGCACTGTCGACCACTGCAGGCCGGAACCGTTTGCCGCCATGGTGCCGGCGACGCCGGAGGACAGGACGTGCGTGGTCGATACCGGCAGGCCGAGATGGTCGGCAGCACCGATGGTCAGCATGGCGACGACTTCGGCGGCAGCACCCTGGCCGTAGGTCAGGTGCGTCTTGCCGATCTTCTCGCCGACGGTCACGACGATGCGTTTCCAGCCGACCATGGTGCCAAGGCCGAGCGCCAGCGCCACGGCAACCTTTACCCAGAGCGGGATGAACTTGGTCGCGTGATCGACGGCGGCGTGATAGTTGGTCACGGCCTTCAGGTCCTCGGCGCTCATCGGCAGCAGCTTCTGCTTGTCGATCAGCTTCAGCGATTCACCGATCAGATAGATATCGTTACGGACGTTGCCGACGAGCCCGTTCGGCAGCTTCTCGACGCTTGGATAGGCCGCGATCTCCGCGCTCGTGGCATGAATATATGCTTGGAGAGCCGGCGTCGTCACGTCCGTCCAGGTCTTGGTCTTTACGGCGCTGCTGACAGTGGCCTTCGGATCGGCCGGTGCGGCGACGCCCGGCTTCACATATTTGCCGAGTACCGTCTCGACCTGCGTCGAGGCAGTTTTGTAAGCTTCGAGATAGTTGACGTCGGGCGTCTTGTTCAGCGCGAAGGCAGTCGGTACGAGGCCGATGAGGATGAGCATGATCAGACCCATGCCCTTCTGGCCGTCATTCGAACCATGGGCGAAGCTGACGCCGGTGCAGGTGAAGATCAGCAGGCCGCGGATCCAGAGCGGAGGCGGCGTGTTGCCCTTCGGCGCTTCATAAAGCTCCTTATTGCGGATCAGCACCTTGGCGACCAGCAGCAATATTGCAGCTGCGGCAAAGCCGATGATCGGCGACAAGAGCAGCGACATGCCGACGCTGCTTGCCTGCGACCAGTCGACACCGCTGGTGGCAGAGCCGGCGGGTGCCAGGAACTGGTTGGCGAGGCCGACGCCGATGATCGAGCCGACAAGTGTATGTGAGCTCGAGGCCGGCAGGCCAAGATACCAGGTGCCGAGATTCCAGATGATGGCGGCGGTCAACAGGGCGAAGACCATCGCGAGACCGGAGCCGGAGCCGACCTGCAGGATGAGCTCGACCGGCAGCAGCGCCAGGATGCCGAAGGCGACGGCGCCCGATGAGGTCAGAACGCCGAGGAAGTTGAAGAAGCCAGACCAGATGACGGCGAACTCCGCCGGCAGCGAGCGCGTGTAGATGACGGTGGCAACGGCGTTGGCGGTATCGTGAAAACCGTTGACGAATTCGAAGCCGAGCGCGATCAGCAGCGCCAGCCCGAGCAATATCCACGGAACTGCGGCGGCCTCTGCAAGGTCGCTGCCGAGAGCGTAGGCGACATAGACGAGGCCGGCCAGGACGACGATGCCGAAGAGCGGCAGAAACCATTTTGCCGAGCTGCCTGCGCCATGAATCGGATGGTCGGCATTGCCGCCTTCCGCATTGTTTGAAACGAGGTCGACCATCCCGAACTCCCTTATTGCAATGGATATTGCCGGTGTAAGCCTCGTTCATGAAACTCTCGTGACGCGGGAACAGGCTGCGGCGAACTGCAAATGCGGGCAGTGCCTAGCCCGTTCGACTGCCGGCAGGTTCTCGGGCTGATCTTGATTTGCCTCCAAAAGGCCATTTTCGGTTCAGCCGGCGTTCATACCTTCGGGGGTTAAATCCCCCATGTAAGGGACTTGGATAGAGGGCCATTAATATGAGATCGTCCGTGATTGCCATTGCTGCCTTGTTCGGCAGCCTGGTTGTATCTTCGGCAGAGGCAATGCCTATCCCGGCCGTTGGGTCAACGGCCTCCGTGCCGATTGTGAAAGTTGACTATGCCTGCGGTCGTGGCTGGCACCTGACGCGCTGGGGCGAATGCCGCCCCAATCGCTGGGGTCCGCCGCCCCGGCGCTGGGGTTACTACAGGCCGCCACCGCCGCCGCCATGGGGCTGGCACGGCCATCGCCATCATCGCGATGGCTGGGGCGACGGCCGCTGGCGCGATCGCCCGCACTACTGGTAAGATCAGAAGCACCGCCGCATCTTGCGGCGGTGTTTTGTTAAGGGCAGTTCCGATAAAAATGCGGTTCTTAAGGCTGAGCTTGCAGCCGCAACGCGCGCGCTCCGAGCCAGAGGCCTGCAAGAACGAGCAGGCTGGCCGATAAGATCGCAGCAAGGCTTTTCGCATGGAGTGCGATGTCGGCAAGGTTTGGCCGGATGAGATCGGCCGTATTGAAGCTCTCGCCGCTGAATTTACACAGGATGAGCGAGAGGCTGTTGCGCACGAGCGCGGCGTCGATATCGGAGACGAGATCGTCGACCGATGCCTTCTCCACTTTCATGACGCGCATCTGCAGCAGCACCGCCTTCGCTGCGGCGAGGTAGGCGTGGGAGCATTCGTTGAACGGGCTCTCCTCGTCGCTGACGTTGCCCGGCATCAGGCCCCATAGGCAATAAGCACGCTGTATCTGCGCGAAGTTCAAGAGACGGCGGAGGGTTTCGTCGGTATCCGATACGCTATCGGCAATCGAGATGATTCGCCCGTAATAAGGAGCGATCACTGCCATCTCGCCATGGGTAAGACTCGGAATCGGGATGCCAGCCTGGCTACCGGAGGAACTGCCATGCGCCGCAACCGAAGCCGGGCAGCCCGACAGCATGAGAAAGATTGCAAGCAGGATGGCACCTGGATGTTGGCGTAACCCGCGCATGTTGCCATGCGCGGGATGCGATCTACTTATCACGCTAGGCCCGGCGCAGGCTGGCATTGCGGTAGCGTGTCTGGGGCAGTTGGCGTTCTGCCCAGGCTCCAAAGGCAAGGCCGAGCGTCGTCCAGAGGATGGCGTGCATGCCGAGCGAGGTGATGCGGAAGCGCCAAAGCACGACGGCCGAGAATTGCTCGGGCACTTCGTTGATCGAGGGAAGCAGATATTGTATCAGCGCGATGAAGACGATGTAGCCGATGCCGGCAATGATCGTACCGTTCCAGGAACCATAACGCGCCGCCAGCCTGCGTCCGAATCCCACCGCGACAATCATGCCGACGATGGAGGCAACGATCATGATGAAGAACAGCTCAGTTCTCGCGCTGATCGTCTCGGGATTGCCGACGGCCGGCGGGTTTGCCGGATATTTGATGTCGGGCACGAGCGAAATCGTCACGAAAGCGGCGAGCGCGAGCAGTGCCGCCGTGCCGCGCGCACCCAGGGGGCTGATGCGGCCGTAGACGAACGAGAAGACCAGTGCGAACAATCCGCCTATTGCGGTCGAAAAGATCACGCTGCCCGTGAAAAGGCCGATGCCCGCCTGCGTGGCGCGGCTGACGATTTCCGGCTCCAGCGCTTCGCCGGCCGCCTGCGCGGCCTTTTCCTCAAAGCCGATAGCCCAGTCGACCAGCGGCTCGCCGAAGATGTGGGCGAATGCAAAAACGAAAATACCGGCAAGGGCCCCAACGATCATGCCGCGGAGCAAAAGACGTCCAACCATGTGCTTGACCCCTTAGTGGCAGGGGAAGCCGAGAAGGTGACGGGCATCATGCACGAATTCGTGCACATACATGCCCGAGATGAGCGAGGTCGCTCCTTCTTCTGCGCCGATGAAATAGATCGCGAGCAGCATCAGCAGGCCGGCGAAAATGGCCCAGGGCAGGATTTGGCCGAGTGGGATCGGCTGCGGAACTGCGGATGGGGCGAAAGTGGTGTCGGACATTGTATTTCCCTCGTTAAGAAAAGCGCGTTCCATTTGCGGAAGGGTTCTTGCGGGAAGGGTCTGGCTCTCGAGGGCGAAGTTTCCGTCATCGATTACAGTGGCGCGACCGCGCCGGGATTCCACCGGCTTCCACACCCGCAAGTGCAAGTTTATAGCTATCTGCAAATATGATTGTCAATCAAGCGCCACAGCGATGTGAAATCGCGACAAGAGCGCGCCAGGGGATGGAAATAGAGGAGTTTCATGAAAACGCGTTTGAGCTGGATTTGTCATGGGGCGACGCGAGCCCATCGGAACGGCTGCTTTCCGGATGACGAACCCTTGGAGGCTAAGGCGGCTCAGCAGGCTCAATCCTTGTCCTTCGGGCTCGGGGCAATCGACCGGGTCTGGGCGAGCCCGGCTTTGCGTGCCCGCCAGACCGCCGCCGTCCTCGGCCTCGATGCTATCCCGGACGTCGCCCTGCGCGAATGCGATTATGGCGATTGGCGCGGGAAATCCCTTGCCGAACTGCATGAAAGGGACGCGGAGTCCCTCACGCTCTGGATGACGGATACCTCGGTCGCCCCGCATGGCGGCGAAGCCCTGTCCTCGGTCATGAAGCGTGTCGGCGAATGGATGGGCAATCACATCGACGATACCGGTCACATCGTTGTCATCACCCATGCGAGCGTCATTCGTGCTGCTGTTCTGCAGGCCCTGCAGTCGCCGCCCGCAGCATTCTGGGCTGTCGATGTCGAGCCGTTCGGGATTGTCGAGATGACGAGCGACGGCCGACGCTGGCAGCTTCGTTTCCCGAAAATGACAATATAGAGCGGCGCCGGGAAGTGTATGGAGGAGTATGGTGCCCGGAACTGCGCGAAAACGCAGGGCAGAGCGCTTACTCTTCTGCAGCGGAAATGCTCCGGTGCTCAGTGAGCCGCTTTTGCCCGCTGCCTCTCGAAATAGACGAGATAGACGGCCAGCCCCAATGTCATGGCAGCCAGTCCATACCAGGTGATGGCATAGACGAGATGGCTGTTGTGGAAGGTAATCTGCGTTAGCCCGCCCACGGGCAATTCACCGGGATTTTTCGCATCGTCCGCATCGATGAAATAGGGCGCCACGTTCTGCAGCCCACGGGCCTCGGCAATGGCTGCCACGTCGCGTGAATACCAGCGCTCCTCCGCCGGCACGTTCGAACGCAGCAGCGTGCCTTTGGGCTCGCTGATCCTGAGCAGGCCGGTCACCGTAGTCTCCCCGGAAAGCTCGCCTTCGGCACGCGTCGTCGGATTGCGCTTCTCTGTGGGAACGAAGCCGCGGTTGACGATGATGATGGTGCCGTCTGCAAGTTTCAGCGGTGTCAGCACCCAGTAGCCCGCGCCGAGCGCAGTCGAGGCATAGACCTGTGCTTGCCTGTCGTTGAGGAAAGTGCCGCTTGCCTGGACATGCTTGTATTCGGAGTTTTCGGCCGTGATATCGGCCCATTGCGCCGGGCCGGGTGCCTGAACCGCCGGCGCATGCACGCGCGCATCGACCCTGGCGATCAGATCCAGCTTCCAGTACAGCCGCTTCACCTGCCAGGTGCCGAGGCCGGTGAGGAGGGCGGTCAGGAGCAAAAGCAGCGATACCCAGATGATAAGGTTAAGCGTCGAGCGCGGCTTGCCCTGAGATGTGCTCGAGGAAATGTCGGTCATGGCGCAGGTCTCCGGGGACGCGCTGACGCATGATTTCGGGCGGTTCGATACTCTTCGCTGAAGATCATGCGCGGTCGGGAAGATTTGGCTGCGGCTTCCGGCATTTCAAGCATGCACTGCGCAGCATCCGGCGGATTTCGCGCCGGGAGAGAGGGCGGGCCTTCGCTCGAAGGCCCGCCCTCGAATTTACGGCATGTTGCGCATCATCTCGGGCGACATGGGCATCATGTTCGCGTTGAGGTGATGCATGACCCAGAGCGAGCCGGACAGCGCGATGATGACGATCACGATCGTAAAGATCAGCGCCATCATGTTCCAGCCGCCTTCCGAGCGGGTGTTCATGTGCAGGAAGTAGATCATGTGCACGACGATCTGAATCGCGCCGAGGATCATGACGATCGCTCCGGTGACGGCCGGATCGGAGATGACCTTGCCCATGACCAGCCAGAAGGGAATGGCGGTCAGGATGACGGAGAGGATGAACCCCGTCATGTAGCTCTTGAAGGTGCCGTGTGATGCCTCGTGGCCGCCATGATGATCGTGGCCGTGGGCGTCCCCGGAATGATGCGAATGGTTTGCGTTCGAGCTCATCCGAGAACTCCCATGAGATAGACGAGGGAAAACACGCCGATCCAGACGACGTCGAGGAAGTGCCAGAACATTGAGAGGCACATCAGGCGGCGCTTGTTTTCCGGGATCAGTCCGTAGCGGCCGACCTGCACCATCAGCGTGATCAGCCAGACGATACCGGTGGTGACGTGCAGACCGTGCGTGCCGACCAGCGTGAAGAAGGCCGACAGGAAGGCGCTGCGCTGCGGGCCGGCACCGTCGAGGATCAGGTGATAGAACTCATAGAGTTCGAAGAAGATGAAGAGAGCACCGAAGATACCGGTGATCGTCAGCCATATCAGCGTGCCCGACTTGTTGTCCTTCTCCATCGCCAGCATGGCGAAGCCATAGGTGATGGAGGAGAAGAGCAGCATCGCCGTGTTGAGGGCGACGAGCGGCAGCTCGAAGAGGTCGGCCGGCGACGGGCCGGCCGCATAGCTGTGGCCGAGTACCGCGAAGGTGGCGAAGAGGACTGCGAAGATCAGGCAGTCGCTCATGATGTAGATCCAGAAGCCCAGCATGGTGCTGCCTTCCGGATGATGCTCCTCCTTCAGATAGAAGGCGGGTGTTTCGCCGTCCATGGGAGCTTGTGCAGAGTGGGTCGTCATAGTCTTACACCTGTCCTGCGAGCTGCTTCGTACGCTCGTTCTCGGTCTTGACGACCTCGTCGGCGGGAATGTGGTAGTCGCGCTTGTAGTTGAAGGTATGGCCGATCGTGATGACGATCATCGCGACGAAGGTGATGGCGGCGAGCCACCACATGTACCAGATCATCCCGAATGCAAAGCCGATGGAGAGCACGCCGAGGATGATGCCGGTGCCGGTGTTCTTCGGCATGTGGATCGGAATGAAGCCTTCGGTCGGCCGAACGTAGCCACGGTTCTTCATGTCCCACCACGCATCGTGATCGTAGACGATCGGCGTGAAGGCGAAGTTGTAGGCCGGTGGCGGCGACGAGGTGGACCATTCCAGCGTGCGGCCGCCCCAGGGGTCGCCGGTGTGATCGCGAAGCTCTTCGCGCTTCATGAAGCTGACGGCGAGCTGGATCAGGAAGCAGGCGATGCCGATGGCGATGAGGCCGGCGCCGAAGGCGGCGATGATGAACCAGATCTGAAGCGACGGATCGTCGAACTGGCTGACGCGACGGGTGACGCCCATCAGGCCGAGGATATAGAGCGGCATGAAGGCGAACCAGAAGCCGATCTGCCAGAACCAGAAGCTCATCTTGCCCCAGAAGGGGTCGAGCTTGAAGCCGAAGGCCTTCGGGAACCAGTAGTTGACGCCCGCGAACATGCCGAACAGAACGCCGCCGATGATCACGTTATGGAAGTGGGCGATCAGGAACAGCGAGTTGTGCAGCACGAAGTCGGCCGGCGGAACCGCGAGCATGACGCCGGTCATGCCACCGATGGTGAAGGTCACCATGAAACCGACGGTCCACAGCATCGGCGGCTCGTAGCGGATGCGGCCGTGATACATCGTGAACAGCCAGTTGAAGAGCTTCGCACCCGTCGGGATCGAGATGATCATCGTCGTGATGCCGAAGAAGGAGTTGACGCTGGCGCCCGAGCCCATCGTGAAGAAGTGGTGCAGCCAGACGAGGTAGGAGAGGATCATGATCACGCACGTGGCGTAAACCATCGAGGCGTAGCCGAAGAGGCGCTTGCCGCAGAAGGTGGCGACGACTTCCGAGAAGACGCCGAAGGCCGGCAGGATCAGGATGTAGACTTCAGGGTGACCCCAGATCCAGATGAGGTTGACATACATCATCGGATTGCCGCCGAGGTCGTTCGTGAAGAAGTTCGTGCCGGCATAACGGTCGAGGGTCAGCAGAGCGAGCGTGGCGGTCAGGATCGGGAAGGATGCAACGATCAGGATGTTGGTGCAGAGCGAGGTCCAGGTGAAGACTGGCATCTTCATGAAGGTCATGCCCGGCGCGCGCATCTTGACGATGGTGGCGATCAGGTTGATGCCCGAAAGCGTCGTTCCGATACCCGCGACCTGCAGGCCCCAGATGTAATAGTCGACGCCGACGTCGGGACTATAGGCGATGCCGGAAAGCGGCGGATAGGCCAGCCAGCCGGTCTTGGCGAATTCGCCGATGAAGAGCGAGATCATGATCACGATCGCGCCCGCCGTCGTCATCCAAAACGAGAAGTTGTTCAGGAACGGGAAGGACACGTCGCGGGCGCCGATCTGCAGCGGCACGACGAGGTTCATCAGACCGGTGACGAAGGGCATCGCCACGAAGAAGATCATGATGACGCCGTGGGCGGTGAAGATCTGGTCGTAGTGATGCGGCGGCAGATAGCCCTCGGATCCGTTGAAGGCGATTGCCTGCTGCAGACGCATCAGCAGCGCGTCGGAAAAACCGCGCAGCAGCATGATCAGCGCCAGCACGACATACATGATGCCGATCTTCTTGTGATCGATGCTGGTGAACCATTCCTTCCAGAGATAGCCCCAGAGGCGGAAATAGGTCAGCAGGCCGAGGAGCGCGATACCACCGATGGCGACGCCGAGGAAGGTCACGACGAGGATCGGCTCGTGATACGGAATGGAGTCGAGCGTCAGCCGACCGAAGATGAATTTGTAGAGGTCCGGGTTGGAAAACATGGATTGCCTCTGTCCCTTATGAATATCTTGTTATTGAGCGCACCGGATCAATGACCCTGATGCTGCGCCGAACCGGTCGACGAATCGGAAGAAGAGCCGTTGCCCATATCCATGCCCGGCATGGAGTTGTCGCCATGCTGCATGGTGTGGCCGGCGCCGCCGTCTGCCTTGACCGGGGTGACCTCGGCCGAGGCGCCGTCGCGGTTGTCATAGATCAGGCGCTCGCGGTTTTCGTGGCTTTCCTTGCCGCCGCCGCCCGTGGCGTCGATATGCATCATCTCGCTCATGCACATCTTGCTCGGATCGGCGCACATGTTGAGGATGGCGTTGTAGAGCCCGTCGTCGACGGCATTGAAGTAGCGTACCGGCTCGCGTTCGCTGGGCTTGGCAAGCGCCAGATATTCCGGGCGGCCGAGCGCTGTGCCCTGGCTCTTTGCCTTCTGGACCCATTGATCGAAACCGGCCTGATCCAAACCGTGGAACTTGAAGCGCATGTTCGAGAAGCCGGCGCCGCTATAGTTTGCCGACAGGCCCTGGAATTCGCCGGGATGGTTGATGACGGCGTGAAGCTTCGTCTCCATGCCCGGCATGGCGTAGATCTGGCCTGCCAGCGCCGGGATGAAGAAGGAGTTCATGACGGCCGAGGCCGTGATCTTGAAATTGATCGGACGGTCGACCGGAGCTGCCATCTCGTTGACGGTGGCGATGCCGTATTCCGGATAGAAGAAGAGCCATTTCCAGTCGAGCGCGACCACTTCGACCGTCAGCGGCTTCACGTCGGCGCTGAGCGGCTTGTCGGCGGCAATGCGGTCGAGCGGCCGATAGGGGTCGAGCTGATGCGTGCTGATCCAGGTCACTGCGCCGAGCGCGATGATGATCGCAAGCGGAGCGGACCAGATGACCAGCTCCAGACGTGTCGAATGATGCCAATCCGGCTCGTAGGTCGCTTGCGTGTTCGACTGGCGGTATCTCCAGGCGAAGAACAGCGTCAGGAAGATCACCGGAATGATGATGATCAGCATCAGCACGACCGAAATGATGATGAGGTCTCGCTGCTGCATGGCGATATCGCCGGAAGGATCCATCACCACCAGATTGCAGCCCGACAGCAGCAAAAACAGTGGGATGACAGACAAACGGCTGAAAATCTTCGATAGTCTTAGCACGTCTTAAAGCTCTTTTTGTTTCGACCCTACCGCGACTAAAGGACGGCGGTCATGAACGATATGAGGTGTTTCGTCGCACCGCAGCAAGATAGAGTGCATTGCGGTATGGAATGCTGTCCCACGTATCGGGAAAACCCTCAGAAATCCAGAAGGTTTTCTATTGAGCAATTCGCTTTTGCCGGCGCTAATATACCCGGATCGGAACAAATGGCTATCACCGGCGGTTGTTCTTCGTCCGGAACGCGGCGCCAAAGGCAGATAATGGCTCGACTGATTGCTAATTTGCGAATTATTTCATGCTGGATACTTGATATGTTCGCACGTTTGATCGACATTTTCATTACGCGCGAGTTCGTGGAGGAATTCGTGCTCGGAGAGGGAGGCTCCCGCGCATGGTCAGCGTAACGCATGAATCACTGAACCCCACATCTTCAACTCTGGAGAGCGATGCCCGCAGCATGCATGCGGGCGGCTCGGTCGCCCCCGGCAACATCGCCATCGGCGTGATCATTGGTCGCACGTCCGAATTCTTCGATTTCTTCGTCTATGCCATTGCATCCGTACTGGTCTTCCCGAAGCTGATCTTCCCCTTCGCAGACCCGCTGCATGGCACGATGCTTTCCTTCCTGGTCTTCGCGCTTGCTTTCATCGCCCGTCCGATCGGCTCGTTCATATTCATGGCGATCGATCGCACCTATGGCCGTGGCGTCAAGCTGACGATCGCCCTGTTTTTGCTCGGCGGGTCCACGGCATCCATGAGCTTCCTGCCCGGCTATTCCGAAGTCGGCGTCTACGCGATCATCCTGCTCGCCATCTTCCGCATCGGGCAGGGGCTTGCACTGGGCGGTGCCTGGGATGGTCTTGCTTCGCTCCTCGCGCTCAATGCCCCGACGAACCATCGCGGCTGGTATGCGATGATCCCGCAGCTCGGTGCCCCGATTGGCTTCATGCTGGCAAGCGCTCTGTTTGCCTATTTCGTCACAAGCCTCACGACGGCGGACTTCCTGGATTGGGGCTGGCGCTATCCCTTCTTCTGCGCCTTCGCCGTCAACGTCGTCGCGCTCTTCGCTCGCCTGCGTCTGGTGGCGACAGAGGAATTCGGCACGCTCTTGGAGCGCCATGAGCTCGAGCCCGTGAAGATGACGGAGCTGCTGCGCGTGCATGGCCGCGACGTCCTGATCGGCGCCTTCGTGCCGCTGGCAAGCTTTGCGACCTTTCATCTGGTCACGGTTTTCCCGCTGGGCTGGGTTACGCTCTACAGCGAGCAGAGTTCGGGTTCGTTCCTGCTGGTGGAATTCCTCGGCGCGATCTGCGGCATTCTCGGCATCATCTGTTCCGGTATGCTCGCCGATCGGATCGGCCGCCGCAATCAGCTCGCAATCGGCGCGGTGTTGATCGCCTGCTTCGCTTTCGTGGCACCCTGGCTGCTGGATGGCGGCGCGACCGGCCGCCACATCTATGTGGTCCTCGGCTTCACGCTGCTCGGCCTCTCCTTCGGTCAGGCCGCCGGCGCGAGTGCCTCGCGCTTCAGCCAGAACTACCGCTACAGCGGCTCGGCCCTTGTGTCGGATCTGTCCTGGCTGATCGGTGCCGGCTTCGCGCCATTCGTGGCGCTTGCCCTCTCCAGCCAGTTCGGCCTCGTCTACACCAGTCTCTATCTGCTGTCGGGCGTCGTCTGCACGCTGGTCGCAATCTTCTTCAGTAAGACGCTGGAGACGCGAGACAACTGAGACGGATCTTCGAATTCAGCGAAAGGCCGCGGCATGCAGATGCCGCGGCCTTTCGTTTTTGCCCAATGCTTGAGCGATGAGGAGCGATCCGCCAGTACATTCCTGACCGGGGTTCGGCCGCAAGGCGAGCTTTTTTGTTCCGATCGTGCCTGTCAGGCTTCGCGACGGTCGAAGATGAAATCTTGACTCCCATTATCAAACTTTTGTGATAAGCAGGCACCACCGTAAACTTGAAAAAAACGGTCAGGAAAAATATAGGCTACCGCATCGCTGCCCGATGACGGTGGCTTCCAAGCGAGAGGACTTAATGACTTTTTCCTTTTCTCATCTCACCAGCGCGCTGGCGCTTGCCGCAGGTCTTGCCGTCGCTCCGATGATGGCGCATGCCGCCGAATCCGATGGCATCGTCGTCTACAATGCCCAGCATGAGACGCTGACGCAGGCATGGGCGGATGGCTTCACTAAGGAAACCGGCATCAAGGTCACGATCCGCAACGGCAGCGATATGCAGTTTGCCAACCAGATCGTCCAGGAAGGCGCTGCCTCTCCGGCAGACGTTTATCTGACGGAAAACTCGCCGGGCATGGCTCTGGTCGATGCCAACAAGCTCTTCGCTCCGGTCGATGCCGCGACACTCGCCCAGGTGCCGGAAACCTTCAAGGCAGCCGATGGCAACTGGGTCGGCGTCGCCGCCCGTTCCACCGTTTTCGCCTATGACAAGACCAAGCTGAAGGAAGCCGATCTGCCGAAATCGCTCCTCGATCTCGCCGATCCCAAGTGGAAGGGCCGTTGGGGTGCTTCGCCGGCCGGCGCCGATTTCCAGGCGATCGTCAGTGCGCTGCTTGAGCTGAAGGGCGAGGACGCAACCCGCGCCTGGCTGAAGGCGATGAAGGAAAATGCGAGCTTCTACAAGGGCAACAGCGTCGCGATGAAGGCCGTCAATGCCGGCGAGACCGAAGGCGCTGTCATCTATCACTATTACTGGTTCGGCGATCAGGCCAAGACCGGCGAAAACAGCAAGAATGTCTCGCTGCACTATTTCAAGAACCAGGATCCGGGTGCCTTCGTCAGCATTTCCGGCGGCGGCGTTCTGGCGTCCAGCCAGCACCAGAAGGAAGCACAGGCTTTCCTGAAGTGGATCACCGGCAAGGGCGGCCAGGCCGTCCTGCGCGATGGCAACTCGTTTGAATATGCCGTCGGCAATGGCGAGGCTTCCAATCCGAAGCTCGTGCCGCTCTCCGACCTCCAGGCTCCGAAAGTTGAACCTTCGAAGCTGAACAGCAAGAAGGTCACCGACCTGATGACAGAAGCGGGTCTCATCTAACGCAAAAGCCCGCGCGCGAGCACGTTTCGCGGGCCTTCGCGTGGGCTCGGCTCTTGCATCCCGTCCGCCTGCCCTGCTAGGGCATACGAATGGCCGCAGGGTCGATCGATCGGGCAACCGCCGTCAGCGGCGGTTGCCTTCCTATTTCAGGGCGTGAAAGGCAGCTCGGATTTGCTGCAGAAGAACACATATGCCGGCGAGGCCGCCGCCATGCGAATGCCCCCGTTGACGGCTGCTCCCCGTAGCCGCGTTCGGCACGCATCCGTCGTCGCCCTTGCATCCGTCGTCGCGCTTCTGAGCCTGGTGCCGCTCGGCTTCATCGTCTGGATCACGATCGACACTGGCTGGACAGAAGTCGTTGCTCTGATTTTCCGTAGCCGCGTCGGCGATCTGCTCGTCAATACCGTCCTGCTCGAAGTCTGCACCATTCCGCTTTCCATCCTGCTGGCAGTGACGCTCGCCTGGCTGACCGAACGCACCGATATCCCCGGCGCGCGTCTCTGGTCCTGGCTGGCGGCCGCACCGCTTGCCGTACCCGCCTTCGTGCACAGCTACGCCTGGGTCAGCCTCGTGCCGAGCATGCGCGGGCTCTGGAGCGGCGTGCTGGTATCGGTGCTTGCCTATTTTCCCTTTCTTTATCTACCGGTCGCGGCAGCGCTGCGCCGGCTCGATCCGGCGATCGAGGATGCCGCAGCCTCGCTCGGCCTCGGCCCCTGGCGGGTCTTCTTCCGGGCGATCCTGCCGCAGCTTCGCCTCGCCATCTGCGGCGGCTCGCTGCTGATCGGCCTGCATCTCCTGGCGGAATACGGTCTCTACGTGATGATCCGCTTCGACACCTTCTCGACCGCCATCGTCGACCAGTTCCAGTCCGCCTATAACAGTCCGGCCGCCAATATGCTCGGCGGCGTCCTCGTCTTCTGCTGCCTGCTGCTTCTCGGCATCGAGGTATTGGTGCGCGGCAACGAACGCTATGCCCGCATCGGCTCGGGTGCCGCCCGGCCGGCCGATCGGCGCCGTCTCGGCTGGTTCGTCGTTCCCGCGGTCGCGCTGCCCATCGTCACCGCCGCATTGACGCTCGGTGTTCCCTTCGTCACCCTGGCGCGCTGGCTTTATCTCGGCGGCGCAGGTGTCTGGCGGATCGACACGGTCGGCTCGGCCCTGCTGCAGACCATTCTTCTCGCGATCGCCGGCGGCCTCCTCGCCACCATCGCAGCGACCCCGATGGCATGGCTGTCGGTACGCGCGCCCGGCCGGCTGCAGCGCATTCTCGAAGCCTGCCATTATTATGTCGGCTCGCTGCCGGGCGTCGTCGTCGCCCTGGCCCTGGTGTCGATCACCGTCCGGCTTGTCCTGCCGCTCTATCAGACGTTCGCCACCCTTCTGCTCGCCTATGTGCTGCTGTTCCTGCCGCGCGCCATGGTCGGTCTACGTGCCAGCATCGCTCAGGCACCAGTCGAACTCGAGCGCGCCGCCATGGCGCTCGGCCGTACGCCGGCGCAGGCGGTGCGGCAGATCACCATGCGGCTTGCCGCTCCCGGCTTTGCCGCCAGCGTCGCGCTCGTCGCGCTCGGCATCACCAACGAGCTGACGGCGACGCTGATGCTCTCTCCAAACGGTACGGAAACGCTGGCGACGAAATTCTGGTCGCTGACCAGCGAGATCGACTATGTTTCCGCAGCGCCCTACGCCTTCATGATGGTCGTCCTGTCGCTGCCGCTCACCCTTCTTCTCTACACGCAATCAAAGCGAACGGCCGGACAATGACCTTTCTGGCGATCAAGAATATCAGCAAGCGCTATGGTCCCGTGCAGGCGCTCGACAATATCGACCTCACGATAGCTGCCGGCAGCCGCACGGCCATCGTCGGCCCCTCCGGCTCCGGCAAGACGACGCTGCTGCGGATCATCGCCGGCTTCGAAACTCCCGATGCCGGTCAGGTAGTGCTTCAGGGCGAAACACTGGCGGATGGAGAGGCCATCGTACCCGCGCATCGGCGCGGCATCGGCATTGTCTCTCAGGATGGCGCCCTGTTTCCGCATCTGAGCGTATCGGAGAATATCGGTTTCGGCATGGAGCGCGGCGCGCGCGACCGCGACCAGCGCATCAACGCCCTCATCGACATGGTCGAACTCGATCGCGATATGCTCGATCGCCGCCCGCATCAGCTCTCCGGCGGCCAGCAGCAGCGCGTGGCGCTTGCCCGCGCGCTCGGCCGCAAGCCGCGGCTGATGCTGCTCGACGAGCCTTTCTCCGCCCTCGATACCGGCTTGCGCGAAAACATGCGCAAGGCCGTCGCCCGCGTGCTGCAGATCGCCGGCATCACGGCGGTCCTTGTGACGCATGATCAGGCGGAGGCCCTGTCCTTCGCCGATCAGGTTGCTGTCCTGCGCGAGGGCAGGCTCATACAGGCCGGCACGCCGCAGGCGCTCTATCTCAATCCGAGGGATCGCGAGACGGCACTCTTCCTCGGCGATGCCATCATATTGGCGGCCGATCTCGATCAAGGTCTGGCCAAATGTGTCCTGGGGCAGATCCTGGTCGATGCCGGGAACCGGCAGGGTCGCACTGATATCATGTTGCGGCCGGAGCAATTGCGCCTCCGGGCGATCGATGAAGCCGGCGCGGGTGCTGCCTGCATCGGCAAGGTGACCGAAATCGAGTTCGGCGGCGCCGTCTGCGCTGTTACGGTCGTGCTGTCCAACGGCTCCGAGACACTGAATATCAAGAGTTCCGGCTTCGGCCTACCCGAGGTCGGCAGCATGGTTTCGGTGAGCGTCATCGGAAAGGCACATGTATTCGACAGGCTCGATAGCTGAGCGTTAATTCGAGTTGAAGCAGGCGACGCTTTGGGGAGGATAAAGCATGACGCGCAAAAGTGTGCAGCGGTTTTGCGACAACGACATGCGTCAAATCAACGTCCTAAAGCGCAAGAAGCGAAGGATCGCGGTGCGCTTTAGGCACGCATCATCGTGCCCCATGCCGAAGGAATCTCTTCATGTCTTTTCCCCATGAGATCGAGCCGGATCTGCCTTTCCTCACCTCGCTCCGCCGCAATCTTCATGCGCATCCAGAACTCGGCTTCGAGGAGGAGCGCACCAGCGGCATCGTTGCCACCTTGCTGGAGGAAGCAGGACTGACCGTGCATCGCGGCCTCGGCAAAACCGGTGTTGTCGGCACGCTGCAAGTCGGCAACGGCACGCACCGTATCGGCCTTCGCGCCGACATGGATGCGCTCGCCATGCCGGAAAAGGCCAATCGTCCCTATAAATCCACGATCCCGGGCAAGATGCATGCCTGCGGGCACGATGGCCATACGACCATGCTGCTCGGTGCCGCCCGTCATCTAGCCGCCAAGCGCGGTTTTTCCGGCACGGTGCATTTCATCTTTCAGCCGGCGGAAGAAGGTCGTGGTGGCGCCAGGCGCATGGTGGAAGATGGCCTTTTCGATCTGTTTCCCTGCGATGCCGTCTACGGGCTTCACAATATGCCCGGTCTTGCGGTCGACGAGATGGCGGTTGTCGAAGGGCCGCAGCTTGCTTCATCGGATAGCTGGCGCATCACCTTCCGAGGCACCGGCACCCACGGCGCCAAACCGCATCTCGGCAAGGACCCGATCACGGCGGCGGCGACCTTCCTTTCCGCGTTGCAAACCATCGTCGGCCGCGTCGTCGATCCGCTGCAGCCGGCCGTCGTCAGTGCCTGCTCGCTGCAGGCGGGCGATCCCAAGGCGCTGAACGTGATACCAGATACGGTCGAGATCGGCGGCACGGCGCGCGCCTATACGCCGGAGGTCCGCGATCAGCTGGAAGAGGAGATCGGACGCCTGGCGCATGGGACTGCAGCCATGTTCAACATTGCCGTCGATTATCAGTTCGAGCGCCGCATCCCGCCCGTCGTCAACAATGCCGATGCCACGGCGCGGGCGCTGAAGGCTGCGACGGTTGTTTTTGGCGAGAATGTGCGGACCCGCTTCCCGCCATCGACAGCCGGCGACGACTTCGCCTTCTTCGGCCAGAACGCTCCCGGCTGCTATGTTTGGCTCGGCAATGGCCCGGCCGTTGACGGCGCCCTGCATCACAATACGGCCTATGATTTCAACGATGAAGCAATCGCCTCGGGTGTGGCTTTCTGGACGACATTGGTCGAGCAGGAATTGGGAGAGGGCTGAGGCAGGTCTCAACGTCCGTTACCGCGGTATCCCTCTGTTGCCGCCACTTCTCAGCGTTCAGCCTCTCGCAGCAATGCGTCGAATATGATCCGGCGTGCCCTTTCGGCGTCGATCTCCGCGGCGAAATGGGCATTGAATTGCCCATGCGAGGCGCGCGTTTCGACGACGGTGCGCCCACGCGTATGCTGTCCATGCAATTCCGCATCGATCCGGGCATGCCGAAGGGTGGCGATGTCAGGTTCGACGAAAATGGCGGCCGCTGTTGGATCGTAGATCGCCATGGCGGGTCTGCCGCGGCTGATGGCGATGTTCACATAGCCCTCTAGTAGATCCGCGAGCAGCTGCGCCTTTTCGCTGCCATTCTCACGGATGCGGGCGACATCCTCCGGCCAGGCCAAGACCTTGCGACAAATGTCGAGATCGATCATGCGCAACGGCAGGGCATGCGCCAACACAATGGCGAGCGCCTCGGGATCGGCAAAGGCGTTGAACTCAGCCGATGCCGTGTGATTGCCCGCAGTGACCCCGCCGCCCATCCAGGTCATCTCGTCGATGCGGGCGGCGAGATCCGGCCGTGCCAACGCCAAAGCGGCAATATTCGTGAGCGGCCCGAGCGCCAGGATGCGCTTCGGCCCGTCGCTGTCGGAAAGCCAGTCGCATAGCGCGGTAAATGCGTCGCTGAATGGAAGTGGATCGGCCGGCGGCAGGCTTCTGCCTGTGGTCGGAATGCCGGTCTGGCCGAGAATGTTCTGCGCCGTTTCCAGCTTGCGGAGAACGGGCAGCTCGCGGCCCGTATGGATCGGAAAGGTCCAGTTGAAGACGGCGGCAGCGCTCGCCGCATTGGCCTTAACGTGAGATAGGGGTGCATTGCCGCTGACGAGCGAAACGCCATCGATGACGAGATCCGAATGCGCCACCACCAGAATGGCAGCGATATCATCGAATCCCATATCGGTATCGATCCAGATTCCCATATTCTATCTCATCGGTCGCAGCGAAATGGCACGGCGGCGTTTCCTGCCGCCCTGGCGGGATGGTCGCGGGACGCGCGCAAGCGATGTTCGTCCCGCGGATCGCTTAGCTGGCTAGCGCATCAAGGATGCGGATCCAGGAACGAATGCCCTTGTGATAGGAGCGCAGCTCGTATTTCTCGTTCGGCGAATGGATGCGGTCGTCGGAGAGGCCGAAACCGACGAGCAGCGATTCCATGCCGAGCATCTTCTGGAAGTCGCCGACGATCGGGATCGAGCCGCCCATGCCGATGATGAGGGCTGGTTTCGGCCACTCGTTGGAAAGCGCCATCTTCGCCTTGGTCAATACCGGCGAATCGTAGGAAAGCTGGATGGCCGGCGAGCCGCCATGCTCATGAAACTCCACCGAGCAATCTCCAGGGATCTTGGAGCGCACATAGGCGCGGAAGCTCTCGCGGATCGCCGCCGGATTCTGCTGGCCGACGAGGCGGAAGGAGACCTTCGCCGATGCCTTGGCGGCAATCACCGTCTTGAAGCCGGCGCCGGTATAGCCACCCCAAATGCCGTTTACTTCCGCCGTCGGCCGCGCCCAGGTGAGTTCCATCACGGACCGGCCCTTCTCGCCCGAGGGGATCGACAGGCCGACTTCGCCGAGGAATTTTTCGGCCGTCATGCCGAGCTTCTCCCAGGAAGCCTTGATATTAGCAGGCGTTTCCTCGACGCCTTCATAGAAGCCGGGAAGCGTTATGCGCCCCGTTTCGTCATGCAGTCCGGCAAGGATGTCGGTCAGAATGTGGATCGGATTGGTGGCAGCGCCGCCGAAAAGGCCCGAATGCAGGTCGCGGTCAGCAGCGGTGATGACGATTTCCTCGCCCACGAGGCCGCGCAGGCCTGCCGAAATCGCCGGCGTATCGCCGTCCCACATGCCGGTATCGCAGACAAGGGCAAAGTCCGCCTTCAGCTCGGCAGCATTGGCTTCAAGGAAGGGCTTGAGCGAGGGCGAGCCGGATTCCTCTTCGCCTTCGAAGAGGATGGTGATGCGCACCGGCAGTGCGCCCCTCGTTTCCTTGTAGGCGCGCACCGCCTCGACGAAGGTCATCAGCTGCCCTTTGTCGTCGGACGTGCCGCGGCCGGTCAGGACCTTGCGGCCATTGCCCAAGTCCTTGATGGCGGGAGCGAAGGGATCGCTTTCCCAGAGCTCGAGCGGATCAACAGGCTGCACGTCGTAGTGGCCGTAGAACAGAACATGCGGTGCATCGGCGGTGCCGGCATCGTGATGGGCGACCACCATAGGATGGCCGGGCGTATCGCGCACGGAGGCCTTGAAGCCGAGCGAGTTCAGATAGGTGACCAGCCATTCAGCTGCCTTGCGGCATTCCGGCTTGTAGTCCGGGTCCGTCGAAATGGACTTGATGCGCAGCAGCTCGAAAAGGTTGTCGAGGCTGGAGGGAAGGTTCTGATCGGCGCGGTCGAGAACGGGCGATAGATCGGTCATATCCGACTCCTTACATGAGATTTGGAGCGACGATAGACCAAAGGCCAGCCGGTTTCGAGGCGTTAAAACCGAAAATTTACCGTAGCTTGCCTCTTTCGACGGGAGCCTGCTCTTATGTGATTAGTTGCGCATGTAGTTTACAAGTTTTTTAGATTATTAGAAATAACGTCAATCCAGAAGAGTATTCTGGAGACGCGTAATGTTTTCAGTGATTGCATGTATTCGCGACGCTCATGACTTCAGGCTTATTCTCGTGGCGGCAGCCATCTGCCTCATCGGTAGCCTTGCCACCATGCTTCTTTTTTCGCGTGCGCAGGAATGCGGGTCGCATCAGCGGCGCTACTGGATTGCGGCAGCGGCCTTTGCAAGCGGTGTCGGTATCTGGGCGACGCATTTCATCGCCATGCTCGCCTATGAGAGCAACCTTCCCATCTCCTACGGCGTTTCGCTGACCGCGCTTTCGGTGGTCTTTGCCATCGTCGGTTCATGGCTCGCGATTGCCGTTGCCTTCGAATGGGACAATCGCGCTTCCTTTACAGTCGGGGGCATGCTGATGGCATTTGGAATAGCCGCCATGCACTTCACGGGCATGCAGGCCATCGAGGCCTCGGCAAAGCTCTCCTTCGATATACCGCGCGTCGTCGCTTCAGTCGCGATCGGTGGCGTCTTCTCTTCACTGGCTTTCCTGGTATTTCGCAGCCTTCGTGGCTTCAGTCGCATCATAGTCGGCGCTCTTCTGTTGTTGCTTGCGATTTGCTCCCTGCATTTCACCGCGATGAGCGGCGTGACGCTGACGCCCGAAATTGGGATGCCGGGGCCCGCCCTCGCCATGGATCGAAGCATCCTCGCAGGCATCGTCATGGCTGCTGCGATGGGTCTGATTCTCATCGCTCTGGGCGCCATCTTCATCGATCGTCATCTGACCGACCTTCGCGGCTTCGCCAACGCTTCGCTCGAAGGCCTGCTCATCATCCGTGACGGCCGGGTTATCGATGCCAACGAGCGATTTTTCGCCATTTCCGGATGGTCGCAGCAGCAGGTGGTCGGTGCCTCGCCAGAAACCTTCCTGGCGATCGACATAGATGCCCAAAGTGATGCCGCCATTCCACTGGAGACAACGCTGTCCGGCTATGATGGCAACGCGATCCCCGTCGAAACCGTGCGTCGCTCCATCACCTATCGCGGCCACGAATGCAGCGTATTGGTCGTGCGCGACCTGACCGAGCGGCGTCAGGCGCAGCAGATGATCGAGCATCTGGCGCACCATGATATATTGACGGATCTGCCCAATCGCTCGCTGTTCGACCAGCGCATGCGTCAAGCGCTGCAGGTGGCCAACCGCAGGGGCGGGGAAGTCGCCATCTTCTGTCTGGATCTCGACCGCTTCAAGGCCATCAACGACGTCTTCGGCCATGCGGAAGGCGATCGCATCCTCTGCAAGGTTGCCGGCATCCTGCAGCGTGCGATCGAGGAGGGCGATACGGTGGCAAGGCTCGGCGGCGACGAATTCGCCATTATCCAGCCCAGGCGTCAGCAGCCCGAGGGGGCCACGCGTCTTGCCGAACGCGTTCTTTCGGAATTTGGCATGGAGATGGATACCGCCCGCGATCCGACGGCCGTCGGCGTCAGCATCGGCATCGCCATCTATCCGCGTGATGGCACGAGCGCCGAGCAGCTTTACGCCAATGCGGATATGGCGCTTTATCGCGCCAAGCATGCGGGCCGGGGCCACGCCTGCTTCTTCGATGCCGAAATGGACAAGGCCGTGCGCACCCGTCGCCAGCTTGAGAACGATCTGCGTCAAGCCATTCTGCGCCGTCAGCTCTTCCTGGAATATCAGCCGATCTACGATGTCGGCAGCGACGGTGTCAGCGGTTATGAGGCGCTGTTACGCTGGGCGCATCCGGATCGAGGCGTGATTGATCCAGAGACGTTTATTCCCATTGCCGAGGAAAGTGGATCAATCGTTGCGATCGGTGAATGGGTGCTGCAGCAGGCCTGCCAGGAGGCGACGCGCTGGAGCGAGCCTGCGAATGTCGCAGTCAACCTCTCGCCGCTGCAATTCATGATCCCGACCCTCTACGACCAGATCGAACGTATCCTGCGCAAAACCGGCCTCGATCCGCAGCGCCTCGAACTGGAAATCACGGAGGCGGCGCTGATGCGCGAACGAACGACTGTGATAGCGACATTGCAGCGGCTGCATCGCCTCGGCGTTCGCGTGGTCATGGATGATTTCGGCACCGGCTTTTCCTCGCTCAGCAATCTGCGTGCCTTCCCATTCGACAAGATCAAGGTCGACCGCAGCTTCACCGGCGCCCTCGAACACGATCCCGCAGCTCGCTCGATCGTCCGTGCCATCATCGGCCTCGGTCACAGCCTAAATATGCCTGTCGTCACGGAAGGGGTCGAAACGGAAACCCAGCGCCGCATCGTCATCGAGGAAGGCTGCGCCCAGCTTCAGGGGATATTCTTCGGCAAGCCCGATGTCGGGCCGAGCCAGTTCCAATCGGCTTTGAATAGGGTGGTCGGCCAGGGCTGAGGCGCGCTGCGCAAACGTATGAAGTGGCTTTGCGGAAAACCGCTGCATGCGTTTCCTGGGATTGCTCTAAAGCTGCCTGGCATTCTCCAGCACGCGCCGGATATATTCCAGCAGCAGCTCGCGTTCGAATTGCCGGAAATCCTTGAGAAGATCCGTATCGGCGGCCATGGCGGCCTCGATCGCTTCCGCCTGCATGGCCGCGGCCTTGTTCGTCAGGAAGACCAGTTGCGCCCGCTTGTCCGAAGGGTGCGGGCGGCGTTCCACCAGGCCGTCCCGTTCCATGCGCGACAGCGTATTGGCCATCGTCGCCTGTTCGATGTCGATCCTCTCGAGCAGCTGCTTTTGCGTCAGCCCGTCCTCGGACCACAATTCCAGCAGGATCGGAAACTGACCGGGGGAAAAGCCGAGCGTCGCCGCGCGTTGTTGTAGCGAGCGAGCGAATCCCTTCGCCATCTGACTGGCAAGGTAGGCGGCGGAGTCCATCCGATTAAATCCCATGATTGCAAATATGCCCATAATTCAGAAGCAAGACAATCAGCAATTCTTCGGGTAGATCCCCTCTGAAATAAGCAACTCAGGTGATTTTTTCACCTTTATAGGTTGCATTTTTTGATATGAAAAAGCCGCCATGGCCTGGAGGGGACGCCATGGCGGCTCATGAAAGAGGGACAAAGGCCCGGAGAGGGGATAGGCCTTTGTCCTAGTCTGACATGGCGGGGGACAGGCCGGTTGTCAGACCCGCGGCGTATCATCGCCGGTGAATAGGATTTGAGGTTTCGAATGTGGTTTTTCAAGGGAATGCGCAGATTAGATTGATTAAAAGTTAGTAACGTTTCGGTGAGAGATCTGGCCCTGTTACAACACTGCAAAACTGAAGTTTATATGGACGTTGGAAGTGCGTCACGCTATCCATGCTTCCATGAAAAAAGGTGATCATCTCTTCCTCGTCGACGGTTCCGGTTTCATTTTCCGGGCCTTTCATGCTTTGCCGCCGCTGACGCGCAAGTCCGACGGATTGCCCGTCGGCGCCGTCTCCGGTTTCTGCAATATGCTGTGGAAGCTGCTGACTTCGGCGCGCGATACCTCGGTCGGTGTGACGCCGACGCATTTCGCGGTGATCTTCGACTATTCCTCGAAGACCTTTCGCAAGGACATCTTCCCGGAATACAAGGCTAATCGCTCGGCGCCGCCGGAAGAGTTGATCCCGCAGTTCGGCCTCATCCGCGAGGCGACCCGCGCCTTCAACCTGCCTTGCATCGAAACCGACGGCTTCGAGGCAGACGACATCATTGCGACCTATGCCCGTCAGGCGGAGGCGGCTGGCGCCGATGTGACGATCATCTCGTCCGACAAGGATCTGATGCAGCTCGTCACCCCCATGGTCCACATGTATGACAGCATGAAGGACAAGCAGATCGGCATTCCCGACGTGCTCGAGAAGTGGGGTGTACCGCCGGACAAGATGATCGATCTCCAGGCCATGACCGGCGACTCGGTCGACAACGTCCCCGGCATTCCCGGCATCGGCCCGAAGACGGCGGCGCAGCTTCTGGAGGAGTTTGGCGATCTTGACACGCTGCTCGCCCGCGCCGACGAGATCAAGCAGCAGAAGCGCCGCGAAAACATCATCGCCAATGCCGAACTTGCCCGCATTTCGCGCCAGTTGGTGACGCTGAGGACGGATGTACCGCTGGAACTTGCGCTTGACGCGCTGGTGCTGGAGCCGCAGGACGGCCCGAAGCTGATTGGCTTCCTGAAGACTATGGAATTCACGACCCTGACGCGGCGCGTGGCGGAGGCCTGCGACTGCGATGCGGCGGCAATCGAGCCCGCCGTCGTCAAGATCGAATGGGGCGAGGGCGCTCATGGCCCCGATCTCGATGTCGGCGAAAATGTCGATCTCGTTGCCGGCAGCGTTGTCGAGGCCGAAGGGGCATCGGTTCCGGCGCCGTCGGCCAAGGCGCGTCTGGCTTTGGATGGCACCACAGAGCCCGAGGATCTCGCCAAGGCGCGCGCCGCAAGTTTTGCGAGCGCGCCGATCGACCATTCGAAATATGTGACCATCCGCGATATCGCCACGCTCGACCGTTGGATCGCGGATGCGCGCGAAACCGGTATCGTCGCTTTCGATACGGAAACGACCTCGCTCGATGCCATGCAGGCCGAGATCGTCGGCTTCTCGATGGCAATCGCCGACAACCGCAACGATCCCTCGGGTTCTTCCATCCGCGCCGCCTATGTGCCGCTCGCTCATAAGACCGGTATCGGCGATCTGTTGGGCGGCGGCCTCGCTGACAATCAGATCCCACTGCGTGATGCGCTGCCGAGATTGAAGGATCTGCTGGAGGATGCCTCCATCCTCAAGATCGCGCAGAACCTCAAATACGATTACCTGCTGATGAAGCGCTACGGCATCGATACGCGGTCCTTCGACGACACGATGCTGCTGTCTTATGTGCTCGATGGCGGCGCCAATGCCACGCATGGCATGGACAGCCTCTCCGAGCGCTGGCTCGGTCACAAACCGATCGCCTACAAGGACGTCGCCGGCAGCGGCAAATCCAACGTCACCTTCGATCTCGTCGATATCGACCGCGCCACGGCCTATGCCGCCGAGGATGCCGACGTGACGCTGCGCCTCTGGCTGGTGCTGAAACCACGACTTGCGGCAGAAAAACTTTCAGTCGTCTACGAACGGTTGGAAAGGCCGCTCGTGCCAGTGCTTGCTCATATGGAGGAGCGCGGAATCACCATCGATCGGCAAATCCTTTCCCGCCTTTCCGGCGAGCTGGCGCAGGGCGCCGCCGCTCTCGAAGACGAGATTTACAATCTGGCCGGCGAGCGCTTCAATATCGGCTCGCCGAAGCAGCTCGGCGATATCCTTTTCGGCAAGATGGGGTTGGCCGGCGGCAGTAAGACCAAAACCGGGCAATGGTCGACCTCGGCGCAGGTGCTGGAGGATCTGGCGGCGGCCGGCTTCGAGCTGCCGCGCAAGATCGTCGACTGGCGCCAGCTCACCAAGCTGAAATCCACCTATACGGATGCGCTGCCGAGCTATGTCCATCCCGAGACGAAGCGCGTCCACACCTCCTATTCGCTGGCCTCGACCACGACAGGGCGCCTCTCCTCCTCCGAGCCGAACCTGCAGAATATTCCGGTGCGCACGGCGGAGGGCCGCAAGATCCGCACGGCCTTCATTTCGACGCCGGGCCACAAGCTCGTCTCCGCCGACTACAGCCAGATCGAACTGCGCGTGCTGGCGCATGTCGCCGATATCTCGCAGCTCAAGCAGGCCTTCGAAGACGGTGTCGACATTCACGCGATGACGGCCTCCGAAATGTTCGGCGTGCCGGTGGATGGCATGCCGAGCGAGGTGCGCCGCCGCGCCAAGGCGATCAACTTCGGCATCATCTACGGCATTTCCGCCTTCGGTCTGGCGAACCAGCTCTCGATCGAGCGCTCGGAAGCTGGCGACTACATCAAGAAATATTTCGAGCGCTTCCCGGGCATCCGCGACTATATGGAGGGTGCCAAGCAGGCGGCGCGCGACAAAGGCTATGTCGAGACGATCTTCGGTCGCCGCATCCATTTCCCCGAAATCCGTTCGTCCAATCCTTCCGTCCGCGCCTTCAACGAACGTGCCTCGATCAATGCGCCGATCCAGGGTTCTGCCGCCGATGTCATCCGCCGCGCCATGATCAAGATGGAGCCGGCGCTGGCCGCAGCCGGGCTTGGCGATCGTGTGCGCATGCTCTTGCAGGTGCATGACGAACTGATCTTCGAAGTCGAGGATGCCGATGTCGAGCGCACCACGCCGATCATCGTCTCGGTCATGGAAAACGCCGCCATGCCGGCGGTCGACATGGCTGTGCCGCTGAAGGTCGATGCGCGCGCTGCTCACAATTGGGATGAGGCGCACTGAGGCTGCCTATCCGCCCCTGGCGTGCGGGAAAGCAAAATCAGCATTTAGCCGTCAGGCTAAGTGCTAGATTGTCCGACTTCATTTCCCAATCAGCGTTTCCAGTACCGAAATAATGGCGCGTTCCGCTTCTTCGAGCGTGCCGCTATTGTCGATATCGGCGACGTCGTAGCTGCCCTCAACGGTCAGCGAGCTTCTTTCCAGCCGCTTCAGCACGTCCTCACGGCTCTCGCGTCCACGCGCCATCAACCGCTCGGCCAGCACTTCGCGTGTCGCCGTGATGTTGATGACCTTCAGACGTGGAAATGCGCTCTGGAAGTGATACAGCGCCGAGCGTGAGCCATTGGCGATCACCAGATGGCCCTGCGCAAGCTCATCGAAGACGTCGGCCGGAATGCCGTATTTCAGGCCATGGGCTTCCCAGGAGACGGCGAAGGCGCCGGCCTGTTCCATCGCATCGAAATCCGCTTCGGAAACGCTTCTGTGGTCCTCGTTGCCCGCATCGCCATCGCGCGTGATGACGCGGCGAACGAAGTGGACATCCGGCCGGCCGGCAAAATGTCGGGCGGCCAGGTTCATCAGCGTATCCTTGCCGGCGCCGCTCGGGCCGACGACGACAGCGAGCGTGCCCGCTGTCGCATCCGTCAAGCCGAGATTAGCCGGCTCGAGATTGGCGCTTGCGCTCATGCCACCCGGCGTCCTTCCCGCCAGACGGAGCGCGTAACCGGAACGCCATGATCGCGACGGACGCGCACGAGATCAGCGCGCAGGCCCTCTGCGATGCGGCCGCGATCGTTCAGGCTAACGGTCCTTGCGGGCGTCGCCGTCACCATGGCAATCGCCTGCGGCAGCGAAATGCCCTCGACTTCGTCCGCGAGGATGAAGGGCGCATGCAACAGGCTGAGCGGCACGTAATCGGAGGAAAGCACATCGAGTACGCCGAGTTCGGCGAGGTCGCGTGCGGCGATATTGCCTGAATGCGACTTGCCACGCACGATATTGGGCGCGCCCATCAGCACGCTCATGCCGGCACCGTGGGAAGCCTTGGCGGCATCGATACTGGTCGGAAACTCCGCCAGGCGAACGCCGTAGTTGATGGCTTCGTCGACATGGGCGAGCGTTGCATCGTCATGGCTGGCGACCGTTATGCCGCGTTCGGCGCAGACCTTGGAGATCGCGTCACGATGCGGCGTGGCATACTTGGCCGATTCTTCCTGCCGCTTGGCAACGAACTTGGCAAAGGCCTCGTCGCTGAGCCCGCGCTTCTTCTGATAGTAGAAGATGTACTGATCCATCGTCTGGAACTGGCGCTGGCCCGGCGCGTGGTCCATCAGCGAGACCAGACGCACGTAAGGGTCCTTCTCGAAATCCTGGAAGTGGTCGAGAACATTGTCAGAAGAGACTTCGCAGCGCAGGTGGATCAGGTGATCGGCGCGCAGGCGGTCTTCACGCTGGGCCGCCTGGATCGCGTCGGCCATGTCGCGCATCTCGCCCTTTTCGAATCCGCCATCCTCGTCCGAGCCCATGCGCAGGCAGTCGAATACGGTCGTGATGCCCGAGGTGACGATCTGGGCATCATGCGCCTGGATCGCCGCCGTCTTGTTCCAGCGAACGCCCGGGCGCGGGGAATAATGCGCTTCCAGATGGTCCGTATGCAGTTCGACCAGCCCGGGGATCAGAAAATCGCCCTCGAAATCCTCGCCGATATCGGACTTGCCTTCGGAGATGGCGGCAATGCGACCGTCACGGATCAGCACGGAACCTTCGATGATCTTGTCTTCGAGGACGATGCGGGCGTTGGAAAGGACGGTTTCTTTGGTCATATCGGCTCTTTCATATTAGGCGCCGGCAAGCGGCAGCCAGGAACGGACGGTAAAGGGAGCACCACGCTCTTCTTCGACGAAGATGGCGAGGCCGGAAATATCGAGCGGCTTGCCGGTATGCTCGGCGAAACGTTCGCGCAACACCTCGTGCATCTCGGCCTGCCGTTCGGCCGGAACGCGTCCCGTCAGCGTCATATGAAAACGGAACTCGTCATTGACATAAGGATAGCCCCAGCGCAGCAGATTGGCGCGCTGCGCCTCCGTCAAGCCTTCCGGCTTACGCCTTGCGATGTCATGGTCTGAAAGCGGTGCGCGCAAAGGCTCGAAGGTCTTGACCACGCGTGAAGCGAAATCCTGTAACGGCTCGTAAACGGCGCTGGGCACGAGCGCGAAGAAATGACCGAGTTGGCCGAGCACCAGCTCCGGAATGGTGAAAGCCTTGGCCTGCCCGGCGAATTCGGCGGCAACTTCGAGGAGATCGCGCTCGGTCACCGAAGCGGCCAGCTCGAACGGCGCCTTCAGCGTGGCATGAAAGCCGTAGCGGCGCGGATCGGCCGTCAATTCGGCATGGCCTTCCGGCAGCGGACCCATGGCCTTGTCGGAAAAAATCTCACCGGAAAAAGCGTCGCGGCCAAGCCAGCGAGCGGCAAGCGATGTCAACGGATCGTCTTTTGGCGGCGTGAAGTAGAGAGCATAGCGCAAGGCTGCATTCCTTGGAAAAATCGGCTGCGCCGGACACTGTTGGGTGATTTGCTTCAAACCGCAAGAGCAGCAAGGCAGCAACGGTTCGAATCCGGCTAAAGCCGGCCTGACCGTTACGGTCTTGCCGGCCTGCGCTACCGGATTCCCGTGACAGAATGATGATGGGAAACGATTTTTTCCCGATCATTTTTATTTCGTTCGCGTGCCCATCAGGCGCGAGCGCAAGGCGTTGGATGCAGCGTCGAAAAGGAAGACGACGATGAGGATCAGCAGCACCATGTAAGCGACGTTTTCCCAGTTGGAATTGGTGCGCATCGCCTCCCAAAGCTTGAGGCCGATGCCGCCCGCGCCGACGGCGCCGATGATGGTCGCGCCACGCACGTTGGATTCCCACTGGTAGAGCGTCTGGCTGACGATGACCGGAACGATCTGCGGCACGATGCCATAGCGATGCACGAGAATGGTCGGCGAACCGGTAGATTTCACGCCCTCGCGCGGCTTGTTGTCGATATTCTCCAGGCCTTCGGAGTAGAGCTTACCGAGCGTGCCTGTCTCGGTGAGGAAGATCGCGCCGCTGCCGGCAAGCGGGCCGGGGCCGAAGGCGCGGGTCAGGAACAATGCCCAGATCAGCATGTCCACCGAACGCAGGAAGTCGAAGAGGCGTTTCAGCACCTGATTGAGCAACCGGTTCGGCGTGATGTTGCGGGCCGCCAGAAAGGCGAGCGGGAATGCCGCGAGCGAACCGAGCAACGTTCCGAGAAAAGCCATAACGATGGTCTGGAACAGCTTGGTCCAGACGTCGCCGTGCTGCCATGCGCTATTGTTCCAGACATTGTCGAATGCCAGCGAGAGATTGGATTGCGTAGGGTCCAGCCGCGGCCCTGAAACGATCAGGCTGATGACCTCACTCGCCGGCTTGTCGAAGAACGGCGAATGCGTATCGAAGACGAAGTTGGCCCAGCCGAGAAAGCGCTTGCGGATCTTCACGCGGTCGGTGGAAATGCTGGCATCGCCCGCAAAGCCGAGATTGACCAGGATATTGTCGTCATAGACCGTCATCCAGCTGGGAACGGGCTCGGAGCCGACGATTTTCGGCACATCGCCGGCAATATCGATCGGAATTGTGATGCCATGCGCCGTCACGATGGCCTGCGTCTTGGTGACGGTTACCGTGCGGCTCGTGCCGCTGACGGAAACCGTCATGCTGCCATCGGGGTTGGTCTTCACCCAGTCGGGATTCGGATTGTCGCCCAGCGGCGAAAAACGCGGATACTTGATGGTGATCTTGTCGCCGGAGATGCGGAACTCCGGCTGCACGTCATAGCTCACCCATTCGCTGAGGTAGATGCCGACGCGTTCCCAGCGTGCTTCCGAAATGACTTTCGGCAGATCGAAGAACCAGACTGCATAGATGCCGTAGAGGATGACGCCGAGGAATATCATCAGCGCACCGAAGCGCTGGCGGAAGGACCGGTGAAGAACCTCCGGGTAACGTGCTTCCATTTCCTGCATGCGGCTTGCGTCGATGATGGACATGGTCAACCTCAATGCTGCAAAAGGAAGGCATGTTCGCCGACCAGACGGCGGCGGAGCCATGCGGAAAACTGATCGACGGCGATGATCGTCAGGAAGAGAAGCAGCACCAGCGCCAATGTCTTGGCGCCAAAACCGCGCGAAATGGCAAGCTTCAGCTCCTCCCCGATGCCGCCGCCGCCGACGGCGCCGATGATGGTGGAGGCGCGAACATTGATCTCGAGGCGCAGCAGCGCATAGGACATGAAGTTCGGCAGCACCTGTGGCAGGGCGGCAAAGCGGACGCGCTCGCTCCAGCTCGCGCCGACGGCGCGCATGCCCTCGTCGGGTTTCATGTCGATATTCTCGACGACTTCATAGAAGAGCTTGCCGAGCGCACCGATCGTATGCAGGCCGACGGCGATGATGGCGGCGATCGGGCCGATCGACAGGATCGCCGAAAACAGTCCGGCGATGACAATCTCGGGAAAGGCGCGCAGGAATTCCATGATGCGCTTGGTCACCAGCCGGATCGGATTGGATGGCGAGATGTTACGCGCAGCGAAGAAGCTCAAAGGCACGGCAAAGACGAAGCCGATGATGGTCGATACCAGCGCCACGTTGATCGTGACGATCATCAGCTCGAAATATTCGGGAATGTAGAAATCACCCCAAACATAAACGCGGCCGAGCGGGAAATTGAACTCCTCGCCGCCGGCGCCATTGGCCCCGTTCGGGCTCTGCAGGTCGAAAAGCGCGCGGTAGACGTCCGCCCAGTCCTTGGGAATGAGCCAGCTCAGGAAATCGAAGAGATGCGGCAGGCGGTCGAAGAAATGACCGGCGTTGTTTTCGTCGGCAAAGCGCACCGAGCTGATGAAGGCGATGAGCAGGATCACGAGACCGATGCCGGTGTAGAGGCGGCGCTTGGCCACCATCTTGCTCCAGGCGTCGCCGATCTCCTTGGCGCTTTGCGGCGCGCTCGGCATGTTCGGATGCGTATCGGCGATCGTCATGAAATTCAGCCTTTGTGAATAGCAAAAGGGCGGCCGTTGCCGGCCGCCCCATTATCGGGATGCGGATCAGCCGCCGATGGCAGCCTTACGAACTTCGATAACGGCGTTGTAGAAATCCGGGGTAACCTTGATGTAGCCCTTGAAGTCGCCGCCTTCGATGGCGTTGAAGCACTTGGCGTCGGTGGTCGGCAGCTTCAGGAAGAAGTCGGCCAGCTTGGTCTGCCATTCGGTGCCGAGAGCGTTGCGAACAACGAGCGGGCCGTTCGGGATCAGCGGCGAACGCCAAACTTCGACGAGCTTGTTCGGGTCGACGGTGCCCTTGTCGACGGCCTTGCGGAAGGTGCCGGAGGTGAAGCCATCCTTGAAATTGCCGATGCCCGAGGAATCGTCGACAGCAACGTCGACCTTGCCGTCATAGGCGGCGAGCAGGTTGTTCTCATGGCCGCCGTTGAACTGGGTCGAGGCGAAGAACTTGTCATTCGGGGCGCCGGTGGTCTTCGGAATCTGCGTCAGCGGAACGAGGTAGCCCGACGTGGAGTCCGGATCGGCATAGCCGAGCTTCTTGCCCTTGGCGTCGGCGATCGTCTTGATGCCGGAGGACTTGAGAGCGAGGCCGATCGAATAGTAGCCGGTCGCACCGTCGGTCTGCTGCGTGGTCAGAATCGGGGTAACGGCCTTCGGGTCCTTGATGGCGACGGCTGCGTAGCCGGAAGCGCCGAGTTCTGCGAAGTCGAGCGTGCCGCCGAGCAGGCCCTGGATAACGCCGTTATAGTCGGCAGCCGGGAACAGCGAAACCTTCTCGAAACCGAATTCCTTCTTCAGGTGATCTGAAAGGCAGGCGTAGTTGCGCAGGCGGTCGGCTTCGTTTTCACCGCCGAGAATGCCGACGCGGAATTCCTTGAGATCTGCGGCGTTGGCAGCAGCGCCGACTGCGAGCGCAACGAGCGCCGTAGCGGCAAAGAGTGCTTTCTTCAACATGGGTTCGTCTCCTGATTAACCGGTGTCCCCGGATGTCTTCGGTCTGATAGAAGAAATGCGCCCTTGACGCGGGCCTTCGATCCCGGCCGTCCCTCTCAGAGACCGGCCAGTGCCAGCGGTTGCGGGCCGGCAGATTCAGTCGCCGCGGCTTGGGCGGCCGGATCGGCGATGTTGATGGGTGTCGACGTCATAGTCTCGTCGATGCCGGCGCCGTCCTTGTCGGTGCCGTAGATTTCCTTGACGGCGGCTGCCGTCAGATCGGTCGGCTTGCCGTCGAAGACGACTTTGCCACCTGCCATGCCGACGATGCGTTCGCAGTAATTGCGCGCCGTATCCAGCGTATGCAAATTGGTGATGACGGTGATACCTTCGCGCTCGTTGATATCCCGCAGCGCATCCATGACGATCTTGGCATTCAGGGGATCGAGCGAGGCGATCGGCTCGTCGGCCAGCATCATCTTCGGCTGCTGCATCAGGGCGCGAGCGATGGCGACGCGCTGCTGCTGGCCGCCGGAAAGCGTGCCGGCCATCTGCAGAGCCGTCTGCTCGATGCCGAGGCGCTCGAGTGCCGCGATGGCTTCAATGCGTTCCTCACGGGAAAAGACGGACAGCAGGCTCAGTACCGTCGAGCGCTGGTTGAGGCGGCCGAGCATGACGTTGGTAAGCACGTCGAGGCGCGGAACGAGGTTGAACTGCTGGAAGATCATGGCGCAATCGCGCTGCCAGCTGCGCAGCGCACGGCCGCTGAGCTTCGAAACCTCGGTGCCGGCGAAATGGATGGAACCGGAACTCGGATCGGCGAGGCGATTGATCATGCGCAGCAAAGTCGACTTGCCGGCACCGGATCGGCCTATGACGCCGACCATCTGTCCCTGCGGTATGTCCAAAGTCACGGAATCGACAGCGAGCTTGTTTCCAAACCGGCGCGAGACATTCCTGAGTTCGAACATAGTGCTTCCCTTTCGCGGCTGCCGGGCTGCAGAAATTTCAGCGGTACCGGTGCTAAGAATGGGCGCATGCCCCTGCCTCGAAGGGAGTTTCGACGGGGTCGGCGCCAATCACAAGGCAACCGATTAGTCCCGCTTCATGAAGCTCCGATGTCAGTTTTATGTAACTGCTGTTACAATTCCCGTCGTTTTTGCAAGATTAGCCGGCTGAGAGCTTTCCGTTATGTTTAGCCGTCAAACATGCCCGTCGGCAGGCCGTCCATGCTGAAGCTATTCTTCTCGCGCCGATATTCTTCAATGCCATCAGGACCCTTGGCTTTGGCCCACTGGTCGAGGCTCGGCCTCTCGCCTTCATAGGAAAAGAGCGGTACGCCGAAGCCGCAGGAGGTCTGCACGAGATCGAAGTCCAGCCATACGATCTGCCGTGCGCCGAGCGGCTCTTCGCCCGCATAGTGATCGTGCAGCAATTCCCGATATTCGGGTGTCGAGCGATGGATGATCCGGCCGCGGCCATAGAGGCGCAGGATCATCGGCGGCCCTTCGACGGCGCAGAACATGAGCGTCAGCCGACCGTCGGCCTTCATATGGGCCGATGTCTCATTGCCGCTGCCGGTGCGGTCGAGATAGATGGCGGTATTTGGGGAGATGATGCGCAGGCACAGTGTTTCGCGGGGCGAAACATTGACCCGGGACGCCGATGTCGCAGATGCCGTGAAGAAGATGTGCTGCCGCGCGATGAAATCGCGCAGCCGGTCGTCGATGCTGGAAAATTGCTTTGCCATGAAGAACTCCTCTCGATCCCGTCCTTGCAAGGATCATCTGAAAGCTGGATCGCTTGTCACCGCCTCGCAAGCCTGATGAGGGTAGAAAGCGTCCTCAGGCGTCGTAGCGATCCAAAAACTCTTCCGCAGACAGGGCGCGGAAATCGGCAAGCGCCGTGCGCAGGCGGTCGTGATTCCAATCCCACCAGGCAAGTCGATCCATGCGCGCACCGACTTCGGCGGTGAAGCGTTCGCGGATCAGCTTGGCCGGCACGCCGCCGACGATCGTGTAAGGCGCGACATCTTTGGAAACGACCGCGCCCGCCCCGATGACGGCACCATTGCCGACCGTCACACCCGGCAGGATGGTGGCACCATGGCCGATCCAAACGTCGTGACCGATGACGACCCGGTTGTCCCGCCGCCAGGTGAAGAAATCGGTCTCCATATCGGCATCCGGCCAATAGTCGGCGGCGCGGTAGGTGAAGTGGTGCAGCGTGGCGCGCCATGTCGGATGGTTGGTGGCGTTGATGCGCACGGCGGCGGCGATGTTGACGAACTTGCCGATCGTCGCGCACCAGACCGCGCCGTCCTGCATGATATAGGAATAGTCGCCGATCTCGACTTCATCGATACGGCAGCGGTCGGAGACTTCGGTATAGCGGCCGAGCGTCGAATTGCTGACGCTCGCCGAAGGGCTGATGAAGGGCGTTTCGCCCAATTTGCGGCTCATGCGGCAGCCTTCCGCGGCGAGAACTGCGAGACGTCGAGAATGCGGCTGCCGACGGCTTCACGCACTTCCTCATCATGGAAGATGCCGAGAAGTGCGACGCCGGCTTCCTTCTTCTGCTCGATCATGTCGACGACAACGGCCCGGTTGCGGGCATCGAGCGACGCCGTTGGTTCGTCGAGCAGCAGGATGGCGTGGTCGGTGATGAAGCCGCGCGCAATGTTGACGCGCTGCTGCTCGCCGCCGGAGAAGGTGGCAGGCGGCAGCTGCCAGAGTTCCTTCGGCAAGTTCAGTTGTGCGAGCAGTTCTGCGGCCCTGTCGCGGGCCTCGCTCACGGTCACGCCACGGCTGAGCAACGGCTCGGCAACCACATCGATGGCGGCAACGCGCGGCACGGTGCGCAGGAACTGGCTGACATAGCCCATGGTCTGGCGACGGACATCGAGTACGGTGCGCGGATCGGCAGTGGCGAGATCGACGATCCTGTCCCGGTGAGTAACAAGGATTTGGCCGCTGTCGACGGCATAATTGCCATAGATCATCTTCAGCAGCGAACTCTTGCCGATGCCGGACGGACCGCCGAGCACGACGCATTCGCTCGCGGCTACGGAGAAGGAGACATCGGCGACGACAGGCAGGCGAATGCCGTCGCGCAGATGCATGGTGAAGCTCTTGAAGACTTCGGAAACGACGAGTGGGGTTGCCATGTTTGTTCCTCAGACCTGCAGGATCGAAGAGACCAGCAGTTGCGTATAGGGTTCGCGCGGATCGTCGAGCACCCGGTCGGTCAAACCGTGTTCGATCACCTGTCCGTCCTTCATCACCATCATGCGATGCGACAGGAGGCGGGCGACCGCGAGATCGTGCGTGACGATGATGGCCGAAAGGCCGAGATCGTTGACGAGGCCACGCACGAGGTCGAGCAGGCGGGCCTGCACGGACACGTCGAGGCCGCCGGTCGGTTCGTCCATGAAGACGAGGCGGGGGCCGGTCACCAGATTGCGGGCGATCTGCAGGCGCTGGCGCATGCCGCCCGAGAAGGCGCGCGGCTGGTCGTCGATGCGGTCGGCATCGATCTCGACCCGCTCCAGCCAGTCGATGGCGGTGTTGCGGATATTGCCGTAGTGGCGGTTGCCGATCGCCATCAGCCGCTCGCCGACATTGGCGCCGGCGGAAACCGTCATGCGCAGGCCATCGGCCGGGTTCTGATGCACGAAGCCCCAGTCGGTGCGCATCAGGAAGCGCCGCTCGGCCTCGTTCATGCGGAACAGATCGCGATAGGTCTCGTCGCGCATGTGGTATTCGACGCTGCCCGTCGTCGGCAGCAGCCGCGTCGAGATGCAATTGAGCAGCGTCGTCTTGCCGGAACCGGACTCGCCGACAATGGCCAGTACTTCGCCGGGCCAGAGCTCGAAGGACACATCGCGGCATCCGATGCGGCTGCCGTAGAATTTCGAGACGTCCTTGACCTTCAGAAGGGGTGAGTCACTCATTCGGCAGCCTCCTGGTTGGGTGCCAGCATCGAGCCGATATGGCCGTGGGCGCGACGGTCTTCGCAGAAATCGGTATCGGAGCAGACGAACATGCGTCCGCCCTTGTCGTCGAGGATCACCTCGTCAAGATAGACCTGCTCGGCTCCACAAAGCGCGCAGGGCTTGTCGAAGCGCTGCACTTCGAAGGGATGGTCCTCGAAATCCAGGCTGACGACTTCGGTGTAGGGCGGCACGGCATAGATACGCTTCTCACGGCCGGCGCCGAACAGCTGCAGCGCGTCGGACAAGTGCATTTTCGGATTGTCGAACTTCGGCGTCGGCGAGGGGTCCATGACGTAGCGGCCGGCGACCTTGACCGGATAGGCGTAAGTCGTGGCGATGCGGCCGTTGCGGGCGATATCCTCGTAGAGCTTCACATGCATGAGGCCGTATTCCTCGAGCGCATGCATCTTGCGCGTCTCGGTCTCGCGCGGCTCGAGGAAACGTAAGGGTTCCGGGATCGGCACCTGGTAGACGAGCACCTGGTTGGAGCCAAGCTTGGCCTCAGGAATGCGATGGCGCGTTTGGATGATGGTCGCCTCTTCCGTGCGGGTGGTCACGGCGACATTCGCCACCTTCTGGAAGAAGGCGCGGATGGAGACGGCGTTCGTCGTGTCGTCGGCACCCTGGTCGATCACCTTCAGAACGTCCTGCGGACCGATAATGGATGCCGTCAGCTGAACGCCGCCGGTGCCCCAGCCGTACGGCATCGGCATTTCGCGGGAGGCGAAGGGAACCTGATAGCCGGGAATGGCGATCGCCTTCAGGATGGCGCGGCGGATCATCCGCTTGGTCTGCTCGTCGAGGTAGGCGAAATTGTAGGTGGCGAGTTCGGTCATTCGGCTGCCTCCGTCATGGGTTCCATGCCGCGATCGCGAGCGGCCTCGAAGTCGCGGCGCATGCGCCGCACCAGGTCGAGTTCGGCCTGGAAGTCGACATAGTGCGGCAGCTTCAGATGTTCGACGAAGCCCGTCGCCTGCACGTTGTCGGAATGCGAAATGACGAATTCCTCGTCCTGAGCCGGCGCAACGATGTCTTCGCCGAGTTCCTCGGCGCGTAGCGCGCGATCGACCAGCGACATGGCCATCGCCTTGCGCTCGCTCTGGCCGAAGACCAGGCCGTAGCCGCGGGTGAACTGCGGCGGTGCCTTGGCTGAACCCTTGAACTGGTTGACCATCTGGCATTCGGTCACCTGGATGCGGCCGAGCGAGACGGCAAAACCGAGTTCCGGTACGTCGAATTCGACCTCAACTTCGCCGATGCGGATTTCGCCGGTGAAGGGGTGGGTGCGGCCGTAACCGCGCTGCGTCGAATAGCCGAGCGCCAGCAGAAAGCCTTCATCGCCGCGGGCGAGCGCCTGCAGGCGAAGGTCGCGGGTCATCGGAAATTCCAGTGGTTCGCGCGTCAGGTCGCCGATCTCGTGATCGACGGGCATGGTGCCGTCACCTTCGATCAACCCTTCCTGATCGAGGATTTCGGAAACGCGCATGACGCGGCCGTCTTCCGCCGGCCGCTGCATCGGCTCGTCCACAGGCTCGTCGGTCAGAAGGCTCGGGTCGAGCAGGCGGTGCGTATAGTCGAAGGTCGGGCCGAGAAGCTGGCCGCCGGGCAAATCCTTATAGGTCGCGGAGATGCGGCGCTCGATCTTCATTGCTGAAGTGTCGAGTGGCTGGGAGTAGCCAAAGCGCGGCAGCGTCGTGCGGTAGGCTCTGAGCAGGAAGATCGCCTCGATCATGTCGCCGCGCGCCTGGCGAACTGCAAGTGCGGCGAGCGTCCGGTCATAGAGCGAGGCCTCGGCCATGACGCGGTCGACGGCGAGTGCGAGCTGCGCCACGATCTGGTCGATACCGACGGCCGGCAGCGAGCGGTCGCCGCGGCGGCGGTCGGCCAGCAGTCGGTGAGCATTGGCGATGGCGGCTTCGCCGCCCTTTACGGCAACATACATATGTTACATCTCCGTCGCAGTGATCTTGGTGGTGCGCGGCAGGCAAAGGAATTGCCGGCCCGCCGTCAGGATGAGATCGACGCCGCGCGGGAAAAGGGCGCGATTGTCGTTCCAGATGCGCAGCAGCGCATCCGGCAAGCCGATTGGCGCAATCATGGTGATGTCCTTGATCCCAGGGCCGGAAAGCGCCAGGTCCTTGCCGCCTTCCAGGCTTTCGATCTCAAGCACAATGGTCGTGGAACGGTCCGGATATTCCTGGGTGCCGATGCCGAACTGGCTGAAGGAGGAAAGCGCCATACCAGCTTCAAGAAAGGCAAAATGTGCCTCAAGCCGCTCCGATATGATGGGTGCGCCGGTATGGAATGCCAACCATTCCGGCAGGCTCGATCGCGCGAGACCATTGGAGAGCCAGACCGGCGTGTCGTGATCGCAAAGGGTGAGCCCGATGGCGCCGGCAGCGATGCCGAGCGGAGCCGGCGGCGCAATGTCGGCCGCAACGGTCTGCAGGGTGCCGGGATGCGCCATGGCGTCCATCGTCATCTTGAAGACACTCTGGGCGTCGAAAACCGGATCGGTGAAGCCGCCGGTCAGGGCTTCGTTGCCGAAGGTTGGGGTGCTGGAAAGGCTCATCAATCTTCTCCGCGAACCATGGTGAAGAAATCGACGCGAGTTGCTGCCGTCTCTTCGGCGCGCTTGCGGTCATAGTTTTCGATACGTTCGGTCACGGGCTGCAGGATCGCCTTTTCGACGAATTCCTTCGTGGCCGATTGCTGCCAGAGTGCATCGAAGATGGCCGAAAGGCGGGCCTTTTCGCGATCTGTGCCGAGCGCGTGCGCATGGCCGATCGTGTTGGATGCCAGCCGGACGGTAGCGCGTGTCACCGTGACTTCGCCGAGGTTAAAGGGGGAGCCGCCACCACCGATGCGGCCGCGCACCATGACCAGCCCGGTTTCGGGGCCGCGCACCGGCTGGACTGTCGGCTTGCTCGGCAATGCTTCCCAGGCCGCCTCTAGCTCGTCGCGTTCTGCCTGCGCCAAGAGATCGGCGACGCGCTTGCGTTCCCGCCGCTCTTGTGCCGACGCTTCCTGCCTTTGTGCTGAATTCATAGCGCCTTCCTCTAAATGTCTATTGATATAGACAACCATACAAGATATATTTATATCTATTAGTGAGTCGTGACAAGCGTGTGACAGGGCGAGTGGGCGAAATGGCAGGGCAGAAGATACAGAGGCAGACGGGCGTGGCGCTCTGGCGGCAGATTGCCGACCGGATTCGTACGTCCATCAATCACGGCGACTTCGACGAGACGGGCATGGTGCCGCCGGAAACGGCGCTGGCGCTGCAGTTCGGCGTCAACAGGCACACGATCAGAAGCGCGCTGGCAGCACTCGCCCAGGAAGGCATCGTCCGGGCCGTGCAGGGGCGCGGGACGCTCATCGAGCGCAAGGAGCGGCTGAGTTTTCCGATTTCAAGGCGCACGCGATTTTCGCAAGGGATCGGCGACCAGGTGCGCGAGACCCGCAGCGTACTGCTTGCATCAGGTGAAGAGGCTGCCAGCGCCGAATTGGCCAGGCAGCTGAAGATCAGGACCGGCACGCCGCTGATAAGGCTCGAAACGCTGGGTCAGGCGGATCATCGGCCTGTCTCGCGCGCCACCAGCTGGTTTCCGGCGGATCGTTTCGGCGATATCGCGGAGGTCTATCGGACGACCGGTTCGATCACCAAGGCATTCAAGGAGCTTGGCGTTCCTGATTACGTCCGCGTCGTCACCGAGATTACCGCGACGCATGCCGACGAAAGCGATCTCGCCGATCTGCAGCTATCCCCGGGCGCCATCGTTCTCGTCGCGCAGGCGCTGAATGCGGATCTCGACAATGTCCCGGTGCAATATTCCATCTCGCGCTTCGCCGCCGACAGGGTGCGCTTTACCGTCGAGAATTGAGAATGGGCGGTCCCACAGCCTTCCCTCCACCAACTTGTCGGGGCGAGGGCACGAAGGTAGTCCCCTCTCTCCGCTTGCGGGGAGAGGGCTAGGGTGATGGGCTTTCCAACCCAAATAAATTGCGCTCAATGCGCGCCGGACATGTCGCCGAGGACTTCCTTCGAGGCGACGGTGGAATCGGCCTTGAGCTTGTAGACCATCGGCACGCCGGTCGCGAGGTTGAGTTCGAGGATCTGCGCCTTGCTCAGGCGATCGAGAACCATGACGAGCGAGCGAAGCGAATTGCCATGGGCGGCCACCAGCACATTCTGGCCGGCAAGCACGCGCGGCAGGATTTCGGTCAGGTAATAGGGCCAGACGCGGGCGCCGGTGTCGCGCAGGCTTTCGCCACCGGGCGGCGGGACGTCGTAGGAGCGGCGCCAGATGTGGACCTGCTCTTCGCCCCACTTGGCGCGGGCGTCATCCTTGTTGAGGCCGGAGAGATCGCCGTAGTCGCGCTCGTTCAGCGCCTGATCCTTGATCGTTTCGAGGCCGGGTTGGCCGATTTCATCGAGGATGATTTTCAGCGTGTGCTGGGCGCGTGTGAGTGCCGAGGTAAAGGCGATATCGTACTTGATGCCGTAATCGGCCAGAGCCTTGCCGCCTGTCTTGGCTTCTTCGACGCCAAGCGCCGTCAGATCGGGATCCTTCCAGCCGGTGAAGAGATTCTTCAAATTCCAGTCGCTCTGGCCATGGCGAACGAGGACGAGAGTGCCGCTCATAAAATTTCTCCTTAATGAAGCAATTCCAGGAAAAGTGTGTAGCGGTTTTCCGTCCGGAATTGCGAGACAATAAAAGGCCGGAGCGGGTCGGCAGGGACCTGCCGATCCGCTCCGGGTTCGGATCAACGTGTGGAGAGCCCGAGAACATCGAGCATGGAATAGAAGCCGGGCTTCTTGTCTCGCGCCCAGAGCGCTGCCTGCAGCGCGCCGCGGGCAAACAGAGAGCGGTCGCCAGCATTGTGCGATAGCGTCAGCCGTTCGCTTTCGCTGGCGAAGATCACCGAGTGATCGCCGACCACGCCGCCGCCGCGCAGGGTCGCAAAGCCGATCGTGCCCACAGGACGCGCACCCGTATGGCCGTCGCGCACGCGCACGGAATTGTCATTGAGATCGATGCCGCGGCCCTTCGCCGCCGCCTGGCCGAGCAGGAGTGCCGTGCCCGAGGGCGCATCGACCTTGTGGCGATGATGCATCTCCAGCACCTCGATGTCCCAATCGTTCGAAGGCAGTGCCCGCGCCGCCTGTTCGACAAGCACGCTCAAAAGGTTGATGCCGAGGCCCATATTGCCCGATTTGACGATGCGGGCATGGCGCGCGGCCGCCTTGAACTTCGCCTCGTCCTCCTCCGAGCAGCCTGTCGTGCCTATAATATGGACGATGCGTGCCTGTGCGGCGAGGCCGGCGAAGGTGACGCTGGTTGCCGGCGTCGTAAAATCGATGACGCCTTCGGCATGCAGGAAAGCGGCCAGCGGATCGTCGGTGACGGGAACGCCGATCGGTCCAAGCCCGGCGATCTCGCCCGCATCCTTGCCGATGAAGGCGGAGCCGGGACGCGCGACGGCGGCATGCAGAGTTACGCCGTCGGTTGCATGAATGATGCGGATGAGAGCCTGTCCCATGCGGCCCGCCGCGCCAACCACCACCAGCTTCATCGCATCGTCGCTCATGTCGTCTCTATCGTCTATTTGCGGGAACTGCTTGAAATCGCCGGTAGCTGCAGGTTGTTGAGCCGAGCGTAGATGCCATTATCGGCCGTCGCAAGCGTCTCATGGTTGCCCTCTTCGACAACCCGGCCGTTTTGCATGACGACGATCTTCTCGGCGCGGACAACCGTCGACAGGCGGTGGGCGATGACGACGACCGTGCGGCCACTCATTGCTTCTTCCAGAGCCTTCTGCACGGCTGCTTCGGATTCCGTATCGAGCGCGGAGGTTGCCTCGTCGAGAAGCAGAATCTTTGCGTTGCGCACTAGCGCGCGGGCGATCGACAGGCGCTGCCGCTGGCCGCCGGACAGCGTCACACCGTTTTCGCCGACGGGCGTATCGTAGCCCATCGGCTGCGCCTCGATGAAATCATGGGCATAGGCAAGGCGCGCTGCCTCTTCGATCTCGGCATCGGTCGCTTCTGGGCGCCCATAGCGAATATTGTCGCGGATCGTGCCTTCGAAGAGATAGGGCTGCTGCGAAACATAGGCGAGCTGTTCTCGCAGCGACTGTTTCGTCACATGCGCGATATCCTGCCCGTCGATAAGGATGCTGCCGGCTTTCGGATCGTAGAAGCGCGGAATGAGGTTGATGACAGTGGATTTGCCGGCGCCCGAAGGGCCGACCAGCGCCGTCGTCTGTCCGCCTTCCGCCGTGAAGCTGACGCTGCACAGAACCGTCTCGTTGCCATAGGCGAATTCCACATCGCGGAACTCGATACGGGCATCGGTCACTTTAAGCGGCTTGGCATCCGGCAGGTCGCGCTGGCGCGGCTCCATGTCGAGCAACTCGTAGATCATCCGCGCATTGACGACCGCACGCTCCAGCTGCACCTGCAGCTTGGCGAGACGACGGGCTGGATCATAGGCGAGTAACAGCGAAACGATGAAAGAGAAGACGGCGCCCGGTGGTACGTTCTGGTAGATCGAGCGATAGGCGGCATAGGCGAAGACGCCCGCTACGGCAAAGCCGGCGACCGTTTCGATCAGCGGGCCATTGCGCTCGGAAATACGGGCAATGCGGTTTTGGCGGTTTTCTGCCGCGGTAATCAGCTTGTCGACCTTGCGCTCGAGTTCGCGTTCCATCGTGAAGGCTTTGACGATGGAAACGCCTTGTATGGTTTCCTGCATCGCGCCAAGCACACGGCTATTGAGAACGACGGCTTCGCGCGTGACGGCGCGCAGGCGTCTGGAAATGTGGCGCAGGGCTAGAAAGACCGGCGGAGCGATGACGAAGAAAATAAGGCTCAGCATCGGGTCCTGATAGACCATATTGCCGAGCAGGAAGATGAACGACAAAAGGTCTCGCGCCGTGGAAGTGATGACGAGATTCATCACGTCGCGAATACCGGACACGTTCTGGCTGACCCGGGCTGCGATCTGAGCAGACCGCGCCTCGTTGAAAAAGCCGACCGAAAGCGTCATCAGATGCGCATAGAGGCGCCGTTGATAGCGGGCGATGATGTCGTTGCCGATCTTCGACAGAATGACCGACTGAAAGTAACCGGCAAAACCGCGCGCTATGAAGGCTGCGAGAATTGCGAGGCAGATCAGCCACATGACCTCGGCGCGGCGCTCATAGAAGGCGCCGTTGACGATCGGCCGCATGACCGCAGCCATTGTCGCCGTGGATGCAGCGACGACGATTAGGCAGAATATTGCGACCGAATAGCCCCAAATATGCTCGCGGCCGTTCTCGGAGATTATGCGCTTCAGCATGCCGGTAATGGCTTCGCTGTCGACGTTTTTGCTTTTCGGGTCAGGCAATTTCAATAATCGGCTTCCTGTCTTGAACCAAGCGAGCCGCATCTGGCACGTGCTTTCGCGGCTCTATTAAAGAGTTAGCACGGCTTTGGCTAGACATGGCTTGCCGCGCTGGTTAAGGCCGATCACGGAGCCGGGCCCATTATAGAGGAAGGCGGCCTCTTCAAAAAGGTAGGCGCGCCGGCTGTTTTGGCGCGCCATGAGCTGTTTGGTAAGCGTTAACGCCGCCAGCGACGGCCCTCCGTCGCAAGGCCGAAGCTGGTGGATTTGCGAGCATAGGTCGCAAGTCCGGAAAGAGCTGCCAGCGGATTGACGACCACGTGCGTCGGGATCGTCTTCATCATTTCCGTGTGCGGCGCCTTGTCCTCGAAGGCTGCGCGGAATTCCGGCTTCTGAAGCGCCGGCAGGATCTTCTGCGGGATTCCGCCGGAAAGGTAGACGCCGCCACGCGCCATGAAGATCATGGCGATATCGCCGGCAACGCGGCCGAGATAGGTGACGAACAGCGTCAGCGTCTCCTCGGCCTGCCTGTTGGTGCCGGCGAGCGCGTGGTTGGTGATGTCGGCCGGCTCCTTCAAGCTCGGCTCGATGCCGTCGGCCGTGCAGATCGCATGATAGAGGTTCTGCAGGCCGCGGCCGCAGATCACCTGCTCGGCCGAGATGCGGCCTTCGATCGGATCCAGATGCGGCCAGATCTGCAGGTCGCGTTCCGTACGCGGTCCGAGATCGATATGCCCGCCTTCGCCCGGCACGGGCACCCATTGATGCTGGGTATGAACCAGAGCGCCGACGCCAAGCCCGGTGCCCGGCCCAAGCACGACGCGCGATGCGGTCATGTTCCCGGATGCTTGGCCGATGGTTTGGCGATGCTCGTCGGAAATCTCGGCAATCGCGAGCGCCTGCGCCTCGAAGTCGTTGATGACGAGCACGTCCTCGATGCCGAGATTGGCGATCATCGTCTTCGGACGGATCACCCAGGGGCAATTGGTCAGGGGAATCTCGTCGCCCTGTACCGGCCCCGCCATGGCGAGAATTGCCGAGCGCGGCTGAACCTTGCTGTTTTCGAGGGCGAGTTTGATCGCATCGTCGATCGTGGCGAAATTCGCCGTCTGCACGACCGGGAAGTGCTCCTGCTCGGAGTCCGCATCGGCAAGGATCGAGAAGCGTGCATTGGTGCCACCGATATCGCCGATCAAGATTGGGAAAGGCAAGGGGGCATCACTGTGATTGAGCTCGGGCATGGCCAGGTCCGTGGTCTGCCGCCGGCAAGGCGGATTAATGGTTCAGTGTTTTGATCAGCCGCTCGGCGGTGGATTCGTTGAGCGCCATCGGAATGTCGTAGAGAACGGCAAGCCGCGTCAATGCCTTCACGTCGACGTCGTGCGGGTGCGGAGTGAGAGGATCGATGAAGAAGACGAGCATGTCGATCTCGCCGGTGGCGATAAGCGCGCCGATCTGCTGGTCGCCACCGAGCGGGCCGCTTTTCAGACGGGTGACCTTGAGGTCGGGGCAGGCATCCAGCACGCGGCCGCCCGTCGTACCCGTGGCGACGATATTCCAATTGGCAAGGGCGGCCTCGTTGCGCCGTGCAAATTCTGCCATCGCATCTTTTTTCTGATCATGCGCGATCAGTGCGATGCATTTGCTGCCGGCCATGAAATCTTTGCTCCGCCTGATGCTTTCAATCGATTTACCCGCCTTCTATACCAAGGGGGCGCGTTTTGAAAGACGCCTCCGGCAAGGACGATCCAGGATCTATTGCTGCGGAATCTGACCCGGCGGCGTATCGCCCGAAACCGGCATCGCATCCGTCTCCGCAGAAACGCCGGCAGTTTTGGCGCCAGAGGCAGCCGGGCGTGCGGAAGCAATCGAAGGTGCTGCCAATACGGCCTGGCAAGCCTTGGGAAGATCTGCGACCATGACCTCGCGCGGCTTGACCGGCGGCTTTGTGCTGGGCTTCGGCTTGGCCCAGGGCTCGGGTCCGAACCACCAGGCAAGCGACTTGTCGCAGCCATCGCCGGCGGCGACCGGCGCCTGCCCTGTGCAGCCGACGGAGCCGGCGGGGCAGCGAAGACGGATATGGAAATGCGAGTCGTGCCCGTATTCCGGCCGCAGCTTACCGAGATTGCTGCGATCGCCCGTCCAGGTCTCGCACATCTTCTTCTTGATCGCCGGGTTGACGAAGATACGCTCGACCTCGGGATAGCTCGCCGCGCGCATCAGCAGGCGCGCATGAGCTGGCGTCCAGACCTTGTCATTGATCGACAGGAACTTGTCCTTGGCGAGCATCGTGGTGAAAGGCATGGCTTCGCGCTCTTCCGCCGTTATCTTGCGCCGTGGCATCGGCGTCAGCCAGACGTCGGCATCAAGGCCGATCTGATGCGAGGCGTGACCGTTGATCATCGGGCCGCCGCGCGGCTGCGAGATATCGCCGACGAGCAGGCCCGGCCAACCGTCATTCTTCGCCGCATCACGCGACAGCCGCTCCAATAGGCCGATCGTTTCCGGCCGGCCCCAACGGCGATTGCGCGACAGGCGCATCGCCTGCCAGGTCGGGCCGTCCGAGGGCAGGGCGACGGCGCCCGCAAGGCAACCCTTTGCATAGAAGCCGATCGATTGCGGCGCTCCCTGCGTCGGTAGCGTCACGGCGCCGAAAACAGCCTTGGCGCTGCCGGGCGAAGGGGTGGCCTGCTGCGCCAGCGCATCGCTGGCGACAAGGCCCATCCCGATCGAGGTTGCGAGGGAAAGTTTGCCGATCGTTCGAAAGGCGCGAGCCAGAAGTGAAGCCATGCATATCCTTGAAGGCGGTCGGCATTAGCCGAAGTGATTTGCGGCGAGACTATCCTGAAATGGGATGGAAGTGAATCCGCGGCAATCGCCGGTGGCCGATGGGCGGCCGCCTTTCCTCACACGGGCTTTGTTTCGGACGGATCAGTTCGCCAGGATTTCCGCCGTCTTGCGGATACGCGACAGCCGCGGCAGCACTTTCGTGCAGGCGAAATCCTGCATATCCTGCGAGAGCGTCGTCACGGCATCTTCGGCAACAATGACGGCGTAATTTGCCGCGTGGGCATCGCGCACGGTGCCTTCCACACCGAAATTGGTGGCGACACCCGTCACGATCAGCGTTTTGATGCCACGGCGGCGCAGCTGCAGATCGAGTTCCGTGCCATAAAAGGCGCTCCACTGGCGCTTGACGATGGCGACATCGGGCGTCAGCGCTGCCATCTCGGCCGGAGCTTCGAGCGCGGCCGGCGGCAAACCTCCTGGGGGAAGCGGGAAGCTTTCGTCTGTCGGCTGATTGACAGCGTCGGCATAGTCTGCGGAAAATCCGACCGTCACGAACACGGTCGTCCCGCCTTCGGCTTTCAGCCTGTTTGCGATGGCGACCGTATTGGCAATGATCTGCTGGGCGGAGTAGGGCGCAAGCGGGCGGCTGAGCACGAGGCCTTGCAGGTCGATGGAAACAAGAGCGGTGGTCTTGGGATCGTAAAGTGACATCTGGGGGCTCCGAGAAAACATGAGGGTATCCTCACAATGGAAAATATGAGGATGACCTCACAAAAATCAAGTGAAGAATTGAAGACGCGCGCGCCGAAGCGGCAGCGAGGCCACGATCGCGTTGCCGTTCTGCTCGAAGCAGCGGCGAAAGTCTTTGCGCGCAGGGGTTACGATGCGGCAACGATGACGGAGATCGCGGCGGAGGCGCATTCATCGATCGGCTCGCTCTATCAGTTCTTTCCGACAAAGCCGCTGCTCGCCGAGGCGCTGCATATCGATCGCCTGGAGCGCCTTAAGGCTGGGCTTCGTGACATGGCGGAACGGAGCATCGGGCTTTCCGCCGCCGGTAGCGGTGAGGCAATCTTCGATGCGCTCGCCGCTTTCATCGAGCAATATCCCGAGTTTCCCGTACTAGCCGGGCGTCGCGATATTCCCAAGGACCGCAAGGCGCGCTCGCGCGCGGAGTTGCGAGAGCTGATTGCCGCCTTTCTGCGGCAGGCCCATCCGCCGATCACGGACGATATCGTGCTGATGGCGGGCATCGTGCTCGAATTGCTGCGCATTGCTGTCGTCGTTTCCAGCGACCCGGATGCCGCCGAGGACCGGCGCGTCTTCGCGGAACTGCGGCTGATGCTGCGCAAACGTCTTGAGGATGCTACGGCAAAAAACTGAGCCTCGGACACGGTTTTCAGCCTTTGCAACGAGATGAGTTGTTGCGTCCTGCTTTTTGCCCTCATTTGCCGTATGCTGATTCCTCAGACATCATCAGGAGATCATGAATGGCATTGTCGCGGTTGAAAGCAGGCTTGGTCGTTTCTCTTTTTTGCCTGCTGGCAATGCCTCTATCCACGAAAGCCGAAGAGCCGCAATTCCGCATCGGCACGGCTATTCTTGGCGACTTGAAATATCAACCCGGCTTCAAGCATTTCGATTATGTCAATCCGGATGCGCCCAAGGGCGGCGAGGTGAAGCTGTCGAGCAACGGCACCTTCGATACGTTGAATCCAGTATTGTACAAGGGCAATTCGGTAGCGGGTATAAGTTCGTTAGGAGCCGGTCTCGTCTTTGACAGCTTGCTGAAGTCGGCTGATGACGAGATTTCCTCCTCTTACGGATTGCTTGCGGAAGGCGTCTCGTACCCAGACGATATTTCCAGTGCTACTTTCCGCCTGCGACCCGAAGCCAAATGGGCAGACGGACAGCCGGTGACGCCCGAGGATGTCGTCTTCAGTTTCGACAAGGCGAAGGAACTCAACCCGCTCTTCACCAGCTACTACAGCCATGTGGCGCGCGCCGAGAAGACCGGCGATCGCGACGTGACCTTCTATTTTGACGAGAAGAACAATCGCGAACTGCCGTCGATTCTTGGCCAGTTCCCGATCGTGCCAAAGCACTGGTGGGAAGGGACGGGGCCGGACGGTAAACCGCGCGATATCTCCCGCACCACGCTCGAGCCCGTTATGGGATCCGGACCGTACAAGATCGTTTCGGTCTCGCCCGGTTCCACCATCCGATACGAATTGCGCGACGACTATTGGGGCAAGGACTTGCCCGTCAACGTTGGCTTGAACAATTTAAAGACGATCTCCTACACCTACTTCGCCGATAATGATGTAGAATTCGAAGCCTTCCGCGGCGGCACTATCGACTATTGGCAGGATAACGTCGCAAGCCGCTGGGTCACCGGCTACGATTTTCCCGCCGCCAAGGACGGTCGCATCAAGCGCGAGGAAGTGCCCAATCCGCTTCGCGCCACCGGCGTTATGCAGGCGCTCGTACCCAACATGCGTCGCGAACAGTTCAAGGACGAGCGTGTTCGTGAGGCGCTGAACTATGCTTTCGATTTCGAAGAGCTGAACCGCGCCATCGCTTTCAACCAGTACAGCCGCGTCAATAGCTTCTTTTTCGGCACGAAGCTCGCTTCGTCGGGCCTGCCGGAAGGTAAAGAGCTCGGCGTTCTCAATGAAGTGAAGGATAAGGTTCCGGCTGAAGTCTTCACGACGCCTTATACCAACCCGGTCGGCGGCGATCAGCAGAAGGCCCGCGACAATCTGCGTAAAGCACTCGATCTGTTCAAGCAGGCGGGATACGTTCTGAAGGGCAACCAGATGGTGAATGCTCAGACGGGCAAGCCCTTTTCGATCGAGATTTTGCTCGGCAGTCCTTTCGTGGAAAAATGGGTTCTACCCTATGCCCAGAATTTGAAGAAAATCGGCATCAACGCTACCGTCCGCACGGTCGACTCATCGCAATACATCAATCGCGTTCAGAACTTCGACTATGACATGATCTGGACGGTTTGGGCGCAAACGTTGAATCCCGGCAACGAGCAGATTGATTTTTGGGGATCTGCGTCTGCCAATCGTAAGGGTTCACGCAATTTTGCCGGCATTTCTGATCCAGGCATCGATGCTCTTGTCAACAAGGTCATTTTCGCCAAAGACGTCGAGGAGAAGGACGCCACCGCCAAGGCGCTCGACCGTGTATTGCTCGCCCATCACTACGTGGTTCCGCTCTTTTACACCACCAACTTCCATATCGCTTATTGGGACAAGTTCGCGCATCCGGCCCAACTGCCCGAATATTCCATCGGCTTCCCCGATGTCTGGTGGTCGAAAGGCGCCGGAAAGTGAGCCTCTCTTGCAATGAGGGGCCTGCTGGCTCCAAATGCAGAGGGCTGATTCGGGTAGTTTCAAACTGATATGACTGCGCCGGTCTCGATCCGGCGGAAGGGAATGTGATTTTGATCGACGGACGGATTGAGGCGAGGCGGAACATACCCCTCTTCGAGGGAGCGGCGGACTGATGGGCGCCTATATTCTGCGACGTCTCCTGCTGATGATCCCGACCATTGTCGGTATCATGGCGATTTCCTTCACCATCGTGCAGTTTGCGCCGGGCGGTCCGGTCGAGCAGGTCATCGCGCAGCTGACCGGGCAGGGCGACAATGCCAATGGCCGCCTGTCGGGTGGCGGTACGGACCTGGCTGCCCAGCAATCCCTGGACGATAGTAGCTCGAAATATCGCGGCGCGCAGGGGCTCGATCCCGAGCTGATCGCCAAGCTCGACAAGCAGTTCGGCTTCGACAAGCCGCCGCTGGAGCGTTTCGGCCAGATGATGTGGAACTATATCCGCTTCGATTTCGGCGAGAGCTTCTTCCGCAATACCACCGTCATAGACCTGATCGCCCAGAAGCTGCCGGTGTCGATTTCGCTCGGCATCTGGATCCTGATCTTCTCCTATGCCATCTCCATTCCGCTCGGCATCCGCAAGGCGGTACAGGACGGATCGACCTTCGATGTCTGGACCTCGGGCATCATCATCGTCGGCTATGCCGTCCCGAGCTTCCTGTTCGGCATCATGCTGATCGTGCTGTTTGCCGGCGGCTCCTTCTTCGACTGGTTCCCGCTGCGCGGCCTCGTCTCGGATAACTTCGCCGATCTCAGCTGGTGGCAGAAGATCCTCGATTATCTCTGGCATCTGGTGCTGCCGCTGATTTCGCTGTCGCTCGCCGCCTTCGCCACCACGACGCTACTCACCAAGAATTCCTTCATCGAGGAGATCAAGAAGCAATATGTCATCACCGCCCGCGCCAAGGGTCTTTCCGAACGGCGCGTGCTCTATGGCCATGTCTTCCGCAATGCCATGCTCATCGTCATCGCCGGCTTTCCCGGCGCCTTCATTTCCGCCTTCTTCACCGGCTCGCTTTTGATCGAAAACATCTTCTCGCTCGATGGCCTGGGGCGCTTGAGCTATCTCTCCGTCGTCCAGCGCGACTATCCGGTGGTGTTTGCGACACTCTTCATCTTCTCGCTGCTCGGCCTCGTGGTCAGCCTCGTCTCCGACCTGATTTACACCTGGATCGATCCGCGCATCGACTTCGAGCGGAGGGACGTGTGATGGACGCAGCCAATCAGCAGACGCTTCCGACAACGGTGAAGCCGCCGCGCAAGGGGCTGTTCTCGCCGACCAATGTCCGCCGCTGGGAGAACTTCAAGGCAAACCGCCGCGGCTACTGGTCGCTCTGGATCTTCCTGGTGCTGTTCGTCCTCAGCCTCGGCGCCGAATTCATTGTCAACGACCGGCCGATCCTCGTCTCCTACAAGGGCGAGATCCTGGCGCCGGTCTTCGTCGATTATCCGGAGGAAAAGTTCGGCGGCTTCCTGGCGCAGACGGATTATCGCGCTCCGGATATTCAGGATGAGATCAATGCCCATGGCTGGATGATCTGGCCGCCGATCCACTATTCCTATCAAACCGCCAACTCCAATCTTCCCAAGGGCATGTCGGCGCCGACGCCGCCTTTCTGGGCGATGAGCAGGGAGACACGCTGCTCGGGCTATCCCGGCGGCGTTGCCGATCCGAATTGCAACTGGAGCAATTTCAACTGGCTCGGCACTGACGATCAGGCCCGCGATGTGCTCGCCCGTTTGGTCTACGGCTTCCGCATCTCGGTGCTGTTCGGCCTGGCGCTCACCATCTGCTCGGCCGTCGTCGGCGTCTGCGCCGGCGCGATACAGGGCTATTTCGGCGGCTGGACCGATCTCTTGATGCAGCGCTTCATCGAGATCTGGTCGTCTATGCCGGTGCTCTATATCCTGCTGATCATTGCCTCGGTGCTGCCGCCGGGTTTCTTCATCCTGCTCGGCATATTGCTGCTGTTTTCCTGGGTCGGCCTCGTCGGCGTCGTGCGTGCCGAATTCCTGCGGGCGCGCAATTTCGAATATGTGCGCGCCGCCCGCGCGCTCGGCGTCAACAACCGTACCATCATGTATCGCCACCTGCTGCCGAACGCGATGGTCGCGACGCTGACCTTCGTGCCCTTCATCCTGTCAGGCTCGATCACCACCCTGACCTCACTGGATTTCTTGGGCTTCGGCATGCCGCCCGGCTCGCCGTCGCTGGGTGAAATGATCGCCCAGGGCAAATCCAATCTGCAGGCTCCCTGGCTGGGGCTTTCGGCCTTCTTCACCATGTCGATCATGCTGTCGCTGTTGATCTTCATCGGCGAGGCCGTGCGCGACGCCTTCGATCCGAGGAAGACGTTCCGATGAGCGAAAATTCCACTCCGCTGCTGTCAGTCCGCAATCTCTCCGTCGCCTTTCATCAGGGAGGGCAGACGTCGATTGCCGTCGATGGCGTCTCCTTCGACATCCGCAAGGGCGAGGTGCTGGCGCTGGTCGGAGAATCCGGCTCAGGAAAATCGGTTTCGGCCAATTCGATCCTGAAGCTCTTGCCCTATCCGTCCGCAAGCCATCCTTCCGGCGAAATCCTGTTCAAGGGCAAGGATCTGCTGAAGGCATCGGATAACGAGCTGCGTGCCGTGCGCGGCAACGACATCACCATGATCTTCCAGGAGCCGATGACCTCGCTCAATCCGCTCCACTCCATCGAAAAGCAGATCAGCGAGATCCTAGCCCTGCACCAGGGTATCGTGGGCGAGGCCGCGCGCAACCGCACGCTGGAACTCTTGAACCAGGTCGGCATCCGCGAGCCGGAAAAGCGCCTCAAGGCCTATCCACATGAACTGTCCGGCGGCCAGCGCCAGCGCGTGATGATCGCCATGGCGCTCGCCAATCGCCCGGAATTGCTGATCGCCGACGAGCCGACGACCGCGCTCGATGTCACCGTGCAGGCGCAGATTTTGGAATTGCTGCGCGACCTCAAGGGCACGCATGGCATGTCGATGCTGTTCATCACCCACGATCTCGGCATCGTCCGTAAATTCGCCGACCGCGTCTGCGTCATGACCAAGGGCAAGATCGTCGAGACTGGCACGGTGGAGGACGTCTTCACCCGGCCGCAGCATGACTATACCCGTCATTTGTTGGCAGCCGAGCCGCGCGGCGAGCCGCCGGCGAGCGATGCGAACAAGCCGGTGGTGATGGAAGGCAGCGATATTCGCGTCTGGTTCCCGATCAAGGCTGGCTTCATGCGCAAGGTCGTCGATCACGTGAAGGCGGTCGACGGCATCGATCTGAAGCTCAGGGCCGGCCAGACGCTCGGCGTCGTCGGCGAATCCGGCTCAGGTAAGACCACGCTTGGTCTCGCACTCGCCCGGCTTATTTCCTCCAAGGGTCGTATCGCCTTTGTCGGCAAGGATATAGCCGGCTATTCGTTCCGCGAAATGCGGCCGCTGCGCAACCAGCTGCAGGTGGTCTTTCAGGACCCCTACGGATCGCTGAGCCCACGCATGTCGGTCGGCGAAATCATCGCCGAGGGGCTCAAGGTGCATGAACGCTCGCTTTCGGCCGATGAGCGCGACAAGCGCGTCTGCTGGGCGCTGGAGGAAGTCGGCCTCGATCCATCCACCCGCTGGCGCTTCCCGCATGAGTTTTCGGGCGGCCAGCGCCAGCGCATCGCCATTGCTCGCGCCATGGTCTTGAAGCCGCGTTTCGTCATGCTCGATGAGCCCACTTCGGCGCTCGACATGAGCGTGCAGGCGCAGGTGGTCGACCTGTTGCGCGACCTGCAGCAGAAGCACGATCTTGCCTATCTCTTCATTAGCCACGATCTGAAAGTGGTGAAGGCGCTCGCCAACGAGCTGATCGTCATGCGCTTCGGCAAGGTCGTCGAGCAGGGCGCATCCGCCGATATTTTCCGGGCGCCGAGAGAGGACTACACCAGGGCGCTGCTTGCCGCCGCCTTCAACATCGAAGCGGTTCCGACCGCCGCCATTCAGCAATAGAGACCACCATCATGCCGGCCAAAAGCCCCGTTCTCGTCGACCTCAAATTCGATCCTGTGTCCGTTGCCAAAGCGGTTGAGACGGCCTTTGCCGATCGCGGCAGCATCAATCTGGCCGATCCTGCCAATAAAAGCGCTGATCTCTCCCATGTCGACTACGCGCTTTTGTGGAAGCCGGATGCCGATCTTTTCGAGCGCGCACCCAATCTCAAGGTCATCTTCTCGGGCGGCGCCGGTGTCGATTCGATGATGTCGATTATCGGCCTGCCTGACATTCCCGTCGTCCGCTTTGTCGATCGCAGCCTGACGGTGCGCATGAGCGAATGGGTCGTGATGCAGTGCCTCATGCATCTGCGCGATGTGCAGGGGCATTTCAGGAATCAGCGCCAGCACGTCTGGGCGCAGCAGAATGGCCCTGAAGCCGCCGAAGTTACCGTCGGCGTGATGGGGCTCGGTGTTCTCGGCTGCGATGCCGCAGCCAAGTTGAAGGTCATGGGCTTCAATGTCATCGGCTGGTCCCGCAGCAAGAAAGAGATCGACGGCATGGAAACCTTCGATGCCGCCGGGCTCGATGCATTCCTGGCGCGCACGGACATCCTGGTCGGCCTCCTGCCGCTGACGCCGGAGACGACGGGTATCTACAACGCCTCGCTTTTTTCCAAGCTGCACCGCGGCGGTCCGCTCGGCAAGCCGGTCTTCATCAATGCCGGCCGCGGCAAGAGCCAGGTTGCGGCCGATATCGCTTCGGCTGTTCGCACCGGCATTCTCGGCGGCGCCTCCCTCGATGTTTTCGCCGTCGAGCCTCTGGCTGCGGACGATCCGCTCTGGGACTTGGAAAATGTCATCATCACGCCGCACGATTCCGCCATGTCTGACGAAAGGGCACTGATGCGCCATGTCGAGGAGCAGATCGCCCGCTTCGAACGCGGTGAACCGCTGCAGCATCTGGTAGATCGCAACCGGGGTTACTAAATCCGGTAGGATGCGGGGGAAGTTGCGGCGCTTCACTTCCGCCGGCAAAATGCGACCCATTTGCCCTGGTATCAATTTTCTTTCAGCGACTGGACTTTCGCTCAACATTTTTTGATAACAGGGCGCTACAACCGCATGCCGGCAGGATGGTCGGCGGCGAGCATGACGTCCGTAGGGCAGGAGACGGGGCAGGAACGACATGACCAAGACGGATATCGCCACCCGCGTCTATAACCATACCTGGAAGCTCGATCCGATCATCCGCAGCTTGATCGATACGGATTTCTACAAGCTTCTGATGCTGCAGATGATCTGGAAGCTCTATCCGGATGTCGATGCCACCTTCTCGCTTATCAATCGCACCAAGAGCGTTCGCCTTGCCGAAGTGATCGACGAGAAGGAATTGCGCGAGCAGCTCGACCATGCCCGCACGCTCCGCCTCTCCAAGAAGGAGATGATCTGGCTGGCGGGTAACAGTTTCTACGGCCGCGCGCAGATCTTCGAACCGGAATTCCTCGCCTGGCTGTCGAATTTCCAGCTGCCGGAATATGAGCTCTCGAAGCGCGACGGCCAATATATTCTCGACTTCCACGGTTCGTGGAAGGAAACGACGATGTGGGAAATCCCCGCACTCGCCATCATCAACGAGCTTCGCTCCCGCTCCGCGCTGAGGGCGCTCGGTCCCTTCACCCTCGATGTGCTCTATGCCCGCGCGAAGGCCAAGATGTGGGGAAAGGTGGAGCGGCTGCGGGAACTGCCGGGCCTGCGCATTTCCGATTTCGGCACCCGCCGACGCCACAGCTTCCTCTGGCAGCGCTGGTGTGTCGAGGCGCTGAAGGAAGGCGTGCCGCATGCCTTCACCGGCACGAGCAACGTGCTGCTTGCCATGGACTCTGATCTCGAAGCGGTCGGCACCAATGCCCATGAACTGCCGATGGTTGCCGCAGCGCTTGCCAAAAACGATGAAGAGCTGGGCAAGGCACCCTACAAGGTGCTGCGCGACTGGAACCGTCTCTATGGCGGCAATCTGCTTGTCGTGCTGCCCGATGCTTTCGGCACGGCTTCCTTCCTGCGCAACGCTCCGGAATGGGTGGCCGACTGGACCGGCTTTCGCCCCGACAGCGCCCCACCCATCGAGGGCGGCGAGAAGATCATCGAATGGTGGAAGAAGATGGGCCGCGATCCGCGCCAGAAGCTGCTGATCTTCTCTGACGGCCTCGATGTCGATGCCATCATCGACACCTACAAGCATTTTGACGGCCGCGTTCGCATGAGCTTCGGCTGGGGCACCAACCTCACCAACGATTTCGCCGGCTGCGCTCCGACCGAACTCAAGGGCCTTAACCCTATTTCGATCGTCTGTAAGGTCATCGAGGCAAACGGCAGGCCGGCTGTGAAGCTCTCGGACAATCCTCAGAAGGCGACGGGTGAGCCTGCGGAGGTCGAGCGCTATCTGAAGTTCTTCGGCGCAGAGGATCGCGTCGATCAGGAAGTGCTGGTTTAAGGCGTTTCCAGGAAAAATGCCTAGCGCAGTTCCAGCAAAAGTGCGAAGCGGTTTTCCGTCCGGAATGCGTAAAACGTCTAGTGGCGAATGGCCGCTTCTATCCGGGTGACGCGGCGAAATAGCGTCCAACGGCCATTTTCCCAGCGATATTGATCCGGCGAAATAACGTAGGGCACGTCGCTGAGATCGGCGCTGATCAGCTCCAGAAGCTGTAGGCCTTCAATGTCGTTCTCATGCGTGAAGAACACCTTGTCGCGCGACAGGAAGGCGGCGATCGGCGCCGCGCCGCCGGATTGCTCCTGCACCTGCGCCCAGAAATTCGGCAGAAAGGCGATGCTGGATTCGAACTGGCCGTCCACCTCGACATATTGGAACCGGCTGCGTTTGGCGATCTGGACGCCGGTCTTGGCAAGGAACTTCTGCAGGTTGGCCTGTGCCATTTCGGCGAGTTCCCGGACATCGATGCCCCAATCGTCGAGTGCTTCGGCCATCACATAGTTGACCGTCGTCTCGCCGTTGACGACGAAGAGCTTGATCAGGTTTTCTGCTTCTTCGAGGTAGACAAATTGCGGCGGATTGGGCTCGTCCTTGACGGCCTGCATCATCTGCTGCCGCGCAACCTCGACGAAATCGCGCGCTTTCAGGACCGGCAGGACCTTGGCGAGCTCGCCGCTGTCGACCATGGCCTCCGTCATGTTGAGATAGTTGAGGAGCGCCTGCGCGCGCGCCGGCCCACGCTTTTCCCGCAGCGCCAGCAGCGCATTGCTCAGGAATTTTGTCATCGTATCACCGTTGCGGCTGTGCAGCGTCAGGCTGCCGGCCGCAGGATCGTAGTCGACGCGGATCAGGTCACCGAAGAACGGCAGGCGTTCCTGCAGATAGGCGGCGAAGGCCGCTTCATCCTGCAAGGCTTCGTCGGGAATGTTGAGATCGAGAGTTTTGGCAGCCGCTGTGTTCTCTGACTCCTGCATTGGGAAGGCTCGGCCGGTGCGCACGTCTGCGCGCTCGCCTCTGCCGAAGAGCCTTTTCAGGAAATTGAACACGCGCATCCCCGAGTACCGAACGGTATTGCAGCAGAACCTAGCGCGACAGCCGTTGCGGGGCAATGGCGACATGATCGGGATTGGGAGCCGTAAGTGCCTGCTTGCCCGTGTCAAAAACGCGTATAGTCTGCAGGAGCGGGCCGGATGGTCCGATGGCAAGAAGGGCAGCGCAGATGAAGAATGTCAGGGGCGGCAGGTGGACGATCGGAGGCCTGCTTTTTTGTCTTTTCGCACTGGCTGTGCCCATGGCGGTCTTCGCGCAGAATGCGGCCGTAACGCAATCGGTAACGCCGCCGCCCGACAAGGTTCGCGAGCTGATGCAGCTGCTGAACGAGCCCGATGTCAGGCAGTGGCTTACCACGCAGCTCAACACTCAGCCTGCGTCCGCCAGCGATAAACCCGCACCCGCCAGCGATCCGGCTCCGGCCGACGGCAATCAGATGTCGGTTCTGTCAGGCATGCTCGGCCACACGCGGCATCACCTCGAGCTGGTCTCTGGCGCTGCGATGACTTTGCCCTACGAGGTCATGACCGCATCGGAAAAGCTGGAGGGGGAGGGCAAGTCGGTCGGCCTCGTGCGCATCATCGTTCAGATTGTCCTTCTGTTCTTCCTCGGATTGGTGGCCGAACTCGCCGTTGCCCGTTTCATCAACACCAGGCATATGCAGCGCACCGAGAGGGCTGCCGGTACCGAGACGGAACTGCAGGCAGCGCGCTTCCAGTTTCTGGGCGGCGTCGTGCCCGCCATCATCCATGGTCTGGTGACGCTTGTTCCGCTTCTTGCCTTCGACTGGCCGCCGGTCATCGAAAACTTCGCCATCGCCTGCGTCATCGCGATGGTATCGATCCGGCTCGCGATCTCCATCGGCAAGCTTGTCATGGAATTGATCGCGATGCGTCGCGCCAATGACGTTCTGGATGAGGACGGCGGTGTCGCCCGCATCGCCGAACGGCGGCGCGTGGCCTATTACTGGTATCGGCGATGCACGCTGTTTGCCATTTATTTCGCCTGCGGCTGGGCGGTCATACAGGCCGTCACGTCGCTGGACTTTTCTGCCGGCGCGCGCGACCTCATCGGCTACACGCTCGGCATCGGTTTGTTCCTGATCGCCACGGCTGCCGTGTGGTCGAGGCCACTCCCGCCGGAAAAGCGTGGGGCGAAGACGGTTTCCTGGCTGTTGACGATTTTCTTCGTGGCGCTCTGGTGCCTCTGGGTAGCCGGTTTCGACGGTCTTCTATGGATCGGCATCTATGCGATATTGCTGCCGCGCGTCCTCTCGGTATCGACAAAGGCAATCGACGCTCTGCATGATGCGGCCGACGGCATTTTTGGTGCCGGCAAGATCGCGGCCGTGCTGCTCGACCGCGGCGTGCGCGCGCTGATTATCACTTTCGCGGCTTTGTGGCTCGGCAAGATGCTTGGAGTCGAGGCGCATGCGATGATGAGCGGCAGCGAATCGGTCGTTGGCCGCATCGCTCGCGGCATTCTCGGTGGCATCGTCATCCTGCTGGTCGCCGATCTCGTCTGGCAGCTCGCAAAAACCTATATCGACGGCAAGGTAATGGAAGCTCTGCCCGCCGCCGGCGAATCCGACGAGATAAGGGCAAGCCGCGCCCGGCTGCAAACGCTGCTGCCGATCTTCCGCAACATTCTTGCCGTCGTCATCGGCATCATCGCCGTCATGATGGTGCTGTCGGGCCTCGGCGTTCAGATCGGCCCGCTGATCGCCGGCGCCGGCGTCGTCGGCGTCGCTGTCGGCTTCGGTGCGCAGACCATCGTCAAGGACGTCATCAGCGGTGTCTTCTACCTCTGGGACGACGCCTTCCGCATCGGCGAATATATCGAAAGCGGTCATTACAAGGGCGTAGTCGAATCCTTCAGCCTGCGCTCGGTCAAGCTGCGCCACCAGCGCGGCCCGTTGGCGACGATCCCCTTCGGTTCGCTCGGTGCGGTCAACAACATGAACCGCGATTGGGCGATCGACAAGATCATCGTCAAGGTCACCTACGATACCGATCTCGTCAAGCTGAAGCGCATCGTTAAGGATATCGGCCAGCGCCTGCTTGAAGACGAGGATCTGAAGCCAAGTATCATTCAGACGCTGAAGATGAAGGGCGTCGAGCAGTTCGGTGATTTCGCGATCGAGATCAGACTGGCGATCACCGCCAAGCCCGACGAGCTCTCCGTCATCCGCCGCAGCGCGCTGGCCTTGATCAAGCAGTCCTTCGACGAAAACGGCATCCAGTTCGCCTTCCCGACCGTACAGGTGGCAAGCGACAAGGACGCCGCAGCCGCAGCCGCCCGGCAGCTTATCGAGATGCGGGCGGCAAATGTGGATGGCGCGCAGCAGGCGAGCTAGATCCGGTCAGGTCGCGGCGCCGCCGTGCTGCCGCGCACGATCAGCGTGACGCCGATCATCTCGCGCTCAGCCGGTACGGCATCGTGAAGAACGGCCTGCACCGCGCGTTCGGCGATCTCGGCAAAGGGCTGAGCCATGGTCGTCAGGCCGGGCTCCACCATTCCGCCTTCCGGCACGCCGTCGAAGCCGATGACGGAGACGTCCTGCGGCACTGCGAGACCTCGCGCCCGCAACCAGTTGATCGCCAGAAGCGCGATGTTGTCTGACATGGCGAGGATCGCCGTCGGCGGGTCGGGCAGGGAAAACAGGTAGTTCAGCCCGGCTTCAACGCTTGGCTTGTCGTTGAGCGTCTCATAGATCGGCACGTCCTCGCGGCCAATCCCGAATGCTTCGAGCGCCTGCCAATAACCGAGTGCGCGATTGCGGGAGGTGGAATAGATCCCGCGTTCGATCTCTGCAATTCCGACCGGCCCCACATTGTCGTCCGAAAGTTCCGTTGCGAGCACGCCGAAACGCCTGTGGCCCAATTCCGCCAGATGCCGCGCCGCAACGGCCGCGCCTCCCACGTTGTCGACGCTGATCGCAGGGATCGAGGGGTCCTCGTCATTCAAGGCGAGAGCGATGAAGGGCAATTGCCGCTCGCGCGTCAACTGAACCAGTTTCTCGCCCCCTTCCACGCAGAGCAGGATGAAGCCATCCACCAATGCGCTCTTGATGTTCCAGTCCACCGTCTGCCGGTCCTTAGCCGAGACCAAAGCCAAGCCGGTGCCGCTGGCATCGCACACGCGGGAAACCGCGGCCAGGAGAGCCCTGGCCCATGGGTCATTGAAGAAATAGGCAATCGGCTCGACCGCGGCGACGCCGATCGCATTGACCTTTCCCGCCCGCAGCAGCCGGCCCGTCAGGCTCGGCCCGGCATAGCCGAGCCGCTTGGCTGTCTCGAGCACATGCTCACGCACTTCCTCGCGCACCACTTCGGGCCGGTTGAAAACATTAGAGGCGGTCCCCTGCGATACGCCCGCCGCCTTGGCGACATCCGCGAGCCTGATGGTGCCCTTGGCCAATGAAATGCTCCTTATGTTTCCGGCAGATACTAGCAACGAAGTTGTATCGGTTCAATTCTTCTTGACGGCGGAGTTTTAAGGCGTATCATTGAACCGATTCAACAAAAGAGGCCCGAGCAATTACTGAATCGATTCAATATCGAGGAGAAACCAATGCTGACCAATTATCTCTTCAAGGATCTCTATGATGATCGATGGGGCGATCCGCGCAATCCGGATGCAGTCGAGCCGCCTTCACCGGAGGACAAGGGCGGAGCCGGCCGGCAAGGTTTGCTGGGTCGACTGGCAAACATTTTTCGCCGCCGCCGGAAACATCCGTCGGCATGGTCCTTCACGATTCCAAGCGACACGTCTGACACCGAAAACGAAGCCGAGATCCGGCATCGTAATGGGCTAGAAGATCCGAAGTTTCTCGCAATCGCCAAGGCTTTGTCGCGGAATTGCTAGAGCTACGCCATGGAGCGCACGAAATTTCGAGCGTCAGAAATTTTCCTTGTAGGGACGCAGATCGAGCTCCTGCGTCCAGGCCGAAGGATGCTGACGATGGATATGCCAGTAGCTCTCGGCGATGGCGTCGATATTCAACAGCCCATCGGCATCCACATCCGGCCGACGCGAGCGCAGCCGCTCTCCGTCGATGCCGCCATCGATGATGGTGTGGGCGACATGAAGGCCGAGAGGACCGAATTCACGCGCCATGCTTTGGCTGATCATTCGAAGGCCGGCCTTGGCGGCGGCGAATTGCGCAAAGCCGGCCTTGCCGCGCAGGCTCGCGGACGCGCCAGTGAAGATCACGGTGCCACGGCCGAGCGGCGCCAGATGCCGCGCCGCCTCGCGCCCGACGAGGAAACCGCCGAAGCAGCAGATGCGCCAGAATTCTTCGAATTGGGCGGCCGTCAGATCGCGGAAGCCGATCTGGCGATTGATACCAGCGTTGAAGACGACCAGATCAGGCTGAGCGATGTCGTCCCGAGCGGTAAAGGCGTGCTCGAATAGCCGGATGACCGCAGCTTCATCCGTCGCATCCGTTTCGATCGCCTCGGCACTGCCGCCGGCTGCCTGGATGGCAGCGGCCACCTGATCGATCTTCGCTGCGGTCCGGCCGGCAATGACGACATGATAGCCCTTGTCCGCGAGAAGCCGGCAGAGCGCCGCACCCAGACCCTGCTCGGCACCCACTCCGACAATAATTGCGCTTGGCGTGCTCATTCGGCGGCCTCCCTGGCGTTCAGCGTCGGATAGTCGGTGTAACCCTCGGCACCGCCGCCATAGAAGGTTGGGCGATGATAGGGATTAAGGGGAGCACCGAGACGAATGCGCTCCGGCAGATCGGGATTGGCGATAAACAGGCGACCGAAGGCGATGGCATCGGCATGGCCCGCGGCAAGTGCGGCTTCAGCCGTATCAGGCCGGAAATTGCCCGCGGCGATCAACGTGCCGGACCAGGCCGGCCGAAAGAGTTCCGCAGCCGACGGCACGTTCTTGTGGTCGACCTCGGCCTGGCCGGCACCGCTGGCGCGCGGCTCGATCAGATGCAGATAGGCGAGGTTGAGGCGGTCCAGCTCGCGAATGACATGGCCATAGAGGCGCAAAGGATCGTCCTCGCCGCTGTCATTGGCGATGCCGAAGGGCGAGAGACGGACACCGACGCGATCCGACCCCCAGACTTCGGAAACCGCCTCGACTACCTCGAGCAGCAGCCGCGTGCGGTTCTCGATCGAGCCGCCATATTGGTCGGTGCGCTGGTTCGTGCGGGCCTGCAGGAACTGTTCGATCAGATAGCCGTTGGCGCCGTGGATCTCGACGCCGTCGAAGCCGGCTTGCTTGGCATTGGCAGCGGCTTGAGCATAGACGTCGATCAAAAGCGGCATCAGGTCGATATCGATCGCCTGCGGCGTCTCGAAGGGCACGCGCTCGAAGGAGGCCGTGAAGGCTTGTCCCTGGGCGGCGATGGCCGAAGGAGCAATCGGCAGAGCGCCATCGGGCTGGTGCGAGGAATGGGAGATGCGACCGACATGCCAAAGCTGCAGGAAGATCTTGCCGCCCTTGCAATGAACCGCATCCGTCACCGCCTTCCAGCCGGCGATCTGTTCGGCCGTGTGGATGCCCGGCGTTGCCGGCATGCCCTGTCCGGCGCGTGAAATCTGCGAACCCTCGGAAATGATCAGGCCGCCCTCGCTGGCTCGCTGAGCATAATATTCGGCGTTCAAAGCCGAGGGTACATTGCCGGGCTGGCTCGCCCGCATGCGGGTCAGCGGCGCCATGACGATGCGATGCGCAAGCTCATAGGGGCCGATGGAAAGAGGCGAAAACAAAGTGGCTGTCATAAAATTCTCCTGCCTGGAGCCAAATTGCTCCCCGGGGCGGAAGGGCCTGTCAGCGGCGATTCGGTCTCGGGAGTTCGAATAAGATGATGGTCATCATTTATCCGAACGATTGGATGCGCGCAACTGAATCTGCTGTCAGGCTGAAATCGCTGCAAGAAAATCGAGCAAGGCGATGTTGAACTGCGCCGGCCGCTGCAGCGGTGCGAAATGGCTGACGCCGGGCAGAAAGATCAATTCCGCCCCGGGAATATGCCGCACGAGATAATCGGCGTGTTCACGCTTTATGAACTCATCGTGCTCGCTGTGCACGATGGCAACAGGCACATTGATCTCGGCGAGATCGGCGATGGTGTAGTTCGGCTCGGTCCGTTGCATCAGGCCTACAGCCTCGACGAAGGCATCGAACCTATCCGGCGTGGCGGAAAGGGCTGCGTAATCCTTCGTATGACGGGCGAAGCAGCGCTCGATAATCGGCGTCGCCACGAATTCTTTCGTGCCGCTCGGGTCCATGTTGCAGGCAAAGAAAAAGACGCCGGCAACACGCTCCGGATGGGTTTTTCCCAGCACCATGCCGATGCAGGCGCCGTCGCTCCATCCGGCTATGACAGCCTTTTCGATCTTCAGCCTGTCCATAACGGCGAGAACGTCGGAGGCCATGAGCTCATACGTGTATGGTCGCTCGTCGCGCGTGCTGCGGCCATGGCCGCGGCTGTCGATGACGATAACCTGATGGCCTGCGTCGATCAGCGCCGGCACCTGGTAGCCCCAATTGCCGCTGTTTCCGAGCCCGCCATGCAGGAGGATCACCGGTGCGCCGCTGCCATAGGAGGCGTACCAGATACGCGCGCCATCATGATCGACATGGCCTTCCACCTCGGTTTGCGGCAAGGGCGCGGCCCCTTCGGCTTCGAAGCGATGAAGCTCATCGTCGTGAAATTCCATACCCACCTCCCATTGCGCCGTCTCCTCCCGACAGCCATGCGGGAGACTAGTCGATCCCAACGCGTCTTTTCAACAGGTCGGGGTCATCTCGTTGCCAGATGTTCGAAAAGATCGCGAGCCGGTGACGGAAGGTCTTCGAGGGAGCGTGTGCAGACCGAAAGCCGGCGCGTTGCCCATGGGTCGGTGAGGCGAAGGGCCGCAATTTTTGCGGATCGGCTGCAGCGACGTGCTGCCGTTTCCGGCACGATGCCGAGGCCGATGCCTTGGCCCACCATCTCGCAAATGCTTTCGAATGTCCGCATGCGTACCCGCATTTTCAATCGACTGCCGAGCCGGGTGGCCTTCGCGTCGATGTGATTCTGCAGTGCTCCGCCGGCAAGTCCGACAAAATGCTCATGCAGGATGTCCGCAAAAGCAATCTGCTTTGCCGCCGCAAGCGCATGATCGCGAGGCATCACCACCACCAACCGGTCGACTGCGAAGGGTTGCAAAAGCAGGCCCGCGGTGTCGACGGCATCCGAGAGGATGCCGATCTCGGCCAGCCCGGCTGACACAGCTCGGGCAATCTCGATGCTCTGGCGCTCCTTGAGATCGATGTCCGTTCGCGGGTTTCTGGCCATCCATTCGGCAAGGCGAGGCGGCAGATATTCGGCGATCGCCGCGGTGTTGGCGAGAAGCCGGACGGTTGCGCGCAGGCCACTTGCATGTTCGCCAAGCTCGCCGCGCATCTGTGTCAGTTGCCGCTGGATCAGCCGGGCATGATGCGCCAGCGCCTCGCCGGCGGACGTCGGGCTCACGCCGCGTCGCCCGCGCTCCAGCAGCTTTACGCCGCCATTCGCCTCCATGTCGCGCAGCCGCTCGCTGGCGGCCGGCAGCGAAAGCCCGACATCGGCAGCTCCATGCGTGATGCTGCCGGCATCGACGACGGCGAGGAACAAGCGAAGGTCGGTCAGATCGAAGCGCATGGAGTTCAGGTTACCGCATCTTCAGCCTTCGGAAAAGCCGAAGGCTGGCTTCCCATCATCCGCATTGTGCCGGTCTTTGTCTCTGCTACTGAAAAGGCATGATGGATCATTCGATATGGCTCGTCGCGGCGATCTTCGCGACCTTCTTCGTCGCCGGCATGGTCAAGGGCGTCACCGGCATGGGGCTGCCAACCGTGGCGATGGGCGTGCTGGGCGCGCTGATCTCGCCGCTCTCGGCAGCGAGCCTGCTGATCGTGCCTTCCTTCGTCACGAATGTCTGGCAGCTTCTGTCAGGTCCGAGTTTTGGCACGCTTGCCCGTCGCTTCCTTCTATTGGGTCTTGCCGTGGTCATCGGAACCTTCGCCGGCTCATATCTGCTGGCTGCCGGCGATACGCGTCTGACGACCGCTGCGCTGGGTGCGGCGCTCATCGTCTATGCCGGCCATGCTTTGCTCGCCCGTCAACTGCATGTGCCCGCAAGGTTCGAGCGGCTGCTATCGCCGTTCGTCGGCGGGGTCTCCGGCTTGCTCACAGGAGCGACCGGTGTTTTCGTCGTGCCGGCAGTACCCTATCTGCAGTCGCTCGGACTGGAGAAGGAGGAGCTGGTTCAGGCGCTCGGCCTTTCCTTCACCATGTCTACCGTGGCACTGGCTGCGGCGCTTGCCTGGCACGGCGCCTTCCGCACCGACAATCTCGCGCTCTCTACCCTCGCGATCGCCCCGGCACTTACCGGCATGTGGGCCGGCCAGATCATTCGCAATCGCGTCAGCCCCACCACTTTCCGCCGCTGGTTTCTGATTTGTCTGCTGGTGCTTGGCGCAGAGATGGTGATGAAGGCCTCTTTCTGAGGCAGTCTTGCCGGGCTGCCCGGTGCGCACCCATATGGAGTTTGTTTCATGGCAGGATCTGAAGGATTGATGGAAGAAGAGCAGCGAGAGATTTCCGATAACAATCCATTGGCCGATGCCCTGCTGGTCGTCGATGTCCAGAATGCCTTCGTACAAGGCCCAAGTGCAGTTCCGGGCCACGTCATGTTGAGGTCGGCGGTTGAGGCCCTGCTACACAAGGCGCGGTCAGCATGGGCCCGTGTGATTTTCCTGCAAAATGATGGTCCGTCAGGCGCGCTGGATGAGCCGTTTCAGCCGGGATGGAAACTCTATTATCCGCCCCTTTTCGGCGAAGTGGTCATCAGGAAAACGGAGGATGACGGCTTCGACGGCACCGACCTTGACGCCATTCTCACAGCCTTCGGCGTGAAGGATCTGGTGATATGCGGCATGCTCTCGGAAATGTGCGTTGCCGCGACGGCGCGAGCGGCGCTTGAGCGCGGCTATGGTGTACTGCTGCCGCATGATGCCCACGCCACCTATGATGTTCCCGCCGGTCCAGGCTCGCAGGGCGTGCCCGCAGCTATGGCGGCAAGGGCGGCGGAATGGTCTCTTGGCGACGAGATCAGGATTTGTGCTTCGGCACGCGAAGTTCGTTTCAAAGAGCGCGCTTAGTCGCAGCCCTCGCCTCATCTATTCCGCTTCCGGCACCTTCACGATGAACGCTTCGTCCGGACCGATCGCCCTGCCGTCCTGCGCCCGGATTTCAAGCTGCACCGGCTGGCCTGTGGCGCGATCCACCAGCAGCGAATGCTCTTCCGCCGGCGCAAAGAGATGGCGTTCGCCGAATTGGCGCAGCGCCACCATCACCGGAAAGAGATCCTTTCCCATCGCTGTCAGCCGATATTCCATGCGTATGCCGCCTTCGCTTGTCGGTACAAGCTCCAGAATACCGCTTGCGACAAGCGCCCGCAGTCGCTCGGTCAAGATATTCTTGGCAATGCCAAGGCTCTTTTGAAACTCCCCGAAGCGCGTCAGCCCGTCGAAGGCGTCGCGCACGATCAGCAGCGACCACCAGTCGCCGATCACGTCGAGCGACCGTGCGCTCGGACAATAATCACCCTTCAGGCTTTTCCGCGCGACCATCGCCTTAGCCCTTCCGGTCCTTTGTTAGTAGAAATGGTTGCATGATTAAACCAATAATGTTACTCGATCGTTGGTTTCATTATTAAACCGAAGAATCGGGAGTTTTGCAATGACGATCGATCAGGACGCGCCGCCAGCCGGCAGCGCGAAGGACATTCTGCGCCCTCATCCCTCGCGCGCGAGTTCGTTTAAGAGCGCCCAATACTCTGAAGAGGCCAATTCGCCGCTGACGCGCGCAACGATTTTCCTCTTTGCCGTCGCGAGCGGCGTCGCCGTTGCCAATGCCTATTTCGCCCATCCGCTTCTCGATGTCATGGCCGACGATCTCAAGCTGTCGCGCACGGTTGCCGGCCTGATCGTCGGTGCGACGCAACTCGGCTACGGGCTCGGCCTGATCCTGCTGGTGCCGCTCGGCGATCTCGTCGATCGGCGCAAGCTCATCATTGTGCAGTCGCTCTTGAGCGTAGCCGCGCTCATCTGTGTCGGCTTTTCCTCAAGTGCGGCGATGCTGCTCGCCTCCATGGCCGCGGTCGGCTTTCTGGCCGTGGTCACACAGGCGCTTGTTGCCTATGCGGCGAGCCTGGCGCATCCCGCCGAGCGCGGCCATATCGTCGGCGTGGTCACCAGCGGCATCGTCCTCGGCATCCTTTTAGCGCGAAGCATCGCGGGCACGCTGACCGATCTCTCCGGCTGGCGGACCGTCTACATTGTCTCGGCCGCGCTGACGCTGGTAATTGCGCTTCTCCTTTGGCGCGCTTTGCCGCGGCAGGAGAAGCCGAGGAGCGGACTCTCCTATTTCGGACTTATCCGCTCGCTCGGCACCCTGCTTGTCGAGGAGCCGGTGCTGCGCATCCGTGCTGTGATTGCCATGCTGATCTTCGCCAATATCACCACACTGCTAGCTCCTCTGGTGCTACCGCTGACCGCCCCGCCTTACTCCCTGTCCCACACGGAAGTCGGCTTGTTCGGCCTTGCCGGAGCGGCAGGTGCACTCGGTGCCGTTAGGGCAGGGCGTTGGGCCGACCGTGGCCATGGCCAGCGCACGACGGGTATTGCACTCGCGCTGATGCTTGCTGCCTGGCTGCCGATTTCCATGCTGGACCGCTCGATCCTATGGCTGATCCTCGGTGTCCTCGTTATCGATTTCGGTCTGCAGGCGGTGCACGTCACCAATCAGGGCATGATATATCGCGTCAGGCCGGATGCGCAAAACAGGCTGACCGCCGCCTACATGATCTTCTACTCCATCGGCAGTGCCGTCGGCTCCTCGACATCGACGATCATCTATGCCCATGCGGGCTGGAGCGGCGTCAGTATCTCCGGTACCGCCATAAGTCTCGCAACGCTGCTCTTCTGGGCGCTGACCTTGGGAACAACGCCTGAGGTGGCGATGCAGAGCGTCGATCGGAAAAAATAGCTAGCTTTTCGGCGGGGAGGCCGTGCCGAGCTGCTCCTCCAACAATGAAAGCACCATCCGAATCCGCGGAGGAAGCGGCCTTATCGCCGGGTAGAGCGCATTGAGATCGAAGCCCGGCACGGTAAATCCTGGCAACAGGCGGATCAGGTTGCCATTGGCAAGATCCTCCGCGCAGACCGGCTCCTGGAGGACACCGATGCCGGCGCCATTCAGCAGCAGGCGGTGCAGTGGCCGCCAATGGCTGGTGCTGAGCACAATGTCGACAGCAGCAAGTTCGGTCCGCCCGTCCGGGCTGATCAACGGAAGCTGCCCGCTGTTGAACAGGCCGGAAACCCGCAGGAAGGGGTGGTCGGCAAGCTCGCCGGGCATAGTTGGCGTCCCATGCTCATTGAGATAGGCGGGCGAGGCCACGAGTACGCGGCCGACATGGCCGAGCTGGCGGGCAATGAAGCTGCCTTCGCCAAGATCGCCGAGACGCAGCGAGATGTCGACGCCCTCCGTCACGGGATCGACGATCCTGTCGTTGAGGATCAGCTCGATTTTGAGCAGCGGATGACGCTTGCGCATCTGCAGCAGGATCGGCGGCAGTATGATCTCGCCGACGCCATGCGGTGCTGCGATCCTGAGCGTACCGCGGAGCGACTGATCGCCATTCGCGACCGTCAGGGCATCGTCGGCACTTTCGAGCACCTGCTTGCTGCGCTCGTAGAAGGCGGCACCGACATCGGTGACGGAAAGCTTGCGGGTATTTCTGAGCAGCAGCCGCGCTCCGAGATATTGCTCCAGCCGATCGATCCGCTCGCTGACGGCAGGCTGGCCCATGCCAAGATCGCGGGCGGCAGCCGACATGCTGCCCCTTTCCACCACCCGCACATAGACGCGCATCGCAACCAACAGATCCATGGGCGCCAATATATCGGCACAGCCGATAAATAAAAGCGGATGATGCCGCCTAGTGGCAGAGGCTTAGATCACCGAAAACGACGCGTGTTTCCGCACCCAATCGCAAATCAAAGGTCAGGTTCATGTGCGACATCAGGCTTTATATGTTTCAATCGGGCACGCAGCGATGCAAGGCCCACGACATCAGGATGAACCAGGGTGGTGACGCCGATTACCAAATCCCGGTTCCCTGGTTTCTGCTGACGCATCCGAAGGGCAATGTCGTCATCGATGGCGGGCTGGCAGCAGAAGGTCTGGCCGATCCGCGCGGCTATTGGGGCGATGTCGTCGACAGCTATCAGCCTTTCATGATCGAAGAGCAAGGATGCGTCGCGCAGCTAGCAAAGCTCGGCATATCCGGTGAAGACATCCGCTTCGTCGTGCTGTCCCACCTGCATTCCGACCACAGCGGCGCCATCGGCCGCTTCCTGAACGCGACCCATATCGTCCAGCGTAGCGAATATCATTATGCTTTTGCGCCGGATTGGTTCGCCGCCGGCGCCTATGTCCGAAAGGATTTCGACCGTCCCGGCTTGAAGTGGCACTTCCTGGAGGGCGCCGCGACCGATGGCTACGATCTCTATGGCGACGGCGTGCTGCGGATGATCTTCACGCCGGGCCATAGCGTCGGTCACCAATCCTTTCTCGTGCAGCTGCCGAACGCGGGTGCGATATTATTGGCCATCGATGCCGCCTATACGCTCGATCACTGGAACGAAAGAGCGCTCCCCGGTTTCATGGCGTCCGCCGTCGACACAGTGCGATCCGTCGGCAAGCTGCGTGCGCTTGCCGAACAGACCGATGCCCTTGTGGTCACGGGGCATGATCCCGAGGCGTGGCCTCGGTTCAAGCACGCCCCGGCCTATTATGATTGAAGGCGCACCCCGCCGATCAGCCTCGGCGTGATGGCGCGTGTTCCGTATCGAAGAACTGTGCCCGATGCTGGCGGATCCATTCCTCGATGCCTGTCGGCTGGAAATCCTTAAGGCTGGCTTGCGGCTTGAAGGGCTCGGCCAGCATCCCATCCGCATCTTCCGGATGCGACGCGAAGAAGCGGAATTTCGAGGCGACGCGGCGCCCTGTTCCTGGCCCCATCGCCGCATCGACATCCCGCTCGAATTCGTCGAGCGGCTGCTGGCGATAGACAATCCGGCGACCAAGCCCCGCACCGATGTGCGTGACAAGCTCGTTTCCATCAACGCTCTCCGGCCCGGCGATGCAATGGTCGCCGGATGTAATGCCGCGTTCCAAAAGAGTGACGGCGGCGCGGGCGCAATCGTCGACCGAGGTCCAGGCGATACGCTGGGATTCGGCAATCGGTGGCGCAAAGATCCCATGTTCGACGATGTCCTTGCGCGCGGATGGTTTCAAGAGATTGTCGAGGTACATTGTGGGGCGAACTATGGCAAAGGGCAGGCCTGACGCGCGAACGACATCCTCGATCATGGCGCTGGCGACGAAGCTCGGTTCCTCGCAAGGCGCTGGTCGGCTGGCGCTCGCAAGCTTGAGGACAATGGATTTCATACCGCAGGCGAGCGAAGCCGATACCGCATTGTCGGCCTGGATACGCATGTCGCCCTGTGATCCGATTGGAATCTGCAGCACGGCATGGCTGATGCCGGTGCTGGCGGCGCGAAGCGAGGCGGCATCGCGAAGATCCCCTTCGGCAAGTTCGACACCGAGGGCTGAAAGCGCCGAAGCGCGCCTTCGGTCTCGCACAAGCGCCCGAACCTTGAGGCCACGCTGCAACGCGGCGCGAATGACTGCGCTGCCTTGGACGCCGGCGGCGAGATAGACAAGGATGGGCTGGGATTGATCGATAGTGAACATGGTATGACTCCTTCGAACATGGTCTGCCGAGGAAGCATCGTCAAATGGCTACCACCGCGCAGACCCGAGACGCGCACGAGGCGCAGGGACTGTCGGGGTATCCGCGCGAGCGCGGAAAAGAGCTTCTCCGTCCGAGGAGAAGGGCCTGGGCCTACCGAGACCAAGCCAGCCATTTTCGACGGACAATATTTAGGTCGGCTTCACCGATGCTGTCAATGGATAGATGCGCGCGGACACGCGCGTCACGCTATTTGCCTTACGGCTGAGGCAGCAGCGATCTGATCCGCTCGGCATCATCAGGCGTTGCCGGATTGTAGACGATCATGCTGAGATCCGTTCGGCCGTCGACCGAAAAGGCCGAATACTCGAATGCCAGCGGGCCGAGGATGGGATGGCGTATATGTTTGACGGCCTCAGTGTGGGTGCCGGGAACGTCGTTTTCGCGCCACATGGCCCTGAATTCCGGGCTGATGCGGCAAAGTTCCGCCACGAAAGGCTCGATCTCACTCGATGCGCCTGCGCGTGCCGCATCGACACGGAATGCACCCAGAGCGAAACGGGCGACGCTTTCCCAGTCATATTGCACGGCGCGGGCGCGTGGATCGAGAAAGATATAGCGCAGAATGTTGCGTTCTTCTGGCGGCAGCGATCCGTAATCGATCAGCATCACGGGTGCTGCCCGGTTCCATGCGATGACGTCCCAGGTAGCGGTCCGGATGAGGGCAGGACTCGGCTCCAGCGCATCGAGCACACGCTGCAGCCGCGGCGTCACGCCATCATTCTTGCGATAGCGCGCTTCCGGCGGGCGGCCGAGGCCGAGCAGGAATAGATGCTCGCGCTCCACTTCCGTCAGCATCAGCGCGCGGGCGATCCGGTCAAGCACGTCGGCGGAGGGCGCACCGCCGCGTCCCTGTTCCAGCCATGTGTACCAGGTCGGGCTTATATTGGCGCGCTGCGCCACTTCCTCGCGCCGAAGCCCGGGCGTGCGCCGCCGCTCGCCGGCAAATCCCAGGGCGGATGGGTCGAGTTTTGCGCGGCGGTCCCTCAGATAGGTCCCGAGCACGTTTTCGGTTTCAATGAGATCGGTCATCGTGTTAGTGTCTTTACTATGATAAGGTCACTACTTTACCAGAATAAACGATAGGCAGAGATTTGTCTCCGACGAAATAAGGAGACAGTGCATATGCGTATATTCGTTACCGGTGCGACCGGAAATGTCGGCTCGCATGTCGTCAGGGAGTTGATCGGCGCCGGCCACCAGGTGCTCGGCCTTTCGCGCTCGAAGGAAAAGGCGGTCGCGCTCGCCGCTGCCGGCGCCGAAGTCCTTAACGGCACGATCGAGGACGCGGAAATCCTGAAAAGCGGCGCCTCGCAATCCGACGGCGTCATCCACCTTGCCTTCAACCATGATTTCTCGAGATTCGTCCAGAATTGCGAGGATGACCGCCGGGTCATCGCAACGCTGGCGTCGGCGCTTGCCGGTTCCGCCCGTCCGCTGGTCATTACCTCGGGCACGCCGATCGCCAACACGGTGCCGGGCGAGCCCGCCAAGGAAGACAATCCGATCGTCCGCTCCGACAGGCATCCGCGTGCCGCCACGGAGGAAGCGGGGATATTGGCGAGCGAAATCGGCGTCAATGTCTCGGTCGTGCGGCTGCCGCAAGTACATGATCCCGTCAGCCAGGGGCTTATTACTCCCTTGATCCAGATATTCCGGGAAAAGGGTGTTTGCGCCTATGTCGGAGATGGGCTCAGCCGCTGGCCGGCGGCGCATTTTACCGATGTCGGCCGCCTTTACCGCCTCGTGGCCGAGCGCGCCGAGCCGAATGCCAAATATCACGCCGTTGCCGAAGAAGGCGTCCCCTTGCGCGATATCGTGGAGACGATCGGGCGGCGCCTGAACCTCCCGGTCAAATCGATCACCAAGGAAGAGGCGCAGGATTATTTCGGCTGGCTCGCTCTGTTTGCCGGCCACGACATGCCGGCCTCCAGCGCCAAGACCCGACAGAAGCTGGGTTGGGAACCCAACGGTCCGACACTGCTTCAGGATCTTGCCGAGCTGCAGGTTTCCGCGGCGTGATGCCGGTGCCATCGGCCACGATCCGCGGATGGTCGATGGTCTGACTGACCACGTATTCGAAAACCCGGCCGACCCTTCGGTCGGGTTTCATCTTTCAGGCTGCGATTCAGAAAGCTTCGGAGTCAGACATACGGCGTCCCGGCAAGAGCAGCGTCGACGCCGGCAAAACCTCGGTCCAGGACGCTCGCCAGCGCTGCCTCGGGCCTTCGGTTTTCGCGAAAGGCGCGAAGCGCCTCGCCATAGGCGGTCACCAGCGTCGCCATCAGCATGGTGCCGGCGAGCCGCGCCTCGGGATCGGAAGCGGGCCGGCCCACGGCGTCGGACAGCATTCCCGAGAGATCGCCGGCAAGGCTCACCTGCAGTCCGCATGCATGCGCCGTCAGCGCCGGGCTTTCCGCGACCATGCGCCAGAATGCGATTGGCCGCTCCGTGATCCTGAACAGGGGATGCTGCGTCTCCAGCAGTTCACGCATCAGCGCCTGGAAGGCGCGGAGCGGCGGCGCTCGGCCGCGATCGGCAATCGCCTTGCGCGCCAGTTCCCGCACCTCGTCCTCGCGATCGAAAACCAGATCCTCCTTGCGGCGAAAATAGTTGAACACCGTCTTCCTGGCGACCTCCGCTTCGTCAGCGATGTCGGCGACGGAAACCTTGTCGAAGCCATGTTCGACAAAGAGGCGTGTTGCGACATTGGAGATCGCCTGACGCGTCATCTCCTTCTTGCGGTCCCGGAGTTTGATTCGGTTTGACATGGAGATATTTATACCATAAGTAAATTTATACCGAGTGTAAAAATCGTATCGCGATCACGAAATCGATGCAATCGGCACAGGTTTTACGACTGTTCCTGTGACCGGCCCGTCGCCCGCTCGAATGGAGATGGGCATTTTCCAACGAGACTTGCGCCAGCTGGGGCTTCTGGAAGCCGGAATGTCTGGGGCCCTTGCGGCGCCGCTCGCTTGAGGAGTTCTGTCTTGATTTATGATGTCCCGATTGCCGGCGGCGGACCTGTCGGCTTGTTTCTCGCCTGTGAGCTGGGTCTCGCCGGTCTCTCCGTATTGGTGCTGGAGCAGGCCGAGGATCCGCGCTCGCCCCTGAAGCGCCTTCCCTTCGGCATGCGCGGCCTTTCGGCGCCGACCATCGAAGCCTTTTATCGTCGCGGCCTGCTGAAGGACATCGCGGCGGCGCAGCCCGCCAAGAATGGATCGGGCGACAGCGGCGCTTCATCTGCCGCGCACTGGATGCACCAGCCGCGCCGCCCGGGCGGCCATTTCGCCGGCATCCAGTTCTTCCATGACAATATCGATGCCTCGAAATGGCCCTACCGCCTGTCGAGTCCGGCCGGCACCAGCATGATGATCGAGATGGAAAGCCTCGAAACGATCCTGGCCGCTCGCGCCGAGGCGATGGGCGTCGAGATCAGGCGCGGCTTCGGCGTCGAGAGCTTCGAGCAGTCGGATGAAGGTGTCTCCGTCTGCGCCGGAGGCGAGATCTTTCGCGGACGCTGGCTTGTCGGCTGCGACGGCGGCCGCAGCACCGTTCGCAAGGCCGCCGGCTTCGATTTCGTCGGCACCGATCCCGAGTTCACCGGCTATTCCGCTGAGATCGAGATGGCGGAACCGGACAAGCTACGTCCCGGCCGCCATTATACCGCGACGGGCATGTACACTTTTTCGCCGCCCGGGACGATCGCGATGGTCGACTTCGACGGCGGTGCTTTCCACCGGACCCAGCCGATCACGCTCGAGCATGTGCAGTCGGTGCTGCGCCGTATCTCCGTCACCGAAGTCACTCTAACGGCGCTCAAGCTTGCCACCACATGGACGGACCGCGCCTACCAGGCGACCAGCTATCGCAGAGGGCGCGTTCTGCTTGCCGGCGATGCCGCGCACATCCATTCCCCCTTGGGCGGCCAGGGCCTCAACCTTGGTCTGGGCGACGCGATGAACCTTGGATGGAAGCTTGCCGCCACGATCCGTGGCGATGCGCCGGACGGCCTGCTCGATACCTATTCCAGCGAGCGGCATCCCATTGGGGCGAAGGTGCTTGATTGGTCACGCGCCCAGGTCGCACTCATGCGGCCAAGCCCGAGCTCGCGTGCCCTCGAAGCCATCATCCGCGATCTGATCGACACGCGTGATGGCGCGACCTATTTCGCTGAACGCGTCTGGGGCGTTTCTCTCCGCTATGATCTCGGTGGCAACCATCCGCTTGTCGGCCGCAGCGCTCCTGATTTCGAATTGGCTGATGGGAAAAGGGTCGGCGATCTCCTCAAGACGGACAAGGGCCTGCTTCTGGATTTCGATGCCTGCCCATCGCTCGAAGCGCTGGCCGATCGTTGGAGTGACCGAATCGCCTATCTCGCCAGTGACGTCAAGGATAGGCTTGGCTTGGGCGCCTTGCTCGTGCGGCCCGATGGCGTGGTTGCCTGGGTCTGCGAGACAGAGCCGGACGTTGAAGCCGCCGCCGATGCCGCATCTCGCTGGTTCGGGGAAGCGTAGCTCCTCGGCCGAACTCGGCCCGCTCTTTCATCATCCATTCTTGACAACGCCAACGATCCATAATTATACAACGTATAATTATGGAGATGCGATGATGAGCGGCCATGTTTTCATTGCAACCAGCTTGGATGGGTTCATCGCTCGTGATGGCGGCGACATCGAATGGTTGCTCAGATATGACGCTTCCGGCGAAGACCATGGCTACGATGATTTCATCGAAGACATCGACGCCATCATAATGGGCCGGGGCACCTTCGATGCAGTCCGCGACATGAAGCCCTGGTTCTATACGCGCCCGGTGCTCGTTCTTTCCGCCACCCTCGCGGAACAGCCGGTTCCGTCCGAGCTTGCCGGCAAGGTCCGTTTCACGCGGAAGTCGCCGAACCAGGCGATGGCCATGCTCGAAGCGGAAGGGTGTCGCCGCGTCTATGTGGACGGCGGGCGGATCATCCAGTCCTTCCTCCGGGAGGGCTTGATCAGCGATCTGGTCATCACGCGCGTTCCGATACTGCTCGGCAGCGGCCGCCCCCTGTTCGGCCCGCTCGCGCGTGACGTTCATCTCACGCATGTCAGCACTCGTCCGTTTCCCTCCGGGTTGGTGCAAACGACATACACAGTTGTGAAATGACCAAGCGAAGCCGAGGCCGGCCACGCGCCGATGAGAACGGCGTGTCGCCGACAAAAATTCTTTCGGAGGCTTTGGCTCTCCTGAGCAGCGAGGGTTTTGAAAATCTGACGATGCGGGCGGTCGCCACGCGCGCGAATGTCAACCCGATGACGATCTATCACCACTTCCAGGACCGGGACGGATTGATCAAGGCACTGGCGGAGAGCGTCTATGCCGACGTTGCTGCCCCTCCGGAGGGAACGGTTCGGTCTCGAATAGAGGGCTTGCTGAAGGCGTATCGGGCAAAGGTGGTGCGCTATCCAGGTCTGACCCTTGCGATCTTCAACCGGCCAGCCGTATTTCCAGACCATGCAAGGCGGATCACCGACAACCTGACGGATCTGCTGAAAGAACTTGGCCTTTCGCCGTCGCAAGCTCTGCTGTGGGTGCATATTCTTGTCGATTATACGCACGGTGCAGCGCTTGCCGTGGCGACGGACGCGAATGGCCCACAGCCGGCAGCAACGGACCCGGAGCATGCGAATTATGAACGCGCGATCTCTGAATTACTGGACCGTCTAGTAGCGTAGAGTAAACGGTTGTAAATGGCGGACAAGGTGGGATTCGAACCCACGGTACGCTTTCACGCACACACGCGTTCCAGGCGTGCGCCTTAAACCACTCGGCCACCTGTCCATCTGCACTTTCGCATCCGATAAAGGAGCTATTGTGGGAACGGCGCGATATATACCGATGAATTTTCTAGGATCAACCCGAATCTGACAGTTTTTTGACTTCTGGACAAAAAACTCTGCATCTCATCCCCATTGCGCTTATTTCGCGTTCCACTTATCTAAAGAAATGGATGAGGCGGCATAAGACCGGTCGGCCTACAAAGGCTGGACGTAGTGAGTATCCGGAGGAGTTCATGCGTTTCCTGTTGCGTTTTTCCAGCCTTGTCGCGCTGGTGGTGGCCGTGATCGCTGGCACCATCGATTCCATTCAATCCGTTGCGGCCTCCGCCGTGGTCATGACCCCTATGGGGGATGCGTGGAACGATGTCAGCCCTTCGTCGCTGGCAAGCCTTCGCGCGACCATCGCCTATTATGTTCATCCCCGCTTCTATGACTTGGCGATGCAATGGCTGCTGTTTCAGCCGGCCTTTGCGGTCTTTCTGGTGATCTCGCTGCTTCTGTGGATGGTCGCCTATAAGCGCCAGCCCGTTGCCGGACGCTTCAGCGCCTGAAAGGGGCTGCGTTTCGCTCTGTGCCATTTGGGGATTTTGGTGACGTTGAAGAATGTCTGGCGATGGGCTTGCAGCTATGCCGTGGTGCGCAAAACTGGCGACTGCGGAGAGCTGACCGGCAGCTATTCTGACCAATAAAATTGCAGTTTTGGCCCGAAATTGTTTAAAAAAAGGGTGGTTTGGATGGGTTTTCACCAATTCCCACAAATCTTTACCAACTGAAAAATTTCTCGTGAATTTTTCATGCAGCCATGCAAGGATGCGCGCCAGCTTGGCCTCGGGGAGGTCGGCGGTTCCGCAGACTTGCCCGGTCAACGGGCTTGCGGGAGGACCCAACAAGATAGAAACAATAGGGCTGCACCACATGAAAAAATCCCTTTTGACCCTTTTCGCTCTGGCTGCCATGTCGGCAACGGCGCTTGCGGCCGATATCAAGCCGGCAATCGTTTACGGAACCGGCGGCAAGTTCGACAAATCCTTCAACGAAGCTGCCTACAACGGCGCCGAAAAATTCAAGAAGGAAACCGGCATCGCTTACCGCGACTTCGAGCCGACGGGCGACACTCAGGGCGAACAGGCGCTGCGCAACTTCGCCAGCAAGGGCTTCAATCCGGTTATCGCCGTTTCCTTTGCCTGGACCTCCGCGCTCCAGAAGGTTGCTGCCGAATACCCGAAGACCGAATTCGTCCTGATCGACGACAGCCTTGACCTGCCGAACGTCCGCTCGGTCAAGTTCAAGGAAAATGAAGGTTCCTATCTCGCTGGCGTCATGGCTGCCATTGCGTCGAAGTCCGGCAAGATCGGCTTCGTCGGCGGCATGGACATTCCGCTGATCCGCAAGTTCGAATGCGGCTACGAGCTCGGTGCGCGTGCCACCAATGCGAAGATCGAAGTTTTCCAGAACATGACAGGCACGACCGGCGCTGCCTGGAATGACCCGGTTCGCGGCGGCGAACTCACCAAGAACCAGATCGACCAGGGCGCAGACGTTGTTTACGCAGCTGCCGGCGCGACCGGCCTCGGCGTGCTGCAGACCGCCGCCGACAACAAGAAGCTGTCGATTGGCGTCGATTCGAACCAGAACTACCTGCATCCGGGTTCCGTTCTGACCTCCGTCGTCAAGCGCGTCGACCTCGCCGTTTACAATGCCTTCAGCGACGCCAAGAACGGCAAGTTCACGCCTGGTACGCAGGAACTCGGCCTGAAGGAAGACGGCGTCGCCGTCGCTATGGACGACAACAACAAGTCGCTCGTCACTCCGGAAATGCAGGCTGCTGTCGACAAGGCCCGGACCGATATCGTTGCTGGCACCATCAAGGTCCACGACTATCTGACCGACAACGCCTGCCCGAAGAACTGATATGAAATAAGGGCGTATGACGGAGCAAAAACGTCATGCGCCCTTTTCTTATCCGGAAACCGGTTTCTGGAGCCCCTATAGTGAGCCAAATCTCTGCCATCGAGCTCGTGGGCATCGACAAGAAGTTCGGTGCTGTCCACGCCAATAAAGATATCAACCTGACCGTCGCCAAGGGCTCGATCCACGGGATCATCGGCGAAAACGGTGCCGGGAAATCGACCCTCATGTCGATCCTCTACGGATTCTATCAGGCCGACGGCGGCGAAATCCGCATCAACGGCAATCCCATCGCCATCCGCGACAGCCAGACGGCAATTGCATCCGGTATCGGGATGGTGCACCAGCATTTCATGCTGGTTGACAATTTTACCGTCCTTGAAAACGTCATGCTGGGCGCCGAAGGCGGCGCGCTTCTCGCCAAGGGGGTAGCGGCCGCACGCGCCGAGCTCAACCGGCTGGAGAAGGATTATGGCCTGGAAGTCGATCCGGATGCGATGATCGAAGAGCTTCCCGTCGGTCAGCAGCAGCGCGTCGAGATCCTGAAGGCGATGTATCGCGGCGCGGAAATCCTCATTCTCGACGAACCCACCGGCGTCTTGACGCCGGCCGAAGCGGACAATCTCTTCCGCATCCTTCGCGTCCTTCGCGATCAGGGCAAGACGATCATACTCATCACCCATAAGCTGCGCGAGATCATGGCGATCACCGATACGGTGTCGGTCATGCGCCGCGGCGAGATGGTTGCCACGCGCAAGACGGCGGAAACCACCGTCGAAGAGCTGGCAGAATTGATGGTCGGCCGCCGCGTGCTGCTGCGCGTCGAAAAGGGCGCCCCCAATCCGGGCGATATCCTGCTGTCGGTGCGCAATCTCACCGTCAAGGACGGCCGTGGCGTCACCATGGTCGACAATGTCTCCTTCGATGTCCGTGCCGGCGAGATCGTCGGCATAGCCGGTGTCGCCGGCAACGGCCAGTCGGAATTGCTGGAGGCCATCGCCGGTATCCGTAAGCCAGCCTCGGGCGAGATCCTTCTGCATGGCAAGCCGATCGGCAATGCCGATCCCGCGGCACTTCGCGACCTTGGCCTTGCCCATATTCCGGAAGATCGCCATCACATGGGCCTCGTCCTCAAGTTCGAGGAGTATGAGAATTCCATGCTCGGCTACCATCGCGACCGCAAATACGGGCGCGGCGGCATGCTCGATCTCGATGCCATGCGCAAGGATGCCATCGAGAAGATCGAGAAATACGATATCCGCCCGCCGAACGCGCGGCTGAAAACAGCCAATTTTTCCGGCGGCAACCAGCAGAAGATCGTCGTCGCCCGTGAGATCGAGCGCGATCCGAAGGCTCTGCTGATCGGCCAGCCGACGCGCGGCGTCGACATCGGCGCCATCGAATTCATCCATCGTCGCATCATCGAGATGCGCGACGCCGGCAAGGCCATCCTACTGGTTTCGGTGGAGCTGGATGAGATCCGTGCGCTTTCGGACCGTATCCTCGTCATGTTCGCCGGCCATATCGTCGGTGAAAAGTCGGCTGAGGCCGGTGAACAAACACTCGGCCTGATGATGGCCGGCATTGCCGCGTGAGGCGTATATGAGCACGGCTTCCGTTCCGCTCCCCAATTGGATCACCTACGGTCTGATCCCCCTTCTCAATCTCATTGTTGCCTTCCTGATCTCCGGCCTCGTCGTCTGGTTCATCGGCGAGAGCCCGCTCGATGCGCTTGTCCTGCTGCTGCAGGGCGCGCTTGGCAGCGGCGAAGGCATCGGCTTCACGCTGTATTATGCGACAAGCTTTATCTTCACCGGCCTGTCGGTCGCCGTCGCCATCCATGCCGGCCTTTTCAATATCGGTTCGGAAGGCCAGGCCTATGTCGGCGGTCTCGGCTGCGCCCTGGTGGCGCTGACCCTCGACCACTATGTGCCCTGGTATGTGACGATGCCCTTTGCCGTCATCGGCGCGGCAATCTTCGGGGCGCTCTGGGCCTTCATTCCTGCCTGGCTGCAAGCCAAGCGCGGCAGCCACGTCGTCATCACCACGATCATGTTCAATTTCATCGCATCGGCGATGATGAACTTCCTGCTGGTGCATATACTGATCGTTCCGGGCAAGATGGCCCCCGAAACCCGCACCTTTCTGGAGGGCGGTCAGCTGCCGAAGCTCGGCTGGTTGATGGATATGTTCGGCTCGACCATCGGTGCGGCACCGCTCAATGTGTCGTTCTTGATCGCGCTGGTCATGTGCTTCCTGGTGTGGGTACTCGTCTGGCGCACCAAGCTCGGCTATGAAATGCGCACGTTGGGCCTCAGCCCCACCGCTGCGGTCTATGCCGGCATTCCCTATGCCCGCACGGTCGTTATCGCCATGCTGCTTTCCGGCGGCCTTGCCGGCATGATGGCGCTCAATCCCGTCATGGGCGCTTCAGCGCGCCTGCAGGTCGAGTTCGTGCTCGGTGCGGGCTTTGTCGGCATCGCCGTGTCGCTGATGGGCCGCAATCATCCGCTTGGCATCATCGTGGCGGCGATCCTGTTCGGCATTCTCTATCAGGGCGGCGATGCGCTCTCCTTCGACATGCCGAACATCACGCGCGACATGATCGTGGTGATCCAGGGTCTCGTCATCCTGTTTGCCGGTGCCCTCGAATATATGTTCCGACCTGCGCTCGTGCGCATCTACCAGACATTCGCCAGGACGTGAGGATCGGACGATGGACTATTATGATCTTCTCATCAGCATACTTGGTTCGACGATCCGCCTGTCGATTCCGCTGATCTTCACGGCGCTGGCGGGCCTGTTTTCCGAGCGCGCCGGCATCTTCGATATCGGCCTTGAAGGCAAGATGCTGGCCTCGGCTTTTGCTGCCGCCTGCGTCGCCTCGATTAGCGGCTCAGCCTGGGCCGGTCTTGGCGCGGGCATTGTTGTCTCGGTCGTCGTCGGCCTGTTGCACGGTTTCGCATCGATCACCAATCGTGGCAACCAGATCGTTTCGGGCGTCGCGATCAACTTCCTGATGGCCGGCCTGACCATCGTTCTGGGTCAAGCCTGGTTCGGTCAGGGTGGCCGCACGCCCACTTTGCCTGCCACCGCACGTTTTTCCGGCATCACGCTGCCCGGCGCCGATGCCATTCGCGACGTTCCGTTCATCGGGCCGCTCTATGCGAATGTCATCTCCGGCAACAATATCCTGACTTATCTGGCCTTCCTGACGGTGCCGATTTCCTGGTGGATTCTCTATCGCACCCGTTTCGGTCTGCGCCTGCGTGCCGTTGGCGAAAATCCCGGCGCCGTCGATACCGCCGGCATCTCGGTCGAATGGCTGCGCTATCGATCGCTGATAGCAGCCGGCATTCTCTGCGGCTTCTCCGGCACCTATCTCGCCATCGCCCAGTCGGCCGCCTTCATCAACAACATGTCCGCGGGCAAGGGCTATATCGCGCTTGCCGCACTGATCTTCGCAAAATGGAAGCCTGTGCCGGTCATGTTCACCTGCCTTCTATTCGGCTTCCTTGATGCCTTCGCCAATTTCATGCAGGGCAAGGCGGTTCCGGGCATCGGTGAGGTGCCGGTACAGATTTTCCAGGCGCTGCCCTATATCCTCACCTGCATCCTGCTTGCAGGCTTTATCGGTGTCGCCAAGCCCCCGAAGGCCGGTGGCGTGCCCTATACCAAGGAGCGCTAGTCTATGTCGCATGATCTGTTCGAGGCCGCGCGCGGCGCGATGGCGTTCGCGCATGCTCCCTATTCGAAGTTTCCTGTTGGCGCGGCGATCCGCGCCGAGGACGGCAAGATCTATACCGGCGCCAATATCGAGAACCTGTCCTTCCCGCAGGGCTGGTGCGCCGAACCCACAGCGATCGGCCAGATGATCATGGGCGGCGCCAAGAAGATCGTCGAGATTGCCGTCATCGCCGAGAAGCTGCCGCTCTGCCCGCCCTGCGGCGGCTGCCGGCAGAAGATCGCCGAATTTGCCAGCAAGGAGACGCGCATCTATCTTTGCGACGAAACCGGCGTGAAGAAGACCATGACCATGGACGAAATGTTGCCCTTCAGCTTCGAAACGGAGGTGCTCGGATGAGCGCGGCCGTCGATATCCTCACCGAGAAGCTTGGCGAGCTGAAGCCGCGCTATGGCATCATCCTGGGTTCCGGCCTCGGCTCTCTCGTGGATGAGGTCAAAGACGCGCTGCGCATCCCCTATGCCGATCTGCCCGGCTTCCCGGTCAGCGCAGTATCAGGCCATGCCGGCACACTGGTCGCAGGCAAGCTCGGCGATGTCCCCGTCATCATGCTCTCCGGCCGCGTACATTACTACGAAAAGGGCGACGCCAACGCCATGCGCGCGCCGATCGAGACCCTGAAGGCGCTTGGCGTCGACACGCTGATCCTGACGAATTCGGCGGGATCGCTGCGGGAAGAGATGCCGCCGGGCTCGGTGATGCAGATCACCGATCACATCAACTATTCCGGCATGAACCCGCTGATCGGCGAGGAGAGCGACAGGCGCTTCGTCGGCATGACCAGCGCCTACGACCTCGACCTCATCATGCGCATGCGCAAGGCGGCGGAAAAGGCCGAGATCAAGCTGTCACATGGCGTCTATATGTGGTTTTCCGGCCCGAGCTTCGAAACGCCGGCCGAGATCCGCATGGCGCGTATCCTCGGTGCCGATGCCGTCGGCATGTCGACGGTGCCGGAAGTCATCCTGGCACGTCTTTTCGGTTTGAGGGTTGCCGCTGCCTCCGTCATCACTAACTATGGTGCTGGCATGACCGGCGGCGAGCTCTCGCATGAGGAGACGAAGGACATGGCTCCGGTCGGCGGCGCGCGGCTTGCCGCTATCCTGAAAGAAATGATCGCGGACGAAGGAGATCCACAATGACCGGCCATTCGCTGAGAGAAACGGCAGCCGTTGCGCTTTCCCTTCTCGATCTCACCAATCTCAAGGATGACTGCACCCCGGCTCAGATCGAGACGCTGTGCGCCCGTGCGCAATCGCCCTATGGCAATACGGCCGCCATCTGCATCTGGCCGCGTTTCGTCGCACAGGCGCGCGGCATTCTCGGTGTCGATCATGTCATAAAAATCGCGACCGTGGTGAATTTCCCGGCCGGCGACATGGAAGTGGCAGATGTTGCTGCCGAAGCGCGCGAAGCCATTGCCGATGGCGCCGACGAGATCGATCTGGTCATTCCCTATCGCGCCTTTCTGGCGGGCAATGAGCAGGCCATCACCGATATGGTTGCCGCGGTAAAGGCCGAATGCAAAGGTCCGGTCCTTCTGAAGACCATCCTTGAAACCGGCGAAATCAAGGATACCGCTCTCATCCGGCGTGCGTCGGAACTCGCGATCGATGCCGGCTCCGATTTCATCAAGACGTCCACCGGCAAGGTTGCCGTCAACGCGACGCTCGAAGCCGCTGACATCATGCTGCGCGCCATCCGCGACAGCGGTCGCAAGGTCGGCTTCAAGCCGGCCGGCGGCATCGGCTCCGTTTCCGATGCGGCTCTGTATCTCAGCCTGGCCGAGACCATCATGGCGCCCGACTGGGCTATGCCGTCGACCTTCCGCTTCGGGGCGTCGAGCCTGCTCGACGATATCTCGAACGTGCTGGCCGGCGGCGAGTCCAAGACGGCGTCTTCAGGCTACTGATCCATGATCCCGCAGGAGATCATCCGTCAGAAGCGTAACGGCGCCACCCTTTCGGCTGCCGATATCGATGCGTTTATCGGTGCTTTGGGGCGGGGCGAACTGGCGGAAAGCCAGATCGGCGCTTTTGCCATGGCCGTCTGGTTTCGCGGCATGACGCGGGAGGAAACGGTGGCGCTGACGCTCGCCATGGCCCGCTCCGGCGATATCCTCTCCTGGCAAGGCATCGGCAGGCCGATTGCCGACAAGCATTCGACTGGCGGTGTCGGCGACAATGTCTCGCTGATGCTCGCTCCCATCGCGGCCGCCTGCGGCCTCGCCGTGCCGATGATCTCTGGTCGCGGTCTCGGCCACACCGGCGGCACGCTGGACAAGCTGGAATCCATTCCCGGTTACGGGATCACGCCGGATGCCGCCCGTTTCCGCAAGGTGGTCGATGAGGTCGGCTGCGCCATCATCGGTCAGACAGGCGCGCTGGCGCCCGCCGACGGCAAGCTTTATGCGGTGCGCGATGTCACCGCGACCGTCGATTCCGTACCGTTGATTACCGCCTCCATCCTGTCGAAGAAACTGGCGGCTGGGCTGGAAACGCTGGTGCTCGACGTCAAGATCGGCAGCGGCGCCTTCATGACTTCGCTGGAAGAAGCCGAGACGTTGGCGCGCTCGCTGGTGGAAGTGGCGAATGGCGGTGGGGTCAAGACCTCGGCCCTGATTACCGACATGAACCAGCCCCTGGCCGATGCGGCCGGCAATGTGGTCGAGCTTCGTAACTGCCTGGATTTCCTGAAGGGCAACAAGTCGGGCACGCGGCTCGAGACGGTCGTGCTGGCCTTCGCATCCGAAATGCTCGTTCAGGCCGGCATTGCCGCGAACGCTGCCGATGCAGAGACTAGGGCGCGTACGGCTCTGGCATCCGGCAAGGCGGCAGAGATCTTCGGCCGTATGGTGCATGCGCTTGGCGGCTCCGCGGATCTGCTCGAACATCCCGATCGCTACTTGGCGAGTGCGCCGGTGCAAAAGCCCGTTCTCGCCGCCGCCGATGGCTGGCTTGGCGCCTGTGATGCGCGGGAGATAGGCATGAGCGTCATCGATCTCGGCGGCGGCCGTCGCCGCCCGCAGGACAAGATCGATCATCGCGTCGGCTTCACAGATATTCTGCCACTCGGAACAAAGATCAGCAGGGGCGATCGTATCGCCACCGTGCACGCCGCCGACGAGGCAAGCGCGCAAAAGGCCGCAGGCGATTTGTCGGCTAACTATCGTATCATGGATGCGGCGCCCGCTTTGTCGCCCGTCATTGTCAGACGGATTTGATCTGAAGGCGCCAGTCGGCCGCTTCGCAGTCTCGGGAAGGCCTTCTATCCTATTGCTTCAGAAGCAATGTGCCGTTCTGAACACCATAGGAGTTCAGCTTCTTCATGAAGCTCATGCCGATCAGCGTCGTACCGAGTGCGTTGTCCTTTGCTACCACAGCCTCGATATCGCGGACCCGGATCGTGCCGATCTCCAGGCGATCGAGTTTGATGTGGGCGACCTTTGACGTGCCATTCGCGGTCTGGACCGTGTAGCGATAGTCGAGATCGACGCCGCTGAAGCCGAGGCTGCGCGCGGTGCTTTCGTTCATTGCCACATAGGTCGCGCCGGTATCGATCATCCCGTGCACAGACCGGCCATTGATGGTGAAATCGCCTTCATAGTGGCCGCCCGCATTGGCGCGCAGCTGAACGCTGCCAAAGGAAACGGCAGCTTCCGCCTTCGGAGGGGTAAGCGAAACCGCCTCGACCGGTGCGGGTTTCGCGGCATGTTCGCCATAGCTGCTCACCAGCATCGGCACCTGGGTCGCCGCAACGGCGATGACACCGGCAAAGGCAAGAATACGAACGAGCATCGGCAAGGCCCCTCCTGCGGACCATGCCATTTATAAGCCGAGAGTACTGAAAGGATGCTAAAGCAATCAATAAAAAGCCCGGCAGTCGAATAACTGCCGGGCTTCCTGAAAAGTATTAGAGCGGATTTACTTGGTGCCGTACATGCGGTCGCCGGCATCGCCGAGGCCGGGGACGATATAGCCCTTTTCGTTCAGGTGGCTGTCGATGGCGGCCGTGAACACCGGAACGTCCGGATGCGCCTTGCGGAAATTGGCGATGCCTTCGGGAGCCGCCAGCAGGCAGAGGAAGCGGATATTGTGCGCACCGCGCTCCTTCAGCTTTTCGATCGCGGCAATCGAGGAATTGCCCGTCGCGAGCATTGGATCGACGACGATGATCAGGCGCTCGGAGATATCCTCTGGCGCCTTGAAGTAATATTCGACCGGCTGCAGCGTTTCATGATCGCGGTAGACGCCGATATGCGAGACGCGGGCCGAGGGCACGAGATCGAGCATGCCTTCGAGCAAGCCGTTGCCGGCGCGCAGGATCGAGGCGAAGACCAGCTTCTTGCCCTCGAGGATCGGCGCATCCATCGGCTGCAGCGGCGTCTCGATGGTCTCGATGGTCAGTTCGAGGTCGCGCGTCACTTCGTAACAGAGCAGCGTCGAAATCTCGCGCAGCAGCCGGCGGAAGCTTCCCGTCGACGTGTCTTTCTTGCGCATGATTGTGAGCTTGTGTTGCACAAGCGGGTGATCGATGACAGTGACGCCGTCCATGGTTTCAGCCTTCCAGTAATTCCGCGATATAAGATGGTTCTTCCACGGAAATCGCCTCTGGTGCAAGAAAATAGGCCACTTCTGGAGATTTCATCCCCAATCTGCGGCCAAAACCACGCTTTTAGAGCTTCGCTAGCAATGCCGCCCGTGTCGCCTCGTCCACAAACGCCGCCTCGATCGCCGTGCGGGTCATCGCATTGATCTCGTCGTCGCTGAAGCCGAAGGCTGACGACGCAAGCTCGTATTCTCGCTCGAGCGAGGTGTGGAAGAAGGGCGGATCGTCGGAGCTGATTGTGATCTTCACGCCGGCGTCGCGCAGCTTGCGCAGCGGATGCGACTGGAAATCCGGAAAAACCTTCAGCGCGATGTTGGAACCGGGGCAGACTTCCAGCACGGTGCCGAGATCGGCAAGGCGTCTGACGAGATCCATATCCTCGATGGCGCGCACGCCATGGCCGATACGCTGTGGACGCACCAGATCCACCGCGTCGGCGACGCTAAATGCACCACACACTTCGCCGGCATGGATGGTGATGCCGAGGCCCGCCTCGCGGGCGACGTCAAAGGCGCGGGCGTAATCGGCGACGCGGCCCATGCGCTCCTCGCCGGCCATGTTGAAGCCTGATATCAGCGGATTATCGCTCTTGGCGGCATATTCCGCCGCCTTCACCACGCGCTCCGGGCCGAAGTGGCGTTCGCCTGTCACGATCAGCCGCGCCTCGATGCCCGTTTTTGCCTTCGCGGCACGGATGCCGGCCGAAACGCCGGCCATATAGGCGTCAGCGCCGAGGCCGATGCGGTCGCCATGGTCGGGCGAGACGATGAGTTCGCTATAGATCGTGCCGATGCCGGCAAGCTCTTCCAAATAGGTTTCCGTCAGCAGCGCATAGTCTTCCTCGGTGCGGTAGACCTCGGAAACCTTGTCGTAGCAGACGAGGAATTCGGCAAAATCCTTCCAGAGGTAAACGCCGTCCTTGAGGAAGGCACTGGTATCGACTCCGTATTTCTCCGCTTGTGCGAGCGTCAATGCCGGTGGAGCCGCGCCCTCCAGATGGCAGTGCAGCTCCACTTTCTTCAAATGCGATGTCAAAGGAAGCTCCTCCCGTGCGGCCCTGCCGCAATTCCCAAATGTTTCGCAACCGTCTCGCCGATATCCGCATAGGTCTGACGGACGCCGATGGAGCGCGAGCGAATGCCCGGCCCGTAAGCCATGACGGGCACGCGCTCGCGTGTATGATCGGTGCCGCGCCAAGTCGGGTCGCAGCCATGATCGGCGGTCAGAATGACGAGATCGCCGGCCTTCAGCTTCTTGTGCACTTCAGGCAGGCGCGCGTCGAAGGCCTCGAGCGCTGCGGCATAGCCCGGCACGTCGCGGCGATGGCCATAGACCATGTCGAAATCGACGAAATTGGTGAAGACCAGATCGCCGTCCTCGGCTTCGTCCATGGCCTTCAGTGTCGCATCCATCAGCGCCATGTTGCCATTGGCCTTGATGACTCTGGAGACGCCCTGATGGGCAAAGATATCGCCGATCTTGCCGACGGCATGCACCGTGCGTTCGGCCTTGATCAGACGGTCGAGCAGCGTCGGCTCGGGCGGCAGAACGGAAAAGTCCCGACGATTGCCGGTTCGTTCGAATGTCGCCACCGTCTCGCCGATGAAGGGGCGGGCTATGACGCGGCCGATATTGTAGGGATCGAGCAGCGTGCGTACGATCTTGCAGAGGCCGATCAGCCGGTCGAGGCCGAAATGCTGTTCGTGCGCCGCAATCTGGAAGACGGAGTCGGACGAGGTATAGCAGATCGGCTTGCCGCTGCGGATGTGCTCTTCGCCGAGTTTTGCGATGATATCCGTGCCGGAGGCGTGGCAATTGCCGAGAATCCCCGGCAGATCGGCGGCCTCGCAGATGGCCTTCACCAGCTCCGGCGGAAAGGCATCGCCCTCGGCCGGAAAGTATCCCCAGTCGAACATGACGGGCGTTCCGGCGATCTCCCAATGGCCCGAAGGTGTGTCCTTGCCGTGGGAGACCTCATTGGCGCAGCCATAGAGACCATACAGTTTTTCCGGTAGCGGCATGCCGGCGGGATAGTTGCCCGTTGCCGCCTTGGCGATCTCCAGCAGGCCGAGGCCAGATAGGATCGGCAATGTCAACGGGCCTTGGCGCAGGCCTGCCCGATCGGCCGCGCCCGCAGCGCAGAATTCCGCGATATGGCCAAGCGTGTCGGCGCCTTCATCCCCGTAGCTTGCCGCATCGGGGCCGCCACCCACGCCGAAAGAATCCAGAACGAAGAGAAAGGCGCGCGCCATAGATCACCCGATAGAATACCGTCACCCCGGGGAGGTCTTCCGGGTCATTGGACGTCACCCATATAACGGAGGCATCGACTTGGCAATTTTCCGTTTTGGTGCGGCACTTCGGGCGTGGTTTTGACGGCCGGGCTCTCAGCAGTCGCTGCAGCTGATCGAAGTGCCGACACGCTGGCGATAGTAATACTGCCGGCTGATGGTGATCTGGTTTGTGCCGCTCGGCAGGAAATTGGCACCAAAGCTGAGGAGCTGATAGGGGAGGGTAAGTTCGCTGCGGACGAGGAATGTGCTTGCCTGGTTCATGTTGGTCGGCAAAGTGACCGTCGAGCCAACCGTAAATGGCCTGGTTCCGTCCTGTGCCCAGGACCATGCCACTGTCGCCTTGCCTGAGGCGTCGATGGTGATGCCGGTAATCTTCAGCGTCAGGCCGGTGGTGTTATAGGGTGCGAAGATGGCGCCGGCGACTGAGGGCATTGTCGCAAGCACGGACTTTGTGATCGACGATTGCTGCGAGACGATATCGGCTATCGAACCGGCCGAGCGGCTGGCTCGTTTCGAGGCGCTGAGGCCGACGGTAAGCTCGAAAGCACCGAGATAGAGCATCAGCAGTACGGGAAAAAGAATGGCGAATTCGATGGCGCCCACGCCGCGCTCGTCGCGAGCGAATTGCCGCAATATGCCCGAGGGCGCACTTTCTTTCGCGGTCACGCTTGCGGCCCTGCTCACGGATAATTCTCGTTCTGAAATGCCGCCGTGGCGACGATGAGATAGACTGAGGCCGAACCGTCGGTCGGGTGCACGTTGGTCAGATAGGGGCGCAGCAGGTCCGTTATGATCCCCCAGCGATAATAGGCGCGCACCATGTTCAGCGACTTGGCCCCGCCTGGTGTGAAGGCGAAACCTGTGGTGCTGAGGTCGGAATAGGGGTCGGTTGAGGACTTGCGAGGGATTGTTGTCGGCATGGATGCGAAGCTCGAATAGCTCTGCACATCGAGGTAAAGGTTTGTCGGCGTCTGTAATTCGGAAGATGAGCAGGTAATGAGCACGGAAATCTGATTGCAAAATGCCTGCCGGAATTGCTGCGAGCTGGTATTGGCCGCAGTAATCTGCCCGGTTCTGATCTGACGCGATAGAGTATCGACGGCGTTCGAAACGACCTGTTCCGCAGTAAAGGCGACAAAGGTTTCGATAATGGCGAAGATGATCAGAAAATAGGGAATCGCAAGCAGAGCGAATTCGATCGCTGCCGTCCCATCGCGAGAGCGCACGAATTCGCGCAATTTACCCCGGGCATGCTGCCGTGCAGGGCTTGTATTGGCGAGAAGCGCGTTGTCTGGCGTCATAGGTCATCCGCAATGTTTAAACGCGGAGGACACTAGAGTTGCTTTCTTGATAATCCGTTTCTCTTCTCTATTCATATTTAGAGGAAGTCGGGATTATCGATCGCAATTCAATTCTTCGGAAGTACTTTAGAATATTTGCGTTATCGAATGTTATTGTGGCCCTGCGGCGGCGGTCGGTGTCGCCGTATTGTTTTGCTGGGCGTGCTGTTCGCAATTCGGCGTACATGACAGCACGGCGCGATCCGTCTGGCGGAAAACACGGACCGTATTGCCTTCGTCGATCGACACCAGGATCTGCTCGTCTACGATCGCATTGCCGTCGGTATCGAGCAGGATGATATTTGTCGTGCCGAAGCTGCGGCCTGTCAGTACGATGGTTTTCGGATCGGCGACCGTTGCATCGGCAACCTGCGAATTGCCGACGATAACCTTGCTGACAGGGCGGTCCAGCTTCAATACGCGCGCGTGATCCATATAGACGCGCAGCATGCTTTCTCCGGCGGCGTGGGAAAGCTGCGGCATCATGCCGGCCACGGCAACAATGCAGGCAAGGAATGCTGTTCTGCCGCCGACTGGCATGGCTTGGCCTCTTGGAACGCTATGGCGAAAAGAATTCCGGATAGAATGGGAAAGAATGGTGAATGAACGATTAAGCTAATCCGGTATCGTTCGATTATGGCTCCGATGTCTCATTCGACCACCATATCATCCCATCATTGCGAAAATTGTGTATTGTTTCAAGACAAATCGTATCTCGCGCTAATATTCACACGTCTAATAATTTCAATTTGGCTGAAAAACTTCTTTAAAACGGAAAGAAGAACATAAAACTTGCATTAACTATTCTATTTTCGCTTTTGTATTTACTGCGTATTAACCTCATTCTTTAAAGCGATGGAAACGGCGGGAAGCTACCGTGCAGTCCATCCGATCAACGGCAACAGTTGGCGGACGTGCTGTCAACAAAGTGGAGTTAAACTTATGTCCAAGCTTTTTTCGCGTTTTTTGAAGGATGAATCCGGCGCGACCGCAATTGAATATGGCCTGATCGCCGCCCTGATCTCTGTCGCCATCATCACCGGCGCGACGACCCTCGGTGGTACGCTGAACACCACCTTCCAGAATATCTCGGCGCACATGACCACTGCTGCTGCGGTCAACAAATAAGCCCAGCACATATTTAGTGCGGCTTCTCGGCGAAAACCGCTCGGTATAGTGAGCGGTTTTCGATATTTTTACTTTCGCAACAGGCGATCTATCTTCAATGCTTGAAGCCTCAACATTGTTAATATTTCCGCTCTGCATGTCGATCGCGGCGATCTCCGATCTGCTGACGATGACGATCCCCAATCGCGTTTCACTGGCACTCGCACTCGCATTTCTGTTACTCGCGCCGATCTTCGGCTTGTCGTTTGCGGAAATCTGTATTCATTTCACCGGTGCCGTCGCCGTCTTCCTCGCCTGCTTCGCATTGTTCGCGTTGAATGTCATGGGCGGCGGTGACGCGAAGCTTTTGGCCGCGGCAACGCTTTGGTTCGGCTTTGATTCGTCGCTGGTGGAATTCCTCGTCTATGTCGCATTTATCGGCGGCATCCTCACCTTCGTGATCGTTCTGCTTCGCTCGCAAGCAACGAGCATCATGGCAATCGGCCTTCCATTGCCAAATTCATTATTGATTGCAAAAAAAATCCCTTACGGCATTGCCATCGCCATCGGCGGCATCATGGCTTTTCCATCCTCACCGCTTTTGATTGCCGCGACGCACGGCATGTCTTGAGCCAGCGAGTAAAAATCCAACTCTCACATATATAATCTCTAATATACACCAAGTAATCATGGTTAAATAACAATAAATGTAACCACCCATTAACCATAATTACACCAATTGCCGGTCATTCTGCAGGGCGAAGAATCCTGTTCCTCAAGGAATGACCATGAAACCCGCTCGCATAATGATACTCGCAGTGGCAGCCGTCGCGGCCGGGATGGCCGGTCTGCTCGCGATGCGCCTGGCGGGTTCGCGCGATATCGTTCCCCAGCAGATCGCAGCGGTCGTGGAGAAGGAGGCGACGGTCAACGTCCTCGTTGCCGGTGCCAATCTACCTGTCGGTTCGCGCCTCAACGAACAGTCGATCCATTGGATGCCTTGGCCCGAAAGCGGTCTCGTCAAAGGCCTCGTCACCGAACGCGAACGGCCCGACGCTCTGAAAGATCTGGCCGGCGCTGTTGTTCGTCTGCCGATCTTCGAGGGCGAGCCCATCCGCGAGGAGAAGATTGCCGATTCCAACAGCCGCATCCTTTCGTCCTTGCTGCCGGCGGGCAAGCGGGCCGTCGCCACGGAGATTTCCGTCGCCACCGGCGCAGGCGGTTTCATTCTTCCGAATGACCGCGTCGACGTCATCATGGTGCGTAAGGGGTCGCAACAGCAGCTCGTCACGGAAACCGTGCTCAGCAACGTTCGCGTTCTGGCAGTCGATCAGCAGATCGAGGAAAAGCAGGATGGAAGCAAGGCCGTCGTCGGCGCAACCGCGACGCTGGAGCTGACGCCGGACCAAACGAAGGTCCTGGCGGTCGCCCACCAGATGGCCGATCGCCTGACGTTGGCATTGCGCTCCATTGCCGACGCGCAGCAGTCCGATACGACGGCCGCCGATTATCTTCTGGCCGGCGACAATGGCGGCAGCATGATCCAGGTCATAAAATCCGGAGCAATCGTGACCGACGGCCCGACCGGGCCGAAGCCGCAGTGAGAAGGGGCGAGACCATGTTCAAGACAAGCAACAAAGCCAGCCTCTCCCTTGGTGTAAGCCTCTCCTTCTCGATCGCCTTTGCCGGCCTGCCCTTGGCAGACATGCCGGCCTTTCTGCGCACGCCTGCGGCCTTCGCGGGCGGCTCGGACAGTATCGTGACGATAGCCGGCCTGGGCACGAAGCGCACATTGAAGCTGGGTCTGAACAAGGCTCTTGTCGTCGATCTGCCGGCCGATGCCCACGATATCCTTGTCTCCGATCCCAAGATGGCCGATGCGGTGACGCGAACATCGCGCCGCATCTATCTTTTCGGCAAGACGGTCGGCCAGACCAACATCTTCATCTTTGGCGCCGACGGTAAGGAGATCGTCAGCCTCGATCTGCAGATCGAGCGCGACATTACCGGCCTGCAGGCCAACCTCAAGCGCTTCATTCCGGACTCCGACATCAATGTCGAGATCGTTTCCGACAACATTGTCATGACCGGTACGGTGCGCACGCCCCAGGATGCGACACGGGCCGAGCAGCTTGCGCAGGCCTTCCTCAAAGGTGGCGAGGCGACGACTCGAAACCAGACTGCCTCGGGCAGCGGCGACAACAATGCGGTCGCCATTTTCGCGGAAAACCGGCAGACGTCGCAGATCGTCAACATGCTGCAGATCGAAGGCGAGGATCAGGTGACGCTCAAGGTGACCGTCGCAGAAATCAAGCGCAGCGTGCTGAAGCAGATCGGCTTCGACAATCTCGTCAGGAATTCTTCCGGCTTGACGGTTGCCCAGCTCGGCAGTCCTAGCGCGGATGGGACTGCGGCGGCCGGCGGCGGCGGCCTGGCCAGCTTGTTCAAGACCGCCATCGGCAAATACGATATCAGCACCTACCTCAATGCTCTTGAGCAGGCTGGGGCCGTCCGTACGCTGGCTGAGCCGACGTTGACGGCGATCTCCGGCCAGGCAGCGACCTTCAATTCAGGCGGTCAGACCCTGTACGCCGTCACGAACAAGGACGGGACCGTCACGGTCACGCCCTTCACCTACGGTATCAGTTTGGCCTTCACGCCTGTCGTGCTGTCTGCCGGACGAATCGCCCTGCATGTGCAGACCCAGGTCTCCAATCCGGTTGGCACGGCCAACGCCGGCACGGCAACCTACAACCAGCGCGCCGCCGATACGTCGGTGGAGTTGCCGTCGGGCGGCTCGATCGCTTTGGCCGGTCTCTTGAGCGATACCATTCAGCAGACCACCAACGGCACGCCGGGCGCCTCGAAGATTCCGATTCTCGGCGCTCTGTTCCGTCAAAAGAGCTTTCAGCGCGATGAAACTGAGCTGGTTATCATCGCGACGCCTTATCTGGTGCGGCCGGTCGCCCGTAGCCAGCTTGCCCGCCCCGACGATAACTTCTCGCCGAGCAACGATATCAGCGGCGTCTTCATGAATCGTGTCAACAAGATCTACGGCCGCAAGGACGGCCCGCCGGTCGCCGATGCCGATTTCCACGGCACTGTCGGCTTCATCTACAAGTGAGGAGAGACCGATCATGACGCGCGCCTTTTCAACCGGATCAACGAAAGATCCCAAAATGGCCAGCCTGGAGCACAAAGCGCCTCGCACCGGCCGGTCGCGTTCCCTCGGGCTGGCTCTGATTGTGCCGGCCCTGATCGTGACGGCTGCAACTATCAGCAGCTGCGCCGATTCACGTGATCGCATGACCACCAGCGCGATCAATGACGATTATCGGCAACGTCATCCGATCGTGTTGACGGAGAAAGAACACAGTCTCGATATCCCGGTTGCCGCCAGCGACCGTCGCCTGACGACGGGAATGCGCGATACCATCCGCGGATTTGTCCAGGATTACCGCACTCGTGCGAGCGGTACGGTCGAAATCCTTGCCCCTAGGGGATCGATGAATTCGTTGGCGGCATCTGCGTTGCGTCAGCAGATCCGCAGGGAGCTGGTTGCGAACGGCATTCCGTCGGCCCGCATCGTGGACAGCTACTATGGGGCTGGTGACCCAGGCGATGCGGCTCCGATTCGTCTGCGCTTCACTGCGACGACGGCGCTCACCAACACATGCGGTCAATGGCCGGACGATCTTTCGGACAACGCCTTCGACAACCAGAACTACTACAATTTCGGCTGCGCGACACAGCATAATCTGGCGGCGCAAGTCGCCAATCCGACGGATCTGATCTCGCCGCGCGCCGTGTCGCCGATCGATACCGATCAGCGCAGCAAGGTGATCGACAATTATCGCAATGGCTCGGTCCCGACGAGTACCGCCACGGTTGGCGGCTTCAGTGGTTCCGGCGGCTCGGGCCAATGAACATGAGAGTTACGCGCCGGCGGAACAGGATGAAATCATGAACGCCATCGAATATGATATCGGCTCGACTGCCCCGGAAGCGGAGGAGGTTTCGCGCTCGGCCAATCTCGACAGTCTACGGCCGCTGCCGCGTATTTCCATACATGCCTTCTGTGAAAGCGAGCAGCTGCAGCAGGTGATGGATCAGTGTGCCAACGATCGGCGCATGTCCAAGGTTAGCCTCCGCATCACCAGCGGTGGTGTCGCAGCGGCAGCAAACATGTTCGCCTCGGCGCCGACCCCTAATCTGATCATCCTGGAGACGCGCGCCGGTCCGCGCGGCCTGTTGGCGGAACTCGAACCGCTCGCCGCCGTCTGCGATCCGAGCACCAAAGTCATCGTCGTCGGCTATCACAACGATATCGGCCTTTATCGCGAACTCATCCGCAACGGCATCTCCGAATATATCGTCCAGCCGACCGATATGGTCGATCTCTTAACTGCGGTGGCGGCGATCTTTATCGATCCCGATGCCGAGCCGCTCGGGCGCAGTATCGCTTTTATCGGCGCCAAGGGTGGGGTAGGCGCATCGACCATCGCCCATAATTGCGCCTTCGGAATTTCCAGCCTTTTCTCCACCGAAACCATTCTTGCAGATCTCGATCTGCCCTACGGCACCGCCAATATCGATTTCGACCAGGATCCCGCGCAGGGTATCGCGGAAGCCGTCTATGCCCCTGAGCGGCTTGACGAGGTCTTCCTCGACCGGTTGCTGACCAAATGTTCCCAGCATCTCTCGCTGCTGGCGGCTCCCTCGATGCTGGATCGCGCCTATGATTTCGAAGGGCAGGCTTTCCTGCCGGTGCTGGACGTCCTTCAGCGCAGTGCTCCGGTCGCGGTTCTCGATGTGCCGCATGTCTGGACGGAATGGACACGCTCGGTGCTTGGCGCGGTAGACGAGGTCGTCATTTGCGCCGCGCCCGATCTCGCCAATCTGCGCAACGCCAAGAATCTGATCGACGCGTTGCGCAAGCTGCGGCCCAACGACAAGGCGCCGCACCTCATTCTCAATCAGGTCGGCATGCCGAAGCGTCCCGAGATCAATCCTTCGGAGTTCTGCGCACCGCTTGAGACGGATCCGATCGCTATCATCCCCTTCGACATCAACCTGTTCGGCAATGCCGCCAACAGCGGGCAGATGATCGCCGAAACCGATCCGAAGTCGCCGACCGCGGAGACTTTCTCGCAAATATCGCACATCGTTACCGGACGTGTCGCTTTGAAGAAGGCCAGAAAGGGCGGTTTGCTGGGCCTTCTGAAGCGAAAATGATCGTTTGATTTCGCACGGACTTCCGAAGGCCGATTTTCATGGAGGCCGTGCAGCAGCATTAGAATTGGATCAGAAAGATGTTTGGCAAGCGCGGAAATGAAGGTCCTGCAAAGAGCGGCGCGATGTCTCCGCCGCCGGCGCGCGTGCCCGCCGTTGGCAATGGTCCGACGGCACCGGCCGTGCTGATAGAGCCGTCCCATGATTCCACGCAGCCGCGTCAGCAGGTCGCGCCTCCCTCGATGCAGACGCCCAGCCGCCGTCGCGTGGCGCGCACCGAAGAATATTACGATACGAAATCGCAGGTCTTCTCCGCGCTGATCGACACGATCGACCTTTCGCAGCTTTCCAAGCTCGGAAACGAGGCCGCACGCGAGGAAATCCGCGATATCGTCAACGATATCATCACCATCAAGAATTTCGCGATGTCGATCTCCGAGCAGGAGGAACTGCTCGAGGACATCTGCAACGATGTGCTCGGCTACGGTCCGTTGGAGCCGCTGCTCGCCCGCGACGACATTGCCGACATCATGGTCAACGGTGCCGGACAGACCTTCATCGAAGTCGGCGGCAAGACCGTCGAATCCGAAATCCGCTTCCGCGACAATTCGCAGCTTCTTTCCATCTGCCAGCGCATCGTCAGCCAGGTCGGCCGCCGCGTCGATGAATCCAGCCCCATCTGCGATGCGCGCCTGCCCGATGGATCGCGCGTCAACGTCATCGCACCGCCGCTCGCGATCGACGGTCCCGCGCTGACCATTCGTAAATTCAAGAAGGACAAGCTTACCCTCGATCAGCTCGTCCGCTTCGGCGCCATCACGCCCGAAGGCGCGACGCTTTTGCAGATCATCGGCCGCGTGCGCTGCAATGTCGTCATCTCAGGCGGTACCGGTTCGGGCAAGACGACGCTTCTGAACTGCCTGACCAACTACATCGACCGCGATGAACGCGTCATCACCTGCGAAGATACCGCCGAACTGCAGCTGCAGCAGCCGCATGTGGTGCGTCTCGAAACCCGTCCGCCGAACATCGAAGGCGAGGGCGAGATCACCATGCGCGATCTCGTCAAGAACTGCCTGCGTATGCGCCCCGAACGCATCATCGTCGGCGAAGTGCGCGGACCCGAGGTATTCGACCTGCTGCAGGCGATGAACACCGGCCACGATGGTTCCATGGGAACCATCCACGCCAATACGCCGCGCGAGTGCTTGAGCCGTATGGAATCGATGATCGCGATGGGTGGTTTCAGCCTGCCGGCCAAGACCGTGCGCGAGATCATTTCCAGCTCCGTCGACGTCGTCATCCAGGCCGCTCGCCTGCGTGACGGTTCGCGTCGCATCACCCAGATCACCGAGGTGATGGGCATGGAAGGCGATGTGATCATTACCCAGGATTTGATGCGCTACGAGATCGAGGGCGAAGATGCGAACGGCCGGATTATCGGTCGGCACGTCTCCACCGGCATCGGCAAGCCGCATTTCTGGGATCGTGCCCGCTACTACAACGAGGAACGGCGCCTGGCAGCCGCCCTCGATGAGATGGAACAGAAGGCGCAATAGGATTTACGATGTTCGGTATCGATCCAATAGTGCTGTTGATTGTGCTGCTGGCGGCGGTTTCCGCCGCGGCAGTCTGCTATGGCGTTCTCTATTCGCGGATCGAGATCCAGAAGAAGGCGGAAGGTCGTGTCAACCGCGTCAAGCAGGCCGAAACCGATCGCGTCAAGGTCAAGGCAGCGCGTGATCGCGTCCAGGAAATGTCGAAGCGGCGCAAATCCGTGCAGGATTCTCTGAAGGATCTGGAACGGCGCCAGTCCGAAAACACGAAAAAGAGGCAGTCCCTGAAAGCGCGCCTCGCGCAGGCCGGTCTGTCGTTGACGCCGGCGCGCTTTTACATCTTCAGCGTGCTGTTCGGCCTTTTCGTCACGTTGGTTCTTTTCATTGTCGGCGCCCCGCTGCTGGCGATTCTAGGCATATTCTTTGCCGCTGCTTTCGGCCTGCCGCGCTGGGTCGTCCGCTTCCTCATCAAGCGCCGGCAAAGCAAATTTCTGGAGGAGTTTCCGAACGCACTCGATGTCATCACGCGTTCCCTTCGCTCAGGCCTGCCGCTCAATGATGCGATTCGGCTGGTGGCCGGTGAGGCACGGGAGCCCGTCAAGACGGAGTTCCGCCGGGTGGTCGAAGCGCAACAAGTCGGTTTCAGCATGGCGGATGCCTGCGCGCGCATCTCGAACCATATGCCCCTGCAGGAGGTAAATTTCTTCTCGATCGTTATCGCGATCCAGGCCCAGGCGGGCGGTAACCTGTCGGAAGCTCTCGGCAATCTCTCGAAGGTGCTGCGCGAGCGCAAGAAGATGAAGGCGAAGGTCAAGGCATTGTCGATGGAAGCCAAGGCATCCGCCGTCATCATTGGCACTCTGCCCTTCGTGGTGATGCTGCTGGTCTATCTGACGTCGCCGCAATACATGATGATCCTGTTCGCCGATCCGCGCGGTCATCTGATCTTGCTTGGCGCCGGCATCTGGATGTCGATCGGCATCTTCATCATGCGTAACATGGTCAATTTCGAGATCTGAGCGGGAAGGAGCCGCGTAGCCCATGACCGATCTCGCTGCCCGTCTAACCGATCCCGGCACTCTTCTTGCCGTCGTGGTCGCCATTGCCGTCTTCGCGACTTTCTACACGATTGCGATACCGCTTTTGGAACGCGGCGATCTCAGCAAGCGCATGAAGGCCGTGTCGACGGAGCGCGAACAGATCCGTGCGCGCGAGCGGGCACGGCTGAATGCGGACGGCGGGAAGGCATCGCTGCGCAGCCACAACAATCGAAACGTCAGACAGATCGTCGATCGGTTCAACCTGCGCAACGCGCTGGTCGACGCCAATACCGTCAATCGCTTGCGGGCCGCGGGCCTGCGATCGGAAAATGCGCTCAACATGTTCCTGGTGGCGCGATTCCTGCTGCCGTTCCTGTTTCTCGCGGTTGCGATCGTCGTCGTCTTCGTTCTCGGCTGGTTCGCCGCAAAGCCCCTGCCGATCCGTCTGCTCGGGGTCATCGCTTTCGCTTATCTGGGCTTCTATACGCCGAACATTTACATCTCCAATCTCGTGAGCAAGCGCCAGAAATCGATCAAGCGCGCCTGGCCCGATGCCCTCGACCTGATGTTGATCTGCGTGGAGTCGGGCATTTCAATCGAGGCGGGTATGCATCGCGTGTCCGAGGAAATGGCCGAGCAATCCCCGGCACTTGCGGAGGAAATGGTGCTGACCACGGCCGAGCTTTCCTTCCTGCAGGATCGCCGTACCGCCTTCGACAATCTCGCCGCCCGTACGCAGATCGATCTCGTCAAATCGGTGACGCAGGCGCTCATCCAGGCCGAACGCTATGGTACGCCGCTCTCGCAGGCGCTGCGCGTCATGGCGCAGGAGGGCCGCGACGAACGCATGAACGAGGCGGAAAAGAAGGCTGCCGCGCTGCCGCCGAAGCTGACAGTGCCGATGATCATCTTCTTCCTGCCGGTCTTGATGGCCGTGATTCTCGGCCCGGCGATCATCCAGGCCATGGACAAGTTCTGAATTGCCTGCTTGCCCGCCACGCGGAGACATGGTTAGTTGTATCCAATGTCGTCGATTGCGTCTGGCGTGTGTTCCGGCAAGCGGAAGTCATTCGCGCCGAGCGTCTTTGGAGGTCTCGCATGTCATCCCTGGCAATATTTTTCAGCGTCATGGCTGCCGTTTTCATCGGTGCGGTCAGTCCCGGCCCCAGTTTCGTGCTCGTTTCGCGCATTGCTGTTTCGCGTTCCCGTAAGGCGGGGCTTGCCGCAGCCTTCGGTATGGGAACCGGCAGCGTCATTTTTGCGACCTTGGCCTTGTTTGGCCTCAGCGCATTGCTGATGAAAGTCGAATGGCTGTATCTCGCACTGAAAATCGGCGGCGGCCTCTATCTGATCTATGTCGGCATTAGGATCTGGCGCAGCGCAGCGGACGATCTTCCCATCGACGCGCCGGCAACGCCGGCAGAGGGCGGCGTGATGCGCAACTTCCTCTTTGCGCTCGGCACGCAGCTCAGCAATCCAAAGACAGCCATTTTCTACGGCAGTATCTTCGCCGCACTCCTGCCGGCTGCTCCGCCTCCGTGGCTGCTCTTTACGGTTCCGCCCGCAGTCTTTCTAGTCGAGGCTGGCTGGTATACCGCGGTGACGCTTGCCTTCTCCTCCAACCGCCCGCGCGCCATGTATGTTGGATCAAAGCTCTGGATCGACAGGGTGGCGGGCGCCGTTATCGGCGCGCTCGGAGCGCGGCTTGTCGCCGAGGGGCTGCCGCGCCACATCTGGCGTTAAGTGCCTCGAGCTGCCGGGATCCGGCTGAATTGGCACGCGGCCGGCTTATCTGTGCGAGAGGTGCGCAGGCAAGCCCTTATGGCCGCTCCCGCTGGCCCTATTGTTGGGCGACTTTCCTGCCGTTGCCGCTGACGGCAAGCTTCTGCCAGGAGTTCTGCTGCGCCAGCATGCCGCGCAGATAGGCAACGTTGGCGTTCGCCTGTTGCGGCGTCAGTTCCTGCCGCGCAATTTGTTCGGCTTCCGCAAACCGGCCCTGCAGACCGACGACCAGCGCCAGATTCTGCCGTACGCGGCTATCGGAGCCCGGCTGCGAGATGGCCGTGCGGAGATAGTTTTCCGCATTCTTGAGATCGCCGGTCAGCACATAGGACATGCCGAGATTGGAAAGGATGGTCGGCTCGTTTGGAGCCAGCACCAGCGCATCCCGATATTTGGCGCGCGCATCTTGGGAGCGCCCAAGCTGATCGAGGATTGCGCCCTGCGCCGAAACCAGGCGCCAGTCCGGCCGATCCGGAAGCTGGGCGCGGTCAATGGTCGAAAGCGCCTCGTCGAGCTGGCCTGCCGCCGCCTGGGCTTTGCCATAGGCCGCCAGCACGCCGCGGTCGGTCGGATTGGCGATTGCCACCTGCTGCATGACCGCAAGCGCCTGATTGTTGCGGCCGCTCATGCGCAGCGCATTGGCGTAGTTGACGCCGGCATCGCGATCCTTGGGATTGGCATCATAAGCCTTGCCAAACGTCGCGGTCGCCTGAGCCAGCTCCGTGCTGTTCATCGTATCGACAGATTTCGAAGTCTTGGGGATCGAGCCCGTCGTCATCCTGTCCTGTCCGGTCGTCGAGCAGCTTGCGAGCGTGAGCGCCAGAAGTGCGACGGAAGCTCCCTGCAAAAGAAAGGTTCTGAATGAAGACGCAGCTGCGACGGCGGGCATGACGCTGATCCCTGAATTCCTATAGTCTTGCGCCCGGCCTAGAATCGGAACAGGGAAAGGTTCGACGCAATGTTCGCTCCAGCAATAATCTGTTAACCCTAACAGACGGTTAACTCTCGATTCCCCTCAGTCATTGCCGAAGGATAGTCATGGCCCCCTTTCAATTCATCGAGCGCGCGACGCCTTTCAATTCGAAGGGTGGCGCGACCCTGCCGATCTTTGCTGTCACCCCCGCGCATATCGAGACGGGCACCATCGATCCCATCGCGCTCGATTGGGCACGCAAGGCGGGTTACAAGGCAGAGAGCGGCTCGCTGTTGTTGATCCCGACCGCTGAAGGGCATCTGGGCGGAGCTCTGTTCGGCCTCGGCTCCAATCCGTCCGAACAACCCTTCCTCACAGGCAAGCTGGCACGCAGCCTGCCGGCCGGCGCCTGGCATATTGAGACGGCGCCGCTGACGGCGAACCGGCTCTCGCTTGGTTTCGGTCTCGGCAGCTATCGCTTCGACCGCTACAAATCCGAAAAAGCCGCGGCGCCGACATTGATGATCCCGCGCGATGCCGATGCTGCCGATATCAAGCGCCAGCTGGCAGGCGTCTTCCTCGCCCGCGATCTCATCAACACGCCGACCAACGACATGGGTCCGGAACAGCTCGAAGCCGCCTTTCGGGCGCTGGTCGAGCACTACAAGGCTGAGATGTCCGTCATCATCGGCGATGATCTCCTGAAGGAGAATTTCCCGCTGGTCCATACGGTGGGACGTGCGAGCGCCGATGCGCCGCGCCTTCTGGAACTGCACTGGGGCAAGAAGGGTCATCGCCGCATCACTCTGGTCGGCAAGGGCGTGTGCTTTGACACCGGCGGCCTCGATATCAAGCCGGCATCCTCGATGCTGCTGATGAAGAAGGACATGGGCGGTGCCGCCAACGTCATGGGCCTGGCGCTGATGATCATGGACGCCAAGCTCAAGGTCGACCTGCGCGTCATCATACCGGTCGTCGAGAATTCGATATCGGCCAATGCCTTCCGCCCTGGCGATATCTACAAGAGCCGCAAGGGCCTGACCGTGCAGATCGACAATACCGATGCCGAGGGGCGGCTGATCCTCGCCGATGCGCTCGCCTATGCCGACGAGGACGCGCCGGACCTGATGATCGATATGGCGACGCTGACGGGTGCTGCCCGCGTCGCGCTCGGTCCCGACCTGCCGCCCTTCTTCACCGACGATAGCGAACTTGCCAGCGATCTGACCGAGGCGAGCCTGGAGACGGATGATCCGCTGTGGCGCATGCCGCTCTATATGGGCTACGATAAGGACATCCGCACCAAATTTGCCGATATCACCAATGCGCCAGCAGGCGGCATGGCCGGCGCCATTACGGCCGCCCTGTTCCTTAAGCGCTTCGTGACGAAGACACCAAGCTGGGTGCATTTCGACATCTTCGGCTGGGCACCGAGCGAACGTCCGCATTCGCCCGGCGGCGGCGAGGCACAGGCGATCCGTGCGCTCTATCACTATATCAGGCAGAGCGTGCGGTAGGGGCTGCATTATCGCGAGCAGATGGGTGTTCGATTATGCCGAGCCTCTGATACCCCCCTCTGTCGCTGTTGCGACATCTCCCCCACAAGGGGGGAGATTGGTTACTCGCTGCACATACCTGCCACAAGCCTAATATCGTGCCTGGTGAAATCGCAGTTCGTTGTTTTGAGGTCGACGAGCGGCAAACTCCTAAAGATCTCCCCCCTTGTGGGGGAGATGTCGCGAAAGCGACAGAGGGGGGTGCGCACCCTCCGCGAATTCTATGGCTCGAAAGTCCATCTTCGAAAGAGCTAGAACCAAAACACCCCTTGAAACCGCCACGATCTTGGTCGAGACTGGAACGGCAGCGTAACGAATTTCGAGGTTGCTCTTGCCGCTTGAACTCACCGCCTCGCAGGCTCTCGGCCTCTGGCATGGCGTGACGCTCGCTCAGGTGCGCCGCGAGGATCATGATTTGACGCTGCGGCAGACGGCGATTCTGCTGCAGATCTATCTTGTGCCACCGCCGCATACCGTACGCGGCCTGGCCGCGACGCTCGGCGTCACCAAGCCCGTCATAACTAGGGCGCTTGACACCATGGGCGTGATGGGATTGGTCGACCGCGTGCGCGACGATCGCGATCGCCGCAATGTCATCATTAAGCGAACAGTCACCGGCGCGCTCTATCTTGAAAAACTCGGCGATCTCATCATCGAGCACGGCCGAAAATTGTAACCTCAGGAATTTCACCATGATGCTTGACCGCCGTCTCAATGCTTTCAGACCCGATCTTGCCGAGGCTTCTCTCAAGGGCAAGGTTGAGGCCGAGCGTTTCGTCGAGGGTATTGATGCGCGCGTTGCCGTGCCGGTCGCTGCGCTCCGGCCGAAGCCGGATCTCGCCTCGGGCATCGATACCGAGCTCTTGATGGGCGAAGAGGTGACGATATTCGAGCGCCGCGACGGCTGGTGCTGGATCAAGGCTGTGTCTGACGATTATGTCGGCTATCTTCCGGAAACGGCGATTAATGAGGGCGCGGCAGCGCCGACCCATATCGTCGTCCCGCAGCGCACTTTCCTCTATCCCGAGCCGGAGCTGCGCAAGCCACATGCTGCGATCCTCTCCATGGGCAGTCTCGTACATGTGACCGGCACGGCGGAGGCGCGGGGCAATCACTATGTCGTCCTGGAGGATGGAACCGCGATCTTCGCAAAGCACGTCCAGCCGATTGGTTACAACAAGGGCGGTGACTTCGTTGATGTCGCCTTACGCTTCATCGAGACGCCCTATCTCTGGGGCGGCCGCTCGGGCCTCGGCATCGATTGCTCAGCGCTGGTACAGCTGGCGCTGTCGATGACGGGCCGTGCCGCGCCGCGCGATACCGACATGCAGGCCGCTGGCCTTGGCCAGCCAATCGAGCGCGAGGAGCTGAAGCGCGGCGATTTCGTCTTCTGGAAGGGGCATGTGGCGATCATGGAAGATCCGGAAACCATTGTTCACGCCAACGGCCATACCATGACCGTCGCCCGTGAGAATTTCGCCGCCGCCATCGAGCGCATCGGCTGGCTTTATGAAAGGCCGACCGGCTATCGCCGTTTCATCGACTGACTGCGCTCCGAAACCCTGTAGCGACAACCCATCCGGCATTTGCCGTGGCGGCGGTCTTACGGCGTGCGAGGGCGCGCGATCCAGATGCCGGCGACGATGACGATGCCGCCAAGCGCCTGCAACAGCGTGACGTTTTCGCCGAATAGGAACCAGGCGAAAAGGGCGGCTGCGATCGACTCCAGGAAAATGACAAGAGAGGAGAATACGGTCGGCAATCTTCCGAGCGCGACCGAAAGCAGTCCCTGTCCGCCGGCATGGCTGATGAGGCCGAGTGCCAGCAGCACGCACCATCCCGCGATCGACTGCGGCAATATGCGCGGCTCGAAGAAGAAGGCGATCAGGAACAGGATCGCCGACGTTATGATGCTCAATTCGAAGGTGACGCGCGCGGCGTTGGTCCCGGGGCGCGCCGCGCCGACCGCCAGGAAATAAAGGCCGAAAAACGCGCCGGTGATGATGGCGAGAGCATCGCCGACCGCCCGGTCCGGATTGAATGCCAGGCTTTGGACGACGAGCGCCGTGCCGCCCGCAAGGCAGACGAGGAGGCCAAGAAGCGTGGCGCGACCGACCCTTTGCCTCAGCAGAAGCCAGCCGAAGATCACGACCCATAGCGGCGCCATCGTCGCGAAGAAGGTGGCGTTGGCGATCGTCGTCCGCATGATCGAGAGATGCCAAAAGAACAGGTCGCCCGTGAAGGCGATGCCGGCGAGAATGGTCGGTATCGTGAAACTGGCGCGAGGCGCATTGGGCTCCGCGACCTCCGCATAGCGCATCCATATCCAAAGGATCGGCAGCGCCAGGAAGACACGCCAGAAGGCGCTGGCGAAAGGCCCGACATCGGCGAGGCGCACGAGGCTCGGCGAGATGCTCATGGCCAGCGCCGCGAGAACCATCGCCATTACGCCGAGAAGAAAACCCTTCGTATCGGCGCTTTCTCCGAGGCTTGCGCTGCGCATATCGTATTCGGTGTCCGGTTGTGACATTCTCGTGCCTTTGCAAGTCAGATGATGTGTGGCGCAAAGCTAGTACATTGGGGAAGAGGATTTGGCTCCATTTTGACGGCTTTCATGCAATTTTGTTTCCTCTTTGCGGTAAGGATGTATTGAAATGCGCAAACCCGCCGATCTCGATGAATTCGATCTGGCAATTCTCGAGATATTGCAGAAGGACAGTACGGTTCCGCAACGCGAGATCGGTGAGCGGATCAACCTGTCGGCGCCGGCTGTGCAGAGGCGCATCAAGCGCATGCAGGAAAGCGGTGTCATCCAGGCCAATATCGCGGTCGTCGATCCGGCGGCAATAGGCCTGCCGATTACCATCATCGTCGAGGTGCATATCGCAAACGAGCGGTACGACCTCATCAACGCGATCAAGCGCAGCTTCCTCGAAGCGCCGGAAGTGCAGCAATGCTACTGTGTCACCGGCGAGGCCGATTTCGTGCTCATCATCGTCGTCCCCAGCATGTCCGCCTATGAGGAGGTGGCCCGGCGCCTGTTCTACGACAATCCGAATGTCACCAAGTTCAAGTCGCTTGTGACCATGGACCGGGTCAAGGTCGGTCTTTCCGTGCCGTTGTCGCTGGACTAGCTGGCTGACTTCAAGTTCTGTTCACGCCGGCCGCTTCGGCCAGTTCGTCACGCCGCCGGTCCAGTCCTCGAAGGCTTTCGAGAGGCGAAGCACCAGCATGTCGTCGAAGCGCGGACCGATGATCTGCATGCCGATCGGCATGCCGGAGCGGGAGAAGCCGCAATTGATCGACGCAGCCGGCTGCTCCGACATGTTCCACGGAACAGTGAAGGCGATGTGCTCGAAAGGTCGCGCCGGGTCGTTGGTGGGTGAGGCCCATTCGGCGGGATAGGAGACGATCGGATTGGTCGGCGAAAGCACGGCATTCACCTCTGCGAAGAGCTTGGCGCAGCTCTTGCGCATCTCGTAGGTCTGGTTGAAGCCACGAACGGCATCGACGCCGCTGATCTCTGCGCCGCCCTTCGCCCAGCTATAGATATAGGGCAGGATGCTGTTGCGGCGTTCCTCGCTCAAGGCCGTCATGTCGCCCCAGAAGCGGGCGCGCCAGAAGGCGTCGAGCCCATCCAGCATTTGCCTCGTCAGCACCGGCGCGACATCGACGATGATGGCGCCCGCTTCCTCGAAGCGCTTGGCGGCAGCGGTGACCACATCGCGTATCTCGTCCTCGACAGGCAGGCCGCAGCCAGCATCAAGCGTCAGGCCGATCTTCATGCCTCGGACGTCGATACCGAGATCCATCCAGTCGATCCCGTTTGGCTGCAGGCTGGTGCTGTCGCGCCAGTCGGGCCGCGAGAGCGTCGCCATGGAAAAGGCGGCATCCTCGACCGTGCGGGTCATCGGTCCGGCGCATCGCCCGAGATAATAGGGATCGATCGGAATACGGCCATTGCTCGGCTTGAAGCCAAAAATGCCGGTCCAGCCAGCTGGCAGGCGTATCGAGCCGCCAATATCGGTGCCGATATGCAGTGGTCCGTAGCCGGCAGCTGCCGCGGCCGAGGCACCGGCGCTGGAGCCGCCCGGATTCTGGCTGGGGTCCCAGGGGTTGCGGCTGAGCTTGTGAAAGCTCGAAAGGCCGGAGGAGAGCATGCCGTAATCGGGGCAGGTGGTTTTCGCGAAAATCACCGCGCCATCCTCGCGCATGCGGGCGGCGATCGGCGCGTCCTCGGCAGCGGGAATGAGCTCGACGGCCGCGGTGCCGAGCGGCACCGGCTGACCCTTGGTGGCGATCAGCTCCTTCAGCGTCACCGGAATCCCGTCCAGGGTCCCAAGCGGCGCGCCCTTCGCCCAGCGCTCCGTAGAGGCATCTGCCTGCTTGCGGGCATCCTCGGGATCATAGGCATAGAGAGCTGATATTGTTGGCTCCCATGCCTCGATATGCGTCTCGAGCGCCAGCCAGTATTCGCTGGGAGACAGGCTCTTGTCGGCGAACTTGCGCCGGAGGTCTCGGATGGAAAGATCGGTAGGTTCGGTCATGATCTATACTCTTTATATCGCAATCAGCGCGTCGCCTCGCGGGGGTCGAGGAGATCGCGCAGCCCGTCGCCGAGCAGGTTGAAGCCAAGTACGGAGAGCGCGATGGCAAGCCCCGGCAGCAGGGCGAGCCATGGCGCCACGTGGAAATAGGTCTGCGCATCGGCCAGCATCCGCCCCCAGGTCGGTGCAGGCGGCGGCACGCTCAAGCCCAGGAAGGCAAGTCCGGCTTCCGTCAGGATCGCAAGGCCGAGCTGGATCGTCGCCTGGACGATGATGCTGCCCATGATGTTCGGCAGGACATGGCGGCGCGTGATGGAAAGCTGCGTATTGCCGATGGCGCGCGCCGCCAGCACATAGTCGCGGCTCCAGGCCTGCAGGGCCGCACCGAGCGCGACACGGGCAAAGACCGGCACCATGAAGACGGCGATGGCGATGATGGCCGTGGAGCGACCGGTCCCGAGAAATGCACCGAGGATCATGGCCGAAAGGATCGGCGGCAGGGCGAAGATCACGTCGCAGGCCCGCATGACGAGCGCCTCGAACAGGCCGCGTTGGGCGGCGGCGGAAACGCCGATGATCGTTCCGATTGTTCCGCCGATCGCGACGGATGACACCGAGATCGAAAGCGAATTCCAGCAGCCCGCCATCAGCATCGACAGGACGTCGCGGCCGATCTGGTCGGTGCCGAGAAGCCCGAAGCCAAGGGGCGGCTGCAGCTTGTGAAGGATCTGCATCTTCGCGGGCGGCACCGGCGTCCAGAACTGCGAGAGGAGAGCGACGCAGAAGAGCGCAAGGATGATGACGGCGCCGACGATGAGATTCATTCGCCGCAGCGCCCGAAAACGGCGGCGGGAAGACGGTGCGGCAACTTTGGTGTCGACTGTAGTCATCGCGCACCTCCCGCTCGCAGCCGGGGATCGATGGCGAGATAGGAGAGATCGACCAGAAAATTCACGACGATGACGAGGCCGGCGAAGAACAGCACGACGTCCTGCAGAACGATGACGTCGCGCTGGCTGAGTGCCTGATAGGCGAGGCGGCCAAGGCCGGGCAGGGTGAAGACATTTTCGATCAGTACGGCGCCGGCGACGAGAAAGGTGAATTGCAGTCCGAGAATGGTCAGCACAGGCACCAGCGCATTCGGCACCACATGTCCCCAGAGCACGCGGCTGCGCGATAGACCCTTGGCGATCGCGGTGCGGGCAAAATCCTCATGCAACGTATCGAGCACGGCCGAGCGCGTCACACGGGTCAGCACCGCCGCCTGCGGCAGTGCAAGGGCGGCGGCCGGCAGCACCAGCGACTTCGCGGCAGGCCAGAATCCGCTCTCCCAACCGGGAAAACCGCCCGCCGGCATCCAGCCGAGCGATGTGGCAAACACAAGCACCAGCAAGAGGCCGACCCAGAAGCCCGGAACGGCGATGCCCATCTGCGAAAATAGTGTGGCGATGATATCGAAGACGCCGCCGCGTCTTGCCGCTGCCGCAACACCGAGCGGCACGGCGACAAGAACCGACAACAGGATGGCAAGCAGCGCAAGCGGCAGGGTGACGGCAAGCCGCTCGGCAATCAGGCCTACGACCGGAACACCATAGGTATAGGACGTGCCGAGATCACCCGTCAGCGCGCCGGCGAGCCATTGCCCGTACCGCACGATCAGCGGCTGATCGAGCCCCATATCATGCCGGAGCGCGGCAAGCGTTTCCGGCGTCGCCGAGGTGCCGAGCGTGATCGCGGCCGGGTCGCCCGGCAGCAGCGCCATGACGGCAAAGATCAGCAGCGAGACGGCAATCAGCGTCAGCACAAGTCCGAAAATCCGGCGGGTGAGCAGTACGATCATAGCAAGTCCATGGCCGACCATGCCCGGCATCGAAATGGTTGGCTTCGAAAGGGTTCGCGGCGGGCGAAGCGATCCGCCCATCCGCGCCTGCAGGCAAAGAGCTTAGTCTTCCCAGGAAACGTTGGTCAGCACGTTGGACGGGATCGGTTCGTTCTCCCAGAGACCCTTCAGCTTCTTGTCCCACACCCCGAGCTTCGGCATGACGAACAGGAAGAGCGACGGCACATCCTCGGCAAGAATGCTTTGCGCCTCGCCATAGAGCTTGTTCTGCTCGGCGGGATCGGCGGTGAGCTGGATCTTCTTCATCAACTCGTTGAAGGCCGGGTTCTTGTAGTTGAAGTAATAGGGATCGCGCGAATAGATATCGATATCCATCGGCTCGGCATGGGCGACGATGGTCATGTCGTAATTGCGGCCGGTGAAAACGTCCTGCACCCATTTCGCCGGGAATTCCGTCGGCTCGATATTCATCGTCACGCCGATATCGGCAAACATCGCCTGCATCACCTGAGCACTGCGCGGCGCATAGGCCATTTGCGGCGTCTTGATGGTGAAGGTGAAACCATTTGGATAGCCGGCTTCGGCAAGCAATGCCTTGGCCTTGGCGGCATCATAAGGCAGCGTGCCTGTCAAATCCTTGTAGCCGGGATCGTTCGGCGTGTAGTGGCTGCCGATCGCGGTGCCGAAGCCGGACCAGGCGCCTTCGATGATCGTCTTGCGATCGAGCGCCATCATCAGCGCCTGGCGCACGCGCTTGTCGTCGAAAGGCTTGCGGGTGTTGTTCATGCCGGCCACGACCTTCAGCTCGGTGTTGCCGATCTTGGTCGTCAGCCTGGCATCGCCCTCGAAGGAACTCATGAGCTCCGGCGCGGCGAATTCCGGAAAGGCATCGAGATCACCGGCTTTCAGTGCCGCGGCCTCCGCCTGCGGATCGGAAATGAAACGGAAGGTCACCTTCTCGAGCTTCACGTCAGCAGATTTGTTCCAGTAGTCCGGGTTCTTGACGAGGTCGACATGGTCGCCCTTCGTCCAGGAGGAGAATTTGAACGGTCCGGTGCCGACGGGCGTCGTCTTGTTATTGGCAGAGGACTTCGGCCCGACCATGACGGAGCTCGGCCAGCCCAGCCAATAGAGTAGGCTGCCGGTCGGCGAAGAAAGATGCAGGACCAGCGTCTCCGCATCCGGCGTGTCGATCGAGGCGATAGTCGCAAAGAAGCGCTTCTGCGGATTGACGGAATCGCCACCGCGGGCACGATCCAGCGTGAACTTCGCCGCGGCTGAATCGAAGGCTTCGCCGTCATGGAATTTCACGCCGGTCTGCAGTTTGAACGTATAGGTCAGGCCGTCAGGCGAGATTTCCCAGCTCTTGGCAAGCTGCGGCACGATCTTGCCGTTTTCGTCGATCGCAACCAACCCTTCGAAAATATTCTGCCAGGTGACCTGGCCGATTGCCACGGGCGCGGCGATCGTCGGATCGAGGCCCGTCGGCTCGACGCTCATGCCAAGATTGAGAGTTGTCTTCGCGGCCTCAGCCTGTGTGAGGCCCATCATCATCAGCAGGCCGGCGGAAACTGTGGCGCCATAGGCAAGCCGGCGCGCGACGTCGCCCAGGCTCGGGCGTGAAAACTTGGGCATGTCGGTTCCCTTGCTTTTGCCCGCATGTCCGGCTTTCCCTCCGGCCTGCGGTCTTTTTCAGGATAGTGTCATCTCATAGGCGCACACACAATTCCGAAAATGTGTGCTCGGTGTAGCCGAAACCGCTACACTGGTCTTGTCTTCTACAGTGTTGGGTTCAATCCCGCCTCCCCTTGGCGGAAAGTTGCTTGCGCATGAAGCGCTCGATGAAATCGAGCAGCTTGCCGGCCGCGAAGGAGAGCGGGCGATCAGGTGCGACGCAGAGGTCGACCGGCGTCCGCACCCCCATGCCGCTCGCGACGGGTCGTGCGACGAGCTGACCCGCTTCGATCTCCCTTTGAACGGTCAGCGCCGGCAGCATGGTAATTGCTGCGCCCCGCAGCACCAGCTCCTTCTGCATTTCCAGCGAGCCGGTCTCAAAGACTGGATCGAGCCTCAGCCCCTCACGTTCGAACAGCGCGTCGAAGGCCTGCCTTGCGCCGAAGGAGCGATCGGGGACGGCAAGCGCGTGTGACGCAATTTCATCTAGCGTGATCTCGCTGGCGGCAGCAAGCGGATGGGAGGAAGCGGCGATCACGTCATAGACGAGCTCGGACCGCAGGCGCACCTTTGTGCCGGAAAGCGGCGGGGCAAACAGCGTCACCGCAATATCGGCCTCGGCATTGTTGACGGCCTCGATGGCGCCGCGAGCGCTGGTAATGGTCACTTCGAAGCGCAGACGCGGATAGCGCAAGCTGAACTCGGCCAGCGCTGGAGCAAGGATATTGGCGACCGACGCGCCGTTGGCATAGATACTGACCGTCCCGCGCTGCAGACCCTTCAGGTCTTCGATCAACTGGTGCACATGATCGAGCTCGCGCAGCGTCCGGCCCGCGCGTTCCGCCAGCAATTCGCCGGCAGCCGTCAATTTGATGCCGCGGGCGCTGCGTTCGACCAGCTGCGTGCCGAAATGATATTCGAGATTCTCGATCTGGCGGCTGATGGCCGTCGGCGCCACGTTCAGGTTTTCGGCCGCCTGGCGCATCGAATTGGTGCGCACCAGCTCGTCGAAATAGATCAGCGCGCGGATCTGCATGCGCGGGATCTCCCTTTAGACGACCAGGTTGGCGAAGCGATCCCGCCACGCCGCTTGCCCACCCTCGACCGGCAGTGCCGTCGCCTCATAGACGCCGCGGGCGATAGCGCGCGCCATGACGATAGTGGCAAGGTGGCAAAGCTCCATGAAACCAGGCATATCGTCGCGGGAATGCTTACCGGTAGAGGCGGCAAATACAGTATCGCCGTCGAGCGGCAGATGCGTCGGCAGGAGCGCCCGGGCGAAGCCGTCATGGGCTGAGATGGACAGGCGATGCGTCTCTGCCTTGGTCAACTGGGCGTCGGTTATGACAGCGCCGATGGTCGTGGCGGTGATGTTGGTGCCCTTCAGCTGCAGGCGAGAATCGACCACCTGCGGCGTACCGAGGCCGCCGAATTCGTCGTCTTCTTCGAAGGGCGCCGCCCAGAAATGCGGGCTGTCGCCGATGGTGGCTGAACCGAGTGCATTGACGGCAGCGATGGCGGCGATCCTGTATCCCCTGCTGCTGACGGCACTTGCCGAGCCGAGCCCGCCTTTGACTGTCGCCGTCGTGGCGCCCGTGCCGGCGCCGACGCTTCCAAGTGCAAAGGGTCCTTTATCCGCGGCCTTGAAGGCGACATATCCCATATCGCGATAGGGCGAGTGCAGCCCCCAATCCTTGTTGCCGCCGTTGATGAGATCGAACAGGATCGCCTGCGGCACGATCGGCACCAGCGCGTTGCCAACTTTCAGACCGCGGCCGATTTCCCTCAAGCCGGCCTGCACGCCGCCGGCGGCATCGAGCCCGAAGGCCGAGCCGCCTGAGAGCACGAGAGCATCCACGGTGCCGACCGTCATTGCAGGGTCCAGCAATGCAGTATCCCGTCCGCCTGGCGCGCCGCCGAGAACGGTACAGGAGGCGATAGCCGGCTCATCGAAGACGATGGCGGTGACGCCCGAGCCGAGCGCAAGATCGGTCGAATGACCGACAGCGACGCCTTCGACATCGGTCAGGAGATTGAGGAGATCAGCCAATGAAAAATCCTTCGCCGTTGCAACGCGAGGTCGTTATGGCGATAGGATCGTAAAGAGGGGGAAAAGACAAGATGGGTTTGTTCGACCCAAGCGGTGCAGGGCTGGAGGCTTCGGAGCTTTGGCGTTTCATAAGGAGCCGGTGGAAGCTTCCTTCGAAAGAAGCCATGCGATGGCCTCAAATAAAAAAGCCCCCACCCTGATTCTATCAAAGGGTGAGGGCTGGGGATGGGATTGAGTAAAAGCGCAGGTAATCCGATCCATCAAACATGGATCGGTTTTGCCTGCTGGCGGGAGAGAAGGTCGCGGATCGCAAGCTTCACTTCGTCCGCATTTCTGAAATGCTGCTCGTCCAGATCATGGACATGATATTTTACAGCGATGAACTTGAGCCGATCCTGATCAGGAACGACGATGCCGACGGGAACGCCGGCGTATTCGATGACTTGCTTCTTCATAAATAGACTCCCTCTGCGCACGCACGGCGCAGACATGGCGAATTGACTGTCTTATTCCGGGAAGGAGGACGAACGTCACATTCGACAGCACGGGCGGGAGAGCGCGCCCGAACGGTCATTGCCAAGCACGGGCCGCCCAAGGAACGAAGCAATGACTTTTCTATTCAGCATGTCACTTCCTCAATTGGCGTTGTACTTGTTAGGGTCTCAGTAGCAGAGACCCGGTGAGTGCACCATTATCCACTATATTAGTAGATAATAGCAATTGCATCCTCAGAAACATATTCCGAAAGATGTCAAAATGTCGACGATCGGGAAAATAAAATTCCGAACCTGGCGGATTGCGGGGAAGGTTGTCTTAAAACCTTCGTCTTGCTACCCGTGTCGGTACGGCTCGCCGATCACCGAGCAACAGATAGGAATTGGCGCGAGATTCGACAATGCCCCGGCAACATTAAAATTCACGCGCCGCTAAAACACCTAAATGGTTAATGGCGCGCCGGGGTCGTCAAAATCCATCTTCCAGCACCTTTTCCAGGGCCTTCACGAAGAAATCGGAGCTCTCGGGTGCGAGGCATAGAGGCGGCTTGATCTTCAACACGTTCAGGTGATCGCCGGTCGGCTGCATGAGGACTCCGAGATCGAGCAGGCGCTCGCAGATCGCAGCCGTCTCTTCGGTGGCCGGCGTCAGGCTTTCGCGATCGCGCACGAATTCGACGCCGAGATAAAGCCCCGTGCCATGCACGGCGCCGATCAGCGGGAATCGATCCATGAGAGCGATCAGGCCAGCCTTCAGCCGGTCGCCGATGACGCGGGCATTTTCCTGCAGATTCTCGTCCTTGAGAATATCGAGAACGGTGAGGCCGACGACGCAGCTGACCGGGCTGCCGCCGGCGGAAGAAAAGAAATAGCCTTCCTTTTCCAGCGATTCGGCGATCTCGCGTCGGGTGATGACGGCGCCGAGCGGATGGCCGTTGCCCATGCCTTTGGCGATTGTGATGATATCGGGCACGACGCCCTGGGTTTCGAAACCCCAGAAGTGTTCGCCGAGCCGGCCGTAGCCCACCTGCACTTCGTCGGCTATGCAAAGGCCGCCACGCTGCCGTACTGCATCGTAGACGCCGGCAAGATAGCCATGCGGCAGCGCGATACCGCCGGCATTGCCATAGACCGGCTCGGCGATGAAGCCGGCAAGCCCCTCTCTCTTTTCATCGATGGCCTGCAACTTGGCCGTGACGTCGTTGAGATAGTCGATCCCCGAATCCGGACCGCGGAACGGGCCGCGATAGGTATTGGGAGACAGGACGGGATGCACCCAGCCCGGCCGCGTCGTCAGCGCCTGCGGATTGTCGGCAATCGAGGTGGAGACGGCATCGCTCGCAACGGTCCACCCGTGATAGGCCTCCAGCAGGCAGAGCATGTTCCTCTTGCCCGTGTGCGCCCAGGCAAGGCGGATCGCAAGATCATTGGCTTCCGAGCCGCTATTGACGAGGAAGACGCTGTCGAGTCCATCAGGCGCCAGCGCTGCCAGCCGCTCGGAGAATTCCGCGACAGCGGCATAGTGGAAGCGGGAGTTGGTATTGAGGCGAGACCATTGCTGGGCGATCGCTGCCGTCAGGCGCGGATAGGCGTGGCCAAGCGTCGTCACGTTGTTGACCATGTCGAGGTAGCAGCGTCCCCGCGTGTCGAACAGGAATTCGCGCCACCCGCGCTCGATCTGCGGCGGGAACTCGTAATAGTGCTTCTGCGGCTTGGCGAAGCGGGCGTTGCGCAATGATAGCAGCGCGGATGGATCCGGCCGCGGCGCTTCGCAGGCCGGGTTCAAGAGAGCAGCAGGCGACGGCGATATGGCTGACCAGCCCTCCGCCTGGTCCGCCGTCGCGAAGAGCGGCGGCACAAGGCCGGGCACGCGGCAAAGCTGGATGCGCAATCCCCCGATTGCAGAGCCCTCGCTGCCAATGGTCCCGATCGTAGCTCCTTGCTCGACGGCCGCTCCGTCCTCAAGAGCACTCTCGATGCCGTCGAGATGCAGGCTCACTTCGTCGCCGACCAGCACGAAATGCTGGCCTTGCCGTTGCAGAAGGCCGGGAAAGGGAGCTGCAACCGTCGCCCCAGCCGGCAGGCAGATATCGCAATGCAGGGCGAAATTCTGCGGCTGTACCATGTTAAGCGGCGCGGCAAGGGAAAGGCGGAATTCGCCGTAGCGCGTTGCGGCAGTCCCCGACGCGATTGCCGTCTGGGCAAGCAGCCGCCAGTCCATATCCGGCTTCTGCCAGTTGCCGTCGATAAAGTCGGGGCCGGTGACGGAAAGATCGATGGCGGCAATCCGCGAGGGATCGATGTCGGGCAGCAGCGGCGCCCAGCCGTCGATCGTAATTGGCGCGACATCGAAGCCGATCGCTTTGAGGATCGCGGCTTCCATCACATCCGGCTGTGCGCCGGTCGCGACATCGAAAATCTCGCGCTCGAAGTCGAGATTGCCGCGCACATACTCATTGTCGGGGTCGATGGCGAGCTGTTGTTCGCTGCTGGCGGCAAGGATGACGGCGCGCGCGACGATCAGCGGCCAAAGCGCCTTGCCCTCTGCCTCTGTCAGCGGATAGACGGCATGATAGCCCTTGATGGCGGGAAGGATGTAGAAGGGGTTGCCGTCCGCATGGTGCAGCAATGATGCGCAGGTGACGGCGAGATCGCCGACCAACCAGCCCTGAATGATATCACCGAAATCGATGACGCCATCGGGCACGAGCTGTCCATGCGCATCCGGATGGCTGACGACGTTGTCGTCGGTGACATCGTGATGCACCGGCTGCACGCGCAATTCGCTTGCCAGCGGCTGGATACGCTTGACGGCCGCCACCATTGCCTTGGCGATGCGATCGCGTGCCTCGTGGTCCGTGATCGCCGACAGCAGTTGCACGGCGACCGGCCCGGCGCGCCGCAGGTCCCATTGCAGGTTTCGATGAAGGCCGGGATGGTCGAAATCGGCAAGATCTCGGGCAAGCCGGGCCGAAAGCGCGCCTAAGCCTGCGGCTGCGGCAGGCGGCAGATGCTTGCGCCGTGTCAGCGTCTGGCCCGGAAGAAAGCCGAGCAGCCGAACGAGATAATCCTGTTCACGAAGGGTAACGGTGAGAATATCGCGACCATTGAGAGAGGGCACGACTTCAGGCACGCGCGGCGCGTCCGGCTTGGTGTGCAGGTGACGGATCGCGGCGTTCTGCGCCTCAAGCTCGACCAGCTCGTATTCCGCCCGGCAGATCTTCAGCACATAGGCATTATCGCCGGCATCGATGCGGTAGTTGCGGTCCTGCTGACTGCCGAGCTCGGTCAGCGTCCCGCTCAGGCCGTAATGCGTCTGTAGGATTTCGGCCGCCTCGTCCGGCGTCACGTCCGGTCTCGGCAGTTGCATACGGTTCACGAGCGTGGCGTCGGCCATGGCATCCCCCCGGATGGTTCATTTGCATCGACACTAAACCATTCCATATTAAAGAAAATTACCCAAAGCAGATAGGGCTGTCGAGCGATGGGGAAGAAGATAGGCCACGGAATGCAGCCGGCTAGCCGTAAGGGCCTATTCGACCTCGATGGAATAGCTGCAACCGGCCAGCGTCTTACCGGGATGGGTATCGACTGTGGAGACGTTGAGCGAGATGCGCGTTTCCAACACGGTGTCCGAATTTGCCTGCTGATCCTTGTGTGACAGGACGACCTTCTCGCCGAGAAACTTGTTCGGCTGGTCGACCGAGGCCGTCGCGCCAAGCTGTTTGGCCAGCGAATGAGGGTCTGCCTCATCGAGCACGGCGAGGGGGCCTGTGGAGGTAAAGACGATCCTGTTCGTCCGCCGTCCGAAGACGGTCAGGGGCATCGAAAGCTGGAATTCGCGCAGAAAGGGATTGTCCGACGGCAGCTCGCTGATGCCGAACTGCTTCATGGCTTTGGCGCTTTCTGGCCCGGTCAGCCATAGGGCGAAATTATTGTAGCTCGGCACGTCGTATGTCGTGCACTCGATCAGCTTGGCGAGATCGATCTTGGAAGGGTCATCTTGCGTTGTTGCTGCATGCGCCGCTGGCGCGCTCAAAAGGAACGCCGCGAGCAGCAGCGTTCCATTGCGGTAGAATGACATGTCCTCTCCCTGATCTTCGTGCGATTCGAGAACGGTGATATCAAATCGCGCGCCGGAGCGAAAAGGAAAGAAAGGTGGCCAAAATCGAGCCTCGGTAC